>NZ_CP024845.1:0-666404 GCF_002788215.1 Halohasta litchfieldiae | reverse complement strand
CAGCGTTCGCAACGAGGGGACAGCCAAGATTCGAGACGCCGTCGACCAGCTCCATTCCGATTCGACCGTTGATTTCCCCGTCGACGGAGAGATGCAAGCAGATACGGCGGTTGTCGAGGACATCGTCGACAGCACCTACGACTTTTCGGACCTCAACGGTCCGGCGAACGTACTGATCTTCCCGAACCTCGAAGCCGGCAACATCGTCTACAAACTGCTCCAGCGACTCGGTGGCGCGGAGGCCATCGGCCCAATGCTCGTTGGCATGGATAAGCCGATTCACGTCCTCCAGCGCGGCGACGAAGTCAAAGACATCGTCAACCTCGCCGGTGTGGCCGTTGTCGACGCACAAAATCAGTAGACAGTAGCTGCAGCCGGTTGCCGTCCAAAGTTCGATGGTCTAGTTGTCGTTCCAGACCTTTTCGGGCATCGGTAGATCCTCCCACAACGCCGAGTCTAGTGGCTCTTCAAGCTCGATGTTGAGGACCTCTTCGAGCACCCACTCCAGTTGCCGGACGTGTTGGCCGGTGTGCCACGTCGTCCGCTCGAAAAAGGCGTGTTTTGTCGGCTGGCCCCAGAACACATCTGCTGTTTCGGACCAATCACAGGTTTGTCCCGCACTCTCAAACCAGTCATCTAACCGTCCCTGGACCGATGAGCCGTAGGTCCGAAGGGCGATCTTCGAGTTGTGGTCCCAGTGATGTTCCATTCGGGGGACACCTGTCATCGGGACGCCCGCCTCATGCATCATGAACACATCGGGAAGGCTGTAGATGTGCTGGACGAGATCGGCGTAACTCCGGGGGCGGTTTGGGATATGGGTCTCCAGTTCGTCGTCCGGCAGGAGTTCGAGATACTCCTGTGTGGTCTCCAAGAGGACAGTGAGTCGACGGTACAGCTCCTCGACCGGCAGCGGCTCGGCGTCGTAGTCGATGCCGACCAGCTCGGCGACGTTCTCCAAATCCTTGCCATCGGCCCACTCCTCACCGCGTCGCACGATTGGGACGTGTTGTGGGAGTCCGAGCTCGGCCATCTCGTCCATGATCTCCGGGTCGACACCCTGAATACCAACGGTTGATTCGGCGTCCGCGTCCGTCGATCCGTCCTTTTGAATGACGTTGTGCGAGACAAACGACGTGTTATTGCGCTCTAAGAACTCCTTAATTCGAAGACAGCTCGTACAGCCGGTTGCCCAGTAGAGATGGATTGATGTATCTGTTGCACTCATCAGTAGTATCAAACGTAGTAACTTGCTTAAATATATTGTGTGGGATTGGGAGTGTAATCAATAACGACATAATTAGTTATGTTCCAAGCAACCAATGAGTATTTTTGATATGCTAAATGCGGATACGCAGGCCCACAACCGTATCGAAACAGTCGTTCAATCGCCGGGGGGTTATGATATAAATTGTATGCTGCTATATCAAATTTCAGTATAGCCCCGGCACCGGAACTGATCGACTCATCTGCTCCAGACTACAACTAGTAGCGGTGAACCAACCGGCTTGTTTGCTTCAGCCACAGTCGCTCCAGCTCAGTATAGATCTCAATGGAAAGCGACACTTTTCGGAGTGAAAGCGGTCGCAGTCCTGCTCCAAGGAGTGGAGGCGAGTTGAAAGGTCGACCCGGAGGGCTGGGAACTGCCCCGATGCTGGTGAAATACATAATCAGGCATGAAGCCCCGTCCATGAGGACGCTTGTAGTTTTCAATGTCATTTCACACGTTGACTAATAAGCGAGATATATCACGAGCCAAGATCCATTTTTGAATCTTTGTGTATATTCAGGCATTTCACCGGTTCCAAATGGTTTATCATTCTGTTTGTCCATTTCATATACAGCTTGGGCGCTCGTCATATCGACTAGGGCCTAGCTGACGGAGAACGGCTCCCCCCAATGCAGTTCGGTATATCAAAATGTCACAGGATACATACGTTGGTTCCGTCGACCAAGGAACCACAGGAACGCGGTTCATGGTCTTTGACCATGGTGGTAACGTCGTTGCAAACGCCTACGAGAAACACGAGCAGATCTATCCGGAGCCCGGCTGGGTCGAACACGACCCGATGGAGATCTGGGAGAACACGAAGTCCGTAATCAACACGGCGCTTGATGATGCTGGTCTCGACGCAGAACAGCTTGAGGCGATTGGCATCACCAACCAGCGTGAAACTACGATTGTGTGGGATGCCGAAACTGGCAAACCAGTCCACAACGCGCTGGTCTGGCAGGATCGCCGAACCACCGACCGCGTCGAAGAGATTCAGGAGATGGGCAAAGTCGAGGACATCCGTGAGAAAACGGGTCTCGAATGTGACGCCTACTTCTCGGCGACCAAAACCGAGTGGATCCTCGACAACGCCGACCCGATCAAACTGCAGCGATCCCGACCGCAGGACGTCCGCGAGCGCGCCGAGGAAGGCGAACTCCTGATGGGGACCATCGACACGTGGGTCATTTACAACCTCACCGGGAACCACATCACCGACGTTTCGAACGCCTCGCGGACGATGCTGTACAACATCCGCGAGCTCGAATGGGACGACGAACTGCTCGACCTGTTCAACGTGCCCAAGGCGATGGTCCCGGAAGTCCGACCCTCGTCGGACGACGAGACCTACGGTTCGACCGACGCAGACGGCTTCCTCGGTGCCGAAGTGCCTGTCGCAGGCGCGCTCGGTGACCAGCAGGCCGCGCTGTTCGGTCAGACCTGTTTCGACGCAGGCGACGCCAAGAACACCTACGGTACCGGTTCGTTCATGCTGATGAACACCGGCAACGAGGCCGTTCCATCCGAACACGGCCTCCTCACCACGATTGGCTTCCAGCGCTCGGGTGAGCCAGTTCAGTACGCCCTCGAAGGCTCGATCTTCATCACTGGTGCCGCCATCGAGTGGCTCGAAGACATGACCCTTATCGAGGATGCCGCCGAATCCGAGTCCCTCGCACGCAGCGTGGACTCGACGGACGGTGTCTACGTCGTACCCGCCTTCGCCGGTCTCGGTGCACCCCACTGGGATCAGCGCGCACGCGGTACCATCGTTGGTATGACACGTGGTACCCGACGCGAGCACGTCGTTCGTGCAACCCTTGAATCCATCGCCTACCAGACCAAAGACGTCGCCGAGGCAATGGTCGAGGACGCAGACATCGACCTGGCCAGCCTCCGTGTCGACGGTGGAGCCGTCAAGAACAACTTCCTCTGTCAGCTGCAGTCCAACATCATCGGGACCGAAATCGTCCGACCAGTCGTCGACGAGACCACCGCGCTCGGTTCGGCCTACGCCGCTGGCCTCGCGGTCGGCTACTGGGACACAGTTGACGAACTCCGTAACAACTGGCAGATCGACCGCTCGTTCGAAGTCGACGAAGACGCTAACATCGAAGTCAACTACGACCGATGGAAGGACGCCGTCGAGCGCTCGACCGACTGGGCCCGCGACGAGTAATCCGTCTCACAGCCACCGCGTTCATTTTATTTACATATAGGTGAGAGGTGTATCTGAACAGCAACGCGTTTCCGTCTGCTGTGCGAGGCTTCCGTATGAGTCTGGATGAGCTGACCGAGGATATTACCGACGAGTACAGCGACCTCGACGACGAGTTTACCGTCTCACTAGATCGTGAAACCAAAAACGAGCTTGCGATGCTGGCTGCGGCCTTCGACACTGATGACCCCGAGGAACTCCTTCGCCGCGGCGTGCATGTGCTCTACCGCCAGACCGTCGACTCCGGCGATCTGGATTTCCATCTCCGCTCGGGGTACGACGTAACCTACGACGAGTATCTCTCGGGGATGACCTTCGAGGAGATGACCGGTGGCGACAGCCTCCCGTCGCTCGACGACTCGAACCGCTACCGAATGTAGCGAACGGAGTCAGACCACGTCGTCGACGGATTTTATAAGTAGATCCGCGCCGAGTTCGATCTCCCGTTCGGAGACATCGAGGGGTGGGAGGAGTCGGAGGACGCTGTGGCCACAGCCGAGCGTGAGGAGGCCGCGCTGGAGGGCTGCCTTTTGAATCGCGTTTCGGTGGGCCTTGGTGTCGAACTCGACGGCGAGCATCAGTCCCAATCCACGGATGTCGACAACACAGTCCTCGTCGCCAAGTCCATCAGCCAGCAGTTCGAGACACTGCTGGCCACGCTGGGTTGCGTTCGACAGCAGATCGTACTCCTCGATTGCATCAATCGTGAGTGCGCCCTGTAGGGAGGCGAGGATGTCGCCCGCGCCCCACGTCGAGGAGAGTCGACTCG
This sequence comes from Halohasta litchfieldiae, assembly GCF_002788215.1. Taxonomy (NCBI): domain Archaea; kingdom Methanobacteriati; phylum Methanobacteriota; class Halobacteria; order Halobacteriales; family Haloferacaceae; genus Halohasta; species Halohasta litchfieldiae. The sequence goes on along the minus strand of NZ_CP024845.1, from coordinate 662,144 downwards.
TTTCGTCCGGGAACATCTCCTCGCGGGCGACCGTTGCCCCGACCCGGAGCGCCTTGGCAGCGCTGATCACATCCGGTTCGAAACTGTAGTGGTCCGATCCCCATATTTTGCCGGTGCGGCCCAGCCCGCTTTGGATCTCGTCGGCAATCAGTGTGATATCGTGTTCCTCGGAGACTGCCGCGAGTTCGTCGCCAAAGGCTTGGCTCGGAATTCGATAGCCGCCCTCGCCCTGCACCGGTTCGAGAATAATAAAGGCGACTTCGTCGGGATTGAGGTAGCCACGGTCGGGGTCGACCATCCGGCGGAGCTGAGAGCCATCCTCATTTAAAAACCCACAATCACAACCGGCTGGGCTACAGCTCCGATCCGTACAGAACGGGACGTCGTGAATCGAGGGGAGTTCGGGGTAGTGTCGACGATGCACTGCCTTCGAGCGATTCAGCGAGAGTGTGCCCAACGTCCGTCCGTGAAACGCGCCGTCGAAGGTAATCCCGTACTGGCTGCCCTCGCTGTGGTCGTAGGCGATTTTGATCGCGTTTTCGACCGCTTCAGCGCCCGAATTGGAGAGAAACACCGTCGACATCCCGTATTCGTCGGTGATGTCGACGAGTCGATCCATCAACCCGGTGGGTCCGGGCAGTGAGTCGTCTGTCGGATCTTGACCGCTGGAAACGTAGAAATCCTGCCCGGCGATTTTTAAGGGGTCGACCAGATCGAACTCGGCGAGCGGCTCCATGATCTTCGGGTTGTTGTAGCCCAGCGGTGCGGCGGCGACGTGGCTCGTGAAATCCATGAGCACGTTGCCGTCGACGTCGGTACAAAAGGGTCCCTCGGCTGGCCCCGAGAGATCCCAGACGAACTCGTAGACGTAGGTACTCGGGGCCGCGGTTCCGTGGTGGTGGTCGACCCACTGCTGTGCCCGCTCGCCCGGAATCCCGTCGACCGTTGGCGTGGCCGTCTCGCGGTCCATAGCTACTACTCGGGTAACTGGCGGCTAAAACGTATCGCCGACACAGAGTGTTAGTGAGATGCGAGACTGTGGATCGTCGGGAGTCCGTAGTCAGGGCTGCGGGGTCAGGTATTCGGTGAGACCCATTCCGATGGTTTCGACCAGTTCGACGATCTCCTCGTCGACCAGTAGCTCGTAGTCATCCCCGAGTGCCTCCTCGATCCGGACGCCGAGACCGACCTCTAGGAGGGCGTCGCTTTCGAGATAGTCGGTGGCGTCGGTCCACTCTCGGGGACGTTCGACCACGTAGCGGTCGCCATCGAGGAACGGCCCGAAACAGGAGTCGTCATCGGCATACGCCTCGAAGAATCCGGTCGCGTGGTCACGGACTGCCACGGGCGGTCCCTCGTGGCGTTCGACCGCCGGGAGCTGGGCAGTCGACAGTTCAAACAGGAGGACTGTGGTGTCGCTGTCTTCGTCGACAAATAGGTCTGATCGAAAGACATCAAAGTCGTGACCTTCCAGCCCGGACTCGATGCCAGCAAGCGATTTTTGGAGTTGTGGGTACAGTTGATCGTCGACGATATCCGGCGTTTCGAAGGCCAGTGCGAGGGGGGCCGTCTCTCGGCGCGCCAGTCGCTCGCGGATCTCATCGGCACTCAGTGGCTCCGGCTCGGCTGGGAAAAATAGCCCAAGCTGCGGGTTGGCCAGTAGTTCGCGGGCGTAATGCTGGAGACGCGCGACGTTTTCGGCCGAACAGACCGCCGCCACGTTACGGTCGGGATCGGTGGGGTCGATCACGACCAGTGGATCATCGAACGTCGTCGTCCCGTGGCCCTCGGGATCGAACTCGACCGGCGGGTGCCAGTCGACTGCGGCCTTCAGCAGTGGAATCACGCCGCCGTGTTCGACCACGAGCAGTTCCGATAGATAGCCCGAAAAGCCGCGGGTCTTGAGATCGCTCCCGTAGGCACCGATTCCTTTTAAGAATCGCTTGAAGACGCGGACGTCGCCCGCGAGGTCCTCGTCGATTCGGGCTTCGAGATACTGGGTGTGAAACGGCGTGCGGTCGACCGCCGAGCGAATGTCTGTGGCCGATTCGACGCGGTAACAGGGAACGCAGTCGACGTCGAAGCCGTCGACGTCGCCTTTGACGTAGGGGTGTTCGGCGTACTCTTGGTGGCCATCCGGGAGCACTTCGTGGCCGATGTCGAGACCGTAGGTTTCGAGGTCTTCGCGGGGGAGGTCTGGGGGAAATCGGATGAACAGGTCGATATCGCGGTCGCCAGCGAGCCAGGTGCCGCGGGCGGTGCTGCCGACTTGGATCACGTCGGCATCGAGTCCGCGGTCATCGATGGCCGCCCGAGCGCGGTCGGTGAGGGTTGCCGCGGCCGTCGAGAGCCGCTGGCGTTCCTCGGCGGTCGGCGTGACGCGCTCGGAGACCGTCGTGAGCACGTCATCGAGTGTAGTCATACAGCGGAATTGGAAGACGCCGTGTGAAAGCATGTCGCTTCCGTTGGGCGAAAAGCGAAAGCCCTATTAAATCCATTCCACTACACGTAATTGCGCAAAGCCGTCGTAGCTCAGTTGGTAGAGCACCTCGCTGTTAACGAGGTGGTCCCAGGTTCGAGCCCTGGCGATGGCGTCATTCTATTGCGATAGCTTTTGAAGAGCGTCTGCTCCGAGTAGCCTTTCAGAACACTACACGAAGCATATCCGTACCAGATAGTCGACTGTGTTTAGCTGAGAGATTGTGGCTGTGAACAACCAGAAAGCCCCGACTCGCTCCTGTCGAGGACCTCGCTGCGCTCCTCACTTCGTTGTCGTTCGAAAGAGCCCCGGTCTTTCGTGATCACGAGAGAGCAAAGCTCTCTCCAACGACAGCGAGCCGCGAGAGTCGATAGCTCGGGGGCTTTCTGGTTCTTAAAATAATTCTAGCCACCTAAACACCACCAACGAACCACAATTACGAGCGTCGACACCACAAGAACTCGACACTCTCATATGGGACCGGCCGGTATCAACGCCAGAGGGCCCTTAGCTTAGTCTGGTTAGAGCGCCGAGCTCATAACTCGGTGGTCACTGGTTCAAATCCGGTAGGGCCCATTTCTCCGACGCTCGGTCTTCAACTGCTTACAAACGGAAGTCGACTTTTTCGAGAACTGGCCTGCTGACAGTGACGTCACGACTGATCGGCTGTTCGGCGGGATGGTCGACGAACTCGAACCTGCCCTCGAAGAGCCTGATCCCGACGACGCTGCACCGTGGGCGTGGAATCTGGAGGTCGGTCTCTTCGCTTGGGATGTCGACTGGGAGGAGTTAGGTCAACTGCTCCGTAATCGAGGGCCAGCAAACTAAGAATTCCCTACTTCACTACATTATTGATGTATGTGTTTGACCGAATGTGTATATCCATAGATCACTAGAAATTACATTTAAGTTTGTCTGGTCTGTTGCCATCCTTTGGGTAAGCTCACATCTGGTTCATTGGCCCCTATGAACTCGGTGCCCGCTTGCCCCCGGCCCTCCACAAGAAGTCAATTCCCCCGTTGACTCATTTTTTAGATTGATGTATCATCGTCGACGGCTCACGAATTTTATAAAATATAACGAATCGACTGCCGGTATGCACTCAGACTGGCATCCACAGGATTGGATACTGATCGTCGAGGCGATCTCCCAGTGAGACGTGCTGCGAGATACCGACGACGCTCGCGCATACCGAGCCCGCGAGCTGCAAGCCGAGATCGCGGCGATGCACGGCTTCGATGATCCCGTCGACTTCGTAGAACAGTCGGAAGAACACTTACCCGCAGCACTGGATGACGAAACCAGACCAGATTAGTCAGTTGTACTAAGTTCATTCTTCATTTTGAAGAACATATGCCAATCTGAAAATGTGGGCCACTCTAAAAATTATAGTGGGGAATTAAGTTCGGTTAATAAAAACAATCGTATATGAATTATGATTTTACGGAAGTCTATGATGACGTAGTAGCTGATGTACACGAATTTGGAGAACACGACGAACATATATCAGCAAAAGAAATGATAGAAATTGATACTACTAAATATTCAAATAATGAACAATGGCCCTTATCATTCGCTACTGCTTATAGTGTTGGAAGAAAGTTAGAAAATATCAGGGTATCTTGTAGTCATCGTAAACATCTGCTTGAATCAGATGGAGAAATAGACGATGATTATAATTATGATACACACTTCTTGATAGCAGACTTATTCATTGTCGAAGTCACGCTAGCTGCTCATAATCTCGCACCAAATGTTCATACTCAAATAAAACAACAACGACAGAGGTTCGCAGAGAAATATATAAAGGAAGATGAAATAGGTTCTGACGAAAGAACACCATTTCATCACGAATCATTTGATAATTTTTCACTTTTAGATACAGAAAAGATAATAGATAAATCAGTGGATTGGTTATACATCTTATCAAAAGAATTTAAAAATAAATTTACATATCATGAAAATGGAACATCTCGGATTAATCTTGAGAAGGTTATTCAAAATCCTAGCTCGTTCTTTCGAGATGATGTCTGGTCATGGTTAGATGATCGGCCTAAAAATGACTTTAAACAATCGTGTGTTTGTCTATCTGTTAATTCAACAACCGCCTCAGTAATGCTTTCGCTGCGAGCCGTAGAATACTGTCTCCGCGACTGGTACGAATATGATACAGACAGACAAATAAAAGATAGAACATGGGGGCAAGTAATTAGCGAACTTGAGGATCATTATCAAGATTCCTCAGATAGGCCAGTGTTATTGTCTAATTTAGAGGGTGTCATAGAATAGTTCTCATAGCGTGATGACGGTGCTTCCTGGATTGTCTCCGCGTTCGTCGTTGGTGATCGCAATAACGAGACGAAGGCACAGCGCGAGGAACACTTGTGCTCGTGCGTGGACGCGGCCTCGGGCGCGAACGTGCCCGAGGCCGCAGTCCTTGACGGCGTCGTTGGTTCGTTCGACTCCACTCCGGCGGTTGTACGTCTCGTCTAGCGTCGATTGCTTCAGCTGAACGTCCTCGCTGTGTTCGTCGATGCGGGCTTCGACCCTGTACTCGATGTCTTTCGGATCGTCGGTGTTTCGTGCGTTGTACGGAGCGACTGGCACGACCCCTGCGGCCAGCAGGTGGTCGTGCCAGCCGAGCGTGTCGTAGGCGCTGTCTCCAAGCATCCAGATCGGTTTCTCGACGGCGAGCGCGTCACACGTGACGCGCATCGCCGTCTCCTCTGGCGCTTGCTTGCTCTCGGTGAACTCCGCGGCAATCGGGATCTTTTGCCCGGTCGAGACGATCGTACAGCCGTAGCCGTGGTAGTACTCTTCGGCGGTTGGATCGTAGCCTTTCGACGCGTCTTGGTCGGCGGGCATCGTCCTCACGTCGGTGGAATCGATGGAGTAGGTCAAGTCGAGCAGGCCGCGGCAGGCGGCCTGCTCGACGAGGCGGTCGAAGACCTCGTCGACGACGTGTTCGAGGTCGGTGAGGAAGCGATCGACCGCGTCTCTCGACGGCGGTCGATCGAAGCCACAGCTGAGCCAGACGACCGTGTTCTGGAGTTCTCGCGTGACTGGACGGATGCCGTAGACGTTCTTGTAGTAGCAGTGCAGGAACGCTCGGAAGAGTGCTGGTGGGTGATGATCTCGTGTTCGCCCCCGGCGAGCGGGGGCGAACACATCGAATTCTTCGAGAAAGTCGAACTCAAGATGCTCGAACAACGCGAGCGTCTCGGTCGCCATTACATTGAAGAACTCGTCGATAGAAGTCTCCTCTTGCAGGATGCTGGCGCTCGTAGACACAGTTCCAACATCCTGCGTCTTCGTGTGTGACGCTTTCTATGACACCCTCTAATTTAGACTATCTAAAAGCTAAAAGAAATTCAGTCAGTCACCCAGAAGATGATCCTAACAAGAGAGAAGCTGAGAGGATGTTATATAGAATCGAAGGGACCATATCTGAGATATATCAACATATGCATGAGAATTGAATTTAATCAACTTTGGTACCGTTGCAGATAGACTGCATCGAGATCTCCACCCGATGTACGTCAGCACCCACTCATAATCACGTACATATCTCTGCCCTCGACGACCGGCTCAATTAATTCCCGCTCGACTAGCTGCTCGCAGCGCTGTTCGATGTACCCGGCGTCGACGTCCAACTGCTGGAATTGGTAGTGCGATGCCATCGTCTACTCTGCAAATTCTAAATTCGAGTGTTTGTACGTGTACTGTTTGATGTCCTGATCGTCGCAGTACGAGGCCAATTTAGCGACATGAATTGACTCCCAATCGCCCGGCCCCTCATCTAAATGCGAGGGGAATGCAACATTCACTCCCTCATCTTCCATTGCATTCCCGTAGATGTTCGCTTCTGCCTCCGGGGGAAGCACCTCGATCACGACCGCGGGATCTCCACTGTGACCCTCCTTCTTCACTACTCGATCACCCGGCGTGAACGGATTTTCCGGCATCTGATTCAGGTGGGCCGTGTTCGGTCCAATGTCGATCAGTTCGTTCATCGGATTCACCGAGATTGGTTCCAACTTCGCAGGCGTTTCACCGGAATACTTCTCCTCCATCTCGACTTTCGTCGATAGACTCCGAACCCACTCCCAGCCTAACAGAATCAGTGCATCCTCGTTATCTCGGTGCCACACCATCACGATAATATCGTCTTCTGAATCGTTCTCAATTAGCTTTTCAGGTGCAAACGCCGAAATGTCTCTCGACGTTTTCACGTCGACATCTCGCTCTCACCGGCCCCGGTGAAGCGGTAACACTCAATCGATGAAGATCAGATGTCGCTGGCTCGAACTCCCAGTGCTCCTAGAGTTGGACGGCCAACTCACTCAGAACGCGTTTTCCAGCGCCGAAGCCACCGACCGCGCTTTCTCGGCGAGTGGCTCGCTCAGATTGCCCTCGTCGACCGCCGCATCCAGTTCGTCGTCATCAACTCGTTCGACCGTCCCATCGGCGTGTTTGAGCACGTCGACGTGGAGGTCGACGTACCGAACCGAGCGGGGGAAACATTCGACCGGCGTACAGATGTTGACGTAGGTCCCCTTCACCGACCCCTCACTGTCGCGGTACACCGTCGGATACCACCAGCGACCCTCGCGGAACGTCGTGGTGGCCGTATCACCTCGCTCTCGGGGGACTCCCAGTCCGTCATACTGGCCACCACCCGATAGCTCCCGGCGGAGCGTGATGCTGTCGGCGTCGCGGTCGGTGACAGTCCCCTTGCCGAGACTGATACAGTGGCCAGCCGGTTTGCCATGGGCGATTTCGACCGCGTCGCCAACTGCTGGCCCAAAGATGTCGACGACAGTTTCGAACGGGAACGCCGCTTCATCCAGCGCACAGAGGGCTTCGACGAAGTCGACGCCCGAACTCGCAGTCGACGATCCGGCCTTGATCCGGTGGTGGCCCGGCATCGTCGTCGTGACTTCACTCCTGATCTCGTCGAGGGCAAACCGGGACTCGCGGCCGAACCAGAGCCACGCGCCGCCAGCAGGGGCGGCAAGCTGTCCGGAGGTCTCGCCCGCGGCGTCGACACCGCCCTCGATCTCCGCGCTGTCGAGTGCAGTCGTGATCTCGGCCGCGCGGCTGGCGGTGCGATCCAAGGCGGGTTCGAGCGCCTCCATCGCGGCTTCGGTGGCGGCGTGATCCCAGCGGATTCGCCAGCCATCCGGGGCCTCGACGCCCAGCAGGTCGGTCATCCCGATGAGTTCGCGGGCGGCGGATTCGTCGCGTGTGTCGACGGTCGGATCGCCGGATTCGGGAATCAGTGTCACGAGGCTTCCCGAGATCTCGATAGTCGTCGACAGCAGGGGTCGATCATCATCCCACGGCGGGGCAGTGTCTGTGACGCGAACGCGGACCATGTCGCCGGTATCGACGCGGGCGTCGACCCCTCGAAACGGGAGAAATCCCTCGCAATTGCCGAGGTCGACGACCGCCCCACGGCCGCGAGTTTCGGTGACTCGGCCATCGAAGATCGCTCCCTCCGGAGCCGGATCGGACCACGAGAGGGTGTCGATACCGACTGAGTCGATCAGGTCGGTAGCGGCCGCAACTACGTCGGGTCGACCGTGGATACCGACCCCTTGGCGGTCGTCGGTCGTGGCGATCTCTACGTCGTGGGCATCCGTCTCGAAGGATGCCTCGAAGCGGCGTTTGATCGGATCTGAGGCCTGAACGACCGTCCAGCCAGCCGAGAGACAGCGCTGGGTGAGTGCAGTCGTGTAGATCCCGCGGAGTCGAACACGGTGGTCCTCGCTGTCGCTGGCATCGGTGCTGTCGGCGGTAGTGGGAGCGTCGTCGCTCATCGTCGACCCCTCACTGAAGCTCCGACTCGTCGTGGGCGAACCGAACCCGACTGTTGACCGTGTCGCCGAGACTGAGTTCCACGACCGCGTCGTTCAGCACGCGACCGCCCTCGATTGGGACGCCCCACGAGTCAAATCGAAGGTAGCCCCGGAGATCAGCCGCGTGAGTGTAAAGGTCGATGAAGTCGACGGTGTGTGTTTGGATTTCGCTGGCGCTGTGGGCGGTATCCATATCCGAGTAGATGGTATCGGTCCCTTCGAAGAACGCTTCGAGTCGGTCGGCATCGGCTGCGACCGCTTCGACGACGCGCTCGGAGGCGTCTCGGATCTCGTCGGTGTCGAGCCCGACCGCCCGGAGTGCCTGCTGTGTTCGTGGATCGAAATGCATGGCTGTGGGTTCGGGCCCGGTGCTTTTGAAAGCTCACTGTTCGAGCCGGATCTCGCATCGAGAAAAGCTTAGTTACCGGCCGTTGAATCGCCTCCATGAGCGACCAACGGGATCCGGTCGAGTCCGCGGCCGACGAGAGCCGCGATCTCTACGACGTGGCGACCTGGGAGGAGCGAACCTCAGTCGACGGCGTGGCGGTCGCGCTCTACTGGCTGTTGACACGGACGGCCAAATGGTTCGTTATCCTGCTCGCGCTGGGGATTCTCGTGGCGATTGGTGGACTGGCGGCCTTCACCGATCCCGCAATCGGCCTCCTGACACTGCTGTCGGTTATTCCGGCCCTCGGACTGACGATCTATGTCTATCGCTCCGACGTGACGACACGGGAGCCGCTATCGCTTTTGGTGACGACATTCATCCTCTCGATCCTGTTTGCGACGTTCGCTGCCGTCATCAACACCTACGCCCGGGACCTGTTCGCCCCGCTGGGGTTCGTCGGACTCATCCTGTTTTATTTCCTCATCGTCGGTCCCGGCGAGGAGACGGTGAAACTGCTGGCCGTCCGGCTATATGCCTACAATGACGACCGATTCGACTCGGTCGTCGACGGTGCTGTGTACGGCGCGATCTCCGGGCTCGGATTCGCCACCATCGAAAACGCGCTGTATATCGTCACTCAACTCGAAGAAGCCGGTGAGCTGGCCGAGCTCTCGATTGGGTTTGGCGCGATCCTCGCCGGGGGCGATATCACGGCCGTGCGGGCACTCGCAGGCCCCGGCCACGTCATCTACTCGGCTATCGCCGGCTACTATCTCGGCTTGGCCAAGTTCAACCCCGAAAATCGTGGGCCAATTATTGTCAAGGGACTCCTCCTTGCAGCACTCATCCACGCGACCTACAACTCGACGGTCGGAATCGGCTCGTATATTATCTCGCTGAGTGGTCTCCCACAGCTCGCCTCGTTTTTCGTCTTCGTTATCATCTTCGACGGGATCTTCGGCCTCTTTTTGCTCCGGAAAATCTGGACCTACCGCTCGGAGTACCGCGCCGTCGACGCCGGAAAGCAGGCCCAGTCAGCGGAACTCGCTGACGGCGGCCCTAACGAGCCTTAGAGTTTTTCGCGGGAGATCTTGATCCCGGTCGGCGTGATAATAAGCTGGTCGTCGCCTTTCTGGACGATGTCCCCGTTGACCTCTTCGGCGACCTGTCGGAGTTCGTCGATGATCTGCTCGACAGTGCGGTCTTTGGTGCTGTGTCGCGTGATGTCCGCGATGACGAGATCACCGTCATAGACGGCGTCTTTGATCGGAATCACGTCCTGTCGACCCGCGACTTCGGCGATGCGGAGGGCGGGGCCTGCGCTGTCTGCGGCCGCGGTTTCGAAACTATCGAGATCCAGTTCGACGTAATCCTCGGCGTTTCGCTGGTCGGTGCCGCCGAGAATCTTACTCATGATACCCATACACTGTGTGCAGAGGGGTCGAACATTAGTTCTTACGTCAGACGTTTGCTGTTCGGGCTACCAAAGGGGTTTCACCACGTAACCGAATGGTCTCAGTATGACGTTCAGTCTCTGCGTGCGCGAGCCCTACCAAGACGCCGACGACAGTCGACAGTATCGGTTCGGCGTTGCCGTCACGACTCGCCTGCCGGGGGTCGGCGCGCTCTGTCCGTTCGTCTCCGAAGCCGGTGCGGTCGCGGTCCAGAGCCACGTCAGCGAGACCCTCGGCGAGCGCACGCTGTCGTATCTCGATGACGGCCTCGCCATTGATGACGCAGTTGAGGCCCTGCTCAACGCCGATGACAACCGCCGAAACCGGCAGGTCCACGGCGTCGACACCGAGGGAAGCGTCGTCTTCACCGGCAGCCAGTGCAACGACCACGCGGGCCACCGCGACACGGGCCAGTGTACTGTCGCTGGCAACCTGCTGACTGACGAAGCGGTGCTCGATGCAACGGCCTCAACCTACGAGTCGGATGCCTTCGGCGAGGCCCCACTTGCCGAGCGACTGGTCGACGCGCTCGCGGCTGGTATTGAGGCGGGCGGCGACAAACGCGAATCGCTGTCGGTCGGTAGTGCCGCACTGAAGGTCGTGACGACCGAGGAGCAGGGTTACCGGCGGTTTTACAACGATCTGCGCGTCGACGCCAGCGAAACTCCCGTCGCGGATCTTCGGACGACCTACGAGGCCGCACTGCTGGGCTATGAACAGAGTTTAGACGAGTATGCGACAGCCGACGAAATCGAATCGCTGGGGCCCGAATAGACGAAACCGAGTCGCTAGAAAACTAGACTGAAAAGGTATAGAGATCGTCGCCGACGTGGTGGATCGAGTCGACGACTTTCCCCGAGTCGCCGACCATTGCGTCGCTGTCTTCGAGCGCGCGACCGATACCGAGGATTTTGCCGTGGGTTTCTTCAGCGATTGCGACCAGATCGCCGGCTTCGATCTCGTCGTCGGCTTCGACGATGCCGGGCCGCATCACGTCCGCGCCGTTAGAGACAAACGAAACGGCACCGGCGTCGACGGTGACGACCGATTTCGTGGGCGGGTACTCGTTTGCGCCCTGTACGGTGAGGAACGGTTCGTCGTCGAGATAGGCGACGAGTTGCTCGCCGTCGACGAGGACGACATCGAATTTCGTCTCGCTTAATTCGACCAGTTCGTAGCTGTCGCCTGCGAGTTCGGAGCCGAACGAGTCGGCCAGCGACTCCTGCAACGCGGAGATGGCGTCGCTGCGGAGGTGGTGTCTCGATTTGACCTGCATACGCAACTCGAAGCCCGCCCACTGAATAAAGTGACCGTTCTCGCTGTGGGTCGTGGGGTTCAATTAGTATTAATCGTTTAGAAATGGTCAGTCGACGAGACGAATCGCCGAAAGCGCCGTCGTACACCCGTCAGACGCGGGGAACAAACGCTAAGTGGGTCGGTGCCATTAGGCTAACTATTATGTGGAGTACCCGGAGTAACCGGGGTGGTAACACGGTCACCTGTCCGGCCTGTGGAGACGCTGTGCCACGCTCGGAGGCGCGTGAGTACGACAAAGAGGGCAACCGCTGGGAGCGCCACGACAAGGAGTTCGAGCATTTCTGCAAAGACTGTTTTCGGGAGCTCTGTCACCAACCCCGCGGCGATCTCGAATCGACGCTTGCGAACATCGAGGCCGACGGACTCTCACGAACGGAGTTCCTCACACGCTATCTCCAGGCCGTCGACGATCCCGGCTCCGCCGACGACCCCAGTTCGACCGACGAATCTGAGACCTGAGGTCGACAGCCGAACCGCGGCCACCGACACCGGCCCGACACGTCTTTCTATCCAACCCTCATTAGCCAACACATGTCAGATGACACCGTCCAAACCGGGACTGCCGAGGATCAAGGCCCGGTCCGGGTGACCGAGGATATTGCCGATCAGTTAGCCGCCAAACGCGAGGACCTCTTCGAAGAGTTCGAACTCCGCGACGAGTTCCCCAGCGACGTGTTGGTCGAGGCCCGCAAGCGAACCGAGGACGTCTACGATGAGATCGAATCCGAACTCGACGAGCGGCGAGACCTACGCGAGCTGACGACATGGACGACCGATCCCGCCGACGCCCAGGACTTCGACGATGCGATCAGCATCGACGAAGACGAGGAACACTACACGCTGTGGGTTCACATTGCCGACGTGAGTCACTACGTCCATCCCGGCTCGGAGATGTGGGCCGAGGCACTCAAACGCTGTAATACCATCTATCTCCCAGCCTATACGGTTCATATGCTGCCTCCCATTTTGGCCGAGACAGTCTGTTCACTGGTTCCCAACGAAGACCGACTGGCCCACACCGTCGAGATGACAATCGACCGCGAGACGCTCTCGTTCGAGGAGGTCGACATCTACAAATCGGTGATCCACAGCGACGAACGAATGACCTACACGCAGGCCGAGAACCGTCTTGAGGAGGAAGGCACGCCGCTCCACGAGGAGTGTTCGCTGGTCTTCGAGTTGGCCGAACAGCTCCACCAACAGCGGAAGGAAGACGGTTCGCTCGTGCTCAATCCGGCACGGGATCGGGCCCACACCATCGTCGAGGAGTGTATGCTGAAGGCCAACAAGGCCGTCACCCACGAACTGATGTGGGGCCGTGGTGTCGAAGCGATGTACCGTGTCCACCCACAGCCGACGCCCGAACAGTGGAACAAGGCCCTTCGGGAGATTCAAGAACTCGACAGCGTCTCCATCCCCGGTGGCTCGTGGGACGACCCACGGAAGGCGGTCAACGCCGCCCTCGAAGAGTCACCCGGGCGGATGCTCAACAAGATCCAGCGCGCCGTTCTCAAGGTAATGCCACGGGCCCGCTACATGAACGACCCATTCGGTGGCCATCACGCGCTGAACTTCGATATTTATGGGCATTTCACCAGTCCGATCCGTCGACTCTCGGACCTGATCAACCACTGGATCGTCGCCGAAAACGAGGTGCCCGAAACCCTGCTGGAACTCTGTGATCGAGCCTCGGACAAACAGAAAGACGGCGAGACTGTCGAACGGCTTTACAAGCAGTTCATGCAGGAGACCCATCTCGATCCCCACGCGATCAACAACCGCGGCCTGGAGGTGCTCTCGGAGGCCGAAATCGCGGAACTTGACGACGACGACCGCGAGCGAGTTCACGGCGTCGACGCCTAAGAAATCGAGACTGTCGACCTGTGGGCCACAGTCGTTAGGGGGCTGCTCGCGGTCGACTCTCCATGGTCAGACCCAGCACGATTGGCTTTCTGCTCGGCATCGTCCTGTTTTTTATTCCCATACCGCCGTTTGCGATGATCGCCTCAATCGTCGTCCTGCTCGCATCGGTCGTGCTTCGACTGTTGGGGAAGTAACGATTAGCCGGTCGGCGGCTCCGGAATGACCTCCTCAGTCGAACGCTGGCCGCGTTCCTCAGCGACGATGTACTGGACTTCGACCAGTACCGGTTCGTCGAGTTCGGCGGCCATCGACTCGTAGATCCGATCTGTGAGTTCCGCGTCCGGTCCGGGATCGAGCCCGCGGATCGTGACGACCACCCGGTCGACCGACCGGATCGGGTAACCGTCCTCACGGATGATCTCCACTTCGTATTCGATCACCGCGTCGTAGGCTGGCCCCGAAATCACGCCAGCGACCGCCCCCTCCGCGGAGGCTTCCAACTGGGTCGTCTCGAACTCGTTGAGCGTGATCCCGACCAGCGGCACCGAAAGCAAGAGGAGGCCAACACCGAAGATCGTCGCATAGGTGTAGGTCGACCGGCGCGTGGGTGAGACGTCAAACAGTCCCTGCGGTCGGTAGCCCGCGATCCAGAGGGTGACGAGCGCGGCGGCGTTGATCGATAGCAGGTTGATGATCACGAGCATGAACGCGCCGAGTGCCGCGCCGTACTCCCCCCATGCCGCCGTGATGCCGACGGCTGCGGAGGGTGGGATGAGCGCCGCCGCGATCATGACACCAACAATCGCCTCCGAGAAGCCACGGGTCAGACTCAGGATGCCCGCGACGCCAGCGCCGAGGGCGACGAGAACCGAGAACAGCGTCGGCGAGACGCGTTCTTCGAGTTCCGCGACCAGCACGATGTCGACGCCACCCGGTTCGAGGCCGGCGAGTCGGGCCAGCAGGCCGAGACCGATGGAGGCACCGATGACGACCGCGACGCCGAGGATCTGGTACTGGAACCCCTCCCGCCGGAGCTCGTCGTCGCCGGTGACAATGCCGATGCTGGCTGCCAGCGCGGGGCCGAGCAGGGGTGCGATCACCATCGAGCCGACGACGACTGCCGGGGAGTCTCCCAAGAGCCCTGCGGTGGCGACCGCGGCGCTGATGAGGAGCATGATGACGTAGATCGACAGCGATGGGGTGAACTCGTCGGCCTTCGCTCGGAGGACCTGCCGCGAGGTGCGTTCGCCCTTGGCTCCGCCTTGGCTGTACTGCTCGCGGACCGCGCCGAACTCCTCGGAAATGACGGTTTCGGCGTTGATGATGATCACGCGCGACTCGGGGATGTCGGCGGCTGCCAGTTTGTCCAAGATCGGCTCGACCGCACGGTTCGGCAGTGGGAACCGGACCACGTCGCTGTAGTTCTCATTGCTAGTCTCGTCGCTCATCACGTAGTTGATTCCCGCGTCGTCGAGAACGCCGAGGACCGCGTCCCGTCGACCCTCCGGGATCGTGATTTCGAGATAGCGCATTACGTGGGCTGTCGGCGAGGAGCGGGGTAATGCTAATTCGGATTCGATGAGTGGTCGACTGACCCAGAGTATCGGTGAGTCGTTGGTGGTGGGAGTGTCGACGGTCAGTATACCGTGGTTATTTGTTAGGCTACGAATGTCTTCGGGCAATGGTCTCTGAACGATTTCGGGAGGACGTGTCGACGGTCCCCGGTATGGTGGCGGTGGGGTTGCTGTGCATTGCCACGGGGCTAGTGGTGATCAGCCGATCGGTGGCGCTGATAATCGGCTTCTGGAAGTTCGTGATTGGCATGTGGGTGGTGTATCTACTGTATCGGCTGGTCGTGGCTGTCGAGGCGCTTGTGGACCAGCAGACTCCCTCGGAGTGAGAGGTGCTGGGGTTCCGGTATGGCTCTCGGTAGACGGTCTCCGAGGAGTCGACGCCCGAACCAGTGTTCCGAGTGCGCGTTGAGGGTGGAGTCTCTCCGTGAGAGCCAGTCGACTGTGAGCTGCCGTCGGTACTCAATACGGGACCACTATTGCTGTACGAATCGCCACTGGTCGACAAAGACACCGTTCGCCGGGGATACGGCGATATGGCCGAGGCATATGCCGCCGCACGGTCGACCAAGTGTCTGGGACGGACTACCTGCGCCCATGGGTCTCGCTTCGCGTGAGGGTGGGTCCTAGATGTGGTGGACGAAAGAACCATTTTCTCGCCGAGTTTGGTTGACTACAGTATGAGCTCACACGAACAGACAATTCTTCTCTGGTTATTTCGCCACGGTGCCTCCTCTCCGAAAGACATCAGTCAAAACCAATACCGTGAAAATGTGATCCGTACCAACTGCTGGGAGTTGGAACGCAACGATCTGTTATTCAGCTGTACTGAAGATATCTTTGCCCTCTCTGAGACGGGCGTCAGCTATACTGAGTCGAAATACGGTGTTTCTGGATTCGTTGGACACTTACCTGCAACCCAGAAGCACCTCTCTAATTTTCAAGAAATCGATCCAGAGGATATCAAATGGAGAAATCGTCGCTATTTGACGAATCGTGATCATCGATATGATCTCAACAACGGATCTCGACAGGCGGTGAACAACTCGATTAGTAGTGTTCGAAACGGTGATCTGAACCGCGTTATGACCGAATTTCCGGATGCAGAACCGTTAGTCGACCAATGTGCACATTGGGTCCGAGCGATTGCTGGCCTTCATTTCTTTCCTGATGCAAATCATCGTACAGCGATGTCGACGCTCAATACAGCACTCGTTCTAAATGGAATTAATCGAATTGAATGGTCCGGAGATCGGTATCAGATCGCTATTTTTCGCTCGAAGCTACTCCGGCGGTTTATTGTCGACGTTCGGTTTGATACGCTGTGGAGACGCGACGAGCTGTTTCAGAACTGGCAGCGCTATTTTGTGGAGGTGTTCTACGGCGTCTCTAACTACGAGTACAAACAGCCGAGCCACAAACGGTTCGAAGAATTATTGGGAAAGCTGGATTGAGTCAGCCGAGCCGTCGAGTTCGTCCTCGATGAGCTGGACTTCGCCCATTGCGACGTATGCGTCGTAATTCTCACGCTCGTCTTCAAGCATTATTTCGCGGGCTTTCTGGCTCATGGTATACTAGAGTGATGTTCTACGAGGCTTAATAAGTTATTGAATAATTACCTTCCCGGATCACGGTGTACTTTGGGCTGGTTCCCGAGATGATCTCGGACACGATTCTTGTCGTCGAATTTTGGAAGGGATATATTCTACCGATACAATTGTCTCTCAGAATAGTCAATTCGTGCCCGTCGTTTCTATCGGACGCTGTTCGTCGGGGGTACGACGAGGTCGCGGCGGCGTATACCGCCGCACGGTCGACGGAGGGTCCGAGACTCGACATCTGCGCCCAGTGTCTCGATTCGGTCGGGGAATCAGCGCAGGTTCTGGATGCCGGGTAGGGCCTGCCAGTGGGCCGCGAGGTGCGCACCGTTGGGGTTGATTTCTCGCGGGGACAGCTCCGCGGGGCAGTCGACATCGCCCCGCCTGCGGCAGTCGTGCAGGGTGATATGGCGGCGCTCCCGTTCAGTGCTGGTGGGTTCGATGCGGTGACGGCGTACCATTCGCTGATTCATATTCTAGCCGCGGAGCAGCAGGCGGTCATTGATGAGTTCGCGCGTGTGTTGCGTCCCGGCGGGCGGGTGCTCGTCACAGCGGGGACTGTCGACTGGCGTGGGACGAATCCGGACTGGCTCGATACCGGTGTCGAAATGCAGTGGCAGATCGCTGGTGCGGGCGCGACGCGAGGGCAGTTGGCGGCTGCTGGGTTCACGATCACCGACAACTGGACCGGTACTGTGAATTTGGATGGCAATGAGGAGTGGGTCTTCTTGGCTGGTCGACTGGATGGGTAGCTACGTCTTTTTAAGCAGTTTTCGTCTGCAATCAGCAGGTAATCGTGTCGGTGAGATGGGGTGTATCGGCCCAATGCTTCCGACCGATTCTCACCACCAGAGCTATTTGTGTGTAAGATCTACACATGACTATGGTTGCAGAGGACAAAACCCGCGTCGACTTCAATGCGCCATCGTCGCTGGTTGAGCAGGCCGACACCATCGCCGACCTTCGTGGCGTTTCTAGGACGCAACTCCTCACCGAGGCGTTGCAAAGCGAGATCGAGGAGGTGGCGAGTGATCGGACATTCCGCGGTCGACTGGCTGACGCCTACTACGCCGAGGAGGTCGCGTTCGATGTCGTCGAATCGGTGCTCGGCACCGAGGCAGCAATGCGGATGAAGCTCCTTCGAGAGTCGCTGGACCGGGAGCCGCCAGAGCCGCAGTTGGCGGGCTCGCTGCCGACCGACAAGGAGTTCTACGAGGGTGACGTTCCGGAGTGGACACCCGAGGAGTCGACGGACGCAGAGACGCATGGATAAGCAGGCCACCATCGTCGTCGACACGAACGTCCTGCTGAACCTTGCGACGCCAGTCGTCGACAGCCGCCCGATGGCCCCAACTGGCGCAGATCCGTTGAAGACAGTGCTGTCCGTATACGATGTCCACGTTCCGGACAGCGTACTCGGCGAGGTGACCGACGCGACTGGTGGTGATGATCTCCTCGCGGCGGCCGCGGAGCTGGTGTTGCAGGCCGCTAACTATCTGACGACCCACGATGTCGACGGAGCCATCGCAGAGCCCCTCAACTACGGGTTGGATCAGGGCGAATCACATGGCATCTGGCTTGCGAACGAACTGGAGGCGGCGATGTTCGTGACCGACGAGTTCAACACGACCAACTACCTGTTCGTCTCGCTGGCACTTGCAGACCGGAACCGGCTGTTTACGACGCCGCATCTACTGTGTGTGCTGGCCGACTACGAGGTTGTGAGTCGTGAGTATGTCGACGCTGTGTTGACGTACTACTGTGAGACGAAGGGGTGGGAACCGGGGTACATCGATCAGTTGCGGCGGGCATTTCTTTCTGAGTAGAATCAGGTCAGCGCTGTTTCGGGTCGTCGACCGCCGTCACTGCACGGACTCCATCTCGTCGGGCTGAGGGTTTCGAGGGCTTCCGCACCGTACTGCTCGTCTGCAGTTTCGTGGTATCGATGGCGTTCGTACGCGCTCCGGATCCGGTCGTCGACGTCGGTGATTACCCAGAATGGCTGTTTGTGTCGCATGAGCCCGCGGGCTTTCAATCGTGAGAGGATAGCACTCCCAAACAGGTTACTAACTATAGACTGAAATAGAAACGAGTTGCTATATTTTGTAACGACCATATAATCTAATCCCAAAAGCCCCAAACCCTCTTAATGAAGAACTACATTATTCCAAGTTGTGACAACTCCAAGACTGTGGGGTGAATTGGATATATCTGACTTCTTAGCGGTGCGTACCGCTATTTTAGAAGTATCAAAGAAATCATTTAATATGGCCACTTTAGATCGCTTAAGTTCCAAAGAGTCTATTGAACAAGAACGAAAAAATGCTAAAGAAGCCGGTCGAAGAGCCGAAAGATTTGATCCTCACAGTTTGATTTTCAATCTGATAGACTGGATTTCGGTTAGAAAAAGGGCTGTTATGTTGATTGTTGCAACAGCAGGACTTATTGCACATTTTGGTCTAGGAGTATCTGAAGAAAACATAGTAACTACCATTTCTACAATATCCTCTCCAATTTTTATTCTGGGGATCTCGGGAGTCATATTGTATGTAATTTGGAATTTTTATATTCTCTTACTGCGTTACAATAGGAAAGCTATTCAGAATATTAATAAGCGCATACGATATTCTGACCAGAGAATAGAGGATGAGACGTCTGTAGAAAATATCAGAGCATATCGTCGATGGAACAGTATCTTGACTAACAATAGTTCGTTATTATGCATAATTATTTTAACATTTACTAGATCGTTTGCTCCATCAATATTTTCTATTGGTACAGAGGCGTCAAACGATTGGGTTCCAGAGTATGTAAATGTGAGAATATCAAACATTATTGAAGAGAATGGAAAAGAAAACAACGATAATTCAAATAATCATGATAAAAACAATTAATTAAAGATAATACCATCAGACCACCTATTAGAAATTTGGTTAGTAATCCTGCATAAGAGTGTAGTATCTTAGAATCTATGTCCTCAGCCACAGCCGTAGTGTGCGACCGACTTCTGGGGCGATTCCGACAAAAAGTCACTAATAGACGGCCAAAATTACGATACTAACTATCAGAAACGTAGATAGCAATGTCAAGCCGTCGTCCTCTGATTCTATGGAG
Source organism: Halohasta litchfieldiae (assembly GCF_002788215.1). Lineage (NCBI taxonomy): Archaea > Methanobacteriati > Methanobacteriota > Halobacteria > Halobacteriales > Haloferacaceae > Halohasta > Halohasta litchfieldiae. Next base: position 642,499 of record NZ_CP024845.1, on the reverse strand, counting down.
TCGGATAGAATTTAGATGGACTCGCTGGGATTTGAACCCAGGGCCTCTTCCTTGCGAAGGAAGCGATCTACCGCTGATCTACGAGCCCGCACCCGAAAGAAGTCGACTCCCGCACTTGTAGTTTCTGTTTCGCCCTACCGGTCCAACACGCCAGCCGCGCCAGCCAGCAACCCGAGCAGGAGTCCGGTAAAGTGGGCCACCAGCGCGACGCCCGGTCGACCAGTCGCCACTGTCACCACAAGCGCCGCCAGCGCGAACAACCCGAACTGCGCCCGCGGCGAGAGTCGCACACGATCCAACAGCGACGCCGTCACGACGTTCCCGGCCAGCAGGTAGCCGAACAGCCCGAACACCGCCCCGCTCGCGCCCAGCACCGCCGTGGCCGGACCGATCACGCCACTCAGCACGACCTGTGTGATCCCCGCCAGCGCACCAACCGTGAGGAAAAACAGGTGGAACTGCCAGCGAGTGGTCCGGCGCTCGACCAGCAGCCCGCCGAGCAGCAGCGCGAGGCTGTTCGAAAGCAGATGGCCAATTGAGGCGTGGGCGTACACACTCGTCACGATGGTCCACGGGCTGGTGGTCAGCGGCGGCGCGAGCACGAACAGCCCGACAAGGCCGACGAGCGCAGCGACACCTTGGAGGGCAAAGACGATCAGGAAGAGACCAAGCGTCTCCAGCGTAGGACTCCGCGTCATACACTGGGTTGGTCGACCAGCCTCAAAAACAACCCTGTGGCTCAGGAGAAAGTACCTACTCTAGGCATGTGAACGTAAACGCCCAGAAAGCCCGGACCCAGTCGACCCTTTCAATCCCGCCCGATGGCGGCTGATAAACTGCATTCCTGGCGGATGAAACGGCGAGAGCATCGAGGGCTTTCTGGTCGTTTACAGTCGACACTCCAAATCAAGAATCACCAATCGACACACCGACCTCGTATACACCAGCAGCTCACGAGTATCAAAACAAAACGGAATAGTGAGGCGCGGGACGCCTTAGCGCCGCGGAGTTCGGTCGCAGATCGACGAACGAGCCGCGACCGCTCGGTACGGGAGATCAGTCCCGAATAGACGATCCGTCTTAGTCTTCGAGGACGATCTCGATGCTCACGTCGTTCGGAACCTGCACACGCATGAGCTGACGGAGCGCACGTTCGTCGGCATCCAGATCGATGAGCCGTTTGTGAACGCGCATCTCCCAGTGCTCCCACGTGGCGGTCCCTTCGCCGTCTGGCGACTTCCGCGATGGGATGTTGAGCTTCTTGGTCGGCAGAGGGATCGGGCCACTCAGCGTGACACCGGTCTTGTCTGCGATCTCTCGGACATCGTCACAGATGTTGTCGAGATCCTCGGGGTGCGTGCCAGCGAGGCGGACGCGTGCTTGCTGCATTATCGCTCGTTGACTTCGAGCACTTTGCCTGCTGCGATGGTCTGACCCATGTCACGGACAGCGAAGCTGCCGAGTTCAGGGATCTCGCCGGATGGCTCGATGCTGAGCGGTTTCTGTGGCCGAACGGTCACGATTGCGGCGTCGCCGGACTTGATGAAGTCAGGCTCTTCTTCTGCGACCTCACCCGTGGCGGGGTCGAGCTTCTGATCGATGGACTCGATCGTACAGGCGACCTGTGCGGTGTGGGCGTGGAAGACAGGCGTGTAGCCAGCCGTAATCACCGATGGGTGCTGCATCACGACGAGCTGAGCCTGGAACGTCTCGGCAACGCTTGGTGGGTCGTCGGCCGGCCCACAGACGTCACCGCGGCGGATGTCGTCCTTGCCGATGCCACGGACGTTGAATCCGACGTTGTCACCGGGACCGGCGCTTGGCACCTCTTCGTGGTGCATCTCGACGGTCTTGACTTCGCCACCGACGTCCGATGGCTGGAAGGAGACGTTGTTACCTGCTTCGAGCGTTCCGGTCTCGATACGTCCCACTGGGACCGTACCGATGCCGGAGATCGTGTAAACGTCCTGAATTGGGAGTCGGAGCGGCGCGTCTGTCGGCGGCTCGACTTCCGGCAGGTCGTTCAGTGCTTCGAGGAGGGTGTGACCGTCGTACCAGTCAGTTTCCTCGGAGCGCTCCGAGATGTTGTCACCCTCGAACGCCGAGATCGGGATGAACTCTGCGTTGTCGGTCTGGAAACGGACCTGTTTGAGGAGCTGCGTGACCTCCTCTTTGACATCGTTGTAGCTGTCTTCTTTGTAATCAACAAGGTCCATCTTGTTGACACCGATGATGAGCTCGTTGATACCGAGCGTTCGGGCGAGGAACACGTGCTCGCGGGTCTGCGGGGCGACACCGTCGTCGGCTGCGACGACGAGCACCGCGTTGTCAGCCTGCGAGGCACCGGTGATCATGTTCTTGACGAAGTCCCGGTGGCCTGGACAGTCTACAATCGTGAAGTAGTATTTGTCCGTGTCGAATTCCTGATGGGCGATGTCGATGGTGACACCACGCTCTCGCTCCTCTGCGAGGTTGTCCATCACGTAGGCGAACTCGAATCCACCCTTGCCTTTCTCTTCGGCTTCTTCTTTGTGCTGTTCAATCACGTGCTCGGGGACGGATCCTGTCTCGTACAGGAGGCGTCCGACGAGCGTGCTTTTGCCGTGGTCGACGTGGCCAATGATGGCCAAGTTCTGGTGCGGTTTCTCACTCATGGTAAGTAACGCGCTAAGGCGCTCTGTGGGGATTCTTTTGACTGATTGCCGTAAAACCATTTCGATACGTCTGCCCAACAAGCCCCGCGCCCTCTTGCGGTTTGTGCGAGCAAGTGACACACACAGCACGAGTATCCTGCTGGTCGACACCAACTGAATCGCCGGTAGCTCCCCGCCACCCTACCACGGACTACTTTTAACCCTCCGTGAATGTAGCCTGTGTAATGAACGCTGGCCGTCGCGGACTGCTGGTCATCTGTCTCGTGGTTGCAGTCACGGCTCTCGGCGGGATGACACTCCTCGCCGACCCCGTCGACGCCCAATCGGAGTCGCCGCTCCTCCAACAGATAGATCTCGAAACCGATACCGTGCGGATCGGGATCGATCTCTACGAAGACGGTTCGGCGACGTGGACCATCGAGTTCTGGAGTGCGCTCGAAACCGACGACCGAACGGCGGCCTTCGAGTCGTTACAGGACGATATTCAAGCAAATCCGGCCAACTTCACGGGATCGTTCGCCGACAGTATCAACGGCACAGTCGACGCCGCCCGCGCGTCGACCGGCAGAGAAATGACGGCCTCGAATTTCACCGTCGCCACCGAGCGACAGACCCTCGGCCGCGAGTACGGGGTCGTCAGCTACTCCTTCGAGTGGACCGGCTTCGCCCGCGTCGAGGGCGAGAAACTCCACGCCGGCGATGCCATCGAGGGGCTGTATCTCGATGACGGAACCCGGCTCCTCGTCAGTTGGCCCGCGGAGTACGAGCCGCAGTCAGTAACCCCGGAGCCTGACGACCGACGCGATACCGCAGTCATCTGGCAGGGTGCCAACACCGAGTTCGTCGACGGCGAACCACGCGTCGTCGTCGCCCCAGCCGGAATCGGTCTCGGACCGATTGCCGGTGTGTTAGGCATCCTTGTCGTCCTCGCGGGCCTCGGTGGCTGGCTCTACCGTCGACGGTCGACTGCGACCACGACCGATTCGGCGGACGGCACACCGACCCCCAACGCCGACGCGACGGCGACCAAGTCGGCGGCCGCATCGACGACTGACGCGGCCGATGCCCCCGAGGAGACGGACGATACAGCCGAGCTGGAGTCGACTGAGTCAGCAGAGACCGACCAGTCATCGGAGACTGAGTCGGCAGATTCCGAACCGGACACGTCGCTGTTGAGCAACGAGGAGCAGGTCATGCAGCTGCTCGAAGCCAACGGCGGCCGGATGAAACAGCAAACGGCTGTCGAGGAACTCGACTGGACAGACGCCAAGACCAGCAAGGTGGTAAGCGGGATGCGCGAAGCGGGAACCATCGAGTCGTTCCGGATCGGCCGCGAAAACGTTCTCACAACGCCCGAAGACGATTTGGGCGAGATCAACGAGTGAGCGACAGGTAACAGGCGGCTAATCGGCAGACTGCGGCGGGATAAAAAGTGATCGAAAAACGGGGAAAATGGACGATAACACTGCCAGTATATATCATGATACAGGACAAACGTGGAGCTATGATGAAACGGATCGGGGCGATACTCATGACGGTTGCAGTTGCCGGCGCGCTACTGGCAGTGCCGCTTGGAGTCTCGGCAGCCACCGCCGCACAGACCGAGACGACCACCGGGGCGAACAGTTCAATCGCCCCCGGTGAACGGCTGGCGGGGACAGTCGGCGTCCAACAGGCGGCCGTCGACGGCAATCTCTCGGAGCGGACCTACGAGGTGCGACTCCGAAACGCCGACAGTGACGAACAGCGGGCCGATATCGTCGCCGATCGACGCGACGAGATCGAACGCCGGCTCTCGGAACACAGAGCCGAGCTCGATGAGCTCCGAGCGGCCCGAGATGCCGGAAACATCAGCGAGGGAACCTACCGTGCGAGGGTGGCAACGGTCGCGGCCGAAAAATCAGGTACTGAACGGTCGGCAGCACAAGCCGGAGCGACCGCCCGCCAGCTTCCCGATGCCGTCCTCAACGAACGCGACATCAGCGTGACGGCCCTCGATGAGCTCCGCACCGATGCCAGCGAACTCGGTGGCCCGGAGACCGCCGAAATCGCACGAGAGATCGGCGGTCGAAACGGGAACGGTGCGGCCGCCGGTGGGGGTACAGTCGCCAATGGCGGTGCAGCTGCCGGTGACCGTCCCGGAGGCGTGCCTGACGAACGCCCCGCTGGAGACGAACCTGACAGTGAGGACCGTCCCGGGGCAAGCACAGTCGACGACACGGGAGAGACGATATCGGAGGGAAACGCGAACGGTGACCGAGCGGCAAGCGACACCGGGGCTCCAAGCGATGATGGGTCACCTAGCGATGAGAGAACATCCAGCAATAATGGAGCATCCACCGGTGATCGCTCTCCCAGCGATTCCCAAACGAACAACCCCGAGCGTGGTACCGACCGCGACAGCCAGCAGAACGGTGGGAACCGAGACGGCCCCAACAGTGACAGCCCAAGCAGTGATAGCCCAAACAGTGACAACCCAAATAGTGACAGCCCAAACAGTGACAGCCAGTCCGCCGGGAACTGATTTCTCCACCTCATCAGAGCGAAAGTACGTCCAATACAAGTCAACACGATAGCGACAGAGCCAGTCATCTACAGTAGCGTCCGAACGGAAAACAGTCGACGCCACGCTTCGAACCGCAGCTTACTCGACCAGTCGACTCACATCCGACAGTACCGCGGTCGCCGTCTCGGGACCGCCCGCACCTCGACCACTGATGTTCAGTCGGCCGGCGTGGGTGGTCTCCAGTTGGACGATGTTGAGCGTTCCCGTCACTGACAGTGGCCCGTCGGCGGGAACGAGCCGTGGAGCGACGCTGACGCCCTCAGGCGTCGACTCACCGATGAGGCGGATCGTCCGGCCGTCCTCGGCGGCGAGATCGAGTGCGGTTCCCGGAATCTCCGTGATTCCGTCGACGGCTGCATCTTCGAGGGTGAACTCCTGATCGCCGTCGGCTAGAACGTTCGAGAGAATGACGAACTTGAGCGCGGCGTCGATCCCCTCGACGTCGAACGTCGGATCGGCCTCGGCGACGCCGAGATCCTGGGCTTCGGCCAGCACGTGTTCGTAGTCGAGTCCCTCGGCGGCCATCCGCGAGAGGATGAAGTTGGCCGTCCCGTTGAGGACGCCACGTGCGGCGGTAATATGGGTCGGTCCGAAATCCTCGATAGTAGAGAGGATCGGAATCGCACCGCCGACGGTCGCCTCGAATCGAATCTTCCCTTCGCTGTCGGCCTCAAGCTCCCGCAGCTCGCCGTACCGCTCGGCAACCGGTCCCTTGTTGGCCAGCACGACGTGTTTGTCGCGTTCGAGCCCATGCTTGACGTGCGAGAAGCCGGGTTCGGCGTCACCGAGTGTCGTCGGTGTGACCTCGACTAACACGTCGTAGGCAGCGCCTAACGCCTCGGATGGGTCGTTGTCACCAACGACGCCCTCGTCGGATTTGCGCTGGAGGACGGCCTCGGCGTCGACACCTTCTGGGTCGACGATGGCCGACGAGGAGTCCGCAACCGCGGTAACGGTGTGGCCGTACTCCTCGGCGAGTTCGACCACCGAGCGGCCGACCGCACCAGCACCCAACACGGCGAGTCGAGCGCCGCTCATTGGCTTGCCTCCGTGAGTGGTTCGATGACCTGCAGCTCCTTGTCCTCAGCAATCTCCCGGAGTTTTGCCAGCGCGTCGCCGTTGGTCCCCGACCGCGTCTTGAGTCGGATTCGAGCACTGGATGTCTCGTCGCGACCCCGCGGAGCCGACAATGAGAGATCGGTCAGCGAGGCGTTGGCGCAGGATTCGATCTGTCTGAGCGTGTCCGAGAGATCAGTGTCGACGAGATGGCCGACCAGAACCACGACCAGTTCCTCGTCGTACCGCTCGGTACCGGCTTGAATGACGTTGACACCGGCATCCCGTAGCGAGTCGACGATATTGTCGAACCGATTGGGGGCACACGAGATGTCGACCTCGACCGGGATATGACCCCGCGGCGTGAGGTTCCCGCGTTCGTGGTAGATCGACAGCAGATTGCCACCCGCCTCGGAGATCGGTTGGAGCGCGCGGAGCAGCTCGCCCGGCTCGTCGACGAGTTCGAGCCGAACCGTGTGGGTCTGGACCTCGCCGCCGGTGTCGCTCATAGAGCCACCTCCGAGCGGGACGAGCGTCGTGTTGTGTCCGACCGACAGCAGGTGCTCTGTCGTGCGATGCTGTCCCGTCGGACTTCGGCTATCGTTCCCGTCCGCATATATATTGACCCTGTTTCAGCAGGTATAAGAGTTCATCGAAGGCCCGACTCGGGCTGTCGACGGCATCCAGAGCGACTGCTGATGTGAATCAACTTATAAAACCAGAAAATACCGCCTACCGACAGGTAGGCACTGACTACTGCCAGTCAGTGCTGGACTGCAGACCGTGAACCGCGAGCGTCGAGTTAGATGTAGTCGATGCTCGGCGGCAGTTCCTGCTTCATCCCTTTGCGCTCGCGGATCTCGCCGATCTTCTCGGTCTGGAGGTTGTCCACCAGCACACGGAAGCCAGCGTTCTCGGTGTTCCACGACGCACGGCCCTCGGTCGCGGATCGAACGTCCGAGGAGAAACCGATCATCTCTTCGACAGGCGCGATGCCTTCGATCACCATGAGGTCGCCCTCCTGGAACATGTCGTCGACAGTGCCACGGCGGCCCTGAATCTCGCCGGAAGCCGAGCCCATGTACTCGGATGGAACGTCGATACGGACGTTCTGGATCGGTTCGAGCAGCCTAATCTCGGCGTCGATCAGCGAGCGGTGGACTGCATCCCGCGTTGCCGGAATGACCTGTGCGGGACCACGGTGGATCGTATCCTCGTGGAGTTTGGCGTCGTGGAGTCGGAACAGGGCACCCTGAACGGGTTCGGCCGCGAGTGGACCGTCTTCGAGGGCATCTTCGAGCCCCTCGATGACCAGTTCCATCGTCTCGTTGAGGTGCTGGATACCCTTTGTCTCGTCGAGCAGGATGTTCGTTTTGAACATGTGTTCGACAAGCTGGGAGTCGTCTTTGTCCATCCCTGCCTCCTGAAGTGCCTCACGGCGTTCCAGTTCGGGCATATCCATCGAGGCCTCGCCGAGCTTGATCGAGTCGACGATGTCTTGGTCAAGGGGTTCGGCGGTGATGTAGAACTTGTTGTGGTTGTTCGGCGAGACACCCTCGACTTCGCGGGATTTCTCCTGAGGCTGCTCGCGGAACACGACAATCGGCTCACCGGTGTGGACCTGAATACCCTGGTTGTCGCGGATACGGTGGGTGATGACTTCGAGGTGGAGTTCACCCTGTCCGCTGATCAGGTGCTCGCCAGTGTCCTCGTTGATCTCGATGCGAATGGTTGGGTCCTCTTTGGCGACCTGCTGGAGCGTCTTGATGAGCTTCGGCAGGTCGTCCATGCTCTTTGCCTCGACGGATTTCGTAATGACCGGCTCGGAGATGTGTTCGATGGACTCGAACGGTGTCATCTCGACGGAGGAGACAGTAGAGCCAGCGATGGCGTCCTTGAGGCCGGTGACCGCGGCGATGTTGCCTGCGGGTACCTTTTCGACTTCCTCGCGTTCGCCACCCATGAAGATCCCGACCGACTGGACACGGTTGGTGCCCGCCGTCCCGGAGACATAGAGATTCTGACCTTTTTCAATCGTTCCGGAGAACAGTCGACCCGTAGCGATTTCGCCAGCGTGTGGGTCCATCGAGATATCGGTCGACATGAAGACGACTTCGCCGTCTTCGTCGACAAATCGCATTGTTTTGGCAATCTCCGAGTCGGCGTCGCCACGCCATACCGTCGGGATACGACGGGGCTGGGCGTCCACAGGGTTCGGGAAGTGCTCGGCGACCATGTCGAGGACGACGTTCGACAATGGAGTTCGTTCCTGCAGCTCATCGCGGCCTTCCTCGCCACTGCGTTCGAGCTCCATGATGTCGCCGAAGTCGATGCCGGTGCGCTGCATCGACGGCATCGAGACACCCCATTTGTAGAGCGCCGAACCGAAGCCGACGGTGCCGCCTTCGACCGAGACGGTCCAGTCGTAATCCTTCTCTTCGGTCATCCCACGGATGAGTTCGTTCACGTCGTGGATAACCGACATCAGTCGTTCCTGCATCTCTTCAGGTCCTTCCTGAAGCTCGTTGATGAGGCGGTCGACCTTGTTGATGAACAGTGCTGGTTTGACACCCTCTCGGAGTGCCTGTCGAAGGACAGTTTCTGTCTGTGGCATTGCGCCTTCGACTGCGTCGACAACCACGAGCGCGCCGTCAACTGCGCGCATGGCTCGGGTTACGTCGCCGCCGAAGTCGACGTGGCCCGGGGTATCGATCAGGTTGATGAGGTGGTTGGTGTCCTCGTACTCGTGGGTCATCGAAACGTTTGCTGCATCGATGGTGATCCCACGTTCCTGTTCGTCCTCTTTGGTATCCATCGCGAGCTGCTGGCCGGCTGTCTCGTTGGAGATCATGCCTGCGCCTGCGAGGAGATTGTCAGAAAGCGTTGTCTTGCCGTGGTCGACGTGAGCGGCAATGGCGATGTTCCGGATGTGCTCCGGGTTGTCCATCAGCCGTTCACATTCTTGAACGATCTTTTTTCGTCGGCCCATTATACAGGGTGCTACCGGTAGGAGGGTGAAAAGCATAGTGTTTCGGCCTGCAGTGATTCGGCCGAGTATGACCGCACAACGGCTGAATACCGACAACTCACTGTGAAACAGTATGACACACTACAGAGTCGTATCGAAAGGGTGTACTGAGCGTCAATATAACGACAGTCGACACCTACTGGATTTCGGGTGGCGTCGGCAGTGCAGTTTCGAGCTCTTTGATTTTGACTGGTTTGGCATGTGGAATGATCATCGTTTCGTAGGATCGGTCGGTGGTTACCGAAGAACCGACAGTGAGTGTGCCGACAATTCGCCCTGCGTTTTCACTACCAACAAATACGATACTTGCATCGTTCTGGCGTGCAAAGCGGCGGATTTTGTTCGCAATCGTCCCAGAGGGAGCATCTCGACCAACAGAGATGTGATCGAATGTTGCCTCAGGAGCGATCTTTGCAACGGACTCTCGAAGCGTTGTGACGACCGCCTCGGTATCGAAACGCTCGTTCGAACCGATCCAGTCACGCTCCCTGGCATATGTTGTATTGTTTCTCGGAACGACACTCACCGCAACAACACGTTGATCGAACACCGTACTGAACTGTGCTGCACGAATAAGTGCTGTCTTGGATAGCTCACTGTTATCGTATGGAACAACTAATGTCATATTTTAATGTCACCATCGAGTAATGTATGTATTTCTATATACTATCAGTCAGTATGACTCTTGTCGGTCTCTGGCTCAGGTTCTTTTCCTTCGTCAAGAAAGCCATGATACGGACAGACATACTCGTCTCGAATGAGCTTTTCGTCGACAATATCCAATCCAAGCGAATCTCAGTACCTCACAAAGCATCCTCGGCTAGCTGTTTCTGCGGCCTGAGTTCTGTGTCGAAGCGGTTGTACTGACGGTCTCGACGAGAGAATTACGGACGGATCGACGGAGAGCTGTCGCTGTCGGCGGCGGTCAGCCGCCGACGCGACAGCGTCGCCACTCACTCCGCTGGCTTGCTCGGTCGGTGGTTAGCGGTGGAATCGGTCGTCAGGTGGCCGATTCGCGGGGACGGCCCGACGCACCGCGAGGGCCGTCCACGCAGCTCGTCGAATCATATTGACGAACTCCTTGTACGGCCACCACCAGAGGCGACGCCCGCCTCGGCGGGGCGTCGCCACATACTCGTAGTGAAGGTACCGCCAGACGTTCTGTAAGAGGAGACTCACCACCACGTACAGCAGCCGTACCGTTGGATCTCGTGTTGTCGTTGTCGCTATCGCTTGCTCAAACAAGCGATAGCTTGACTCGATACCGAAGCGTTTCGAGTAGTGGTATCGAGCGTCCCGTGGTGAGTCGATGAACGGCGCGTCAGCGGCGTAGCCGTGACGCGCCACACCGTTCTCGTCATACTTCCCATTTAGGTACGTACAGTCGATGTAGACGGGAAAATCGACGGTCCAGCTGTGACCGTCGAGTTTCCCCGTCAGATCATGCTGAATGACGCGACTCCATCCTTCCGAGAGCTCTTGCTGAATCGCCTCACCCCACCGGATGATCGGGATCACGTACGCGTAATTGTGCGCCTGAAGCAGCGTGAGACACTTACTGTCGTAGAATCCGCGATCAAGGTAGACGGCCTTGACCCCGGCGTCAAGGCCGTCGAGGACACCGAAGAACTCAGCGAGGACACTACTTGCGGTATCGCCGTCTTTGAGACGGCGTACCGCCAGCGTGTAGCGTTTGTTCTTCACACGCGCGTAGAGTGTGGCATAGGCGTGGAACGCAGTGGTTCCACGCTTCGCTACCGAGTGATAGAGGCCGTCTGTGTCGTCTTCGTCACCGTAGTAGGGCCGCAGGTGGAGGTCTGCGCAGACCTCCACCTGTTCGGGGAGCAATTCATCGAGATCCTTTCGCAGGAGCGTGTTAGCGACTCGTTCGAGCCGTTCCGGCTCGAACTTCGTCCGAAGATGGTAGAGGACCGTGTTCCCAGCGGGTGAGTTCTGGCTCGACGCACAGAGCGTAGAGACAGAGGTCCCGTCGGCGCAAGCGCCGACGAGGACCTCATAGATGTCTTCAGCAGTGATTTCAGCGTTATTGGCTAACGAGAGCGAAACTTCCTCGTCAAGGCGGTTGACGAGAAAGTTAAGAAGCTGGTCCTCGTGGATCTCACCGTCTGCTTGTTTGGTTTTAGACACACCTTCAGCAAGCAGACGTTCTAACTAAGCGGCTTTGTGAAGTACTGAATCTAGATCTTCGGTGATTCGGTTGAGGTCATCGTGATTTTTGCCGATCGCGTTCACATAGACGTTATTCTCGCCGGTCATGATCTCGCGGACAGCAGTGACCCCATGGATCTTTCGAGCCCGATTCGCGAGGCTATCCCGATCTGGGATGGGTGCCGTACAGATAATCTTTGTATAGAGGGGATAGCCCGCTAGATCATAGTCGATATCGAGATGGTATCCGCGAATGATGCCGCTGGACTCCAGTTTGTTGAGCCGTGTCCGAACGGTACTTGCTGAGAGATCGAGTTTCTCTGCAATATCGCTCGAAGAGGTTCCTCTGGCGTCCTGCTGGAGATAGTACAGAATATGCTTATCGATCGCATCCAAAGTGCCGTTTTTCATATTGTATATCTATAGCATCTGGCGGAACTATCAGTCTTCTTCTGTCTGGATTGAGCCAACACCTTGTCGACACCAACCGTCGACAGCGTCATTTCCGTGTTGACTGGATTTGGACACAGAGTTACCGAGAGCTACCGACCACTATTGATGACACTAGGCGATATATATGCGTTATATTTTGACGGATCGTCAATTGAATCAGCTACTTTATATTGTTCCGTCATACAACTTGCTCACGAACGCAGTCTCTGCCAGACCACTCATACAATGAAAGAACTCGAACGAGACCTCGGTCTCCCCTCGGTCCTCGCGATCAGTATCGGTGCAATGATCGGTAGTGGTATTTTCATCCTGCCGGCATTGGCGCTCGAAATCGCCGGGCCAGCTGTCATCGTCGCCTATCTCCTCGCGGGACTCCTCGTGGTTCCAGCAGCGCTCTCGAAATCAGAGATGGCGACCGCGATGCCGGAGGCCGGAGGTACCTACATTTACATCGAACGTGGCATGGGTCCCCTGCTTGGAACTATTGCTGGCGTTGGGACGTGGTTTTCGCTCTCGTTCAAAGGGGCACTCGCACTCGTTGGCGGTGTTCCCTATCTGCTTTTGATTTTTGATCTCCCACTGAAGCCAGTCGCACTGGGCCTTGCAACGGTCCTCATTTTAGTGAACATCTTCGGAGCCAAACAGACCGGTCGACTCCAACTTGTCATCGTCGTCGTCATGCTGGCAGCACTCGGCTGGTTTGCCGCCGGGAGCGCACCCAGTGTCCAGTCGACCAACTACGCGAACTTCTTCGCTGACGGTCTCGGTGGCCTACTGGCTGCAACCGGGCTCGTATTCGTCTCCTATGCTGGCGTGACGAAGGTCGCAAGCGTCGCCGAGGAGATCGAAGATCCGGGCCGAAACATCCCCCTTGGGATCCTGGGCTCGCTGGCATTTACCACTGTCCTGTATGTCGCAATCGTTGCCGTCCTGGTTGGTGTCACGGACCCCGGAAGCGTCGCCGGTTCGCTGACACCGGTTGCAGTCGCTGCCGAAGCAACACTCGGACAGGTTGGTGTTGCTGCGGTTATTATAGCGGCCATTCTCGCACTTATCTCGACGGCGAATGCTGGAATCCTCTCGTCGTCGCGGTATCCGTTTGCGATGAGTCGGGATCAGCTGGCACCGCCATCGTTGTCGACGGTCAGCGAGCGGTTCGGAACCCCTGTCACCTCGATTACGCTCACGGGTGCGGTACTGCTGGTCCTCATCGCGTTCGTCCCGATCTTAGAAATCGCAAAACTGGCGAGTGCGTTCCAGATTATGGTGTTCGGCCTAATCAATATCGCACTCATCGCCTTCCGCGAGGGGAGCATGGAGTACGAACCGGAGTTCACCTCGCCGTTGTATCCCTGGATGCAGATTTTCGGTGCAATCACGGGGGCGCTCCTCCTGACACAGATGGGGGCGGTCGCACTCGTTGGCGCGCTTGTTATCATTCTTGGGAGTATTCTTTGGTACTTCGTCTACGTTCGTGCCCGAGTTAATCGGGACGGTGCCGCAAGCGATGCAATCCGTCGACAGGTCGGTCGAAACGCACTGACGGACGTTGCCGCGGTCACCGAAGACGACACCCAAGAGGTCCTCGTTGCGCTCACGAAGGACGTCGACGAGACACGCGAGCGATCACTGGTCGCGCTGGCCGCAGACATCGTTCGTCCGAACGACGGTCGTGTCGTCGTCGTTCGGTTCGAGGAGATTCCTGACCAGGCACCACTCACGGAAAATGCAACTATTCAGTCGTCATCTGATCGCTCCTTCGAAACACGGATCACCGAGCTCGAAGCCGAGTACGGTGTCGACATCGAGGCCGACGAGATCGTCAGCCACGACACGAAACACGCGATTGTTAACTTCGCCGACCATCGTGGGGTAGACACAATACTAGCCGAACACGAGCCACTTCGGCTTCGGTCGCGGCTGGTCGGCGACCCGATCGATTGGGTTGTTCGGCACGCCCCGTGTGATGTCCTGCTCATAGATAACCTCGGCTACGGCCGTCCAAAGCGCGTTATTCTTTCGGGCGATGGTGGCCCATACGCTCCACTCGCAGTGACAGTTGGTGAGGCTGTCGCGGCTGCAAACGACGGCGCGATTTCGCTGTGGTATCCGGCTGGCAACGCAAATACTGACCAGTACACACAAACCATCGATGACTACCAGTCGGAGCTCTCGGAGCTACTGTCGGTCCCAGTCACCGCAGAGCCGATCCGAACCGATGGTGGACAGACACAGCGTCCCGATCTCCTTGTTCGTCGCGGCAGCGACCACAGACTTCGAGACGCCCTGTTCGATGACCGACCGACGGTCCCGAGTCCAGGCTGTACGGCTGTTACTGTCTATCCTCATGAGTCTCAGCGTCCACCACTCGTGCGCCGACTCCTCGAACGAGTGCTGTTCTGAGCGACTCGTCGACAGTTCGAGACGAAGACCCCTTTGCGCGAAAAAGCCATATGCCTCGCTCCCGTGGTAGTAATACACATGGATGTTCGCGTGCAGGGTGCTGTCGCCCCCGATCCGTTTTTGAGTGCGGCCGAACTCCTCGAAACCGAATACGATCTCTCTCGGCCGGTCGACGTCGATATCCGCGAGGACCCCGACCAGCGTACCTGGGCGGCCCACTATCCCGACCGACACGTCCTCAACATTTCTCGGCAGGCCGCAACCAGCGTGATGGCCCGAGAACTGGCCTTACACGAGTACGCCCATATGGCCCGGTACGAACAGCAGCATGCCTCGCATATGCAGTCGACCGAGGAGGCGCTGTTTCTCGCATTGGCTGGCAAGTCGGTCGAACGCCGCAAACTCAGCCACTGCTATCAGATCGCCAACCACATGAAAGACATCTACGCCGACGATATCACGTTGGATATCGCTCCGGCAACGAAACTCATCGATTTCTTTGCGGCCCAACTCGCCTCGGCACTCGCCGACCGACCAATCGAAGATAGTCGCCCCGGATCCCAGCTTGAAACGGCGGGTTCAGATCCCGAGATCACCGCGGTCAACGCAGCCTTTGCGCTGGCACTCGTCGAACGCCACAGTCTCATCGACAAGAGCCACCGGCTCTACGATTTGGCCCACGCTGCAGGCGACGACGCCCCGGCAGTCGACCTGGCGGCGTTCAAAACCCGATTCAAATCGCTCGGCGAAGATCCCTCCGAAAGCGAGTACCGGAAAACATTGGTCGACGTCACGCGGGCGTATGCGACCGCGGAGTAGTATCTGTATGTCGAAAATCTGTATGTCGAAAAGCAGCCGAAACAGACTGCTTAACTCATAAAGAGTCGACGGTCTGCCCGCTCGTGGGTCATTCCCATCACGTCAGCCAGTGGAGCGAACGAATACATCGCCCCAAGGTCGGCATTGTGATACTGCTCGCAGATCTCCTCGATTACCGGAAACAGCGATGCGAGTTCCGACTGGATGTCTGTATGGCCAAACCGACCGAGTCGCTGGGCGGCCCCAAGCAGCCCAGTCACCGTCGAGTAGGCGCTGACCAACGCCGCCTCCGTACAGCTGATTCCGGCACGCTGACAAACCATCCCGAGGATGACCGGGTAGTGGCCAGCCGTTCGATTGTTGTCGAGTGCCGTGTTGTACTCTTCGACGATGCCATCTAGACTAGCCTCGGAAAACGGCCCATCGTCGGTGTGGGCCAACAGATCGAGTAGTTTCGCCCCAGCCTTCTCCGAGCTCTCTCGAAACTCGGCAGGGAGAGTCGCGGCCCCGAGTCGTTCGTCAGCCGCGAGAATCCCATCGAGATCTCCGGCTGCCGCAGAACGGTGGGCGTGGCCAAGTGCAACGATCTCAGCTGGGCCGATGACGCCTCGAAGATAGCCTTCGATAAGCTCGCCGAGCTCGTCGGCCGTGTCGACATACCCCTCGTTGATGTACTGCTCGACACCGTAGGAGGCGGTATAGGTTCCGACAGGAAGCATCGAATCTGAGAGCCGCAGGGCAGTGAGAAAGGCCCCAGGCTCAGTCATGCTGGTGGCCTCCCTCGTGAGAGTGGTTGTGCTCGTGACTATGCCCAGACTCCGATTCGTGGTCACGGCTGTGGTCCGAGTCATGATCGTGCTCGTGGCCGTGATCTGAATCGTGGCTGTGGTTGTGATCGTGGTCTGCCCCATGGCCGTGGTCGACCGTCTGGTCGCCGTCGACAAACCGGTCGGCATCGACAATTTCGTAGCGCGTCTCGGCGTCTGCTGGGAGATATGGTCCGAGAACGTCCTCGATGATCGCCTTGTCGGCTTCGACTGGAATATAAATCGTCCTGCCGTCGACCGCAATATCCCAGTGTTGGTTGCCAACTCTATGGCCGAGTTCGACCGTCGTCATCAGTGTCGCGGCCGTCGGCTCCGGGAGTTCGATTACGAACGCTTCGCGGGCTTCGAACTCGACGATTACTGCGAAGTCGTCCTCAACGAGAAGCACGTCACCAGCCGACAGTTCCGGCTGGTCGACGAGGATTCCGAGATCCGTCCCGACGTCGGTCTCGACGCGAAGCCGCGATTTCCGGCGTTCGGTGTTATCGAGGATGACCCGTTCGAGGGTGCCTTTGGCCTCGTGGGCGTCGACTGTCTCGGCGAGTTCTGGATCCTCGTTTTGGTTGCCAATGATTCCGTCGACACGTTTCATCGCTTGTCGCCTCCAATCGGTGCGCCGACACCGAGCAGGCTCCGTCGACTCTCGTCCCACGCCGACTCGACTGCTGTCGTCACGTCGGCGCTCCGGTCGCCGAGCACGCGAACCGTCAGGCCGGCGCCGTCTTTTAAAAGCGATGTTCCGCCGTGAACGTCCGGAATCTCGGCAAGCCGGTCGTGAATCGCGTCTGCAAGGTCGTCGATCTCCTCGCAGCTGGGTGCGAAAACGTAGAGCGTCCCAATGACACCAAAGTCGCCGACAGTTGCCGGATCGCGTGGGTCACGCTTGCCGGGCCGGAGGTCGACCGCGTCTGCACAGACTAACGAATCATCGACCGAGGCCTCCAGTCGACTGTGATGGTGATCGAAACTAAACGGCTCGTGGTCAGTGAGGCCGTTCGGCACGAACACGTCGCCGACGATGACGGTCGCGTCGTCGGCCATCTCGACCGACGTGGTCTGGAGACACCGGGCGTTCTCGTTGAGGATCGTCGGTCCCGGCAGATATTCGAGATACGCCCCCGAGTTGGCGACGAGTGTGACATCCAGATGCGCGTAGCTGGCCTTCATACTTTGGACCTTTGTCGCGCTTTGATTCGTTACGTGTGCGCGTGCATCGGATCTCGCCTCGACCGAGAGCGTGTGACGATCGCCTTGGGTAACCGCCCCGGTCGGGTCCTGCAAGCAGATCGTCGTCAGTCCCGGTGCCGGATCGCTATCTAAGGTTCCGGTCAGATGGTACGGAACCTTCACGTAATCCGACAGCAACCGGGTCGGGTTGTCGCCCTCACGGGCAACCACTAGTTCAGCGATCCCGTTTTTGCCGTGACCGAACGCCGGAGATTGGGGGAGATGTTGCTCGCCGTACTCCCGGAAGGCTGGCGGAACCGCGACGGAATCGGTGTTCGTGCTCACGCGAACAGAACGCTCCGTTCGATCAGGTCGACCACCTCGTCGATTCCCTCTTCGGTCTTGCAGTTCGTGAAGATGGTCGGCTCCTCGCCGCGGACCCTGTCGGAATCGCGTTCCATCAGATCGAGATCGGCGTCGACGTAGGGTGCGAGATCCTTTTTGTTGATCACGAGCAGATCCGCCTGGGTGACGCCTGGCCCGCGCTTGGCTGGGATGTCATCACCCTCGGCCACCGAGATGACGAACACGAAGTAGTCGGCGAGTTCGGGATTGAACGTCGCCGCGAGGTTGTCACCGCCGGATTCGATGAGGACAACATCCAACTCGGGATGGGCCTCGGTGAACTCGTCAATTTTCGCGAGGTTCATCGAGGGGTCCTCACGGATGCCCGTGTGTGGACAGGCTCCTGTTTCGACACCTGCGATGAGGTCTTCGTCGAGTCGACCCGCGAACGATGCTTGGAGCTGCTCGGCGTCGGCCTGGGTCATGATATCGTTGGCTATCACGCCGACGTTGTAGCCGGCGTCGTCGAGCCGTGGCACTAGCTGTTTGACCATTGCCGTTTTGCCCGAGCCGACCGGCCCACCGAGGCCGACTTTGGCGACGTCTCTGTATCCCATCAGTTGAGTTGCTCCTCACTGTCGGCCCGAATCGGATCGTGAACAGTCACGAGTTTGGTGCCATCAGGGAACGTCGGTTCAACCTGAATCATCCCAACCATCTCGGGGACGCCCTCCATGACGTCCTCTCGGCTCAGTAGGCCCGTCGCCTCCTTGCGGATCTCGGCGACACTCATCCCTTCGCGGGCGCGTTCGCAGACCCAATCGGAGATGTAGGCGACCGTCTCGGGGTGGTTGAGTTCGATGCCGCGGTCTTTCCGTCGTCTGGCCAGCTCTGCGGCCATAAAGATGGTGAGTCGTTCGTTGTCCTTGGGTGAAAGTTTCATAGTGTATACCTCTGTGCGAGTGGGAGTTCCTCGGCCGGTTCACAGGTGACGTGTTCGCCGTCGACCTCGACCTCGAACGTCTGGGCGTCGATCTCGATATCGTCGGGACAGTAGTCGTTGTGGAGCATATCTGATTTGCCCACGTCGCGGGTCCCCTCGACGGGTCGGACGGTTGAATCGAGATCCAGCTCCTCGCCGATACCATTCTCGTAGGCGGCCTGGCTGACGAACGTCGTGCTCAGGGCGTTTTTCGCCTTGCCGACCGCGCCTTCGCGCGAGCGCTGCATCACGGGCTCGCAGGTCATCAGCGAGCCGTTGGCCTCGCCCATCTCGGAGTGAACCGGGAACCCGTTTTTGATGACGTACTTGGGTTTGATGCCGAAGAACGCCGGCTCCCAGAGTGCGATGTCCGCCATCTTGCCCGTTTCGAGCGAGCCGATATACTGGTCGATTCCGGCGACCTTCGCGGGGTTGAGCGTGTATTTTGCGATGTATCGCTGGATCCGGCTGTTGTCCGCACCCATCCCTTCGTCGCCCGGCAGCGGGCCGCGCTGGGCTTTCATTTTGTGGGCGGTCTGCCACGTCCGACAGATGACTTCCGCCATCCGTCCCATTGCCTGCGAATCGGAGGTCATCATACTGATTGCGCCCATGTCGTGGAGCACGTCTTCGGCGGCGATTGTTTCCGAGCGGATCCGTGACTCGGCGAACGCAACGTCCTCCGGCACGTCGGGGTTCAGGTGGTGACACACCATCACCATATCGAGGTGTTCGTCGAACGTGTTCGTGGTGTACGGCATCGAGGGATTCGTAGACGACGGCAGCATATGCTCGTGGCCGATCAGTTCGAGCACGTCGGGCGCGTGGCCCCCGCCAGCTCCCTCAATGTGGAAAGTGTGGATCGTTCGGCCGTCAATAGCGTCGAAGGTGTCCTCGACGAAGCCCGACTCGTTGAGCGTGTCGGTGTGGATACAGACCTGCACGTCTTCCTCATCGGCAACAGTGAGTGCGGTGTCGATCACTGCAGGCGTCGACCCCCAGTCCTCGTGGAGTTTGAGCCCGCAGGCTCCGGCCTCGATCTGTTCGATGATCGGCTCGGGCTGGCTGCTGTTGCCCTTGGCGTAGAAGCCGACGTTCATCGGGTACTCCTCTGCGGCCTGGAGGAACCGTTTGATGTTCTCGGGGCCGGGTGTACAGGTGGTTGCTCCGCCACCGAAGCCGCCGCCCATCATTGTCGTGACACCGCTTGCCAGCGCGTGTTCGAACAGTTCCTTGCTGTTGAAGTGAACGTGAATGTCGAGCGCACCGGGCGTCGCAATGAGGCCATCAGCCGGGACGGTGTCGGTGCTCACACCGATGACGAGATTCTCGTCGACGCCGTCCATCGTATCGGGATTCCCAGCCTTGCCGAAGCCAGCGACTTCACCGTTCCGAACACCGAGGTCGCCCTTCTGAACGCCGAGGACCGGATCAATGAGGACGACGTTCGTGTAGACGTAGTCGAGAGCACCTTCTGCCTGGGTGGTTCCCGGCTGCATCCCCATCCCATCGCGCATCGTCTTGCCACCACCGAAGACCGCCTCGTCGCCGTAGGTGGTATGATCGTGTTCTATCTCGGCCAACAGGTTCGTATCACCGAGTCGAACCCGGTCGCCCTTGGTCGCCCCAAAGAGGCTCGTGTAGGCCTCTCGGGAGAGTTCGCGGCTCATTCGTCGACCTCCATATAGCCCGCCTCGCGGGCCCGTTCGAAGGCCGCCTCTCGAACCTTCTCGTCGTCGAGGTCGCCTTCGACCAAGCCACCCATCCCCTTCATGATTCGGTTCCCGCCATAAGCGACGAGGTCGACGTCCTCCTCACAGCCCGGTTCGAACCGGATCGCGGTCCCTGCGGGGATATCGAGCCGCATCCCGAAAGCCGTCTCGCGGTCGAAATCGAGCGCTGGATTGCACTCGAAAAAGTGGAAATGTGACCCAACCTGCGAAGGTCGGTCGCCCGTGTTCTCGACGGTGACGCTTGCGGTCTCCCGGTCAGCGTTGATTTCGACCGGCTCGTCTGCAGTTAGAAGTTCACCTGGAACGAGCCCACTCATTGGCTCAACACCTCAAAAAAGGTATCGTGTATTCGTTTGGAATAAACAACCATAACAGTACGTTGTTGAACCAAACATGATAAAAACCTTTCTTCTACTGCAATAGTACTCCAAAAAGAGATAAACAATGCAAAAAATCCAGGTAATAAAATAAAAAATAGGATTCCATGGATATCCTGTTGTTATTTTTGACAATCATAACTTCCGACCCAACAAATAATGAAAACAGGTTCGTTATAATGACTACTGCCAGCAGAGAAAATAGCTGTTTGAGCAGAGAGTTCTATTTTTCAGTTAGATACTGGCGAGCTTCTGAGACAGTCAGTGGGAGCTGTTCGCGGTCGACGATTCCGTCGAACAGCTGGACGGTCGGTGGTGGTCGCAAGCCGTGGCGTTCCAACAATGACTGGTCAGTGAGGACGTCCCGAACGTCCCCATCGGCGACGATTGTTCCCTCTCGACTAATACAGATGACTCGGTTGGCGATCTCGGGAACGTACTCCAGTGTCGGTGTAAACACAAGTGTCGTCCCGGCATGGTTCGCCAACAGGTCGAGGATTTTCACCCGATAGTGGGCATCCACTGCACCCAGTGGCTCGTCGACCAACAGCACCTCCGGTGCAAACGAAAGGACGCTCGCTACCGCAGCTCGCTGTTTTTCCCCGCCCGAAAGCCGGAACGGCGGCCGATCCAGTAGTTCAGCGAGGCCAAGGGTTGAGGCAAGCTCCTCGGTACGGCGCTCGGCGACCGCCTGGGAAAGACCCAGCTGTGCGGGACCGTACTGGATATCCTCGCGAACGGTCGTATTAAACAGGTAATCGTCGGGATCTTGTAGGAGCACACCCAGGCGCTCACGGACGGCTTCGGCGTCGCTCGTCTCACCGAAGTACTCGACCGAGCCCGCGGTCGGTTCGATCAACCCGCCGAGAACGAGTTGGAGTGTACTCTTGCCAGAACCGTTGGCTCCAATTACCGCGATCTGTTCGCCAGTCTCAACAGTCAGATCCAGATCTGAGAGTGCTCGTGTTCCGTCAGGATACTCGTGTGTCAGTCCACGGGCCTCAATTACAGGCCCCATCGAACAACCCCCGAGCCGACAATCGCGAGGCAGGCTCCCGAGAGGAGGGCATAATCCGAGATGTCGAGAGCTGTCGACTGGCTGTAGGGCGACGGTGGTCGAGCCCCGCCACGAGCTCGCATCCCTCTACCAACACGCTCTCCACGATCGAGCGTCCGGAGCAGGAACGTCCCGGCGATTCGCCGGAGATCATCCCATCCTGCACGGTAACTCTTCGAGCCAGTCGACCGGCTGTTTCGAGCCAACACCAGCCGTTGGAGTTCGTCGAAAAACAAAAACAGATATCGATAGGTAATGGCGATCACCCAGACGAGGGCAACTGGAATTCGAAGCGAACTCATTGCAGCGACAATCGCTGAAAACGGTGTTGTCAACACGAGCAACGACAGCAGTGCGACACCGACACCGACGCGCAAGGTGAAAAACAGGAGATAGCCGAGACCGGCATCAGTAATCGTGAAACCATATGCCCCGACGAGCGCTTCGCCAGGGAGTAACACGATCTGTGGAAGGACAATCAACCCCGAAAAAAGTGGGACGACTGCCGACCGCCCGAGCAGTCGACGGAGTGGAACTTTCGAGAGCCGTGCTAACAGCAGCGTCACGCCAGCAAACAGACAGACAACCGCGAGCCTTCGAGAGAGCATGACCGCCAGTGCGAGTCCGGCGATAGACAAAAGCGAGACACGCGGATCGCGCTGCTGAAGCAGGCCATTTTCGGCGGCAATCTGCTCGGCTGTGAAAAATCGCCGGAGGTGCCCCGAGATAGTTTCGGCCGAATCAGCAACAGTTCCGGTCACGGTTCGAGCAGTCGACCAGTCCCAACCGCAATCAGCAGTGTGAGACCAGTTCCGACAATTGCAGAAACGAGTGTGCCAACTGACGTGCTGAGTCCCGGTACGGAGTAGTCAGGAAACAGTCCGGGGAGGGTGGTGGTGGCAGCCTCAGCCCCACCGGTTGCTTCGGCCGCGTTTTCGAGCGGTTCGGCGTAACCGACTGCACCTGAGGCCCACCCGAAGAGGGGAGCCAAGACGACGAGCACGAGAATACCCAGCAACGCCCCTTTGATCCATGGCTCGGTCGACTGGACACTCATGCGCTAACCTCTGGGACGACTGTCTCACCTGTGAAGCGGCCACAGATCAGATCAGGACGGGTCGACACCACATAGCCGTAGACGACCGCCGTGATCGCACCTTCGATCAGCCCTAAGACGGCGTGTCCGACGACCATGATCGGGATCGTCGTGCCCAACTCGTAGGCAAACGCCGACGAGACGCCGACACCAGCACCGACCACGAGCGCCGAGACCGTGATCGCCGCCCAGCCGCCGAGAAACGCCGCGCCGGTTTCGTGGACGCGTCTGAACGCACTGAACAGGACGTAGCCCACGAGCACGTCGACGACCGCCATCGCAAACAGATTGCCACCGAGGGCGATGATCCCACCGTCGCCGAAGACAAGTGCCTGAATCGTGACGACTGCTGTCATCGCGAGGATTCCCAGCGAGGGCCCGAGGAGGATTCCGGCGAACGCGCCGCCGACGAAATGAGCACTTGTACCGCCGGGAATCGGCCAGTTGAGCATTTGGGCGGCGAAGACACCGGCTGCAACGACACCCAGTAGTGGGGTTCGTTTGTCACCGAGTTTGGTGCGGGCACGGCGAACAGCCACACCGATCGCCACACCGGAGCCGAGCCAAAACAGCCCGGCAACCCACGGGTCGAGGAATCCATCGGGAATATGCATTGATACGAAATCTGTTATTCAGGCACATGATAATACTTTTGGTCTAAATCGTAATACTATCTGGAGAGATACTGCGCATCCATCGCTCCTACAAACGATTAAATGGGCAGATGAAAACACGATCCTATGGCCAACGATGTCGACCGGATGAGCGTCACACTACCGCCTGATCTCCTCGCCGAACTGGATACCGTAGTCGAGACTGGCGATTACGATAGTCGGTCGGAGGCAACCCGAGACGCCCTTCGGGCGTTTGTCACCGAGTTCAATCAGCAGACCGGGCTTTCGGGGACGCTTAGTGGAACCGTCGTGGTGCTCTACGACCACGACCAGCACGGCGTGACCGACGAAATGTCGGCCCTCCAGCACGATTTCGTCGACACGATCATCGCGGTCCACCACGTCCACCTGAGCGCCCACTTCTGTCTCGAATCGATCGCTGTCGACGGTACGGGGAGCCGGATCGAACAGCTCGTCGCGCGGCTCCAGCCTTTAAAAGGAGTTCATGCCGTCAAACTCACTGTCGTCGAGGCAGACCGGTAGACGGATCAAAACTAGCTTGACTGGTAATACTACATCACCTCTCTACGAACACAGAATAATTGTAGAAGCTAACAAAGAAAGGTCGGTTAGTAACCACCTTTATATTTCTCACACACCTCTGCCAGATACAGAGAATATATGTCCAATATATAAGGGTATAATGACACATTTGATTGCATTCTACTATATATTCTATTGTACCGTATATTTTGAAAACATTTATCAAATACCCTCACCTTCGCATCGTTGTTGAAATGAGTAGACGTACGATGCAGAAAACAGCTGACCAAGTTGCACATGCACACAATTTCGCCGAAATAGTTGAGGGTACTCAATGAGCTACAATAACGTCTCCCGTCGATCAGTGTTGGCAGCAGGTGCTACTGGACTCGGAATTTCGCTTGCTGGCTGTTCGGGCGGTAGCGGCGGCAGTGATGGTCCGACGGTCGGAATTCTCGAAGATCGCTCCGGAAACTTCCAGCTCAACGGCACCTCGAAGTGGCAGGCAACCCGCTTGGCAATCGAAGAGATCAACGAAGAGGGTGGTATTCTCGGCGAGCAGGTCGAGATCGTCGACCCCGATCCACAGTCCGACAACCAGCGCTATCAAGAACTGACCGAACGACTGATTCTACAGGACGAGGTCGACGCCCTGTGGGCGGGCTATTCGAGTGCGACCCGCGAGGCGATCCGTCCGATCATCAACGAGAACGAGCAGCTCTATTTCTACACGACGCAGTACGAGGGTGGCGTCTGTGACAATACTATCTTCCCGGTCGGCGCGACCGCTCGCCAACAGTTAGGTATTGTCACACCATATCTCGCCGACCAGTACGGCGAGGATATCTACATTGTTGCTGCCGACTACAACTTCGGCCAACTCTCCGGAGATTGGGTCAACGTCCTCGCACAGGAGAACGACTACAACATCGTCGGCGAGGAGTACATCCCACTCAGTGAGACTGACTTTTCGTCGGTGATCAACCGGATCCAACAGGAGGATCCCGACTTTATCATGTCGATGCTCGTCGGTGCGAACCACGAGAACTTCTACGATCAGCGGGCGACCAACGACCTGACGATTCCGGTCGGAACGTCGACGGCGATGGCTCAAGGCTTTGAGCACAAACGCTACGATCCACCGGCGCTGACCGACGTCTACTGCGGCGTCAGCTACATGGAGGAGTTGGGTGATCTCCGGGAAGGCGAGAACTTCGTCGAGGACTTCTATACCCGGTGGCCCGACGCAAACTACCTCAACCAAGAGGCACAGAACAACTACTTCTCGGTGTACCTCTGGGCTGAAGCCGTCGAGGAGGCAGGCACCTTCGATCAGGAAGCGGTGATCGAAGTGCTCGAGCAGGGTCGGGATATCAGTGCACCATCGGGCGAACTCACCCTCGACGGGGCGACCCACCACATGGAACACGAAATGCGTGTCGCTCATGCCGACGAGAACCACGAGATTTCGTTCACCAACAACGAACGTATCGGACCGAGCTTCCTCCGCGAAGAGGTCGAAGGTGGTGCAGGCTGTGACCTCCGCGAGGAAGACAAGACGACCCAGTACGTCCCAAGCGACGTCTACGACGTCTAAAGAGAACCAATGAGCACATGCATACAACCACCAAGCCATTGGAGGTCGGGACGCCGTGATTGACGCGGTAGCGACGCCATTGCAGTTGTCGGTCGCCAGCCTCGGAGCACTGTTCTTCCAGTTTCTCAATAGCTTCGGCTTCATCGTGCTGGCGACAGTGGGACTGGCCATCATCTTCGGGATGATGGGTGTGATCAACCTCGCCCACGGCGAGTTCATCCTGATCGGTGTCTACGGCACTGCACTGCCGTACCACGCTGGGATCCCACTGCCGATTGCAATGATCATCGGCGTCCTTGTCACAACTGTGTTCGGAATCATCATCGAGCGAACGATCGTCCGGCACTTCTATGATCGACTGCTCGATTCGATGGTCGCCACCTGGGGACTCAGCCTCATCGTCGCACAGTTGCTGTTGATCGTCTTCGGGTCGAGTCTCGATAGTATCTCGACACCCCTGGGGAACGTCGACTACGGACCGTTTTCCTCGTCAGTGTACCGAAGCATCCTCCTGCCGATGATCGCCATCTTCGTCCTCGCTGGGCTGTACGTGCTGTTTACCCGAACCGAGTTCGGCGTCAAAGCACGCGCGACCATCAAGGACCCTGAAACCGCTCGGGCGATGGGGATCGACACCGACCGGATGTACGTCGTGACGTTCGCTATCGGCTCGGCGCTGGCCGGGCTGACGGGCGCGCTCTCGGCACCGTCGTTAGGGTCGATCACTCCAAACCGTGGGGGAACCTTCCTCGTCGAGGCGTTCGTTGCCGTCGTCGTCGGCGGGCCATCGGTCATCATCGGCACACTGTCGGCGGCGGGCGTCCTCAGTCTATTCAACGCCACGGGGAGCTTCTTCGTCGACACCTTTTTCGGCCAGATGCTGATGTTGTCGGTCGCAATTGTCGCCCTTCGACTGCTGCCGGAGGGGATCACCGGCTACGTTGAATCGTGGCGGCAACGCCGGAGGGCCGAAGAATGAGCGCCGAAGGGGTGCTTTCGCGCGTTCGCGGGCTGTTCGAAGGGCCGAACACACTGGGCAACTCCACACCGTTTTGGGTCGCCTTTGCCGTCGCCGTTGTGGCGCTTGCGGTCTACCCCCAGGTGACCGACCCGTACACCGCCTTACAGACTTCCCGGTACTTCGGGCTCGCCTTTCTCGCAATCAGCCTCAGTTTCGTCTGGGGCTACTGCGGTGTGCTGAGTTTCGGGCAGGTGGCGTTTTTCGGCGTCTCGGCCTACACGTTCGGCATTATCGGCATCAACTTTGCGTCGATGACCGGCGCGACGGCCGCGTTGTTCGGCGCGGTTGTCGTCGGCACACTGGCGGCCGCAATCTTGGGCTACTTCATGTTCTACGGGGGTGTCCGTGACGTCTACGTCACGATCATGACGCTTGTCGTCGCGCTTGTATTGAACACGTTTATGGGCCAGACCGCTGGTAGCGAGTGGGCCATCGGAGCTGCTCGACTCGGCGGGTTCAACGGGATGACAAATATTCCGAACCTCACATTCGGAATCGGCGGGGCCGGGATCGTCTTCCAGACGGTTGGCTTCTATTACGCGGCGCTGTTCGTACTCGTCG
Source organism: Halohasta litchfieldiae (assembly GCF_002788215.1). Lineage (NCBI taxonomy): Archaea > Methanobacteriati > Methanobacteriota > Halobacteria > Halobacteriales > Haloferacaceae > Halohasta > Halohasta litchfieldiae. Next base: position 615,431 of record NZ_CP024845.1, on the reverse strand, counting down.
GAACCTATCTGGGGCTTCGCGTCCTGTTGAACAGTTCCTTCGGGATGACGATGGTTGCGGTCCGCGAAGACGAGGAACGAACCGCGATGTTCGGCTACAACGTCCCGTTCATCAAACTCGTCGTCTTCACTATCGGTGGCGGACTGGCTGCTCTCGGTGGCGTCTTCTACGCCAGTTGGGGCAACTACGTCGACCCCAGTGTATTCAGTATCGCCTTCGCAGCTCTCCCGGTCGTTTGGGTGAGTATCGGTGGCCGCCAGTCGCTGCTGGGTGCAATCGGTGCAACACTTCTCATCGAGCGGATGCGAACCGGGCTGTCAAGCGGAATCGGCCCAGTCGGTCCCGAATGGGCACTGGTCATTGTCGGGGGGCTCCTGCTAGGAGTCATCCTGTACATGCCAGCCGGAATCGCACCGACACTCAACGATCTCAAAGACACGCTGCTGGACCGGCGATCGAGTCAGTCGCCCACCGGTAGCCCAACGGAGGACTCAGTCAAATGAGCGCACCTGAAGACATTAACGCACGACAGAAACCGGCGGTCGCCACGACTGGCTCCGGCACAAACGTCATTTTGGCGACCCGACAGCTGACCAAGAAATTCGGCGGGCTGACCGCCGTCGACGATGTCGACTTCGAAGTCAACCGGGGCGAAATCCGGTGTCTGATCGGTCCAAATGGGGCTGGCAAGAGCACACTGCTCAATCTGATTACAGGCAAACTCTCGCCGAGCGAGGGCGACATCTACTTTGATGGGAACGACCTCACCGGGCTCGATCCACACGAGCGGATCGACACCGGCCTCAGCGTCAAGTTCCAGTCGCCGCACGTCTACGAGAACCTTTCTGTCAAGCGGAACCTCCAGGTACCGCTCCAGCGGACCGACCGCAATGTCGACCGTGTAATGGCCGAAACGCTCGAACAGATCGCACTCACCGAGCAGGCCGACACGCCGGCCGGTGATCTCTCGCACGGCCAACAACAGCGCCTTGAGATCGGCATGGCGATCACGCTCGATCCCGAGCTGATGTTGCTCGACGAGCCGGTCGCAGGCATGTCGGTCGACGAAACGGCTGACGTGGCTGATTTGATCACCTCGCTGCACGACGATGGGATGGCGTTTCTCGTCGTCGAACACGACATGGAGTTTGTCCGTGAGATCTCCGAGCAGGTCACCGTGTTGAATCAAGGGGCTGTCTTCCGACAGGGACCGATCGAGGAGATCGAGACCGACGAGGCCGTCCGCCGGATCTACTTGGGGGAGAACGCATGAGTCTCGAAATTACGGGGCTGAATGCAGGCTATGATGGTACGCCGATTCTCCACGATGTCGACTGTACGGTCGAGGAGGGCGAAATCGTCGGGATCGTCGGCCGCAACGGTGTCGGTAAAACAACGCTGCTGAAAGCAGTCATGGGGTTGTTAGAACCTGAAGCCGGAACCGTGCAGTTCAACGGTGAGGATGTAACTGCCGAATCGGCCGACGTTCACGCCCGCCGAGGAATCGGCTACGTTCCACAGGGCCGAGACGTTTTTGCAGGGCTGACTGTCGAGCAGAACCTCATGATCGGTGAAGGAATCGGAACCGGCGAAGAGACGCTCTACGACCGCGTATACGACTACTTCCCGATCCTCGAAGAACGAGCCGATCAGGATGCTGGAACTATGAGCGGCGGCCAACAGCAGATGCTGGCAATTGGCCGTGCACTCGTCGGTGATCCCGATCTGTTGTTGGTCGACGAACCATCCGAGGGTGTCCAACCGTCGATTGTGCAATCTATTACCGAGGACCTCAAGCGGATCAACGAGGAGTTTGGCACGACGATTTTGTTCGTCGAGCAGAACTTGTCTGTGATTCAGGGGCTCGCCGAGCGCTGTTATGCGATGGACCACGGCCGGATGGTCGACGAACTCGATGGGGCTACGCTTGCGGACCGCGACCACCTCGAAGAGTACCTCGTGGTATAGTCGGGGAAACGGCTTTTCGACTCACAACCGCACGAATTTCTACCGGCCACTCCATTTTCTACTGCTCTCAGACCGCCGGCGATGGTACAGAGTTTGTGGTAGAAAACACAGTCGACGTTGTCGACCGAACCTGAACTGCCTCGACGTCGAATAGACGAAGCTCGATAGCAGTTGCTCTGATTTTGATTCTTCGAAAATGAAAACCGAAAACAGCGTTAGCGGGCTGCAGCTGCAACGCGTTCGCGCTCTTCCTTCTGGGAGATCGCGTACGTCTGGACGTCGTAGCTGGCTGCACCGATGATCTGCTGGGCGAGTGCCTCGGCAGCAGTCGTTTTCGATTTGTAGCTGGCGTTTTTTGTCCCAACGGCGAGGAACTTCAGGGCCTCGTCGACACGGCGCTGTGGGGCGACGTCGACGGCCTTGGGAACCGAGATCCCACCGTATTTGAGGCGAACAGTCTCCTCACGTGGGGCGGCGTTTTCGACCGCACGGACCAGCACCTGCACTGGGTTTTCTTCGGTCCGCTCGTGGACGATCTCGAAGGCGTCCTGAACGATCGAAGCGGCCTGCTGTTTTTTGCCCGTGTTTTCTTCGGTCTGCATCAGCCGGTTGATGAGCCGCTCGACGATCGAGATCTCGCTTTTCTCGAACTGTTTCGAGGCGTGTCGACCCATCGTGTGAGCGATCGGCGTCACGGTGAGATACGTCTGGGTACTGGGATCGGTGTACTCGATCTCCGAGACATCCCACACACCGAACAGCAGTGCGCCCTCGACAGCCGACTCTTTGGCTTCCTCGGCGTCTTCGGCGTCGACTTCCTCAGCGTCAACATCCTCAGTTTCGGCGTCGACTTCTTCGGCGTCAACATCCTCAGCGTCGATCTCTTCTTCCTCTACGTCTTCGGAGACGTCAGATTCGCTCTCGGACATTATCGCACCGGTTTCTCTGCGTTGCCGCGGACGAGTTCGATCATCGAAACGCCGTTGACCTTCTCGACCTTGTAGTTGACACCCGAAAGGTCGCCCATTGCACGACCCTTCGCGCCACCGATTCCGGCAATCGTGACCTCGTCGTGTTCGTCGATGAACGAGATCGCACCGTCACCGGGACAGAAGGCGGTGACCTGCTTGCCGTTCTTGATGAGCTGGACCCGAACACATTTTCGGATCGCGGAGTTCGGCTGCTTTGCTTCGATACCGACCTTTTCGAGGACGATGCCGCGTCCCTGCGGTGCGCCTTCGAGTGGGTCTGACTTCTTTTTGAGCCCGCGCTCTCGTCGAGCGTACTCGGAGTCCGACCAGCGTCGCTTCTGCCGGTCTTTCTTGAGCTTCCGGGCGGCATATTTGCCGTTGGCCATGTAGCCTCTCGTTTCGGATGCGGATACTTAAGCATCTCTCTTTGGACTCAGCGAAACCCACGCAAATCGCTTCTTAGGGGTCGCTAATCGAATCTGAGACTGTTTCCCAGTGTGAGATAAAACGGAGTGAAACCGACTCGGAGCGCACAAAACGGACGGAAAGCCGCTTACAGCTAGTCGACAGTCTCAAAGAACAGAACGTCGACTGTCTGTGTCAGTTGACTGTTGTGAGAAGCTACGTCAACTGAATGTCGTCGATATCGTGTTGTCGACGGGCCAGTCGACGCGCCGTCTCGATATGTTGGCCGTTCGAGCCGATAGCGACCCCACGGTCGGCGTCGACCACCTCGACGTAGGCGACCCGGTCGCCCTGTTCGGAGATCGTCACCCCGCGAACGACTGCGGGGGCGAGTGCGTTTTCGACGAACGCTGCGGGTGTCTCGGCGTCCTCAACGAGGTCGACTGTCCGGCCGATTTTCTCCTCGACACGACGGACGATCCGCCCGTCGGGACCGATAGCGTCGGCCATCTCACCGGCCGGGATCAGAAACACCACACGGTCGCTCTCGACGAGACAGTCGTTGGGGCTGACGTCGGTCTCCTCGTCGAACAGCCCCATATACCGTCGTGCCTCGTCGGAGAGCGTGACTTTCATGGTCAGTCGTCGGCCGGGTTGGCGTCAATCGATCCCATGCGGAGTTTGACGTCGCCGGTGCCCAGTGCAATCGGTTTGCCAGCGATGACGTTCTCGATGATGCCGTTGAGATCGTCGCTCTGGCCGTGAACCGCGGCGTCCAGCAGGTGGTTGACCGTCACCTCGAAGGCCGCACGCGCCAGCACCGAGTCCTTCGAGCCCGAAATTCCGTGTCGACCAATCGACTCAATCGTCCCTTCGTTGGTCATGATGTCGGCGACCAGCATCAGGTGCCGAATGTTCACGTCGTCGAGACCCTGCTCGCGGAGCGTGTCAATCGTCTCGTTGATGATCGCCTCGCGGGCGGCCTCGACGCCGAGTTCCGCACGGATCTCGTGGATGTTGTTACACGTAGAGCGGCTGGCGTCGACGCCCTCGATGTGGAGCACGTCGCCGAACGCCGATCCCTCGGTGTAGAGGACGAACTCCTCGCCGTCCTCTAACTCCTCTTTCCGGATCACGACGCGGCTGATCTCTTCGATCCCCTTGAAGACGATCTCTCGGAGCTGTTCGACGAGCTGGAGCAGTTCTCGGTAGCTCGGTTCGTTGGGACCGAACTCGATTGCCATCCCGCTCTGCCGGGTCGAAACACCGAGTTTGTCCTCGATGGTTTCGGAAATCTCAGTGGCGACGGTGTTTGCGGAGTCGACCGTTGGCCACCGTTCGAGCAGCGTCTCCTCGTTGAGGTCGATCCGGACGAGCATGTCCGCGACGTTGGTCGAGACATCGCCGAGCGACAGGATGTCGGTTGCTTCGAGTGCCCAGACGACCTCGTGGGCCTTCTCTCGTTTTTCGGCGTACTCGTCTTCGAGATACACCGTCATCATCGGCGTATCCGGCGTCTTCCGGGCGTCCACAAGCTCGATGAGTCGTGGCAGCCCTTGGGTCACGTCAATCTCTGCGACCCCCGCATAGTGGAACGTGTTCATCGTCATCTGCGTTCCGGGCTCACCAATCGACTGGGCCGAGACAGTACCCACAGGTTCGAGTGGGTCGACGCGCGTGTCGGTGTACTGTGATTCGACCCCACGGGCGATGTCGGTCGCCTGCTCGGTCGTCACGCCCTCGTGGTCTTCGATGGTGTCGTAGACCCGATCCTTGAGTCGGCGTGGCAGCACCGTGTCTTCGACGATTGCTTCGATATCGTCGGTAATGTGGCTGTAGGCAGCCATCGGATCGTACTCTGCTTCAGTCATCGGATTCCACCTCCTCGAACCGCGGCTCACTACGCTCTGAGAGGTTCGTCGGCGGCTCGCGCCGACCGAGGAATGCCTCCTTTTCGCTCTCGCTGCCGAACTCCGCGTCGACAACGCGATCCGTAATTCCCTCGACGTCGATATCGAAGTCCTCGTCGGAAGAGACACGCACCGGCGAGGTACCGTCCTCACCGAACTCGAACTGGATAACCGTTCCAGAGGTGTCCCGCACGGTACCGTCGTACTGGGCTTCGAGTTCAGACAGCGCGTTGATCAGTCGGCGCTGCAGGTACCCGGATTTCGACGTCCGGACTGCCGTATCGACGAGCCCCTCGCGGCCACCCATCGCGTGGAAGAAGAACTCACGCGGGGTGAGACCGCTTCGGTAGGAGTTCTCGACGAAGCCGTGGGCCTCCGCGGACAGATCGTTCGGCTCGTAGTGGGCGAGGGTTCGATCCTCGTAACCCCGATTGATTCGTTCGCCACGGACTGCCTGCTGGCCGACACAGCCGGCCATCTGGGTGAGGTTGAGCATCGAACCCCGAGCCCCGGAACGGGCCATGATGACTGCCGGGTTGTCATCGGCGAAGTGGTCGTCGGCGATCTCACCGGCGGAGTCCCGGGCTTTGCCGAGCGTCTGCATGATCTTCATTTCGAGCGTCTCGTCGACCGTTCGGCCGGGGAGCGATTCGAGTTCGCCGGCCTCGTAGGTGTCGATCAGCTCTTCGATTCGGTCGTAGGCGCTGTCGATTGCCTCGTCGACCTGCTCGTCCGCAACGGGTGGAATCGACTCGTCGTCGATCCCGATCGAGAACCCGAAGTGCATGATCGCCCGCATCGCCAGCGCGGCGACCTCATTAATGAACACTCGCGCGCGTGTCTCCGAGTACTGTTTGACGATAGTGTCGACGATCTCGCCGCCGAAGGCGCCGACAGCGTCCTCGTCGATCGTCCCTTCGAGCAGCACGCCGTCCTCGATGATCACGTCGCCGCCGGTCGACGAGGTGAACTCGAGATTCAGGCCGTCCGGAAGGAGCAGCGAGAAGACGGTCCGACCGGTCCAGTAGGGACCGGTCTCGTCCTCGCCGTCGGGGTCGGGTAACTCGTCGACGCGGGTCGCTCGGAGCAGGTCGAGTGCCTGTGTCTCGGTGAAGTGGGGATTGTCGTTGGTCAGCAGGTAGGTCCCCGAAATGTGGTCCTGAATCGCCCCGATGATGTTCTCGCCGAAGCGCGGCGAGAGGATCTGCTCTTGGACGCGCATGAGCACACGGGCCTCGGCACGGGACTCCTCGGTCTGGAGGGCGTGGAGGTTCATCTCGTCGCCGTCGAAGTCAGCGTTGTACGGCGGACAGACAACCGTGTTGAGCCGGAAGGTCTTGTACGGCATCACGACGACCTCGTGGGCCATAATACTCATTCGGTGCAGCGACGGCTGGCGGTTGAAGATCACGATGTCGCCGTCGACGAGGTGGCGGTTGACCTCCCAGCCTTCCTCGATTTTTGTCGATAGTTCTTCGCAGTTCTTCGGCGTGACCTTCAGCCGTCGACCGTCGGGCCGTTTGACGTAGTTGGCACCGGGATGTTTCTCGGGGCCGTTGGCGACGTACTGGCGGGCCTCTTCGGTGTTGCGGTCGGTGACGTTGATCGTGATCGTCATCTCGCTGGCCACGCGGTCCGGAATCCCGACCTCGTTGAGGCTCAGCGTCGGGTCGGGGCTAATGACGGTACGCGCCGAGAAGTTGACGCGTTTCCCCGACAGCGAGCCGCGGAACCGCCCCTCTTTGCCTTTTAAGCGCTGGCTGAGGGTTTTGAGGGGTCGACCCGAGCGGTGTCGGGCCGGTGGAGTTCCGGAAATCTCGTTGTCCACGAAGGTCGTCACGTGGTACTGCAGCAGCTCCCAGAGGTCCTCGATAATCAGCTGTGGGGCTCCTGCCTCGCGGTTCTCCATGAACCGCTGGTTGATGCGGATGATGTCGACCAGCTTGTGCGTGAGGTCGTCCTCGGAGCGCTGGCCGTTGTCGAGGGTGATCGATGGGCGGGCTGTGACCGGCGGCACCGGCAGCACGGTCATGATCATCCACTCCGGCCGGGAGTTCTCCGAGTCGATGCCCAGTACTTCGATATCCGAATCCGGGATGTCCTCGAACCAGTCGCGAATATCCGAGGGCATCAGTTTGTTCATATCTTCTTCCGTCAAGTCGACGTCGAGTGCCTTTTCGAGGGCCCGTCGGTCCTCGTCGAGCGGGCGGAACTCGCCGCCGAGGATCTGGTTGATCCGTTCCAGCGAGATGCCGGTCTGGTCGGCCAACTCCGAGGGACTGATCCCCTCGTCGTCTTCGTCATCCTCGTCGGGCTGCATTGCCTCGGCGATGACTTCGGAGTACTCCGAGGCCAGCACGTCTTCGACCTCGTAGTAGGTCGTCGGCTTCTCGTGTTTGATGTCGGCCTGTGGGTTGCCACAGTGTGGACAGGTGTTGGATTTCCGTGCCTCTCGAACGGCGTTTTTGAGCACCGTGTCGGGGTCTTTGCCGAGTTCCTCCGCGCGAACGAGGTTCTCGCGGAACTGCTCTTTTTTGTCTTCGGTCAGCGTCAGTCCGCCGCACTCCCGACAGGTCGCCCGCAGGAGTCGACGCATCAGCGTCGTGAAGCCGACGTGGATGACCGGCGCGGCGAGTTCGATGTGGCCGAAGTGGCCGGGACACGAACCCGAGTGCTGGCCGCAGGTTCGGCATTCGAGACCGGGGTCGATGACGCCGAGTCGGGGGTCCATCAGCCCCATGTCGATGGGGTAGCCGTCGTCGTTGTAGGTGTCGGCCGTAATCACTTTCGTGGCCGACATGTCGCGGTACGTCTCGGGATCCATCAGACCGAACCGGATCCCACCGAGCTGTTTTGGTGTTTGCATTGACATTGTGTGTGAGCCCTTAGACTGCGTCCTCAAGTTCGAGTGTTGGTCGAATGCCGAGCGCCATCAGTTCGTCCAGGAGGAGTTTGAACGCGTAACTGACTTCGAGTTCGTGGATGTTGTCCTCGCTGCCGGTCACCTGATCGTAGACACGGCGCTGTTCGCGGTCCTGGACCGCGATCATGCCTGTATCGGCCGAGACGTACACCGTCTCTTTGTCCGAGGAATCCAGCAGGCGTTCGTTGAGCACCATCGCCGCACCGTGACCGATGATGGTATCCCGCTCCATCTCACCGACACGGAGCCCACCCTCACGGGCACGCCCCTCGGTCGGCTGGCGGGTCAGCACCTGCACAGGCCCGCGGGAGCGGGCGTGCAGCTTGTTCGAGACCATGTGGTAGAGTTTGTGGTAGAAAATCGTGCCGACGAAAATCTCGGCGTCGATTTTCTCACCCGTCACACCCGAATACATGACCTCCTTGCCGGAGGATTTGAAGCCGTGGTCTTCGAGTGCGCCACGGAGTTCCTCTTCGTCTTCGCCCTGGAACGGCGTCCCGTCGACGCGCCGTCCTTCGAGCGCACCAACCTTCCCGCCGAGCATTTCCAGCACGTGGCCCACAGTCATCCGCGATGGGAGTGCGTGTGGGTTCAGCACGAGGTCGGGAACGAGTCCTTCCTCGGTAAACGGCATATCTTCCTGTGGTGCCAAGTGGCCCACAACACCCTTCTGGCCGTGCCGGGAGGCGAACTTGTCACCAAGCTCTGGGATTCGCTCGTCTCGAACTTTGACCTTCGAGAGCTTCGAGCCGTCTTCGCCCTCCATCAGCGTGACCGTGTCGACGACGCCGTCCTCGCCCGAACGCATCGTCACCGAAGTCTCACGCCGCTTCTGCGGGCTAAGACCGCCCATATCGTCGGGTTCTTCGAGGAACCGCGGTGGGCTGGTCTTGCCGAGCAGGACCGAATTCTCGTCGACAACCGTCTCGGGGTTGACGAGCCCGTCGTCGTCGAGATGCGTGTAGGCGTCTTCCCCGCGTGCGCCGCGGACATCCTGACTTGGAATCTCGAAGTGGTCTTCCTGACCGCCGGGGTAGCGTCGTTCCTCGCCCTCGTAGGTGCGGAAGAAGTGCGACCGCATGAGCGCGCGGTCGACCGAGCCTTGGTTCATCACGAGTGCGTCCTCGATATTGAACCCTTCGTAGCTCATGACGGCGACCGTGAAGTTCTGGGCGGCGGGTCGCTCGTCGTAGTTGATCTGATCGGTGGTCTGGGTTTTGACCATCGAGAGCTGCGGGTAGTGCAGGAGGTGCTGACGCGTGTCGGGTCGGATCCGGTAGTTGGCGGATGGCAGCCCCAGCGACTGTTTCATCATCCCTGCGCCCATCGTAATCCGGGGACTGGCGTTGTGTTCCGGATACGGAATCATCCCTGCACCGATCCCGAAGATCAGCGACGGATCGATTTCGAGGTGGGTGTGCTTGTCGGTGAGGTCATCTTCGTCGACACCGATCAGGATGTCTTCTTCCTCTTCGGCGTCGATGAACTCGACGTAGCCGCGGTCGACGAGGTCCTCGAATTCGAGGTCGCCCTCGTCGACGGCCTCGATTTCCTCGTCACCGAGGAGCGGTTCGCCGTTTTCGACGACGATCAGTGGGCGGCGGGCCCGGCCAGCATCGGCGTTGATGATGACCTCTTGGGTCCGACCACGGACCGAGACGTTGACCATGTCCGAGACGTCGCCGCGGCGGCGGGCTTCTCGGATCTGTTCGGCGAGCTGTTCGGGGTCCGGGTGGGTTCCAACCAGACTACCGTTGACGTATACTTTCGCTTCTCGTGCCTGAGCCATTGTTAGTCGTCCGCCGGGGTGGTTCGTTCAATACTGTCAATGCCGGGGATCCCCTCGACTCCCATCGACGACAGCTCTCGTTTCAGTCCCTGTTCGTCCTCGATATCCTGGCTCAGCTCCATTGCCTGAGCGAAGTTCTTCACCAAACCACAGTTTGGCCCCTCCGGCGTCTCGGAGGGACAGATGCGACCCCACTGGGTCGCGTGCAGATCCCGTGCCTCGAAGTGCGGCTGCGAGCGACTCAGCGGCGAGCGAAGTCGGCGCAGGTGGGACAGAACCCCCATGTAGTCAGTTCGGTCGACCAGCTGGCTCACGCCGGAGCGGCCACCGACCCAATTACCAGTGGCAATCGGGTGTTCGAGTCGCTCGGTGAGCACGTCGGAACGGACGACGGTGCCGACCGAGAGATCACGGTTTCGCATGTTGGCGCGTTCGAGCTGATATTTCACGTCCCGGGAGAGCTTGTTGAGGGCTGTCCGGAACAGGTCGGTCATCAGATCGCCCGAGACCTTCAGCCGCTTGTTGGCGTAGTGGTCCTTGTCGTCGGCCTCGCGTCGGTCGAGAGCGAGCTCAAAGCAGGCTTCGGCCATTCGGCAGAGGTAGTAGGCCTTGTTGATGCGGATCTCCTCGTCTTCGGCACCCTCCTCGTGGAGGTGTGGCAGGAGATATCGATCAATGACGTAGTTGGCGCGTTTGAGCTGGTAGTTTTTGCCTTGCCCGGAGGCAACACGTTTTCCGAGGGTTTCGATTGCTTCCTCGGTGGTCTGGACTTCGGCTTCCTCCAGATTCTCCAGCATGAATTTGACGATCTCGGGGTCTTCCGACACACGGTGGACGATCTCCTGGTCGGATTCGAGCCCGAGTGCCCGGACGAGTGTGACGAAGTCGACGCTGCCCGAAACGGATGGGAAGCTGACTTCGAGCAGGCCTTCGCGGTTGCGCTCACAGAGAACGAGTGCGCGGTAGCCACGACGCTGGCTAAACGTTTTGGCGACCTGAATATCGTCGCCGTATTTCGTATCGTGTTCGGCCAGAATCTTGTTCGGGGCGAGGTCCTCGCTGGTCATCAGCACGCGCTCGGAGCCGTTGACGATGAAGTAGCCACCGGGGTCGACGGGGTCTTCACCGATCTCGATCAGTTCCTGATCCGAGAAGCCCTGAATGTTACAGTTCTGGGAGCCGACCATGATCGGCATGCGGCCGACCTTGGTTTCGGTGGAGTCGACGACCGTTTCGGGTTCGTCTTCGCCACCGCGGATGATCGACATCTCCATGAAAACGGGGGCTGCGTAGGTGATATTCCGGAGTCGCGCTTCCTGTGGGTACAGGAGTTCTTCGGAGCCGTCGGCCTCTCGCACACGCGGCGTGAGGATGCGGATGTCACCGAGTTCGACGTAGACGGGCTCTTGGCCCTCCTTGTCGCCGATGTCGGTGTCGATGGTCTCTTTTTCGTCGACGACCTGCTGCATGCCCTTGTCGAGAAAGGCGTTGAACGAGCGGAAGTGGTGTTCTGCGAGTCGGTCTTCCTCGAAATACTCCCGGGAGATCGTGCGTCGGTCTTGCCGGTTCATTCGATCACCAGTCGGTATGAGATTGCGGTTTCGGTTGTACGTGAGTCGCGGACGATTTTGAGGACGTCGCCCGGTGTGGCGTCGTCGGGAAGTGCTGGATCATTGGTTTTAATTTTCGGTAAGTCGGTACGGCTGAGATCATACTCCTCGAGAACCGATTCGATTTCGGGCTCATCGAGGATGATATGGTCTGGGACAAGTTCGTGTTGGCTGACATCTACCATGGGTGAGTTATCTGTTGGTGGGAAGAAGCTACTGTCACGAGATACTACAGCGAGTTAGAAAGCCGAGCCATTTAACAGTTGCCAACTTCGCCCGACACCAGCGGCTCACCGACCGCAGGAGGGCGTGATACTGTATGGCAGGCTGTCGACTACTATATGCTTTTGGGCCTGTTCGGTACCGGATACCACACGGCCTTCAAAAAGGAAGCCTTATTTGTGTCTCGGGGAGACGTTGTAGTACGGTTCGCCCGGATGGTGTAGTGGCCCATCATACAACCCTGTCACGGTTGTGACGCGGGTTCAAATCCCGCTCCGGGCGCTTTTTCCGACGAACAATAACGCTGAGCAGCGCGTTTGCGTGGCGCTACGCGCCACGACAGCGAACGGCGTAGCCGTGAGCGTAGCGTGTACTCAGCAACACCGTGAGTCGGTAAAACGACTCACTGAGGGATTTGAACTAAGGAGCGACGCGAACGTAGTGAGCAGAGCGACCGAAGTTCAAATCCCGCTCCGGCCAGTCGACCAGCGACCGGACAACGTGGTCGATCCGTCGACCGGCCAGTGGCACGGTATCGCACGACGGGGCGGGGGCAACTAATAAGCCTTAAACGTCTGCCCCGGATACGAATGGTTGCAGGAAGCCCGGATGGTGTAGTGGCCCATCATACAACCCTGTCACGGTTGTGACGCGGGTTCAAATCCCGCTCCGGGCGTTTTCTCGGATTCAACTTTCATGAGCGACCGGTTTACCGTGTCGCGACTAGTTCTAAATCCGAGAAACGACTGTCTGCGGATTTGAACCAAGGAGTGAAGCGAACGCAGAGAGCGAAACGACTGAGGTTCAAATCCCGCTCCGGGCACTACTTAATTATATTTACTTAGAACAGTCGACCTTCCGTCGACTCACATTCGGTCAAGTCGACGCAGTATAAGAAACCCACCAACGCCGAGCAGGGTGACCACCAGCGTCACGAGAATAAACAGGCCGGCGACGGTGGGATAGACCAGCGCAAGCGCGATGAAGAACGTGAAGGCAAACAGGCTAAAGAGGACGAGAAACAGACCGAGGGCGGGCCGTTGGGCGGTTGCGAGTGCGATCCGCTCTTTCAGTGTGAGCTCCCCAAAATCAACATCTGCGGCCCGCTCTCCGGACGAGGGGTCGACGCGTTCGTCGCCCGGCGGTTGTGCTGAGTCAGCCATATTCCCTTATTTGGACCCCTAATTCCTGAGTGTGTCGCTTACAACCGTTCGTCCCAATCGAGCCACTCGTATTCCCAGCCCGACGGCGCGAAGTAGCCCTGCTCGTCGAACTCGCTGTCCTCGCGTTCGGTGCGGTTGCGAACCGGGGTGCTTGCCTGCTCGCCGTCGACCAACATCGGTCGGAACCGCACTGGGCCGAATTCGGCAGCCGTCTCGACGGTCCGACTCTTGGGATCGCGCTCAAAGGCTACGAGCGTTTGACTGGTCGTGCCCTGTGGGATGACCAGTCGACCACCGGGAGCGAGTTGGTCGACCAGCGCGCGCGGTGGCTCGATGACCGAACTCTCGACCAAAATACGGTCAAACGGGGCGTACTCGGGGTAGCCGTTGGCTCCGTCTCGGCGGTCGACCAAGACGTGGTCGTAGCCCGTCGACTGGAGGTTCTGGCGGGCCAGCGAGACGAGTTGGCGGTCGAGATCGATAGCGTGGACGTGTCGACCGCCGACGATTTCGGCGAGTGCGGCGGCGGTGTATCCGACCCCCGAGCCGACGATCAGCGTCTCATCGCCTGACTGAGCATCCAGCGCGATCAGGAGCCGTGCCACCAGCTCCGGCTGGAGAATGCGCGAGTCGGAGCTGTCGGCGTTGTTGGCGGCCTCAGGGTTGGTGAATTCGTGTCGAGGGACCTTCTTGAGGGCGTCGACAATGTCGGCTCCGAGCGGCTGGTCGAGGCTGTACTCCAGCCCGTCGAGCATGTCCGCCCGGAGTGTTTCACGATCCATTATCCACACTCCGGGGTCGACGGGCTTGAATCGTGCGTTCGACTAGTCGATATCTGGCCGCAGAAAGCGGGTCGAACCGCACTACCAGGCCGACCACGCGCTGGTCGTTTCGTCAGTACCGTAGATGCGTTTGATGTCCTTGGCGTACACCATATCGCCACGCTCGTCGAACTTGTCGAAGCGGTAACCATCGGCGTCGTCGCGGACGATAATGCCGGTAATCGTGAACTCGTCGTCACCGAAGCTGTCGGTGTCGCCAACGGTGAACTCGTAGTCGCCGGGGACGTTGACCTTCAGACTCCGGGTATCGTCACGGGAGCCGTCTTTTGGGTGGAGGGTTACGTTGACGCCAACATTGTCGATCGCGCGCGTCCAGACGGTTTCGACGTCTTCCATGATCGCGCTCTCGAAGCGAGCGTCGCTATCCAGCAGTTCGAGACCGGTGACACGGACCTGCAAGATTGCCTCGGGGGTGTCGACGATGAACTCGTCGCCAACTTCGACGGTTTCGTCGGGTTCGGCCTGGAGTTGCGTGCTAAAGGATTCGCCGTCTTGGGAGACGATGACCTTTTTGTCGACCGTCGAGGTCGATTCGATCTGGGTTTTGTGAACGTGACTACAGTCAGTACAGCGGACAGTGACGTCGCCGCCGGGTTTCAGCACCTCGTGGACCGTTTCCTCGCGTGGCGAACAGGAGGGGCAGGTGAGTGCCACTCTGTCGCCGGCGTCTGTATCGCTCATAGGTCGTCCTCCGAGGGCTGTGGGTAAAAAGTCGTGCTTGTAGCGGCGGTATGTGGCTGGCTACCGTAGTCGACGGCTACTCGTGGAGTAGGGGTCGACTACTCCAGCAGTAGCCACCGACTACGCCGGTAGTTCCAGTTCGACGCCATCCGCAAAGACAGTCGGCTCCCGCAGAATCCCGTCCAGATGAAGCGGCGCATCGGTTTCGCCGCCAATTGAGGCGTTGTCACCGATAGCAATGTGGACGGTCCCGGCGGCCTTCTCGTCCAAGAGAACCGATCCGACGAGGTCGTCGACCCCGACATTCGTTCCGATTCCCAACTCGGCGAGATTGTAGGCCGCTTGCCCGGCCGCTTCGGCGGCGGTCTCGATCTGCTCGCGGATTTCGTCGTCCGAAATCTCGGTCACGTAGCCGTCTTCGACCTCGAACCGGAGTCGCTGGTCGGCATCGAGCAGGCCGTGGGGTCGCATCGTCCCGTCGACAACGTAGGTGCCGGTTGCACTCTCTGGGCTGACGAAGATTTCGCCCGCCGGGAGGTTCGAGAACCCACCCGCCTCGTGGACGATTCCGGTGTCGAGGAGCCACTCACGGTCGCCGATCTGGAACGTGATATCGGTGCCCTGTGGCGAGGTGACCCGGATCTCGTCGGCCTCAACCACCTGTTCGTGCATGGCCTGCGAGTGGGCGTCGATAGCCTCGTAGTCGGCGTCCAATCCCTTCGTGAACACTGATTCGGTGATTCCGGGTAGGGTTGCACCGCGGGCACCGGCCTCGCAGGCGGCCCCGCGGGCGCGGGTATGACTCAAACTCTTTGTCGTCGGTGCGAGGAAGACATCGGCCTCGCGGAGGGCTGCTGCGATAGGTTCGGGTGGCTCGGTACCGTGCTGTTCTCCGGGTGGGTAGCGGACGATCACTGGGTCGTCGGTGATCTCGCTGGCGACAGTGTAGAGGGTCTCGCCAATTCGTTCGCGTTTGTCGTCGGTGACAATCAGACAGGTCTCGGCTGGGCCGAGATTGAGACACTGGGTGAGTGCCGTCTCGGCGGCCGCTCGTAGCTCGGCGTCGCTCATAGGTGTCATTGCTATCGGCGCGGGTTATCCCTTTCTGTCGTTTGAGGGGTGGATCAGCCAAATCGGTGTCTCTAACAGTCGCCCGGTCGTAGACAGCGGCAGTAATGGCGCAGTCAGCACCGACCGGCCGTCGACTCCAACACATCGGTGAAGCTATTCTCGTTATCTTCGGTGCCTATTTGGCAGCGAATATCACCAAAGCAGCCACCGACCCACTGGTGATATCACTCGTCGGCTCGGTGGTCTCGACCAATATCGTCGGGATCACCCAAACAGCCATCCAACTCCTAACGATAATTGGTGTTGTCGCGCTGTATCTGCGGGTCGTCGACACCGACAGGCTGGTCAGGCTGATGCTTCCCACCCCTCGCAGTGTCGGAGTTATCGTCGGCGGCACACTCGTCCTGTTGGGTGGACAGTATGTGATCAACCAACTGCTCCAGTGGGCGAACTTCTCGCCGGGTGCCAATCAGGCAGTGACCGCGGGCGTCGGCGATCCGCTCTACTATCTGCTTATGGTCCCCGTCTCACTGCTGTTGGTGGGTCCCGCCGAGGAACTCTTGTTTCGAGGCGCCGTACAGGGTCGGCTCAGAGAATCGTGGGGACGCTGGCCGGCGATTATCCTCGCCACCGTGCTGTTCGGGCTGATCCATATTCCCGCGGTGAGCGGCGGGTTCGGTGCCCAACTCTCGTATGCACTGCTGGCAGGAGTGCTCGGTCTCGTGCTTGGCTATCTGTACGACTACACCCAAAACATCGTGGTTCCGTCCGTGATTCACGGCAGCTACAACGGGACACTGTTCGCACTGCTGTATCTGGGCGAAATCGGCCTCCTGTAAACAGCGACAGTTAGGCCGGGTTTTTGCGTGTAAGGTCGCTGCCACAGATCGGGCACCGCTCGTGGTCGTCGTCGAAGGTGCGGCCACAGCCGGCACACTGGAACTGCCAGTCGCGCTGTTCGGTAATGCCGTCGCGGGCGATGACTTGGACCGAGACGTTCAGTCGCTCGGCGACGTTCTGCATCGCGTAGTCGTCGGTGACGAGCGTGCCGTCGAGTTCGAACGCGGCCGAAACCAAAAGCAAGTCGGTCTCCGAGAGTTCGTCGGCGTCGCCGGTTTCGGTGGCGACGCGTTGGACTTTCTCGGTGGTGCCATCGGCGGGAATGTGGATATGCATTCCGGCACCCTCCTCGGCGTCGAACCGGAAGGCGTGTTCGCCTTCCAGTTCCTCGTGGACCTGCGGAACGGAGGCCGTCTCGTCGTCAGTGTGATACTCGTGAATAAAAGCCGACGTGTCGAGGATTTCCATTCGTTAGCGAGAGACGACGATGTAGTCTTTGACGGCCTGAACACCACTGATAGGGATCTTGAGTCGACCGGCCTCGTCGGTATCGAAGCCGACAGCGTGGGCCGAAATCCCCTCGTTGGGAACGACAAGCAGGCTGCGAAGCCCGCCCGTCTTCATCTCCATCGTAATGTTGTACAGATCACCGAGTTCGGTGCCATCCGTCCCCATCACCGCTTTCCCGGAGAGGTTTTCGGCGAGTATGTCTACCATACCTCTGCTAACCGGACGGAATTATATAAACACCACGGGGACCGTCTGACGACTGTCTGTCGCTCTTCGAACCTACCAAGTTGTTATCAGTACTCCACGCGTCTATTGTAATGTCCGTGTCCTCCAGTGTGCTCACCGTCACCGCGATTATTTTGGCCCTCGGCATCGGGGCCCAAGTGGTCGCCAAACGCCTCAAAATCCCGAGTGCCCTGTTTCTCATTCTGATTGGTGTCGGACTCGGGCCGTCCGGACTGGGGCTTGTGACATCCGAGACGTTCGGGGAGGGACTGTCGACGATCGTCGGGCTCAGTGTGGCGATCATCGTCTTCGATGGAGCCTTTCAGCTCCGCCGAAAGAAACTCCAGTTGGCCCCGAAAGCCATCACCGGACTGACGACAGTCGGTGCGCTGGTGATGTTCCTCGGCACGGCACTGGCCGTCCGGGTGTTTCTCGGGACCGACTGGGGGCTCTCGTTGCTCATCGGCTCGCTTTTGATCGCAACCGGACCGACCGTCATCACGCCGATTTTGGACGTGATTACGGTCCGTGAACATGTCGAGACCACCTTCGAGGCCGAGGGGATTTTCAACGATGTGACTGCGGCGATCCTCGCTATCGTCGTCTTCGAGACGCTAGTCGTCGAGTCGATGCCACTGGCGCTCCCCGGCGGCTTTCTGGCCCGACTGGCCGTTGGCGTCGGTGTCGGTGCTGCGGTCGCCATCAGTATCCGGGCGCTGCTCGTCTGGATGACGATCCCGGCCGATGACGCCCCCCGTGTCGCCCGGCTCGTCGTGCTGTCGGCGGTGATTCTCGCCTACGGGGTTTCGGAGGCACTGTTTCCGGAAACGGGTGTTGCAGCAGTGGCTGCTGCCGGACTTATCATGGGCAACATGGACCTCCCACACCGCGAGTCGATCCACGACTTCAACCGGGATCTGACACTGATCGTCCTAGCGATCGTGTTCATCGCACTGGCCGCGCTGATCGAGTTCGACGCGCTGTTGGGCCTCGGCATCGGCGGAATCGGTGTTGTTGTCGTCGTCACACTCGTCATTCGCCCACTTGTCGTCCTGCTTTCGGCACGCGATCCACAGTTCAGCCGCAACGAGATGGTGTTCGTGAGTCTCGTCGGCCCGCGTGGAATCATCCCCGCCAGCATTGCCACCCTCTTTGCGATTGAGCTCCAGGGAGCCGGACAGTTCGACGAGGCCCAAATCCTCGCCGGAACCGTCTTTTTGGTCATTCTCGTGACTGTCATCCTCCAGGCCGGACTCGCCCGCCAGATCGCAACCGCACTCAACGTCATCCCTATGCGCACAATCCTCATCGGCGGCGGCCGCGTCGGCCGCATGCTCGCCGAACGACTGGAGAACCGTGGCGAAAACGTCGTCATCCTCGATACCGATCAGGAGACTGTCGACCAACTCCAAAAAGCAGGCCACACGGCCCGACAGGGCGACGGGACCGAAACCGACGTGCTCGAAGCGGTCGGAACCGGAAATGCAAAACGAGTGGTTGCGGTCACTGGTGATGACGATACCAACCTGCTTGTGGCCCAGATCGCCCGCACCAAGTTCGGTATCGAGAACGTGTTGGCGCGGGTCAACGAACCCGAAAACGTCCAAACGTTCGAATCGCTGGACGTGACCGCAATCAGTGCCTCCGAGGCGACCGCGTGGTCGATCGACAACGAGATCGAACGGCCGGAACTCGCCCACTGGATGACCAAACTCGGCGAGGGCCACGACGTCCAAGAGATCGAACTCACCGCCGACGATCTCGTCGGCCAGACGATACGTGAGGTCAACAGTGCGATCCCGGATGGCTGTATCATCGCTGTCATCGGCCGGGGTGAGGAAACACACGTTCCCTCCGCTGACGAGGAACTCGACTACGGCGATCACGTCACGTTCCTCGGTCGACACGAGGCCGTCGAAGGGGCAGTCCGACGGTTCCATCCACACAACTAACGGCACCGACCACATCGCGCCGCGCCGTGGACCGAAAGTTGAAACACTTAACACCAACGCCACACTGAACTCTCATAAAGCGACCTTTTGAGGTTTTATTCCATGTCTGATCAAGCCAACTCGTTACGTACACCCATCGTCGCCGTCCTCGGCCACGTCGACCACGGCAAGACCAGTTTACTCGACAAGATCCGCGGCTCGGCGGTCAGCGACGGCGAAGCCGGGGCGATTACCCAACATATCGGTGCAACGGCGGTCCCCCTCGAAACCATCTCCGAGATGGCCGGGAGTCTCGTCCAACCCACCGATTTCGATCTCCCCGGACTGCTGTTTATCGACACGCCGGGGCACCACTCGTTTTCGACGCTCCGAGCGCGTGGCGGTGCCCTTGCGGATATCGCGATCCTTGTCGTCGACGTCAACGACGGGTTCCAACCCCAGACCGAGGAGGCAATCGACATCCTCCAGCGAACCGGCACCCCCTTCGTTGTCGCCGCCAACAAGGTCGACACGACACCGGGCTGGAACCCAGTTGAGGATTCGCCGATCAAGCCCAGCTACGACGGCCAAAGCGATTCGGCCCGCAGTCGACTTGACGAGAACCTCTACGAACTCATCGGCCAACTCTCGGATCGGGATTTCTCGGCGGATTTCTACTGGCGCGTCCAGAACTTCCAGAACAACATCGGCGTCGTCCCCTGTTCGGCGCTCACCGGCGAGGGCGTTCCGGACATCCTCGCCGTGCTGATGGGGCTCTCCCAGCGGTTCATGAAAGCCGAAATGGAGATCGATGTCGAGGGCCCCGGCGAGGGAACCGTCCTCGAAGTCAAAGATCAACAGGGGTTCGGCGCAACCCTCGATGTCGTGGTCTACGATGGCATCATCCGCGAGGGCGATACCATCGTCGTCGGCGCGAGCGACGAGCCAATCGTCACCGAGGTTCGGGCGCTCCTACAGCCGCGGCCCAATGCGGAAATTCGGGTCGAAAAACGCTTCGAGCGCGTCGAATCGGTCGGCGCGGCCGCGGGTGTCAAGATCGCCGCGCCGGATCTCGATAAGGCAATCGCCGGCGCGCCCGTTCGCGTCGTCCGTGACCGCTCTGAGGACGAGGTTATCGCCGAAGTCAAAGCCGAACTCGCAGAGATCGAGGTCGACACCCAAGAGGAGGGCGTCGTCGTCAAGGCCGACACCCTCGGCAGCCTCGAAGCGATGGCCAACGCCCTCGAAGAGGCCGAGATCCCGATCCTCCGCGCGGAGGTCGGCGACATCGCACCCCGCGACGTTGCGGTCGCCGGCACCGCCCGCGAGGTCGAGAACAAAACGATTCTGGGGTTCAACGTCGACGTACTGCCGAACGCCGAACGCGAACTCGAACAGTCCGACGTGCGACTGTTCGACGATGACGTCATCTACCAACTCGTCGAGGAGTACGACGAGTACGTCGAGGAGATGAAGCGGTCCCAACAGGAGACGATTCTCGACAAGATCATCCGGCCCGCCCGGTTCCAAATTCTGCAGGACCACACCTTCCGGCAGTCCGATCCGGCGGTCGTCGGCGTCGAGATCATGTCCGGGACGGTCAAAAACAACACCAACGTCGCCAAATTCGAGAACAACGAGCCGAACCGTGTGGGCGAACTCTCGGGGATCCAGTTGCAGGGCGAAGACGTCTCGGAGGCACGGGCTGGCCAGCGAGTGAGTATCGCGATTGATGGGCCGACCGTGGGTCGACAGATCGAGGAAGGCGACGAGCTGTGGGTCGACCTGCCCGAAAAACACGCTAAAATCCTTGAACAGGAGCTGTCGGACGATATTCCGGCCGACGAACTGGAGGCACTCTCCGGCTATCTCAACAAGCGCCGGAAACGCGACCCGTTCTGGGGGAAGTAGAGTCGCTGATTCTATCCAGACATATAAGTAAATCTAACCTATTTTTGTCGTGGGCGAATCGGACCCTGACTGACCAACCACTGTTCACACCCACCTCGGTGGGTTTCGGCCGTCTCGAATACTTGTGACAGTCTCGATTACAGTCGACACACTCTGTTCGTGATGACAGACACGACTACCGTAATATGTAAGAATATAAGTGGAACGGCTAATTAAATATAATTAGAGAGATAGCGGATGAGTCGGAACCACTCACAAGTTGAGACGGCAGACGGTGATCGACGGCCCTCACAGTTTGATCTCCTACTGGCAGCGATACCGCTCGCACTGTTGGCAGGCCTCAGCAGTGTCTTCTTGTTCTCAGTCCCGCAGTTCGTCGGCGTCGCTCTCGGCGCAGCTATCGCTGCGGGACTTATTGGCTACAGTGTGTACGCAGTCGCACGGATTATGTCTAGATCCAACAGTCGAGAGCCACGACTCCACGAACGGTCACATCAGGCTGATTGAAATAGCTGTTCTCGAACGAGCCTAAAAACTGCTATCGGGCTGTTGGCGTAATGTTGTCACCGACAGCGTCCATCACCTGCATCACAGCACTGGCCGCAAGTCCCTGTGCGACCTCTTGCTGTGTGTCGACGTCAAGTCCGGATTCCAGATCTTCGGGCGTCGGTGAGTAGCCCGCCGTTACCGGGTGACCCGCCGGCGGATCGACCGCCACCGTCGCGGTCGCACCGCTGCCGGAGGTCAGCTCGGAGCCGACATGGTACCCCTCTGGGAGATACGACTGTGTCTCGTCGACGATGCCGGCAACGGCATGTCGGAGGGCGTCTTTCTGCCCACCCGACAGCTCTTCGGCGTTCGGCGACTGGTCCCCACCAACCGGCGGTCCCCCGGACCCCGTGTAGTTTCCATTCATATGATCGTTACTCAGTATTGGTGTGGTGGTCGTAAAAAGGCGTCGCCGGGGGCAGACGACCGTTTCAGCGACCACAGCCGCCCTACAGGATCGGCTCGCTGTCACCGTAGGCCGCCAGCACAACTGCGGCCGTGTAGCTCCCGTCGACCGGCTCGGCAGTCGACAGCTTCTGATCTTGCTCGGTGAACGTCCACTCGCGGAGTTCACAGCCGGCCGCCAGCCCCTGACGAATCTCCTCGGCGACTGCCTCGCGGTCGGTCCCCGAGGCCTCGTAAAACAGTCCGGGACCGGGACCGGTCGCCCAGCCAATGCCAGTCGTAATCGACTCTGTGTCGGTGTCAGGTCCAGCGACGATTTTCCCCTGAACGACCGTGAGTTGGTTCCCCGCTGGGCCGAGGTCGGGGGCCTCGTCGACGACCGCAAGCTGGCCGTCGGCTGGAATCACCGACGAGACCGTGATCAGGTTGTAGTTATGCAGATTCGCGTCGGCAAGCGCGGCATCGTAGGCCGACATCTCGGTCGGCGCGACACCCACCCCACCTGCGACGTGAATAGTGGTCATTACTGAGAAACGGCGGTCGGGGCGGTAATCGGTTACGAATTGCAGTCGGAACTGGAACTAGTACTGGTAGCGAACGACGCCGTGTTCGGTCTCGCCACGGGAGAGTTTCTCGCGGGCGTAGTCGATATCCTCGCGGGTGACCGTCGTCCGGTCGTTGCGGATCGCGAACATCCCGGCCTCGGTCACGAGGCTCTCGATGTCCGCGCCACTGTAGTCGTCGAGTTCCTCGGCAAGTTCGGCGAAGTCGATCTCGGGGTCGACGTTGATCTCTCGACTGTGGATTTCGAGTATTTTCTCCCGGCCCTCGACGCCGGGCTTCGGTACTTCGATAAGCCGATCAAATCGGCCGGGACGCAGGATGGCCTCGTCCAGCATGTCGAAGCGGTTGGTCGCCGCCATAATGCGGATCTCGCCGCGGTCGTCGAAGCCATCCATCTCCGAGAGCAGTTGCATCATCGTTCGCTGGACCTCGGCGTCCCCGGAGGTCTTTGAATCAGTGCGCCGGGAGGCGATGGCGTCGATCTCGTCGATGAAGACGACCGCCGGCTCCTCTTCGGCCGCCAGCTGGAACAGATCCCGGACCAGCCGCGCACCTTCGCCGATGAATTTCTGAACCAGCTCGGAGCCGGTCATCTTGATGAACGTCGCATCGCTTTCGTTGGCGACGGCCTTCGCCAGCATCGTTTTGCCGGTGCCCGGTGGACCGTGGAGGAGGACGCCCGACGGCGGCTCGATACCGACCTGTTCGAACTGCTCGGGGTTGTCGATTGGGTCCTCGACGGCCTCCCGGACCTCCCGGACCTGATCATCGATCCCACCGATATCCTCGTAGCGGACGTCGGGCGACTCGGTGACCTCCATCGCCTGTGCCCGTGAGTCGGTTTCGTCGTCCAGCACCATCTGGACGCCGAACGATTCGTTGATCGCAACGCGGTCGCCCGATTCAATCTCCTCGTAGAGCTGCGGGGAGACCTCGGTCAGCACCTCCTGATTGTTGCCGTGCTGTTTGATAACGAGACTCTGGTCGTCAGTTAGCTCTTCGACGCTGGCGATATAGAGCGCCGAGGTTTTGAGCGCCTCGTTGTGGTCCTTAAGTTGGGAGACCTCCTCTTGGAGATCGTTGCGGCGGTCGCTGGCGTCGGTGAGCCGGTCGTCGAGTTCGTCGTTGACCTCGACAAGCCGAAAGAAGTGCTTACGGATCGCATCGAGCCGCTCGGCAGTCGACATCTCGGGGTCTAGGTCCAGCCGTGGGCGGTCCGGAAGCGACGGGCTACGTGACATTTGTTGTCAGTGGTTGGAACCGGACGTAAATGGGCCTTTGGTCTCGGGCAACTGTTGGGCCGACGTCCCGTAACCAACGACAGTCGTCGACTCCTCTGACTACAACAATGCCGCAACCCGGTCGAGATAGTCGCCGTACACCGAGAGCGCCGACTCGATTGGGTCGGGGGTCGTCATATCGATGCCTGCGAGTTCGAGCGCCTCGATGGGGTAGACGCTCCCACCGGCACGCAGCATCTCGCGGTAGGCCGCCGCAGATTCCTCGCCAGCCTCGCCGTCCTGCCGAATTCCCTCGACAATCGCGACCGCCGCCGAAATCCCGGTCGCATACTGGTAGACGTAGAAGTTGTAATAGAAGTGGGGAATCCGCTGCCACTCCCGCTGAATGTGGTCGTCGACTGACGCCGGCTCGTAGTAGCTCGATTTGAGATCGCCGTACAGCTCGTCGAACACGTCGGGTGTCAGCGGCTGGTCGGCCTCGGCGTGTTCGTGAATTTGCTGTTCGAACTCCGCGAACATCGTCTGGCGGAACAGCGTCGACCGGAACCGTTCGAGATACTCATCGAGCACGTGCAGGCGGAGTTCGTCGTCGTCGACGGTCTCCAGCAGATGGTGGGTCAGGAGCGTCTCATTAACCGTCGACGCGACCTCGGCGACGAAGATTTCGTAGCCTGCATCGTGCCATGGCTGGGCCTCGGCCGACAGCTCCGAATGCATCGAGTGACCCAGCTCGTGGGCCAGTGTGTACATCGACGAGATGTCGTCCTGATAGTTCATCAGGATGAACGGTTGGGTGTCGTAGGTTCCCGACGAAAAGGCCCCCGACCGCTTGCCGCGATTTTCGTAGACGTCGACCCATCGGCTCTCCAGTCCTTCGGCCATCCGCTTTTGATAGGCCTCGCCTAACGGTGCGACCGCCTCGATGATCCAGGATTTGGCCTGTTCGTACTCGATATCCGGTCCCTCCTCACCAGTGAGCGACATGTACAGATCCCACGGCTGGAGTTCGTCGACGCCGAGAGACTCCTGTTTAAGCTCAGCGTGGCGGTGAAGTTTGGGGAGATTGTCCCGAACGGTGTCGACGAGGGTGTCATACACTTCGACCGGGACGTTCGGGCCGTCAAGGGCGGCCTCGCGGGCCGTCTCGTAGTGACGGGCCCGGGCGACTTTGACGTCCTTTCGGACCTGCTTTTTAAGCGAGGTGCCGACCGTATTTCGCACGCCTTCCCACTCGTCGTAATACTCCTCGTGGACCAGCTTCCGGAACGCTCTGTCCTCGTGTTTCAGGAGCTTCGTAAAGTTCCCTTGGCTAATCTCGATCTCATCGCCGTCGGGGTCTTCGACGGTCGGGAACGTCATATCCGCATCCGCCAACATGGAGTAGATTTCGCTGGGCGAACTGGTGACTTCACCCAGTTCGGCCAGCAGTTCTTCGACCTCTGCTGAGCGAGTGTGTGGTTTCGCTCGCAGGACATCGTCGAAAAACTGGTCGTAGTTGGCGAGTTCCGGCTCGCTGTCGACAAATTCCTCGATATCAGCCTCTGTCAGTTCCTGCAGTTCTGGCTCGATGTAGGAAGTCGCGCTTGAGGCCTCCGAGGAGAGTGCTTGGGCCTTCCCTGAGAGTGCCTGATACTCCTGATTTCTGGTGTCTTCACTGGCTCGAAGGTTGGCATACACTGCGAGCTGGGAGACCTCTCGCATAATCTCTTCCCGGAGTTCAAGCAGTTCGAGCAGCGTTTCCGGGCTTTCGGTGACTCGGCCCTCGTAGGCAGTGAGTTCGTCGACGCGATCCGAAACCGTCTCGAACTGTTCGCGCCACGCCTCGTCGGACTCGAAGATGCTTTCGAGTGCCCATTTGTGTTGTTCGGCCAGCTCAGATCGTTCGGGAACCGTACTCATGGCCGACCGAAGGCCGAGAGCGCGTGTAAATCTTGTTACTGGTCGCCACCGCGGAGTCGGTCGACGACTGCCCGCGAGACACGTGACCGGGCCTGCGATTCAATGGCCCGCTCGCCGAAGGCGACGGCCCCACTCTCGGCGGCTTCCGGGTCTCGCTCGAAGTCGACGCCCGGATACCGAACATCCGAAAGCAACAGTGGCTCGGGTGGCGCCGCAGGTGGACGCTGTTCGACTGGCTCGGGGCCGAGGAGATTCTCGATCCATGCAACATCTCGGTGGCCAGTTCCCACGAGTCGAATCACCGAGACGAGTCGACGGACGAGTTCGCGGGCGAAGCCACCAGCCGCGAACTCGATGAGCAAAAACTCGCCATCGCGGTCGACCCAGCCCGAGAGCCCGCGTCGGGTCCCCTCGTCGTCCGGGGTCAGGTTGTGGAAATCGTGGCTGCCACAGAGTGCCGTAAGCGCGGCTGCTGCCCGATCCGCGTCGACTGGCGGTCGACCGTCAAAACTTTGGGCCTCATGCTGTGGCGCATATAGCCGGTAGCTGTATTCCCGGCGGACCGCGTGGTGAGTCGCATGAAAGTCGTCGTCGACATCGGCGCTGGCCCACGCCCGGATCGTGCCGGGGAGTTCGCTGTTGAGCACGCGTGGCTTGAGCCATTCCGGGGCGTCAAACGCGACCGTCTGGGCGACTGCCGACACCCCGGTGTCAGTTCGGCCCGCCGCCGCATACCCCACTGGTCGACTGGCGTCAGTCGACAGCACCGACAGTGACCGAAGAGCGTCGAACAGCGTGTCCTCGACGGTTGGAACGTCGGGCTGTCGCTGAAAGCCATAAAAAGGGCGACCATCGTAGGCAAGACGAAACGCACGCATTACAGGACTGTCTGTTCGCTCTCGGTAAATACTGATTGTGAGAGACCGGGGGAGAGTGACAACAGGACTGTATCAAGAACATACCGCAAGCGTTCGGCAACTACTGCCTTCCCGCGAGTTGGCGTAGTAGAATCAACATGTCTCCCGACAGCCACTCGGACGATACATCTGAACCCCATGATCTCGGCGACGGGGACGCGCCAAACATTGTTCTCGTCGTCATGGATACGGCCCGCGCCAGAGAAACGGTGCCCGCAACGTCCGCTATTACCCCGACGCTGGCGTCGCTGGCAGGCTCCGGAACCGAGTTCACTCACGCCTACACGAGTGCTCCGTGGACACTCCCTGCACACGCCTCACTGTTCACCGGCCAGTATACCGCCGCCCACGGTGCCCACGGCGGCCACACCTATCTCGATGCCGACCACGAAACACTGCCGGAAGCCTTCCAGTCGGCTGGCTACGAGACGGTCGGCGTCTCGAACAACTGCTGGATCACCGGCGAGTTCGGCTTCGACCGCGGCTTCGATCAGTTTCGGAAGGGCTGGCAGTACATCCAAAGCGAGGTCGACACCGGTGCGGTCGTCCGTGCTAGCGGTGTTAGTGAGCGACTAACGTCACTTAGAGAGCAGCTACTGGCGGGCAATCCAGCGATCACACTCGCCAACGTTGCCTACGAACGATATCTCTGTGACGACGACGGTGCCGCCCGGACGACCGATTGGGTCGACACCTGGCTCACTAGGCGAAAAACAAACGGGGACGACCAGCCGTTTTTTCTGTTCTGTAACTACATCGAACCCCACATCGAGTACGATCCACCCCGAGAGTACGCTGAACAGTTCCTCTCGTCATCGGCGGTTGAGGAGGCAATCCAGCTTCGACAGGATCCTCGGGCCTTCGATGTTGGCGACTACGAACTCACAGATCGAGAGTGTGAACTGCTCCGCGGGCTGTATCAGGGGGAACTCGCCTACGTCGACGCCCAGATCGGTCGACTCCGGGAGTCGCTACAGGCTGCCGGTGAGTGGGAGAACACGATTTTCGTCGTGCTTGGTGACCATGGCGAAAACATCGGCGAGTACGGCTTTTTTGGTCACCAGTACAACCTCCACGAGACGGTCGTCCACGTGCCGCTGGTTATCTCCGGCGGGGCGTTTTCAGGTGGTGGCCAACAGGAGTCGCTCGTCCAACTGCTGGATCTGGTTCCGACCCTGCTGGACGAAACCGGGATTTCGGCCCCTGAACTCCTCACGCAACTGCAGGGCCAATCGTTTCACCCGCAGTCGACCACGCCTCCTCGTGAAGCCGTCTACGCCGAACACGTTCAGCCCCAGCCATCCGTCGACTCGCTGGAAGCCCGGTTCGGCGAGCTCCCTGACCGCGTGAAAGCCTTCGACCGGTCACTTCGTTCGGTTCGAACCAACCAAGCGACCTACATCAGGGGGTCGGATGGCAGTCAATGGCTGTATCCTGCCGCGAGCAGTGAACGACAGAACCGGGTCGACCAGCGACCGGCGCTTGTCGCTCGACTCGACACCAAACTCGATGACTGGCTGGGGACTGTCGAACGAGATCACACGACCCAGACCAGCGTGGCGATGAGTGCGTCGACCGAACAGCGGCTTGCTGATTTGGGCTATCTCTAACCCGAGTTGCCAGTCGTGTTGGTACAGTTTTCGACCGCATACGAGTGGTAGGAGGCGGCTACGCTAGGGTAGACACTGTTTACTGCCGCGAGTATCGGACGCTGCGACAGGTGAGCCAGCTATTGTGTCGGTTATCCAGAGTATACCTAAATGATCGACCGGTGTAGCCAGCAGTGGGATTGTCACTCTCGATTCACCGTCGACCTTCCTCACTGCTGTGTCGGCGTACGTCGAGTGACACTACGAACGACAACAATGTCACAGCAACACTCACGAGGCTTGCACCGCAGCCGGATCGTTCTCACCGTTCTGTTGTGTGTCTGTCTCATCGGCAGTATCAGTACTCCTGCAGCCGTCGCTGCGCAGGAAGCCAATAGTTCAGTAACCGAAGCAGCATACAGTCAGCCGGCGCCCGAGCCCGGCGACGAGTATTTCGAGGCGGAGGCCAGCGACGGCCGCTGGGTGAGCTACGTCAACCCCCGCGACGAGTATCGTGATCCGTATCTCGGCGATGGATCGGGAAAGATCTGCACGGTCCTGCTCAACGAGGCGGGCGAGCCAATCGTTGGCGAGACAGTTCCGAACACGACCGTCACGATTCCGACCGGCGAGACTCTGGAGTGGCACAGCGGTGCCGATCCGATGACCGTCGAGTATCCGCTCACCGACCACTACGACCGACCGCTCGACTCCGATCAGTTCGGCACTGCCGACGACATCGGCCAAGGTGATGGCTACATGGATAGCCACTGTATCGAGTTCCACGGCCCGGCCGTCGACGCGGAGATCTCGTACGGCGAAGCCAATGTCGACGGCGACCACGCGGATCGGATCGAAGTTGTCGGCTACATCGAAAAAACCAGTACGTGGGAGACGGATATCGATCCACTCGAGGCTGCAACCTCCTACGAGGAGACCGGCGGCGGCTGGACCTACCGCGAATCAGAATCACACGGACAGGTCGTCGTCGTGTTGCAGCTCGCCTCGGACAATCCAGCCGAAAACGAGACTGCAACAGGTGTCGACACGAACGAAACGACAGCAGGCAACGGCACTGATGCGAACGAGACGGACGGAGACGATGGCTCTGCGACAGCCGACGAAGCCCCCGGCTTCGGCATCGTCGGAACGGTTGTGGCGATGTTTGCACTGGTTGTCGGGGCTCGCCTGAGTCACCGATAGTCGACGGAGTTCGACTTTTCGCTTCGATGTCTTCGGAGTGTGGAACGACCTTTTCGGTGTGATAAACGGGTGGCGCGTAGCCGCGCTCCCCGCCAGACCACCGTTCATCAATCATCCCTGAGAGGATCTCTACCTCATCAAGCGTCCGTCCCAGTTCGTCAGGTTGTGCATCACGCTCCACGAATCACGCGGAGTGTCTCTCGACACGTCCAACGAGTATCACTGTCTCGCCTGCTGTACGTTTCCAGCGTGATCTCCCCGGTTCGCCCGAGCCGTCGAACAGACCGTCTCGCGTCGGCGTCTGTCGCTTGAAGCCAGAACGTTGCTGGCCCGTTTCGTCGATCTGGGGAGGACTGTCACCATCTTCTTGGATACGTGTCCAGACAAGGTCGAAACCGCGATCACAAGCGGCTTCGACCTGCGGATGGTCGTGTCGACAGTAGCATACCCCACATCGGAGAGCTGAGCAATTCGGCTGATGCTACCCAGCGTATCCGCGTAGAGGAAGGCGATGATATCCTCGTCGGGCGTGAGCGTTCGTCTTTCGAAGGATGTGTTGCGGAGGTAACTAATAATACATCAATAGATAGAACACATCCAGACACAGTCAGCGGGATGCCGTGATCCCTCCGCTACTGCACTGAGTTCGACACGAGTCGTTTGTGATCTCTGCCATCAAAAGAAACCCGGAGGGAGTGACACCATCGGTATCGTGTGGTGTCGGGAGTTCGTGAATTCTCGTCTAGTCGTCTCTCACGATTGCGCCACCGTTGAACGAAGTGACATCTCCGGGCGGATTGAAGCTGTTGTCATCCAGCACAGTATTCAGATCGAGATCGCCAGTCTCGTCGATGACGTAGAATTCGTCGTCGTCAGTACTGTCTCCGGAGAAGTCGTTCGATTCGATGGTAATCGTCGCTGCGTCCGCATCTGCTCCGACGATGATATGGGTCGGTGCAAAGAAGTTGTCCGGAGTCGTCGTCTCGATGTCAGAAATGGAGTTGTCTTCGATGGTGACATTCGAAGGACCGTTAGTACTAGCGCCGCCTCGAGCCAGCGAAATAACCTGCGTGAAGCCACCGGGATCGCCACCTGAACCGGGAATCGTTCCTTCGGTGTTCAGATCGCTGATGTCGTTGTCAGTAATGTCACCGGAAACGTCGCCATTGAATCGGACAGCAACTGTCGAGCGCGTGTCGAGCAGGTCGCTGATCGTATTGTCTTTGACCTTCACGTCGGTGATCGGTGTGCCCGATTCGTCGATCAGGATCGCTTGCACAGCACCTTGGTCTTCGTCAGTCCCTTCGAGGTTGGTGATTTTGTTGTTCTTGATCTTGATCCCGCTGGTGCCGTCATTCGCCAGAACTCCGATTGCGTTCGCGTCGTCGTTCTCTGTTCCAATCTCGGTGATCACATTGTTTTGTATACACGCGTCCTCACTTCCGGCACTGACAGTTATCCCGACGGCCCCACTGAAGTCGCCCGGGGTAGCCGAGATCCCACTTGCCGGATTTCGTATTTCGAGGCCGTCAACTGTTACGCCGTCGGCCTCAATGCTGAATGCAGAACTGGCGTTCACCTCGACAACCGGTTTTTCGAACCCTTCTATCGTGAGGTTCTCTACGTCGACCACAACCGTCCCGTCGGGTTCCTGGTCCTCGCAGACGATGATCGTATCGCCCTCGTTGGCGTCGTCGACCGCCTCTTGGATCGTCTCGTAGCTCTCCTGTTGGGTTTTGTTGACTACTGGCCCGTCGAGATCACTGTCGTTTTTGGCCTTGCCGACAACGTGGCCCTGGTAGAACAGTGTGACCGATGCCTTGCAGCGCGGTGCGTCCACCCAGAACGTTTCGGCACTGGCAGGGTCGTCGTGAACCGTGATCGTCCCCGCGGCTCCAGTCTCATAGTTGTAGTAGTTGAACGTCCGGTCGAAGTCGGTTCCGTCGTGGAGATAGAACTCGATTTTCCGTTTCGAGAAGTCGATATCGTTCACGCTAAACGCGACATCGTTCTCGGCGAGGCAGTCGCGCTCGGTGTTGCTGGCTTTGACGTCGATCTCCTCGCCCTCGTAGAACAGTCGGACGGTCGCTTCGCCACCCGAGCCACTCGCCTCGACATCGAAGTAGGTCGTGCTCTTGGGTTCGACCATCATCTCGCCGCCACGGTCGGTGTTGTAGACGTCGTACTGGACCGTGACCGCCTTTTTGTTCCAGTTGTCGACGCGGTAGCGTGCGGTGTTGGTGTCGCTATTGACACAGATCGCCACGAGGCCGATGTCGTCGGTGTCGATATCGCCCTTCTTGTCGTAGTCGTTGGAGTATTTCTTGGCGCAGTCGTTGGTGTTTTTGATCCGCTTGTCGCCGACTTTTACCGAGAGGATCTTGTCGTCGGCGTCGATAGCGTGGTCGTAGAACTGGTAGATGTCGAACGTCCAGACGTATTTGCGGTCGTGGTCGCCTTTCTTTTTGTGGTCGTCATCATCGTGCTCACCGCAGAGACACTTCTCGTCGTGGTCGTCGTCTTTCTTTTTGTCGTCGTGGTCGTCGTAATCGTCGAGATCGTCCTCGTGGTCGTTGCCGTCGTGGATCTCCTTCCACAATTCGTACGGCAGCAGCTCTTTTTTCTTGATCGTCTGCTGGATGTTTTCGATTCGCTCGCTGTCGTCGTTGTAGGCCCTAATCGTGATTGGGACCGTTTCATGGCCGTCTTTGAGGTGTACGGCCATCGAATGACAGTCCTTGAAATCGATTTCTTTGATGCTGTCGACCTTTTTTTCGCTCGCGCTGACCGTCCCGGCACTGAGGCTGGTACCGCTGATGATTGCGCCGGTCGCTACGATTCCTCGGAGGCTCGCTCGTCTGGATAGCTTTCGTTCGTCGGACATGGTTGGTCCTCCCAGCCGTTTTCGGGCCGAAGAGTACCGGATACTCCACTGGATAACCCTATTGTAATCAGTCACCTACAGGATTTTATAAAATCACTACTAGAATAAGTGGGTAGTAGATATACCTACTACCGAGACGTACCGATTCTATCGATTTTTCGACCGTACAAACAGGTGAGACTGTCTCCGAGAGGGTGTCTTCGGCCAGTATCTTCTGCAAGATAACTACGCCTACTGACGGGTAGACGGTAGATAACTCGGTCAGATACTGTACACAATTCCTGATATCCTGCTTTCCAGTCACATCCGCGGATGCTACTGTCGACCGTTCAGTTGGTGACCGAACCCCAGTTATTGCAGTGTTTTCGGCACCCACCGCCGGAGCGAATCGTCGACCTCGTCCATCCAGTCGACCAGCCGACCCTCCATCTCCCGTTGCACGTCCGCATACGCCGGATGGTCGGCGAGATTCCGGAGTTCGTGGGGATCTGCCGTCAGATCGTACAGTTCGTTTCGATCCGGCCCATTATATATGAACTTGTACTCCTCAGTTCGGACCATCCGCTGTGAGTAGAGGCCGAACTCGTCGCCATGGTACTGGGCGTAGGTCGACGCTGGCCAGTCATCCGGGAGGTCGCCCATTAGTAGGGGCTGTATACTCCGGGCGTGGATCCCCTCAGGAGGTTCGATACCGGCCCAATCGAGAAACGTCGGCATCAGATCGTGGAGACGGACGAAGTCGGTCGACTGGCTGCCGGGGTCGACGACACCCGGCCACCGAACGACGAGGGGGATTCGGTAGGTTTCGTCGTACATCATCGGCCCCTTGTTGAACAGGCGGTGTGACCCCGTGAGATCGCCGTGATCCGAGGTATGGACGACAGCCGTCTTGTCTGCCATGCCGAGATCGTCGAGGGCGTCGAGAATCCGGCCGATCTGGTCGTCGATCAGCGTCATGAAGCCGAAATACTTCGCGATGGCTTCGGCCCACGTCTCCCACTCGAAGCCCTCTACGCCCCGGTAGTGAAGATACTGCTCGTGGACACGCGGCTTGCTCTCGAAGGTTTCGGCGTAGTTTGACCACGGCTCGATCTCGGTCGGCTCGTACATCGACGCGTAGGGTTCGGGGACGACATACGGGTGGTGTGGACCGAGGAAGTCGGTGCGGTGGAAACAGGGTTGCCGGTCGTCGTCGACCCAGCGTTCCAGCGCGTTGATCGTCCGTTCGGCCAGAAAGTAGGGCCGCGAGGCCTCGACTGGCACTGGATCAGTGCCTGCGATGAGGGTGGTGTCGTCACCCTCACCGGCATAGATTTTATCTTCGACATCGACTTCGGGGACCCTGATTCCCTGTGACTCCCGGAAGTGTTCGAACGCCACATCGAAGTTGTCGTGGTGATAGTCGCTCCCCCCGAAGTACCGAAACCCGAAATCACCGGGCGTGTGATTGTGGCTGACGTGCCATTTCCCGAGATAGGTGTTGGTGTAGCCACTCTCTGCGAGGAGTTCACCGAGCGTCGGCAGCTCCTCGGGGAGATCGGTTCGGATCGCATCCGCCTCGTGGCTGTTGTTAAGCAGGCCGTGAGCATGCGAATAGAGGCCGGTTAACAATGAGGCACGGGCACTCGTACAGATGCTCGTCGGCGTGTAGGCCGACTCGAACCACATTCCCTCCTCGCGGAGGCGGTCGATATTCGGCGTGTCGACCGGTAGCCCGTCGGGAGCCACGAGGTCGGCACGCTCTTGGTCGGTCAAAAGTAGGAGGACGTTCGGTCGACTGGCGGACATGTCCCTGTGTTCGGTCGCCGAGACCAAAGGTCAGATGTCCGTTTCGGTGATCTGTCGACAGGCCAGTATATATACGAGAACAAAACGCAGCGACTGCAACCGACCGTCAGCGTCGACTACTCGTCGTCTTTTTCTTCGTCCGCATCCTCGAAGTCGGCGTCGACGTACTCGTCGCCTTCGCCAGCCGCGCCGTCGGGACCGCCCGGACCGAAGCCGCCCTCAGGACCACCCGCGGCACCGGCACCGCCAGCACCGGCCTGAGCCTGTTGGGCCTGTCCTTCGTACATCTGCTTGCCGATCTCTTGAAGCTCTTCGGTGAGTTCCTCGGTCACGTCGTGAAGCTCTTCGGTGTCGGCGTCCTCGTCTTCGAGCACGTCCTCGACGTCGTCCATGGCGTCTCGAATACCGGCTTCGAGATCGTCGTCGACGGCCTCTTCGTTCTCTTCGAGGAGCGACTCGGCGCGCTGGACTGCGCCCTCGGCGTCGTTGCGTGCCTCGATGCGCTCGCGGCGCTCTTGGTCCTCTTCGGCGTGTTCCTCTGCTTCTTCCTGCATGCGGTCGACTTCCTCGTCGGAGAGTCCAGCACCGCCCTCGATGGTGATCGACTCGGCGTTGCCCGAGCCCTGATCCTCCGCCGAGACGTTGACGATGCCGTCGGCGTCAATCGAGAACTCGACTTCGATCTGCGGCATGCCGGCCGGTGACGGTGGGATGCCGGTCAGCATGAACTCCCCGAGCAGTTCGTTCTCGTTGGCGATCTCGCGTTCGCCTTGGAACACCCGGATCTGCACCGAGGTCTGGTTGTCCGCCGCGGTGGTGAACACCTTCGCGGCGTCGGTCGGGATCGTCGTGTTCTTGTCGATGAGTCGCTCGAAGAGCCCGCCTTTGACCTCGATACCGAGGCTCAGTGGGGTCACGTCGAGCAGCACGATGTCGTCGACGTCGCCTGCGAGGACGCCGCCCTGAATCGCTGCACCGAGGGCGACGGCTTCGTCGGGGTTGACGTTCTTCTTTGGCTCTTGACCGATGATCTCTTCGACCTTGTCAGCGACCTGTGGCATCCGGGTCGAACCACCGACGAGGATGACCTCGTCAATGTCGCTGTCGGAGATCCCGGCGTCTTCGATGGCCTGCTCTGTCGGGCCGACGGTTCGCTCGATCAGATCCGAGGTAATCTTCTCGAAGGTTGCGCGGGTGATCGAGGTTTCGAGGTGGACCGGGCCGGAGTCAGTCGCTGTGATGAACGGCAGATTGATTTTCGCCTCTTTCCGCGAGGAGAGTTCGATCTTGGCCTCTTCGGCGGCTTCCTTGAGTCGCTGGAGTGCCTGTCGGTCGTCGCGGAGTTCGATGCCGTGATCGTTTTTGAACTCTGTGGCGAGATGATCGATGATCGCCTGGTCCCAGTCGTCGCCACCGAGATCGTTGTCACCGTTGGTTGCGACAACATCGTAGACGCCGCCGCCGAGTTCGAGGACCGACACATCGAACGTGCCGCCACCCAGATCGTAGACGAGAACTGTCTGATCGGATTCGTCGTCGAGGCCGTAGGCCATCGAGGCTGCGGTCGGCTCGTTGACGATGCGTTCGACCTCGAAGCCGGCGATCTGACCGGCGTTTTTCGTTGCCTGTCGCTGTTTGTCGTTGAAGTAGGCCGGAACCGTAATGACGGCCTTCTCGACATCGTGGCCGAGATACTCCTCGGCGTCGCGTTTGATCTTCTGGAGGATCATCGCCGAGATCTGTTCGGGGGTGTAGGATTCGCCCTCAACCTCAACCTCGTACCCCTCCTCGCCCATGTGGCGTTTGATCGATTGGATCGTTTTATCAGGGTTCTGTACAGCCTGGTTTTTGGCTGGCTTGCCGACAAGCCGTTCGTCGTCATCGGAGAACGCGACAACCGACGGGGTCGTTCGGTTACCCTCCGAGTTGACGATGATCTCCGGCTCTCCACCCTCCATTACCGCGAACGCGCTGTTCGTGGTCCCAAGGTCAATTCCGAGAATCTTCTCGCTAGCCATGTTGGCCCCAATTACCGGCTTGTCTCGGTTAAAGGTTACTAGACAGCCCGACGCAAACGGACAGCAGGGGTCGCCGCTGTCTTGCGATTAGCGGCTGAAGAAATCGATCCGGTCGACGTTTCTTTGTACGACCGCAATGTTACCGACTTACTCACCCACTGCTTGCTCAGGCGTCGTCACTGCTGACGGTGACCTGTGCGGCCTGCAAGACTTTGCCCGCCATCTCGTAGCCTGCTTGATAGACGTCGGCGACCGTGCCATCGGGCTGATCGCTTGCGACGTTCATCATCACTTCGTGACGCTGGGGGTCGACTGCCTCGCCCGGTTCCGGCGAGATGATCTCGACGTTTTCCTCGTCGAGAATAGCATCCAACTCGTCGAGCGTCGACTGGATGCCCGGTCGAATATCCGCATCCTGATCTTGATCGAGTGCCCGGACGAGGTTCTCTCGGATCTTGGTGAATCGGGAGACGAGATCCTCGGTCGCGCGGGCCTGCATCTCCTCCTGTTTGTTCTGCATCCGCTTTTTGTAGTTCTGGAAGTCGGCCCGCGACCGGCTGAGCTTGTCGGTGAGGTCCTCGATCTCAGCGTCTTTGGCTTCGAGTTCGGCTTTGAGTTCCTCGACATTCTGCTCATCGTCGAAGAATTCCTCTTCCTCTTCTTCTTCCTCCTCAAACAGATCAGTGCCAGCAGTCTCGGCTTCTTCGGGCTCCGAGTCGTCGCTTTTGGACGCCGATTCGTCGACCGCTGCTGGGTCCTCGCTCATATTCCCGTACAGTCGCTTCGGCGGCTTAAGAGTTCAGAAACGGATGGCAAACGGACACCTACTATCGACGCCTCTACTGATACATTCGGAGTGGCTGGGCGCGGCTGCTGTCGTCGTTGGCTTGCTGCATCCGCTGGATCAGCTGTTGGCGTGCCTCCTCGATCTCCTCGGCACGGGTCGACAGATTCTCAGTTGGTACTGAGATGTCCGCAAGAGGCTCAATACCCTGCTCGATGACGACCTGCGAGGCGATTGGATCCGGGAGCTGTGGGTTCGACTCGACGATGAGTCCAACCGCAGTGTGGTCGTGTTCGGTTGCATGCGCCAACAGCGCGCCGGTCGGTCCCGAAATGAGTCCCATCTCGGCCGGTTGGTCGACCCCTGCCTCGGTGAGTCGTTCACCAGCAGTACCATCAGTCGACACACCGTACAGTGCAGGTGTCTCCTCGGTCTGCCGCGGCAGTCCAGAGATGTAGACCGGCAGGATCTCGGTTTCGGCGAACCAGCCGGCGACACAGTTGCCGAACTCTGTGGCTCCTTCCGGCCCGATTGGGACATCGCTCTGGAGTACCAGCAGCTCCCGCTCGGCGTCGACGTAGAGTCGAACTGGCGTCACCAGCTCTCGGTTGTCCTTCTGGTAGGTTGCTACCGGCGGAATACTCTCACAGAAGACGTTGGCATAGTGGTCCATATCGAAGGCATCGATCAGGTGGTCGCCTGCCATCTTCCCGACCAACCCCACGCCGGGGAAGCCTTCGATCAGGACCGGCCTTTCAAGCGACACCTGTTCGTCGACAATGTCAATTTGTGCCATAGGTTAAGCTACGTGTGCCAGCACCTAACGATTGGTGTCCAGTAGTAGTCGGTGGCTACTGGTCGACTGGGCCGGAGCCACGCTCCGAAACCGACTAACGGAGGCGCTGAGAAGAGAGTCTATGAATCCGTTAGAGCGGTATGCCCCGCTGGTCGAGGACCGCGAGGCGTTTTTTGCCGCCTGTGAGCGACCGCTGCCGTCGGTCGTCCGCGTCAACACGATCAACGCGACACCAGAACGTGTGCGTGCTGGGCTTGACGAGGAGGGCGTCGGCTACGAGACGGTCGACTGGAACGACGAAATCCTGCGACTCGACGAACGCGGCCCGGGCACGTCGTGGCCCTACTTCCATGGCTGGCTCCACGGCCAGGAAGAGGTCTCGGCACTCCCAGCCATTGCGCTCAACCCCCAACCCGGCGAGAAGGTATGGGATAGCTGTGCAGCACCCGGCAGTAAGACCACTCAGTTGTCGGCGATGATGGACGACACCGGGGTCGTCATTGGCAACGACAACAACCTCGGTCGACTCTCGGCGCTTCGGCACAATGCCGAACGACTCGGGATCACGAATCTCGTCGTGACCCAGCAGGACGGCCGAAACTTCTCGCTGAAACCGTTCGGGTTCGACGAGTTCGACCGGGCGCTGGTCGACGCGCCCTGTTCCTGTGAGGGAACGGTTCGGAAGAACCCCGATACGCTCGACCAGTGGACACTCGAACACGTCCACAGCGTGTCGGCCATTCAAAAGGGAATCCTCTCGCGGGCGGTTCAGGCGACCAAACCCGGCGGGACGGTTGTCTACTCTACCTGTACGTTCGCGCCCGAAGAAAACGAGGCCGTGGTCGACCACGTCCTCGACACAGAGGGCTGTGAAGTCGTCGAGTTCGACTGCCCAATCGAATCGCGGCCGGGGGTTACTGAGTGGGAGGACGAAACCTACGATTCGAGCGTCGAAAACACCCATCGGATCTATCCACATCTTAACGATACCGGCGGCTTCTACTGTGCGAAACTGGAGGTGACCGCATGAGCGATGTTGGTGACGAAGCCAGCGAAAATGAGGACCTGCGGGACAACGTCGGCCAGCGGTTCGGTCGACTGCCTGCCACACCCGACGACCGAGAGGTGACAGGTCGGGCCTCCCGCGAGGAAGTGGTCGACTTCTTCGAAGAACGGTTCGGTATCGAGCCAGCCGTCTTCGAGTCGTTCACGTTCTGGGAAAAAGGCAAAGGGAAAATATGGATCTTTGCAGACGACATGCCGAGTCCGATTCGTATCGAGGGACTCGGGATGACCGTGCTCCGCACTCGCCAAGAACACTGGAAACCGACCCACAGCGCAGTCCAGCGGTTCGGCAAGCACGCGACGAAAAACGTCGTCGACCTCTCGGCTGAGGAGGCCGCGCAGTTCGCCCGCGGCAACGATCAAGATGTCGACTGGGACGGCGACTGGGGGTATCTGATCGCTGCCCACCAGTTCGCTGGCGAGCGCGAACCGGTTGGGGTTGGGCTGTATCTGTACGACGAACTGCGGTCGACGGTGCCGAAAGGCAACCAAGAAGCGCTGTCGACGCTATAAATCAGGGCTGTCGTTCGGGTTGATCCATCGCCCAGTTGCGGATTTCATCACCATACAGGGACATTAGTATCGTGACCACGATGCCAAGCGGCGACCATCGGTAGGCCAGTAGTGCGACCCCAACCAACAGCGCACCAACGCGTCGGTTGCCACTCAGCAGTGCCCGAATCCCGTTAATCAACACCGAGACGAGACTAAACAGCCGCGACCATTTCGAGGCGAACAGTTGTTTGAGGACCATAGCTAACAGAGGAGCCCAACCAGCAAAAGTCCCGTGGCAGTACGCGGACAGTCAGCTACCGGTTACCGTTTTTCCAACGTACCACCGGTCAGACCCTCCCAGACAACCCGGTAGTCGACCGCTGATAATACGGCACTGGTGTCAGTCAATCCGTACTCCGAGAGCACGGATTCGGCCTCAGTGAGCGACATCCCCTCCGTTAGCCGCTCACTAACATCGGCAAGCACAGTGGGTCGAACCAACAGCTCCCCGAGACGCTCGTGGTCCGGAAACGCCCGCCCTGCAAGCGCGTCAGTCGACACACCGTACTCCGCAGCGACGGCCTCGATGGTTGTCACATCTGCAACAGGGGTAAACGACTCGGGCAAATCAGCGCTGGCCGCCTCAAGAAGGTCAGTTTCGTACTCCCGAAGCACGTCGACAACATCCTTGAGGCGGACCGACCCGCTGTAGGGAACTGCCCGATGGTCGGCGGCTGTAATCTCCTCACCGACACCCAGCGAATCGTCGACGGCGACAATGAGGTCGACATCTTCGACTGCTTCGAGTTGGCCGAGCTTCTTGTCGACGTACGCCGGTGTCCAAAAGCCCATGACCTCAAAATAGACCCGGAAGTCGGCATAGCGGTAGTCGAAGGCGAAATCGGGGATCATTACGCTTGTTCCGGTCTCCAAGAGGTCAGGCTCGCGGTGTAGCTCCCAGTCGAGGTCAAGGTTTGAAAAGCGGGCAGCGAAGTCGGCCTCGACGCCGCTGTCGTAGCTTGGCTCGGCAATTGGGTCGACGCCCGGCACTGAGACATCGCGGTCGGTCAGCACCAACTCGCGTTCGGTGCCGCGGTCGTCAACAGTTGCTCGGAGCTCCCACTCGCTACTCGTGGCGACCGACCGGAGCAGTCGGGCGAAGGCGGTTCCGTACCGCCGGGTCCGCCGAAAGAGTCGGTCCGGCCCAGTGACGACAACGGTTCGTTGGGTCGACCCCTCGGACTCCGTGCGTTCGATCTCGTACATCAGCCGGAGTCGTTTGATTGCCGAGATGAGTCCACGTGGATCGTCGCTCGTAATCCGGACTTCGGTGGCGTCGAACAGCGCGGTCTGGGCCAGCGAGAGGTTGTACTGCTCGATGAGCGTCTCTGGGTCCCACCGGCAATCGAATTCGGTGAGTCGTTGGTTGCAGTCGCGGTCGGCGTACAGCGACTTTTCGACAGCATCGGTGTCGACCGCTAGTCCCTCTGCAGCGATCTCGATAGCCTGCTTGCGCCCCTCGCTGGTTGCGACACCGACCGTCTCGGCGGCCTCGAAGGCCCGACGGCGGGTTCGCTCGGGTGGCAGCGGTGCAACCGTCTCGAAGGTCGCCTCGCGGTCGAGCAGGGCGGCAAGCCCGCGGACCAGTTTAAAATCGGACTCCTCACGTTCGATAGCCTCGACGGCCTCGTCGACTGCTCGGTGTGATTGGTCGACGTGATTCTTATAAATCTCGATCAGTTGAACGGCCAGTGGCCGTATCTCATGGCCGATGAACTCCGGGCGGTAGCTGCCGCCGCGCCGGGAGACACGGAGGAGGTCCTTCGTCAGCACAGCGTATCGTTAGCAAGCGACTACTTATAAACACCCCGAGGAAGGTCTATCTCGACCGCGGCTTAGCGTCACGAGGCAGCGGCCTCGCTGTCGGCGTGACGACTCACCGTCGACGCGCTGCCACTCGCTCCTCAGCAGTCTCCGCACTCACGAGTTCGTAGAGAATGGCCCGGCCGCCGTCGTCTTTCGGCCGCAGAATCCGCCCGAGTCGCTGGGTGAACTCCCGTTGGCTGCCGCTGCCGGAAAGGACGACTGCCACGTTGGCATCGGGGACGTCGACGCCCTCATCGAGCACGTTGGCCGCGACGATTCGGCTGTAGGTTCCGTCCCGAAACCGTTCGAGGATCTCGCGGCGTTCGGCTGCGCCGGTCTCGTTGGTGATCGCTGGTAGCAGAAATCGCTCGGAGAGTCGGTAGACGAGTTCCGTGTGGGCGGTGAAGACGATGATCCGATCCTCCTTATGACGGTCAAAAATTCGGGCCAACTGGTGGCGTTTGTTTTCGGCATTCATCATCAACTCGCGGGCCCGCTGTTTGGCCAGCAAGGCCTCCCTTGCGGCGGGGTCGTTGCCCGAGCGCTTGACCAACTGGAGGTAGTCACTCCCGCTGTTGAAGCTGATATTCGATTTGCGGACGTAGTCGACAAATATTCCCTGAACATCGTCGTACTCAGCGCGCTCCTCGGGGGTGAGTTCGACCTCGATTCGTCGAATTTCGTAGGGGGCGAGATGGTCGCCCGCCAGCTCGTCGACCGCAATCTGGAACACGCGTGGCCCAACGAGATCACGGATCGCCTCGTGTGC
This sequence comes from Halohasta litchfieldiae, assembly GCF_002788215.1. NCBI lineage: Archaea > Methanobacteriati > Methanobacteriota > Halobacteria > Halobacteriales > Haloferacaceae > Halohasta > Halohasta litchfieldiae. Next base: position 573,627 of record NZ_CP024845.1, on the reverse strand, counting down.
GCCGTCGGGTCGCTCGAAGGTGGCTGTCAGGCCGAGGCGGTCCGGCGCGGCCATCAGTCGCGCAATGTCTTGGTATCCTTCGGCTCCGAGGTGGTGGACCTCGTCGAAGACCACGAGACCAAATCGGTCGCCGAGTTCATCGGCTCGGAGGTACGCCGAATCGTACGTAGCGACGGTTACGTCCTCTACTCGTTGTTCGCCGCCGCCGAGTCGACCAATCGGCACGTCGAACTCGGTTTCGAGTTCGCGCTGCCACTGTTCGAGCAGGTCGATTGTCGGGACGACGATCAGGGTTGGCGTTCCGGCGTCGGCAATCGCGGCGAGCGCGATGACGGTTTTCCCGGCTCCCGTTGGGAGTTCGAGTACGCCGCGGCGGTTGCTGTCGACCCACGCGTCGAGCGCGTCCTGCTGGTAGTCGCGAAGTTCGTAGGAGGTTGCGAGGGCCAGTGGCTCGGGGGTGAGCACAGCGTCCGCTACGTCAGCGTCGAGTTCACGGAGAACATCGCGGATCGGCGCGTAGAACTGGGCGGGTGCGCGGGACATGTCGCTGCGGGGGTCAGGTTCGACGCCCGGCAGGCCACTGAGGGGTGGATCGCTCTCGCGGTCGCTCTCGATGCGGAGCGTGCCCTCGTCGTATTCGAGCCGGACTGTCACTGTGGGCAGTCGACTGGCGGGCGATAAATGCGCTCCGGCTCCGGATTCCGCCTGCTGAACTATATATGTCCACAATCAATTAGACCTCTTAGGATGAGTTATCACGTCGTAGATCCGGATAGCATTGAGCCAGCCGACAGAGCCGACGGTGAGTTTCGGTCGATTGGGCGAACTTTCGGCCTCGACACGCTTGGCCTCAATCACGTGACTGCAGCACCGGGCGAACAGATTCCGCTTAAATACCATTACCACGACGAACAGGAGGAAGCCTTCTACGTAATACGGGGCGAACTACACGTCGACACGCCAGACAAAGAGTACGTCATCGACGAGGGCGACCTGTTCATTGTCGAACCGGAAAATCCCCACCGAGCGTTCAATCCCAGTGGTGCAGACAGCCCTGTTGAGGTGCTCGCCATCGGCGCGCCCTCAGTCGACGACGTCCATCGCTACGAACCAGAGACACAGTAGTCGACTCTGTTCAGTCGTTGTTCAGTCGTTGAGTTCATCGCCCACAACACCGTCGCTTGTCGACTCCTCAAAAATTAGTGTGGGATTGTTCGTGGTCAGCCGAGGAAGTACCGCATCCACGGATAGCGCTCGGTGAGAGGTTCGCCACCGATCTCGTAAGCCTCGATGTAGGTGTCGAGGCCGAGGATGCGACCCGCACCGAAGGCGGCCACCGAGAGGAACACGAGCATGTAGGCGAAGTCGCCGTTGATGTACCCATGGGCAATGTCCCAGTTGCCGAGGTAGAACAACAGCATCATGAACGCGCCCCAGAAGGCGGCGAGTCGGGTGAATGCGCCGAGGATCACGCCGAGACCAATGAGGACCTCACCCCACGGCACGGCGACGTTCACGAACTCGACGAACCATGTGGTCTGCCCCATTGCGGCAAACAGGTCGGCTGCGGGGCTCCCGTTGGATGCCGGGGCGTTCAGCAGGTAGCCCGAGGCGCTAAACTCCCCCGAAAGCACCTTGTCGAGACCGCTCTGGAAAAAGGCGATCCCGATCATGAGTCTGAGCGCGAGAATGAACCAGACGCTCAGCGTGTGCAGTCGACCAGTCGCGGTGAATCCCCCGATAGTGCTTCGGAGTTGTATCTCTGATGTAGCCATTACAGGTGTACAAACGGAGTATATATACATCAAATAACCTCGAATTCTCACCAATCTGGAATCGTGAAGGCCCTTATATAATCGTCATGTGTCGCTTACTGACCATCGATGCAGGAAATAAAGGTAAGCGATTACGGGTCGGCTCTCAGGCGTTGAGCTCCTCGCCCACCAACTCCGTCGCCTGCCGAATGGCTCGTACCGAACTCAGATAGCCCGCGCCGACGCTGGCCTTCAGCGCCTTCGCTGCCGTCCCGGTCACGACCTTCGGGCCGACCTGTGCGATCGCACCGTCGCCGACCGAGACGATCCAGCCCGGCACGTCGAATCTGAACTGTTTTAGCCGTGGTTCGAACCCCTCACGGTCCGATAGCTCCCACTCTACGAGTTGGGAAATGTTCTTCGCCGCCACGTTGGCCGACCGAATCGCTGCCGACGCGCTGGCCGGGACCGCCTCGCCGTCGGCGTCGACAATTTTCGCGGCATCGCCAAGTGCGAACGTCGACTTCGTTAGCCGGAGGTCACTTTGGACGACCGGGCGATCGCCAGCCATCGCCGCCGAGCCGCCGATGCCGCCGGTCCAGACAAAGAGATTAGAGTTGATTGAGTGTGTCTCGCCAGTCGACTCGTGGCGAGTCTCGATGGTCGACTCGGTGGCCTCGCTGACCGCGGTCTCAGTTCGAATCTCGATGTCTCGCTCAGTGAGTTCGTCGGCAACCGCCTGCTGAAATGCCTCGGGGAACGCCGGGGCAACCGACGCCAACTGTTCGAGGAGGATTACGTCGATCCGGTCGGCTGCGTCTTCCTCCTCGGCGAGGGTTGCCAACTCTCCGGCGACTTGGACGCCTGAGAGGCCTGCGCCACCGACGACGAACGTCGACTGCTCGCCGGAGTCGATGGCGTCGAGGGCCTGCTGTCGGACCCTCTCGGCGTCACTGACCGACTTGAGTGGCACACCGTGGGCTTCGATCCCCGGCAGGTCATAAAAGGCGGTTTCGGCACCCAGACAGAGCCCGGCGTAGTCGTACTCAAGCGTCTCGCCACTGTCGAGGACCACACTATTGGTGTCGGTGTCGACGTCCTCGATACGCCCAGTGACGATTTCGGCGCGATCAAACAGCGACTCCAATGGGACCTCGATGGTGTCGGTGATCGAAGGCCGCCGAATGACGCGGTGGACCTCGTGTTGGACGAGGTGGGTGTCGCTTTCGTCGACGAGTGTGAGCGTCGCTTCGGGTGGCAACGAGGCTTCGAGCTTGCGAGTAAGTGTCACACCAGCGTAGCCAGCACCGAGGACAACGACATGCATACCCACGTTTGGGTCGCCAGCCGAAAGAACGTGCCGCCCTCGGCTGCTGTCGCTACTCGGGGGCTGTCGTGCCGTCGACTACGATCCGCACAGCATCACCGGCGGCGAGTCCGAACGCCTCGTCACCTCGGCCCTGATTCACGTCGCACTCGACGTAGCCGTGACTCCCGACCGTAAGCAGTTTCTCGCCGGCGTCGACGCGGTCGAACGTGTCGACATACGGCACGGTGACACCGGCAACGGTAGCTTGCTCGGCGTCTGCGAGCAGCTCGCCCGGAACGTTCGTAATCACGTTGCCGAAGTCGTCGACAACGAGGACCTCGCCGTGGATGATCTCGCCCTCGATGGTTGGCTCGGGGAATGAGAGGTCGACGCAGGACGTGAGGTCGATAGGCGAGAGCATGTCGAGGTCGGCGAGTCGGTCGACGCCGATTTCGTGGATCTCGGCGGCTGCCGGCGCAAACACGTCCCGACCGTGGAACGTCGACGAGGCCGGATCGTCGACCGTGATTTCGTAGGCCGAGATCACCGGTGAGTCGGCCTCTTCGGCGAGTCGACGGACGACCGGCCGAAGCAGACCGTTATCGGGGGCGACCAGCGCATGGTCACCAACACGGATCACGATTGCTCGTCGGTCGGTACCGACACCCGGATCGACCACCGCGAGGTGGACGGCTGGTGGAAAATAAGGAACCGTTTCGCGGAGCCAGAAGGCCGCCGGACGCGGGTCCTGTCGCGGCAGGTCGTGACTAATGTCGACCAACTCTGTCTCTGTCCGCGAGAGTATCACGCCCTTCATCGCGGCGGGATACGGCGATCCGAAATCGGAGGCGAGTGTAATCATCGACCGGTGTGAGTTGCCCCATCAGAATCGGTGACCTGCTGGATGCGTTTGTCGCCGCCACACTCTCTGATGACCGCTGCGGCCGGATCGGGGACCAGCGATTCCCAGTCACCGCCGTCAATCATTCGCTCTCTGAGTTCGGTCCCTTCGAGCACCTCGCGGTGGAACATCGGTGACTGTCGGACCTCGACGCCAGCCTCCTCGAACAGCCGAATCACGAGTGGATTGTTGGAGAAGGCGACATCGAACGCTGGGGACATGCTCTGGACGTGGCTCACCCACACCGAGTTACGTTCGAGGTCCTCGATGGGCACCACGTAGGTCGGTATATCGAACTCGGCGACCGATTTGGTGACCATCATCACGCGTTCGCCCGCTGTAAACGGGTTCCGTCGACTGTGGGAATCGCCCGCACTCCCGATGCCGAGGACGAGTTCGTCGACTTGGTCGGCGATCTCCTCGACCATGTGGTGGTGACCGTCGTGATAGGGCTGAAACCGACCGATATAGAACCCTCGCATACCGCCTCATACCACGGCGCTATTTATAAATACGGCGAGTTTCCACGATTCAGTTATTACGGATTGAGAGCGTCTGTATCCGGTGATTATGGTGTAGTGGCAGTGTTGGTGAATGGGAGAAAGTATATCAATCGCCAGTTCGTCTTTTCTGACAGCGAAAGAGTTCTCTATGAGTAACGATACGGACACTGACGACGGTCCCCCCGATTCAGGGGTGAACGACGAGAAACCGTCCACCACCGACGACCAGTCGGTCGACAACGGGCACGACGACGGGCAGCAACTCACCGAGGAGTCGGCCGGTGACCCAGTCGACGACCAGCAGTCGGCGGACGATGAGCCATCGCAACCGGAAGCGGTGCTGACCGACGACGAACTGTTCGAGTCAGGACCTTCTGGCGGCGACTCCCGGTCACGCGCGAACACACCGTCGGAGACCAACGACGACGATGACCCACCGTCGATTGAGGAACTCGGCAGCGATGTCGAGGTCGACGCCCCAATCGCCGACGATGTCGACAAAGACGACCTGCTGGGCGGCCTCCTGATCGACTCGACCGAGGACGTGTCGATCCCCGAGCGACTCGTGGATCAGGTCATCGGTCAAGAACACGCCCGCGACGTCATCATCAAAGCGGCCAAACAGCGCCGCCACGTGATGATGATCGGCTCGCCCGGGACCGGCAAATCGATGCTGGCCAAGGCGATGACCGAACTCCTCCCCAAAGAGGAGTTGCAGGACGTCCTGATCTACCACAATCCCGACGACGGCAACAAGCCGAAAGTTCGCACTGTGCCAGCCGGCAAAGGCGAACAGATCGTCGACGCCCACAAGGAAGAAGCCCGCAAGCGAAACCAGATGCGGACCTTCCTGATGTGGATCATCATCGCCGTCGTGTTGGGCTACGCGCTCATCATCGCCGGCCAGATCCTCTTGGGCATCCTAGCAGCCGGGATCATCTATCTCGCCTTCCGCTACGCATCCCGCGGCAGCGACGCGATGGTGCCGAACTTGCTCGTCAACAACTCCGATACCACCACCGCGCCGTTCCGCGACGCAACCGGTGGTCACGCCGGCGCACTGCTGGGCGACGTTCGACACGACCCCTTCCAGTCCGGTGGGATGGAGACACCGAGCCACGACCGCGTTGAGCCCGGTGCCATCCACAAGGCGAACAAGGGTGTGCTGTTCATCGACGAGATCAACACCCTCGACATTCGCTCCCAGCAGCACCTGATGACCGCGATTCAGGAGGGCGAGTTCTCGATCACGGGCCAGTCCGAGCGCTCCTCGGGTGCGATGGTCCAGACCGAGCCCGTCCCGACGGACTTCATCATGATCGCCGCCGGGAACCTCGATGCGATGGAGAACATGCACCCCGCGCTTCGCTCGCGGATCAAGGGGTACGGCTACGAAGTGTACATGGAGGACACCATCGAGGACACCCCCGAGATGCGCCGGAAGTACGTCCGGTTCGTGGCCCAGGAGGTCGCCAACGACGGTCGACTGCCGCAGTTCGACGACGAAGCCATCGAGGAGATCATCCTCGAAGCTCGCCGGCGTGCTGGTCGAAAAGGCCACCTCACGCTCAAGTTCCGTGATCTCGGTGGACTGGTGCGTGTCGCAGGCGACATCGCACGCGCCGAGGACGCCGAGTTCACGACGCGAGACCACGTCCTGCAGGCCAAAGAACGCTCACGGTCGATTGAACAGCAGTTGGCCGACGAGTTCATCGAGCGCCGCAAAGACTACGAGTTGCAGGTCTCGGACGGTTACCAAGTCGGCCGTGTCAACGGCCTCGCCGTGATGGGCGAGGACTCCGGCATCATGCTCCCGGTGATGGCCGAAGTGACGCCATCACAGGGCCCCGGCCAAGTCATCGCGACCGGCCAACTCAAGGAGATGGCCGAGGAATCCGTGCAGAACGTCTCGGCAATCATCAAGAAGTTCTCGGATCAGAACCTCGCCGAGAAGGACGTTCACATCCAGTTCGTCCAGACCGGCCAGTCCGGTGTCGACGGCGATTCGGCGTCGATTACGGTTGCGACGGCGGTCATCTCGGCGCTGGAAGACGTCGGTGTCAGTCAGAATTTGGCGATGACCGGCTCGCTGTCGGTTCGCGGTGACGTGCTACCGGTCGGTGGGGTGACCCACAAGATCGAGGCCGCTGCCAAGGCCGGCTGTAAGACGGTCATCATTCCGAAGGCGAACGAACAGGACGTGATGATCGAAGACGAGTACAGAGAGATGATCGAGATCATCCCTGTCAGTCACATCAGCGAAGTCCTCGAAGTCGCCCTCGAAGGCGAAGGCGAGAAGGATTCGCTGATCGCCCGGCTCAAATCCATTACCGGCTCGGCGCTCCAAGACGGGAACGTCGCCGGTCCATCCAGTCCAAGCCCGCAGTAACAGCCGCTCCGTATGGCTGACTGGGCAACATTTTCCGGCGCTGTCGGTATTATTCTCGTGTTGCTACTTGTGTTAGCACGTGCCTCGGCGACTGAGTTGGATGAGGCGGCACTGTCCGAACCGAAGTCGACCGACTCGCCCGAGGTGACAGATGAGGTTGACGGAGGTGTGAGCGACGAGACGCTATTTGATACCGAGACTGACGCAAGCGACAGCGAGCGGGATCGATTCGACACCGAGGAGCCAGTTCATGTCGAGGGTGAGTCAGTCGACGCCGACGAAGCACCGATCACACAACCAGCCGAGTCGACCAGAACGCCGGATGCACCCCCACTGTCGACGCCCGCGCTGTTGGCGAACGTTGTTTTTTCACAGGGACTGTTCGGAGTCCTGCTTCTTGCGATGGCGTGGTATACCCAAGTTCCGGCCCGAGCGTTCGGTCTCTCCTCGGAGACCCTGACAGTCGGAGCAGTCGGTACTGGCGTCGCCGTCGGCGTCGTGTTGTACGGACTCAACGAGGCGGCGGGTAGAGTCGCCCGCTGGCAGGGACTGTCGACGCCGAGCACGCTTCGAGAGGCTCTCACACCGGAGACGGCCGCCGGGTGGGCGATTTTGTTGGTCGTCGTCCTCCCCATTATCGCGGGATTCGAGGAACTGCTATTCCGGGGGGCACTGATCGGCGTCGTCCACGCCGGATTTGGAGTCTCGCCGTGGCTCCTTGCTGTTGGCTCCTCGGTCGCGTTCGCGCTTGGCCATGGTGCACAGGGTCGGCTGGGAATCGTCGTCACCGGGCTGCTCAGTCTCGGGTTGGCGGCTGCCTTCGTACTCACCGAGAGTTTGGTCGTCGTGATCGTGGCGCACTACGTTGTCAACGCTGCGGAGTTCGTCGTCCACGAAGGCCCGGAGATGGCCTAAAGGGCTCTCAGCAATGGTAATTTGAACCGTAGATTCAAGAGGGATGACGTCTTTGTCGGCGGCATGGATACCGAGGGGCTGTTCGCAGTCGACCCCGATGATATCCCGCTGTTAGTGGCGACCGGGATGATCGCCGTTGGCTGTATTCTCGTCATCTTGGATATCGGAGCGAGCCATCCGCTGGTGCCGACCTTGGTTATCGGTGGCACCGTTGCCTTCGTCGCGCTGACGCTGTTTCGGATTCCCGAGCGAAATCTCACCGTCGCAGCCGCCGCGATCAGTATGATCCTCGGGAGTACACTCGTCAGTATCGAGTTTCAGTTTGCCTTCGAGTTCGATGGCCCAGTTGGGGCGGCCTTCTTCCTGTTCGGTGCACTCGGGATGTCGAGATACCTCGACGACTAAGAGTCGTTTTCGAGTCGACGCAGCGCCGCGGCGACCTGTGGTGGGGTTGCGCCCTGCCCGTCGCGAACGCGGTGATCCGGCAAAAAGATCGGCAGCGGGTTGTTGCGGAGCGCGTCCCGAACCGTGGCGATATCCCCCTCGTCGCTGGGATCGAGTCCCGCGATCCGCGCGAGTCCTGAGACGGTTACCGTCGACCCCGGTGATACCGAGTCGAGAGCTTCGAGCACCGCTCGCTGGTCGGTCGGCACCGTCAGCCCGATCTCGGCCTCGTTGACCGCAGTCGGGTCGCCGTCGAGAAACGCCTCGACCGCATCAAGCAGTTCGTGGTCCGTCTCAGCGTCTTCCGGGATATCTTCCGGAAACGAGACGTTGATCGCCCGACCGCTTGCAACTCCTAGTTGCACCACGGTATCGATAGCATCGAACCGTCGTGCAAAGATGCCTGCGGTAGTCATAGTTCTGCTCACGCCCCGGGTGCCTTCAAGGGTTCTGTCTCAGGGCGCAAGTATTATGAACACATACGTACATCAGTGTACATAGATGAACTATACTGCGGATGAGTTGGCACCAGCAGTCCGGGGAATTCTCGATTCGGCCGCCGAGCGAGACGGTGGCGAGGGTCGTCTCACAATCGACCCACGGTCCCTTCCCGAAGCCTTCGCGGCTGCCGAATCTGAGGGGCGCGTGCCGATTATCGCGGAGGTCAAACCGACCAGTCCGACGACTGAGGGAACCAACAGGAACGATCCGGTCGACCTCGCCAAAGCGATGGTCGAGGGTGGGGCCGCTGCACTGTCAGTACTCACCGAACCGGACCATTTCGGCGGCTCAGTCGAGAACCTCGAACGCATTCGGGCGGCGGTCGACGTCCCAGTCCTCCGCAAGGATTTCCTGCTGCGAGAGGCCCACCTCGATGCCGTCGAAAGCGACGTGATCCTCCTGATCGCGCGGTTCCTCGGCGACGACCTCGAACCCATGCTGCGGGCAGCCGAGGATCGTGGCTTCCAGCCACTCGTCGAAGTTCACACAGAGGACGAACTCGATGCGGCAGTCGACGCAGGCGCGTCGATAATCGGGATCAACAACCGGGATCTCGGCCAACTGGAAGTCGACCTCGCAACGTTCGAGGAACTGGCTCCGCAGGTTCCAGACGACGTGACGCTGATCGCGGAGAGTGGTGTGTCGACGGTCGAAGACGTGCAGCGAATGGGTGAGGCAGGGGCCGATGGACTGCTCATCGGAACTGCCATCATGGATGGCGATCCACAGACGAACACTGAGCGGTTTACACGAAGTGAGACACAATGAGCACTGACGGCAAATTCGGCGACTACGGCGGACAGTACGTACCCGAGGCACTGATGCCCGCAATCGGGGAGTTAGAGGATGCCTACCAGCGGTATGTGTTGGAGAATGAGGATGGGTTCATGGACGAGTTCCGCCAGCGACTGGCGGATTTCGGCGGTCGACCCACCCCGCTCCAGCACGCGGACCGACTCTCCGAGCGCTACGATCTCGATGTATACCTCAAGCGTGAGGACTTGCTCCACGGTGGGGCACACAAACTCAACAACGCCCTTGGGCAGGTCCTCCTTGCCAAATATATGGGCAAAGACCGGATCATCGCCGAGACCGGCGCGGGCCAACACGGCACCGCGACCGCGATGGCCGCGGCGCATCTGGATATGCCCTGTACCATTTATATGGGCGAACGCGACATCAATCGCCAGCGACCCAACGTGTTCCGGATGAAGCTCAACGGCTCGGACGTCAAACCGGTTACGGCGGGCCGGGGCACGCTCAAGGAAGCGATTTCGGAGACGATGCGCGACTGGGCCGCAAGCGTCGAGACGACCCACTACGTCATCGGATCGGTCGTCGGCCCCCACCCGTTCCCGGCGATGGTTCGGGACTTCCAGGCCGTGATCTCCGAAGAGGCTCGCGAGCAGGCCCACGAGAAGATCGGTGGGCTACCAGACTCAGTCATCGCGTGTGCGGGCGGCGGCTCGAACACGATGGGGACGTTTGCCAACTTCGTCGACGACGAGTCGGTCGACCTCTATGCAGTCGAGGCCGGTGGCTCGTCGCTCGCGGTCGACGAAGAAGAGGGCGTCGCGCCGAACTCCGCGTCGCTTTCGACCGGCGACGAGGGCGTGCTGCATGGTGCGCGCACGAAGCTTCTCCAAGACACCTACGGCCAGATTATGGAGTCTCACAGCATTTCGTCGGGGCTTGATTACGCTGGCGTCGGCCCGGAGTTGGCGTATCTGGTTGATACGGATCGCGTGACGCCCGTCACGGTCGACGACGACGCGGCACTCGAAGGGTTCCACCGACTTTCCCAAACCGAGGGGATTATTCCGGCCCTCGAAACTGCCCACGCCTTTGGGTATCTCGAAGAAAACTACGAGGAGCTTTCGGGCAGCGTGGTCATCAACGTCTCGGGACGCGGCGACAAAGACCTGCAGTCGGCCATTGAGGAAACGGAAGCCCGCGAGATTCCGAATGCGCCGGATATGTCGATGTTCTCGGAGGGGATTTAAATGGCCGAAAACGAGGCTATCGCCGCGGCGTTTGCCGACGGCCCCGCCTTTATTCCGTATCTCGCAGTTGGCGATCCATCGTATGAGGCCTCCAAAGCGTATGTCGAGGCACTCGCCGAGGGCGGCGCGGATATCATCGAACTCGGGCTTCCCTTTTCGGAGCCCATCGCTGAGGGGCCGACGATCCAGAATGCGATTGTCCGTGCACTGAAAGGCGGGATGACGCCCTCGAAGTTTTTCGAGTTCGTCGAGGAGTTGGATGTCGACGTGCCACTCGTCTGTATGACATATTATAACCTCATTTACCAATACGGTCGCTCCCGTGGCGGTGAGGCCGGTCCCGAAGCCTTTGTCAAGCGGGCCGCCGAGGTCGGGATTTCTGGCTTTGTCGTCCCTGATCTCCCGGCAGAGGAGGCTGACCCGCTCCGTGAGGCGTGTGACAAACACGGACTGGATCTGGTCTTTATTGTCGCTCCGACCACGGAAGGCGAGCGACTCGAAGGGATGATGGACCGCGTTTCGGGCTACGTCTACGTACAGGCGCGACTCGGAACGACCGGCGCGAAAACGGATGTCTCGGACCAGACCTCCCAGAGTTTAGCGCGGCTCTCCGAATGGGACGTCCCGAAAGCGGTCGGCTTCGGGATCTCCTCGGGCGATCAAGCCGCGCGGATCGTCGCCAATGGAGCCGACGGAATTATCGTCGGCTCTGCCTTAGTCGACATCGTCGCGGAGGGAGCCGACTCCGACCGGCCGGTCGACGAGACCGCCGCACAACTCGAAATGAAGGCTCGCGAACTCGCAGACGGCACACACAAGGGTGCGGCGCGTCAGTCGCCGGACGTTGACACCGTCTGAGACGGTGTCGGAGTCGCAAGCTACATAGCCCACTACTGACAGAGAGTGACACAACAACTATGTCCGCAGGACTCAGCGCACGACTCGAACGCATCTCCACAGACGGTCGCTACCTGATCGTCCCAATGGATCACGGGATCACACTCGGGGCGGTCAATGGCCTCAAAGATCTCGAAGGAACGGTCGACAGTATCACGAGCGGCGGCGCTGACGCCGTCCTCACCCAGAAGGGCGTCGCCGACCGCGTCCACCCGCACAAAAACGGGAGCGGCTATATCGTCCACATGAACGCCTCGACCTCGATTGGGCCCGACGAAAACGACAAACGCGTCACCTGCAACATCGAGGAGGCGATCCGCGCAGGTGCCGACGCCGTTTCGTTCCATATCAACGTCGGCTCCAACTACGAGCCCAAGCAGATCGAAGATCTCGCCGAACTCACCAGTGAGGCTGCCCGCTACGGACTCCCCGTCCTCGCGATGGCCTACGCTCGCGGACCGGGCATCGAAGGCGACGAGCCGGAGTATCTCGGTCATGCGGTCCGACTCGCCGAAGAACTCGGCGCGGATGTGGTGAAAACCGGCTACAGCGGTGACGCCGAGAGCTTCCAGCACGTCTGTGATTCGACGAACCTCCCAATCGTCATCGCTGGCGGGAGCCGCGGGACGGACTTCGAAACCGCCGAAATGGTCCGTGGGGCGATGGATGCCGGTGCATCGGGTGTCTCGATGGGACGGTCGATCTTCCAACACGAAGATCCCGAGGCGATCACGCGTGCAGTAGCAGCGATTGTTCACGACGACCACGACGCTGAGGACGCACTTGCTGCGGCCGGACTTACTGTCGAAGCCTGATTTTGCTACTGACGAGACTGTCGTTCCGTCACGTTCAAGCCGTCCGGCTTTGACCAACAGGTAATGACGCGAACGGTTTGGCTGAAGGCCGACGACACGGTCGGCGACTGGGAGACTCGCAAGCAACGAATCACCACCGCAATCGAGGCGGGCGTCGACTGGATCCTCGTCGACGAACACGACGTGGGGCGCGTCCGGGAGCTCGGCGACATCAACGTCGCCGCATTCCGCTCGGACGCCGACATGGTCGACGAGGCCGAAACCGAGACCGCAGTAGCCGATGCCTACTTCGTGGGCAAAGACGGCGAGGGCGACGGGACAGTCGACCTCCCCTCCGACTTCTCGGGCTCCGCTGATCTGACGACACTTCGACACAGCGATGATCGGGCACAGGGAGCCTACGTTCGGATCTTCGATCAGGACTACGAGGCCTTCGCCGAGGCCGCGGCCCTCGATGCCGACTACACCATCGTCATCGGCGAGGATTGGACGATTATCCCCCTCGAAAACCTGATCGCCCGAATTGGCGAGGAAACCGATCTCTTGGCTGGTGTGACAACCGCCTCCGAGGCACAGACCGCCTTCGAAACGCTCGAAATCGGCTCTGATGGCGTCCTGCTCGACACAGACAATCCCGACGAGATCCGCGAGACTGTCGAAGTCCGCGATGCCGCCGAGCGCGAAACACTCGATCTGCAGTACGGCGAAGTCTTGGAGGTCGAACGAACCGGAATGGCCGACCGCGTCTGTATCGACACGGGAAGCCTGATGGACCACGACGAGGGGATGTTGATCGGTTCGATGTCCCGCGGGCTGTTCTTTGTCCACGCCGAAACCGCCCAGTCGCCGTACGTCGCCTCCCGACCGTTTAGAGTCAACGCCGGCGCGGTCCACGCCTACGTTCGCACGCCCGACGGCGGTACGAAGTATCTCGCCGAACTCAAAAGCGGCGACGAGGTCCAGGTCGTCGACACCGAGGGCAACACGCGCGAGGCGATTGTCGGCCGCGTGAAGATCGAAAAACGACCGATGTTCCGGATCGAACTCGACGTCGACGGCGACCGGATCGAGACACTGCTCCAGAACGCCGAGACGATCAAGGTCGCAACCAGTGAGGGTCGAAAAGCCGTCACCGACCTCGAACCCGGCGACGAGATGCTGGTCTACTACGAAGACGTGGCCCGACACTTCGGTGAGGCGGTCGAAGAAAGTATCATCGAAAAATAACGCGATACATACCACTCAGTCCAATATCACTGTTCTTTATACCACATCAGCACACAGGATGGTGTATACTAATGATCGGCGTATCCGAAACCGGATCAATCACAGAGGAGTATCCGCGGATTGGTCCCTGTTTACTCGGTCCGATCAGCGAGGAGACGACCTATCGCCGCGCTGCGTCGGTCGCCCATGCACTCGCCACGAGCCGAGAGTGTGACCTGCTTGTCAGCGCCGAGGCTGAAGTGGCTGACACGGCCGACAACCCAGACTCGCTTCCCGAAAGCCATCGTGACGGTCACTGCTCGCAGACGTCACCAGTCGAAACCGAACTGTCGCTTGACCCGGTGGTCAGCCAGCACAAGCCCTCGGCGCTCGTTATCGAACGGGACGCCAAACAGCATCTGATCGGCGAACTGTTCTCGGATTGCGCCGAGCGACTTTCCTCGAAAACTGATGTCCTCACCGTCGACGGTCGGGGGACCACCGACCGGATTGCCTCGATTCTGGTCCCGATTGCGGGCGGCCACCACAGCCAGTTGGCCGTCGAAACCGCGGTTGCGGTCGCCCGCGCCAACGATGCCGCAGTCGACCTGTTTCACGTGATCGAATCCGACGACGACGAGAGCCACGACCGGGGGAAGACCGTACTGAACTCGGCGCTGGCCACCATCTCCGAGGAGGACGCCGAGCGCGTCGACACCTGGCTCTACGAAGCGTCGGATGCAACCGAGGCAATCACCGAGCAGTCGAGTTACTACGATCTCACTGTCATGGGGGCGCCGACGGTCGGCCCGCTCGAACGGTTCGTCTTTGGCTCAACCACAAAACACGTCCAGCGAGAGGCCGACTCACCCGTTATCGTCGCCCACGCCAAGGATTCGGAGTGACCGGTTCGCGACGCTACTGAGTAGTCGTTTTCTAAAAGTCGACACCTGCGTTACTTGATCTCTACTCCCGTTAGTCACCGACTACGATCAGTCGTCGACTTGGTCGACCAACTCGTCGGCAACGCCAGTGTAGCCGGTCGGCGTCAGTGCGAGCAGTTCCTCACGAACTGACTCGTCGACATCAAGCGACTCAAAGAGGTCGTAGAAGTCTTCGATTGTCACGTGTTTGCCGCGAGTGAGGTCCTTGACACGCTCGTAGGCGTCGGTGTCGCCCTCTCGTCGGAGGATCGTCTGAACCGCCTCACCGATGATCTCGGGGGTGGCCTCCAGCTCCTCGGTCATTACCTGCTCGTTGGGGACGATCTTGTCCAATCCGGCTTGGGCCTTTTTATACCCGATCAGACAGTGACCGAAGGCCGCACCGATGTTGCGTTTGACCGTCGAATCCGAGAGATCCCGCTGGAGTCGAGAGGTTGTGATGTAGTCAGCGAGGAACGTGAGATCCGAGTTGGCTTTCGAGAGGTTGCCCTCGCTGTTCTCGAAGTCGATGGGGTTGACCTTGTGGGGCATCGTCGACGAGCCGGTTTCGCCTTTGACGGTCTGTTGACCGAGATAGCGATCCGAGATGTAGAGCCACATATCCCGATCCATATCTGTTAGAACGTTATTAACGCCGCGCAGGGCGTCGAATACCGCGCTCAGATCGTCACAGGGGTTGACCTGCGTGGCGAGTTCGGTGTGGTCGAGACCGAGGTCGGTGACAAAGGATTCCGAAAAGGCCTGCCAGTCGACATCGGGATAGGCGGCGTGGTGGGCCGCGTAGGTCCCAGAAGCCCCTGCGAGTTTGCCCGAGAGGTCGTCAGTGGTGGCCTGCACACGCCCGATGGCCTTGCCGAGCCGGGAGGCGTAGACGGCCATCTCCTTGCCGAACGTGGTCGGCGTCGCGGGCTGGCCATGGGTCCGGGCCAGCATCGAGAGGTCGCTGTGTTCGTGGGCGAGGTCGACCAGTTCGTCGCGGAGATCCTGCAGCGTGGGGACGAGCACGGTCTCAACAGCCGGTTTGACCAGCAGTCTGTGAGCGAGATTGTTGACGTCCTCGCTGGTGAGGCCGAAATGAATCCACGGGTAGAGTCGTTCGGCGTCGTCGACAGCCTCCGAGTCGTCCAGCTTGATGCGGAGGAAGTATTCGACCGCTTTGACGTCGTGGTTAGTCGCTGTGTACCCGGCGGCGCCGTCGACTTCGAGTTCTTTGATCAGTCGGGCGTCCTCGGCCTTGAAGCTCTCGTAGGTCTCACGGAGGGTGGTCGACTCGGCGTCGCTCAACTCGATTGGGACGGCATCGAGATCGGCGAGGGCGAGCAGGTAGTCAGCCTCTACGTGGACACGAGCGCGCATGAGACCGGATTCGCTGGCGTACGGTGAGAGTGGGGCCGTCCGGCGGGCGTACCGACCGTCGAGCGGCGAGACCGCCGCCAGTGGGTCGGATCGCGGAAGTTCAGTCATGGCTGAGTCAGGTGGTGGTACTCCCAAAAGAATGTCGAAAGCAACCCTCAGCCTCGTGCATATTTTCCAGCGTTCGGCGGTGTTCAGTGCGCTATCTATCCACAAACACGTACAGGTCGCAGTCGACCGCAACTGTTTTTCGGTCGCCACGGGTGGCTCACATATGGTCAAAATCGCTGGCTTAGCGAGCAATCGCGGCCGAAATCTGCTGCATATCGCCGACCGGATGCCGGGCGGTGCGGAGCTGTCTATCGTTCTCACAAACGAAGACGGTGCACCGGTTCTCGAAGGGGCCTCCGAGCGCGGTATCCCAACCGAGGTCGTCACCCGCGATGAGGGTGAGTCCCGCGAGTCCCACGAAGAGCGTATCCTCGAAACACTCGACAGCTACGATTTCGATATCGTCTGTCTGGATGGCTACATGCGTGTGCTGACCGAGGCGTTCGTCGACAACGCACCAACCACGCTGAACATCCATCCCTCCCTCCTGCCTGCGTTCCCCGGCATGGACGCCCACGAGCAGGTCTTGGACTCCGGAGCGAGGATGACCGGCTGTACGGTCCACGTCGTCACCGAGGAGGTCGACGCCGGACCCATCGTCACCCAAGAGGCCGTCCCGGTCTACGAGGACGACGAGACGGACGATCTCAAAAAGCGTGTGCTGTACGATGCCGAGTTCACGGCCTATCCCCGAGCCATCCGATGGGTCGCCGAGGATCGTGTAAGCGTCGACACCGACGCCGAGACGGTCGAAATCGAGGGCGACACTGGCGGGGACTTCCCACAGCGTCGACTGGTCTCTGACGACCTCTCGAATACGCTGCGATACGGCGAGAATCCCCATCAGGACGGTGCCGTGTACGCCGACGGTACCTGCGAGGAAGCCAACGTCGTCTCTGCGCCGCAGCTCAACGAAGGCGCGAAAGCGCTGTCGTACAACAACTACAACGATGCTGACGGCGCGCTCAACCTGATCAAGGAGTTCGACGAGCCAGCCGCAGCGGTGATCAAACACACCAACCCGGCGGGCTGTGCGACCGCCGACTCACTGTCAGAAGCCTACGACAAGGCCCTCCGAACCGACCCCAAAAGCGCCTTCGGTGGCGTCGTCGCGCTCAACCGCGAATGTGATGCCGAAACCGCCGAGCAGGTCGTCGACTCGTTCAAAGAGGTCGTCGTTGCGCCGGGGTATACCGACGCTGCACTTGACGTGCTGACCGATAAAAAGAACCTCCGCGTGCTCGACGTCGGCGAACTCGGCGAGATTAGTGAGCGCCTCACCGAAAAACCGATTGTTGGTGGTCGACTCGTCCAAGAGCGAGATCTGGCATCGCCGTCGATAGAGGAGTTCGAGGTCGTCACCGAGCGGGAGCCAACCGACGCGGAACTGAAGACGATGAAGTTCACGTGGCAGACGCTCAAACACGTCAAATCGAATGGGATCGTGTTTGCATCGGGGACCGAGACGGTTGGCCTCGGTGTGGGCCAAGTGTCGCGTGTCGACGCTGTTGAACTGGCTGGCAAGAAAGCAGGGCGTGACGCCGAAGGCAAGAGTGCCGAGGGTGCCGTGATGGGGTCGGATGCCTTCTTCCCGTTCCCGGATGGAATCGAGGCCGCCGCAGAGGCCGGAATCGAGGCCGTGATTCAGCCCGGTGGCTCGGTGAACGACGAGGACGTGATCGAGGCGGCCGACGAACACGGGATGGCGATGGTGTTTACCGGGATGCGTTGTTTCCGACACGATTGAGCGAAGCGAAAGCGTGTCGGAAAGCAGTGAGTGAACGAAGTGAACTCACGCGCCTTCCGCCACGACTGAGCAGCGCGAAGGAGTTGCAGAAGTCAGCGAACGAGCGGAGCGAGTTCGCGCGATTTCAGACATGACTGAACGAAGTGAAGAAATGTCTGAAGCCTGTTGGGTGAGCAGTGAACCGTGATATTATATCTTCAACGCTATCTTTGGACCGGCAGTAGCCGTCGACTACCTGTTTAAAGACCGAGCATAGCCGTCGACTACCTGTTTAAAATCGTGAGTAGTCACCGACTACGTTTTTAAACGCCGGGAACGCCGAACGCACCGATGCCGAGGCCGAGGATCGAGTTCACGACGAACAGGATGACGAGTGCGGAGAGCCACGCACCGAGTCCGATGATCGCGGCCTTCGTCCAGCCGCCGGGGTAGCGCCAGTTGATGACGCCGACCCAGACGATCAGTGCGATGACGGGCCCAATGAGCGGAATCCACGACGTGAGCGCCCAGCCGACTGCGCCAAGGACCGCCGTGACGACGGCGTGACTGTAGTCGTCGACGTCAATCAGGAGTCGGGCGCTGATGTAGATGGCCAATCCACCAATCAGCAGCGCGATGACGAACGCAACAAGAGAACCGATAATTGCGACCATGAAGAGATACTGGCCGCACGCCCGGTATAGCTGGTGATGTCGACTGAGTCGGTAAAACGGGGTAGTGTACCGCTACAGGAAGTCTTCGATGGCGTCAGCGACCTCTTCGGGGGTGTCGCCGACCGGAACGCCTGCATCGTTGAGTGCGTTGATCTTCGACTCTGCGGTGCCGGTACCCGAACCCGAGACGATAGCGCCAGCGTGGCCCATGCGCTTTCCTGGCGGTGCGGTCCGCCCGGCGATGAAGCCAGCAACCGGGGTGTCCATGTTCTCGGCGATGTACTTTGCTGCCTGCTCTTCGTCCTCGCCACCGATCTCGCCGCACATCACGACTGCTTCGGTGTCGGGGTCGGCCTCGAAGGCTTCGAGGGCGTCGATGAACGACGTTCCGATAATCGGGTCGCCACCGATTCCAATCGCGGTCGTCTGGCCAATGCCGCGCTCGGTGAGATTCGAGACGACTTGGTAGGTCAGGGTACCAGACCGGGAGACCAGACCCACATTCCCTGACTCGAAGATGTTGCCGGGGAGAATGCCGAGTTTGGCCTCGCCAGGGGTGATGATGCCCGGACAGTTCGGGCCGAGCAGTTTGGTGTCGACCTCACTGAGTCGTTTGTTCACTTTGGCCATATCCTGCGTTGGGACACCCTCGGTGATCGCAACGACGAGATCGAGGTTCGTGTCGAGGGCCTCGAAGATCGCGTCGCCCGCGAATGCTGGCGGGACGAACACGACCGAGGCGTCGGCGTCTTCGGCTTCGACGGCCTCGTAGACGGTGTCGTAGACGGGGACGCCTGCGACCTCTTGGCCGCCCTTGCCGGGGACCGCGCCAGCGACGACGTTGGTGCCGTACTCCAGCATCTGCTCGGTGTGGAACTTGCCCTCGCCGCCGGTGATTCCCTGCACTACTACTCTGGTGTCGTCGTCAACGAAAATGCTCATTGTGCCACCTCTTCGGCGTTTTTAACCGCACGCTGGACCGCTGACTCTAGGGTTGCTTCGACCTGCACGAGGTCGGTGTTCAGGATCTCCATCCCTTCTTTGGCGTTGGTTCCGGCCAGTCGAACAACGACCGGTTTGGGAATCTCGTCGAACTGTTCGAGTGCTTCGTTGATTCCTTTCGCTACTTCGTCGCCGCGGGTGATCCCACCGAAGATGTTGAAGACGACGCTGTCGACGTTCTCGTCGGAGAAGACGACATCCAGCGCGTTGGCCACGCGCTGGGCCTTCGCGCCGCCGCCGATATCGAGGAAGTTCGCGGGCGTCCCGCCGTAGTAGTCGACCAGATCGAGGGTGGTCATCACGAGTCCGGCACCGTTGCCGATGATGCCTGTATTCCCTGAGAGTCGAACGTAGTCGAAGCCGTACTCGCCAGCTTTTCGTTCGAGGTCGTTCTGGTAGGCGTCCTTTTCCATCTCCGCGAGGTCCGAGTGCCGGAACAGCGCGTCCTCGTCGATGTTCATGACGGCGTCGGCGGCGATCACGTCGTCGTCGGCAGTGCTCATCACCGGGTTGACCTCGATGTCGCTGGCGTCGTTGTCCTCGTAGAGATCGTAGAGTTTCGAGAGGATCGCGGTGACATCGCGGGCGTACTCTGCGGGCACACCAGCATCGTAGACGACTTTTCGGGCCTGATATGGGTGCAGGCCAAATGCGGGGTCGATGTGTTCCTGTGCGATGGCCTCAGGGTCTTCTTCGGCGACCTGCTCGATGTCGACGCCACCCTTGGTGGAGACCATGGCGACGGCTTCGCCCTCGCTGCGGTCCATCGTCACGCCGACGTAGTACTCGTCGACGAAGTCGACGCCCTGCTCGACGAGCACTTCGTTGACGTGGTAGCCTTTGAGATCCATGCCGAGGATCGATTCGGCTGCCTCGCGGGCCTCGTCTTCGTTGGTTGCGATCTTGATGCCGCCGGCCTTGCCGCGGCCGCCGACGTGGACCTGTGCCTTGATAGCTGCTGGATACCCAATCTCGCGGACAGCGTCGAGTACACCCTCGACACTGTCTGCGAGTTGAGATGCAGGGACTGGAATCCCTGCGTCTGCAAAGATTTCCTTCGCCTGATACTCGTGGAGTTTCATACGTCAGTATGACCTCGGTTGTCATGCTTAAAGCCGTCCATTCGGTGCGATTCAGGGTTGGTCGACTGTCCAGTAAACCGGACTCTCAGTGCTGATTGAACTGTGCCTTTTGGGGTGTCGGCGCGAAAAACAGAGTATGGTTCGACAGATACTGGTCCCCCTCGATGGCTCACCGCTCGGGAACAACGCCCTCTCGGTGGCGCTTGACGACTACCCCGACGCTGAGATCCATCTGCTGCACGTCATCGACCCGACCGAACCGGGGTACAGTTACGTGTCGCTGGGTGTCGAGGCCTACGACACGCCCCAGCACGGCAGCGAGGCGTGGTACGACCGCGCCGAGGAGTACGCCGAGGAGTTGTTCGAGACGGCCCGCGAGCAGACTGATGAGGATATCGAGTTAGATACTGAGACGCGGGTTGGTCGACCAAGTCGAGAGATCGTCAACTACGTCGAAGACAACGACATTGAACACATTGTCCTCGGCAGTCATGGCCGAGATCGTGAATCGCGAAATCTCGTTGGCAGTGTGGCCGAAGGAGTCGTTTTTCGGTCACCGGTGCGGGTGACGCTGGTAAAGTAGGGTGGTTAGGGTTTAGTCTTCGGTCGACCGGTCTTGGAGGACGCCGCCGAGACCGACAGCGAGGCCAGCGACCGTGAGGAGTCCACCGCCGGTGACCAGTGGGTTGACGGTCTTTTCGTTACAGCCATCGGAGTACTGGACCGAGAGACCGTCGACGCCAGCGAGGCTGTAGTCGGGCTCGTGATCCTCGCAGAGGGCTTCGGTGCTTGCGGAGACGGTGCCGAAGGCGACCGCCGAAAACAGCGACAGACAGAGGCCAACGCCCACCAAGAGGACGCCAACGCGTTTGAATCCCATACGTCACCCACAGGAGACGACATTAAATGTGCTGTGGGTTCAGTTGTCGTCGACATCTGCATACCACCGAACGAGTCCACATTCGGGGCAGATGTAGCCGAAGACGTCGACCGTTTCTTTCGCGCCGAGCGAGCCGAGGATTCCCTTTCGCGGCTCATCAGTTCGGAGTTTGATTTTCTCGCGGTCGAGGGCCGTCATGGGTGTCGACCGTTCGAGGCTGACGCCGCAGTCGGGACACCGGGGGTCCATGGGTGGTGATTGGTGGCTGTGAGCCTAAGACTGTGGGTGGGTGTCGACCGGAGCGTGAAAAGAAAGGACTATGTAAATCGGCGGTCCGAACTGTAGACGGAGTCCCGTGGTGTAGTGGCCAATCATATGGGCCTTTGGAGCCTATGACGGCGGTTCGAATCCGCCCGGGACTATTCTGCCGCAAGCAATACTGCGAGCGGCGAATATCGCTCTGCGGATTCGGAACAGGGAGCGACTGAAAGGAGCGACCGTGGTTCGAATCCGCCCGGGCTATTTTGCAACGAACAACGTCGTGAGCCGTAAAATCGCTCTGGGAATTATTCCTGATCGAAGACCTCAGTAACCTTCTCCCGTGGAATCCAGTGCGTACCGGGATCGTCTTCAATTTTGACCCAACTGGGGTAGATTTCGACCGCAACGTCGTTGTACTCACCCATCTGTGTCTGCACAGCCGCCACTTCGATCCGCGTTACAAAGTCGGTCTCACTCATCGATTGTCACCACCACTCGAATTATCGTCAAGATACCTTACTGTTTTGCCCGTCACAGTCTTGTTATGCGAACGCTCTTTTGATACGATACCCGACTATTCACCAACGAATGAGCCCGTCGACCACACCTGAGACAGTCCTCAAAACCGCCGCGAGTCGCATCCACAGTCGACTCACGGAGACTGTCGACCCCTCGCTCGACCGCGAGGTCGACGCATGGTGTGAACTTCAGGGTCTCGACCGACTCGACAACCCCCACAAAATCGTCGCCCGCCAAGCCTCCTTCAACACGGTGCTCAAGGCGACCCTCTACGAGCGATACCACCAGCAGGGTCGACTGCCCGAACTCCCCGCAGACCCCCAGACGGCCTTTAAAAAGGCCCATGCCGAAACCGACGACTCGGCGTTTGCACCGTACGTCCTCGATAGGGTGGCCGGAGTGGTCGACGCTGACGCCCTCGCAGACCTCCTCGATGCTCGCCACAGCCTCATTGCGGCCGACGAACCGGCCGAGATGATTGGCCACCTGTTTGAATCCCTGACGCCGCAGTCGGCCCGCCGCAAACTCGGCCAGTTCAGAACCCCGCTGACGATCGCCTCGCTGATGGCTGAATGGCTGATTCAGGACGGCACCGAAACCGTCCTCGATCCGGGGATGGGCGCTGGCGCGCTGGCGGCGGCGGCCTACCAGACGAAACAACAACACGTCGACCAGCCACCGCTGACTGACATCCACGGCGTCGACCTCAATGAACTGTCGCTTGTGATGGCCGCGACCTCGCTGGCCCTTTTAAATCATGGCGAGCCACACAGCCTCCGGATCGATGACTTTCTCTCTGTCGAACCGAACGAGATCGAAAACGGTGCAGTCGACGCGATCATCTCGAACCCACCCTACTCGCGGCATCACGAACTCGATGCCGACTACAAGCAGCGTATCAACGACCAAGCCGAACGCGAGACCGGTCAGACCATCAGCGCGCTGTCACCGATGTACGCCTACTTCTACTACCACGCCGCTGCGTTCCTCAAACCGGGCGGTCGACTCTCGTTTATCACTCCCAGCGAGTTCCTCGAAACCGGCTACGGCGAATCCCTCAAACGGTTTCTGGTCGAGGCGTTCGACATCAGGGCGCTCGTGCTGTTCGACCGCGACGACAGTTCAAAATTCGATGAAGCACTGACCACGAGTCTGGTAAGCTTTCTGGAAAAACCCGACGGCGAGGCCAGCGACCTGACACGAATGATTCGCGTCGACGGCGACCCCAGCGAAGCCGAGTTGCTGGCCGCAATTCGTGGTGAGCAGGAGGGCGAGACTGACTGGGGTTTCGTCAACGTCGTCCCGCAGACCGAACTGGAGCCAAGCGACAAGTGGACTGGCCTCTTCGACCCCCTCAATATCGATACGACCGATCTCGTTGCCCTATCGGACCTCGCAACCGTCACCCGCGGCATCGCCACCGGCCAGAACGACTACTACTGTCTCACAGCTGAGGACGTTGCGGCGTGGAACATCGACGAACGATATCTTTCGAAGATCATCCGCAACGCCCGACACGTTCCCGGCTATGAGTACACCGTCGACGACTGGACCGTCGACCGCGAGGCTGGCGAGGAAGTCTGGGTACTGTATCACCTGACGGCTCTGGATTCCGAAATCGCAAGCGCACTCCAGTCGACCGAGATCGAGGGCAACAGCACGCTCGCAGCCTACGAGGATCGTGCCCAACCGGGTGGCGAGACCGAAGGAATCGTCGACTACCTTCGCCACGGTTGCAGCGAGGATATCGGGGCCCACAGTGGCTATCTCGCCGAGCATCGGACGCCGTGGTACGTGGTCGACCGCCGTGATCCACCGCCGGTCGTCTTTACTTATATGAGCCGCGGTGGAAGCCGCTTCATCAAAAACGAGACCGACGCCCGAACGCTGAGCAACCTCCACGGGATCTATTTCGACGTCGACCTCAGCGAATCGGAACAAAAAGCGCTGTTGGCCTACTTGAATAGTGGGTTCGCAAGCGAGGTCGTCCGGCGGTCAGGACGGACCTATTCGTCGGGCATGGACAAAATCGAGCCAAAAGAGTTGGAGGGGGTGCCGGTGCTCGATCCCCGAACCCTTGATAGCGAGACGGTGGCCGAACTGGCCGAGCGGTTCGACGCGTTGCGGCAGGCCGCCCGTGAGGAACGGGCGACTGAGCCAGCCGTCGACGCCATCGACGATCTGTTAGAGCGCGTTCGGTAGCCCTTAGGTCGGTATGCTGAGGTCAGTATACTTAGGTCGACAGTTCAAACGTCCACGAGCGGTTCGAGAGGATTTCGACATACCCTACGCCCGATATCGGGCGGGTCACGGTCTGCTCATCTTCGCCGTTGAACTGGGCGACCGTGAGCGAATCAGCCCCGTCGCGGTCGGTGAGGAAGACCCTGTGGAGACCGGGGCCCGTTGCCGAGAAAGAGGGTGTCATAGAAAGCGTCACACACGAAGACGCAGGATGTTGGAACTGTGTCTACGAGCGCCAGCATCCTGCAAGAGGAGACTTCTATCGACGAGTTCTTCAATGTAATGGCGACCGAGACGCTCGCGTTGTTCGAGCATCTTGAGTTCGACTTTCTCGAAGAATTCGATGTGTTCGCCCCCGCTCGCCGGGGGCGAACACGAGATCATCACCCACCAGCACTCTTCCGAGCGTTCCTGCACTGCTACTACAAGAACGTCTACGGCATCCGTCCAGTCACGCGAGAACTCCAGAACACGGTCGTCTGGCTCAGCTGTGGCTTCGATCGACCGCCGTCGAGAGACGCGGTCGATCGCTTCCTCACCGACCTCGAACACGTCGTCGACGAGGTCTTCGACCGCCTCGTCGAGCAGGCCGCCTGCCGCGGCCTGCTCGACTTGACCTACTCCATCGATTCCACCGACGTGAGGACGATGCCCGCCGACCAAGACGCGTCGAAAGGCTACGATCCAACCGCCGAAGAGTACTACCACGGCTACGGCTGTACGATCGTCTCGACCGGGCAAAAGATCCCGATTGCCGCGGAGTTCACCGAGAGCAAGCAAGCGCCAGAGGAGACGGCGATGCGCGTCACGTGTGACGCGCTCGCCGTCGAGAAACCGATCTGGATGCTTGGAGACAGCGCCTACGACACGCTCGGCTGGCACGACCACCTGCTGGCCGCAGGGGTCGTGCCAGTCGCTCCGTACAACGCACGAAACACCGACGATCCGAAAGACATCGAGTACAGGGTCGAAGCCCGCATCGACGAACACAGCGAGGACGTTCAGCTGAAGCAATCGACGCTAGACGAGACGTACAACCGCCGGAGTGGAGTCGAACGAACCAACGACGCCGTCAAGGACTGCGGCCTCGGGCACGTTCGCGCCCGAGGCCGCGTCCACGCACGAGCACAAGTGTTCCTCGCGCTGTGCCTTCGTCTCGTTATTGCGATCACCAACGACGAACGCGGAGACAATCCAGGAAGCACCGTCATCACGCTATGAGAACTATTCTATGACACCCTCGAGAAACTGAACTCCGTCTCTGTCTGTTCGCCGAAGTTGATCGGGCCGATCACATCGTACTGCTCGCTTTCACGTTTGAGGGGAAGGTCGATACCCACACCGTCCTCGTACGACGGGAGATCGTAGATCGTCGCCGTCCATTCGGCATCCGCCTCCAGTACGCTGAGTACGTACGAGCCCGTCGAAACCGGCAGCAGTGACCGCCCATCGTAGGGACCGATCGCATCCACGACGGAGGCAACCACCGGGTCGGGTTCGGCTTCGTCCGTCGACTCGTTCGTCTCTGTAGACTCAGTTGTCACGTTGGACTCGTTGGACTCGTTGGTCTCGTCGTCCGTTTCGATATCAGGATCGTCGAGAACGACGATGAAGTTGTCCGATCCCATATGCTCGGCGTCGACGAGCGTCGGCCCATCCTGCGTGATCTCGAAGCGCTCTGTGGTATCGGGTCCATCCCCTGACAACTCAATCGTCTCAGCATCCGGATACGGTGGATACTCACTGCCATTGGCTGCCGAGGTACAGCCAGCCACCGACCCAATCACACCCGTCGCCGCAAGCCCAAGATATGTGCGTCGCTGCATACTCGGAGCAGTGAGTATTCGGGCCTAAGCCTGTTGCTCCGATTCTCAGTGCTGAAAGACGGTCGCGTGCTACGACTCGGTCGACGACTCGACGTAGTCGACGGCCTCGCTTGGCGTCGCAACCGCTTCGATCCACGGCAGGTCGTGGGTTCGGAGTCCGGCCACTGGCCGGTCGTAGACGTTCGCAAACCCGATCTCTGAGAGCGTTCCACCGCTTCCAGAGATGGCGATTACCGCCTCGCCATTGAGTGGAACGAGAACGTTTCGGGCGTGGCCCATCCCGGTCGCAATCGGGGTTGAGACCCACTCGTTGGCCGCCGAAGGGTCGTCGACCGGCAAAATCCCAATCGTCTCGCCGCCCGCCTCGCTCGCGCCCCGACAAACCGCTTTCATCACGCCACCCATCCCGCCGCAGACGACGGTATGACCTCGCTCTGCGAGGAGTCGACCTACTGCCTCGGCATCTTCCGCCGTCGACGCGTCGAGTTCCGAACCGCTTCCAATCACGCTGATTCGCATGGTGAGTGGTCGACTGGCCCGCACCAAACCGTTACTGATCGAACAGACAGCAAATACCACCAAATGACATATTTTGGTAGCAGATGGTAACAAATGGTATTTGCTACCGACCAGTCGTCTGTGAGTGGTGGTCCCACGAGACAACCATCTCAGTACGTGGGAATCCGGGGGTGATTGATTACCCCGTGGACTGATCTATCAACTATGGCAAGAGTAGTCGTGAGCGACGACGCGATGATTCGGACCGAGACGCTGGCGTCGGTGCTCGGTGAGCGGGCAACAGTCGACTCGGCTGCGTTGGAGACGACCGAGGATATCATCGACGCCGTGGGCGACGCCGAGGCGCTCGTCGTCGACGTTAACACGCCGGTTCCGGCCGCGGTGTTCGAGCAGTGTGACCGACTCGAAATCGTTGCCCGCGCAGGGGTCGGCGTCGACGGGGTCGACATTCCGGCGGCGGCCCACGGCGTGACCGTTACCAACGTGCCGGAGTACTGCCGGGAGGAGGTCTCGACGCATGCCGTCTCGCTGCTATTGGCCTCGGTGCGTCGACTCAACGTCTACGACCGCGCAGTAAAGCGCGGCCAGTGGAGTTGGACCGACGGCCAGCCGATCCACCGGTTGGCTGGCGAAACCGTGGGCTTTCTCTCGTTCGGCCAGTTGGCAAAAGCGACCGCCGAGAAACTCGCGGGCTTCGACTGTCGACTCGTCGCGACCGACCCCTTCGTCGACAGCGAGGCAATGGCAGAGTACGGCGTCGAGAAGGTCGGCTTCGACGACCTGTTGGCGGAGGCCGACCACGTCTCGATCCACGCGCCGCTGACCGACGAGACCCGTCATTTGTTCGACCGCGAGGCCTTCGAGCGGATGAGCGAGACCGCAGTGGTGGTCAACGTCGGTCGCGGTGGGATCGTCGACGAGGAGGCCCTCGCATGGGCACTGCGGAACGATGAGATCGCCGCGGCCGCCCTCGACGTGATCGAAGACGAACCGCTGACCGACTCGCCGCTGGCCGACCGCGACGAGGTAATCTTGACACCGCATGCCGCCTTCTACTCGGAGGAGTCGGTCACGGAACTCAACAGATGGATCGCCACCGACATTCTGGCCGTCCTCGCGGGCGACCGGCCCGAAGGCTACGTCGACCCCGAGGCCGACTGGCTCTGAGTAAGTAACGTTTAGGAGTGGTCGGTCCGCATTCTCGGTCATGACAGTAAGCGACTGGGGCGACTGGCTCCCGAAGGCGGTTGCGGATGCCGACCCCGAAACCGTCTCACTCTGGTATTTGGGCTGTAACGGCTTCGTGATCAAAGGCAGCGAAGGCACGACGCTGTGGATCGACCCCTACGTCGGACTGGGCGACCCACCGCGAACCATCCGCATGGTTCCGGTCCCGTTCGACCCCGAAGACGTGACCGAAGACGCGGTCGACGCCGTCCTCGCAACCCACGAACACACCGACCACACTCACGGCCCGAGTCAGGGTCCGATTCTCGAAAACACAGGTGTCGACTTCTACGCGCCCGACGACAGCCTCGCGGTCGCCTTCGACGACGAGGAGTGGCTCGAAACCTACGACGTGAGCGAGGAGCAGTTCACCGAAGTCACCGAGGGCAACAGCCTCGACATCGGCGAGTTCACGATTGACGTCGTCGAGACCGAAGACGCCGACTCGACCCACCCGGTCGGCTACATGATCCAACACGAGTCGGGAACGATTTTCCACGCGGGCGACAGCAAACCGTCGAGCAGCTTTGTCGACCACGGCGAGAACTACGATATCGATCTCGGTATTCTCGCATTCGGCGCGATTGGCAACATTCCCGACAAGGAGACCCGCGAGCCGGTCCGAACCAAGTGGTACGCCACCGAAAACGAGACGATCAAATCCGCCTCGGATCTCCAGCTCGACCGCCTGCTGCCGAGCCACTGGGACATGTGGAAAGGGATGACCGCCGATCCGACCGCGCTCCACCACCACGCACAGTCCTACGAGTACCCACAGCGACTCGACATCGCCGAGATCGGCGACCGCGTCGACCTGTAAGTAGCTGCCATCGGGTGATCGTGTGCTGGCTCCGATACCCATCTAAAACGTTCATGACGAATCTGTCTGTGACGCTGTATTTCAACATTCCAGCAACCTAACTGGACAAATAATTCCTTATATTTGTTTTAGCGAAACATTTTGTAACAAGATTGTATGTTAAGAATATGAACGGTCAATTTAAGTATCATGGCATCGCATACCATGGTGTAGACAAACACGAATCGCAGACAACCATCCTACAGTATGTAGGAGGAACCAACAATGACAACAGATTACCAATTTCCCACGTGGTTTTGGGACCCGGAAACAACAGATGAAGACCGGCACATCTGGATGACACAGGACCGCTGTCGACGACAGGCGATGCGACAGGACACGCCGTATGCCCGAGCGGTCCGCAAGCAGATCGAGCGCGAACAGCGTCGACAAGAAGCCCGGTCGGACACGGTCAACGTGGCGGACTACTGCTAAGTCGGCATCCTATCGACGACAATTTTTATTTGGTCCACAGTAGCCAGCGACAGCCTTCTTCGAGGTCGGACAGGGCGTCGACCTGCATCGAGGCGTGGGAGTTTGTAACAGTGCCATTCTGAGTCACCTCGAACAATCGAACATGAACGGATTGTTCGCGGTTCTACAAAATACAAATTAAATATTTATAGTCAGAGTAAATAAATTTCATATAACCTTCACTCATGTCAGTTGGAGAGTAGTTGACTATCAAACACGAAAACTGGCCCGTACAATTTAAGATGCTGGTGTGAAACACCCTTTTATGAGCCAGGGGTCAAACAGCAACGAGTCTGTGACAGTCTCGAAAGACGGGATCACCGTCGACAAAACTGTCACTGCCGATGAGTTCCCCGTCCCAGCGGTTGTTTTTCTGCTTGAGTCGACGAAATCGGAGCCAACCCACGTGCGGTTGACCGATGAGATCCCCGAATCGTTCCCGATGGAACGAGTCGGGTTCCACCCCGACTTCGAGAGCGACCGCTGGACGGCCTACAAAGATCACCGCGTCGAGTTCGAACGGGATATCGATCCGGGCGAGACAGTCAAAACCGTCTACGGGATTCGAACCGACGACACGAG
Organism: Halohasta litchfieldiae; assembly: GCF_002788215.1. NCBI lineage: Archaea > Methanobacteriati > Methanobacteriota > Halobacteria > Halobacteriales > Haloferacaceae > Halohasta > Halohasta litchfieldiae. The sequence continues at coordinate 543,710 of NZ_CP024845.1, read as the reverse complement.
CGATCTCTCCGAGTTCCTCATCGAGCCGAAACTCAAGGAGCTGTCGCCCCGCGAACAGGAGGAGGCCGCCGACATCGAGGGTGTGCTCGGTCCCGACAACAGCCAACTCGTCCGCGACGTGCTCTCGGGTGACCGAAGCTCGCTGCCGGGCGTCGACGGCGAGGAGCCCGCGGACCCACTCGGTACCGACGCCGACGACCCGCTTGCGGGTGCGACCGGTGGCGCGTCGGCCGAGGCTGATCTCGGCGAACTGGCCCCTGAAATGGAGTCGGAAGACGTCGAACCCGCCGATCCGTCAGCCGTGAATGGCGATGGAGACGGCGCGGCTGTCGACATCGAATCCGCCGATACTGCGGCCGCCGACAGCGAGGAGTCGGCCGTACCTGAGGCCGAACCCGACGCCACCGATGAGGCTGACCCGGCAGTCGACGATGAGGAGATCGACGACCAGCCGGAGACGGACGAGCAGCCCGAAATAGATGACCAGCCGGAGACGGACGAGCAGCCCGAAATAGATGACCAGCCGGAGACGGACGAACAGCCGAAGACGGATGACCAGCCGGAGACGGACGAACAGCCGGAGGCAGACGAGCCGACCACCGTCGACGATACCGAGCCGGACCCAGAAGCCACCACTGAGCCAGTGACAACAAGCCCCCGAGCAGTCAACGACGATCTCGAATCGGCAGTCAGCGCCACAGCAGATGGCGACGACGAGGACTCCTCGTCGGTCGTGGCCGTGGAGGGCGGTATCGCTGCCGTCCTCGCCGCCGAACTCCGAAACGGCAACGTCTCGGAGGAAGACCGCGCGCTGCTGAAAAAAGAACTCGGATCGGGCGTCCCACGGAGCGTCGAGGTCCGACTCAGCCGGGTCCAGTCGCAGGTTGAGGATCTCTCGGCGTACACTGACGCCCTCGAAGAGTTCATCGACGAAAACGGCACCGCAACGGAGATCTTCGGCGACCTGCGGTCGGATGTTGAGGAACTCTCCTCGGAACTCGACGAGATCACCGTCGACCTCGATTCGGCAGCCGCCGAGCGCGCTGATCTCAGCGCGGATCTGGCGACGGTCCGAACCGGCGTCAATACGGTCGAACGTGATCTCGAAGCACTCGACGAGCGGGTGGCCGGCAACGAGGAGTCGGTCGACGACATCAACAGGCGCATCCAAGAGACCGAAAACACAGCCGACGACGCCGCAGCAAGAGTCGACGATCTCGATTCGTCGGTCTCGAAGCTCTCCAGAGACGTCGAGACCGCAACCGAGACCGCCGAGGGTGCCGAATCCACCGCGAGCGAGGCAGCCAACACCGCAGAGACTGCGACCGCAGAGGCCGAGGAGGCCACCGAAGCCGTCGCGGATCTGGATACGGATCTCGACCACGCCTTCGACAACATCAGCGACATCGGCGAGACGGTCGACGACCTCAACGCGAGAGTCGGAGACCTCAATGCCGATATCGGTGGGATGGACGACGACATTGTGGACGTCCAAGACGACATGGAAGCCCTCGACGACTCCATTCGATCTATCAAGCGGCGGCTTCGAGCCGATATCGACGATCTCGAAGAGACGGTCGCAGACGTCGACGAACGGAGCAAAACCGCGGCCGACGCCGGGGAGGTCGACGCACTCACCGACCGCATCGAGGAGCTAGAGGCCGAAATCGAGGCTCTCGAACAGTTCCGCAACCAACTCAGTAGTGCCTTCGGCGGTGTCGGCGGTGGCGGCATGGGCGGCGGCGACGGCGACAACTGAGTTGTCATCGCGACTGTGGCCGCGACCGAAGCCGGGTGTCAGCCACTGACGCACAGCCAGCGAAACGGAATCTGTTTAGGAGGTGGTTCCGACACTCCGGTAATGAGCCGAACGGTTCCGGTGGCGGTTCCCAGGAAGGGTCGACCGCTCGAAGCGGTGCTCGAACGACTCGCAACGGTTGCAGACTGCGAGGCACTGGCTGATTCCGTGAGTTCGACACTCCGCTACGAGAAAGCGATCACCAAAGGCACCACCGAACCCGAGCATGGTCCCTACGAACGACTTGCTGACTACAGCGACCCCACCGACCCCGAAGCCCCCGAGTACACCCTCCTGCGCGATAGCCGCGATGGCTTTCCGCGACGCGTCGTCTTCGACAGCGCGACCGTCGACTGCGGCGACACCAAACTCCAACTGATCGGCCGCGAGGAGCCGTTCCGCGCGCTCCGAACCCACGAGTTCGCTCTCGGCTTCGACAGCGCCGATCTGGTCCTCGAAGAGGTCGTCGAACTCCAACCTGAGGGGTTGGGCTCGCTGGCCGAGATCAACCAGCGGATCAATCCGAAAGACACCGACGTTCGTGTGGTGACTGGCCTCGGCGACACAGTCTACCACACGCTGATGGCGATGCCGGAACTGCTCAACGGCGCAGATCTTGACCGCGCGTTCGTCGACGCCCACACGGGACCGCTCTGTATCTCGCCCCGATACGAACGACTTATTGAAGCGGTCTTGGGCACGGATGTTACCGACGACATCGAGTTCGTCTATCCGAGCGAGGACGCCGAAGAGGAGGCCGCAATCGCCGACAGTGGACTTGGCGTCTATCTGACGATGACGGGTTCGACAGCCCGGGAGTACGGGCTGGTGCTGGGCGAGCATCTGTTCCCCAGCGAGACGGTGCTGATGGAAAACGCCTCGGAGGGCGGCGAGACGGTCGACCAAATTAAGGCCCTGTTGAGCGAGGCCGTCGAAGAGACCGAACTCCGCGTGCAGTAATACCCCACTACTCCTGTCCGGAGGTGTCTCAGGCGTGGCGCTGTCTCACCGCTCAGCAAGCGTGGTGTACTGTGCCCACGAAGGCTCGATTGCTGGAGCGACGATCTGCATCGGTACCCCACGCTTGTCGACCGGCGGCTCTGCCGGCACTGACGCCAGCGGCTGCTGGCCAGCAGCACACAGGATCATCGCGTCGACGATATCATCTCGGGCGACATCCTTCCGATAGTACGCCGCAAGCGCGTCCTCGTAACACGACTGCCAGCCCGCAGTCCACTCAGCAAACACCCCGAACCGCGCCGCACGGCCCCGCTGACTGGATTTCGGCTGGGGAATGGGGTAGCCGTCGTTAAGGGCCGCAAAACAAAGCTCCGGGTGGCTCTCGTAGACGTCGACTGCCGGAGAATCCGCTCGTAGATACGTATCCATCGCCGCAATCTTCGGCGTGATGTTCCATGCCTGCCGCGAGATCCCCGAGTTGAGTTGCTCGCGCTGCATCTCGTTCGCCCGCTCGTAGGTGGCCGCCTCGCCCTCCTGCTGGCGGTATTCGACAACAGCTCGGCAGGGAGCCGGAAACACAGAGGTTCCACGCGCGCCGAGTCGACGCCGAGCGATCCGGTCGCAGTCCCGAGCGGTCGACGATTCGAGCCCAATCGGAATGTCGACGAGCAGACGGTCGGCATCACCGTGGGCCTCAAACAGCGCCGAAATGTCGACGTAGAGGCCACTCTCAAATCCGTGCTCGTCCGGCTCGGTCCAGACTGCGAACCAGCCACCGGCACAGCCGTCGACGCCGACGACCCGACCCGTCGACTCGCCTGCCAGTCGCTGGTCAGTCATCGGCCCCACACAAGATTGTCGTCGGTAGTATCCAGTGACATCGGTGTTATCTAGTGACATCAGTATCCGCGAACTGATATATGGAGTGGACGCCTCGTGTCGGGTGTGACGACTCGCGATGGAACCCCCGACGAGTTCGGCTCTGCCTATCGACTGCTGTCGACCGCCGTTACCCCGCGCCCAATCGGCTGGATCAGCACCACGAGCACCGAGGGCGTCGACAACCTCGCGCCGTACAGCTTTTTTAACGTCGTCGCCGTCGACCCGCCGGTCGTGATGTTCGCGCCGGTCGGCAGTGGCGAGTTAAAAGATACGCCGCGGAACGTCCGGGAGACCGAACAGTTCGTCGTCAACACGGTGACACGGGAGCTGGTCGAGCAGATGAACGCCACGAGCGCGACGCTCGGACCGGGCGAAAGCGAGTTCGATGCGGTTGAGATCGACCGAGCCGACTCCGTGTTGGTCGACCCGCCTCGCGTCGCCGCCGCGAAGGTCGCCTTCGAGTGCGACCTCTACGACTGGATCGAGGTCGGCGGCAGCGTCCTCATTCTCGGCGAGGTCGTCCATGCCCACGTCGACGACAGTGCCCTCACCGAGGGAAAACTCGACATCGAGAAACTCGACACGGTGGGTCGACTGGCCGGAAGTCAGTACGCCTCAACCGCGGATCGGTTCGCGTTCGACCGCCCCGATTGAGTCTGGCTATCAGTCGCTGTATTTCAGGCCGTGCGTTTTTGTACTCATAGACAACAGGTTCGGTATGATACGGGTCTCGGGCTTACGGAAGACCTACGGTGATTTTGCCGCCGTCGTCGACAGCTCCTTCGAAGTCGAAACGGGCGAAATCTTCGGCGTCGTCGGGCCGAACGGGGCTGGAAAGACGACGACGTTAAAAATGCTCGCCGGGCTGATCGAGCCGACGACGGGCAGCGCCGAAGTCGCGGGGTTCGACGCCGAGGACTCGGCGATGCGCCACCGCCTCGGCTTTCTGCCCGAGGAATCGCCCTTATACGAGGATATGACCCCCAAATCATACCTCCGCTTTTTTGCCGATTTATATGATGTGCCACGGTCGACGGCCAACGACCGAATCGCCGAAACCCTCGACCGACTCGAACTGGAGTACCGCGACCGACGCATCGGCGACATGTCGAAAGGGATGAAACGCAAGGTCGCCATCGCCCGCTCGCTGATCAATGATCCTGACGTCCTGATCTACGACGAGCCGGCAAGTGGACTCGATCCCCTCACCACGAACTCGGTGCTCGAATTCACCCGCGAACTCCGGGACGATGACAAGACGGTGATCTTCAGCGCTCACAACCTCTACCACGTCGAGAGCGTCTGCGACCGGATCATTATCATGAACGAGGGGCGGATCGTCGCTCGGGGGACGGTCGACGACATCCGCGCAGAGTACGGCGAGACGACCTACCACGTGTATACGGATATCGATCTCCCCGAAACAGAACCCACGAGCGATGGTCGACGGCGAGCGATAGTCGACACGATGGACGCGGTCGAATCACTGCAGGACGACGCCGAAACTGCGGGTGGCTCGGTCGTCGACATCCGAACCCACGAGCCGAGCCTCGAAGAGCTGTTCTTGGACATCACGGGTCGACAGATGGCCGGAGCACGAACCGCGACCGCCACCGAAACAGAACCACCAGTCGAAGAGCCACCAGTTGAACCGGAGGAGCCACAGTGAGCGTCAGGAGCCGTCTCCGCCAGATCTGGCGTATCGCACGGTGGGAGGTCAGCATGGGGTCGACGAGTCTCGACCGCCAGACAGTGGTGATCGCAGTCGTCCTCCTGCTGTTTGCCGGTGGGGTCGCCGGTGCGGGTCTCGTCTTCGGTCTCGGGGAACTCTCGCCGACCCAAGACATCTATCGTGTCGGCGTTGAGGCCGACAGCCCCTACCATGACGTGGTCGACCGCCACCCCGCACTCGCCCCACGGGAACCCGACCGCGAGAAACTCACAACCGGCGAACTCGATCTCATCGTCTCTCCATCGGGCGGCAGTAACACCGTCTCGCTTGCCGTCGGGGGAGTCAGCGAGGGAGCGGTCGACGTCGGCGCGCTCAGCCCGTCGACGGTGTCTGTCGCCCACGCACCCACTGAAAAGGGAACCGCGGCACTCACCGCCTTCAGATCGGCTGTGCAGGGGTACAACGACCGGCTGATGGCACTCGAATCCAACGCGACTGCCGCCTACCCGGTGAACGTTCGACTCCAGTACAGAACCCAAGAGTCACTCGTCACGGGTGGGCAAAACCGGCGTGTCGACGGTGGCGACAGCACACAGGGGTCGACTGACGACGACAGTGGGAGCACGGATGCCGAAGGGAGTACCGACTCGTCGACCGATGGCGAAGATGGGTCGACCGGCAGCGATGAGGGGTCGACTGGGAGCGACGACCCGAACCGAGACAGTCGACAGGACGATCCCGAGTTGGCTGATGACGACAGATCGCTGCTTGATCGGCTACTCGGCAGCGGCTCCGCAAGCGGCTCACCGGCCGAGATCAGCCCGCCGTTCCCGTTTCAGTCCCTCGTGTTGGCGTTCGTCTTCCTCGTGCCGATGAACTTCATTATCCAAGCCTACGGCGGGACGATCCTCAACGAGCGGATCAACCGCCGCGGTGAACTCCTGTTGGTCGCACCTATCAAGCGACTGGATATCGTCGCCGGCAAAACCCTACCGTATCTCGTGGCGGCAGTCGTCGCCATCAGTGGGGTCAGTTACGGCGTCGACGGGGGTATCCTCTCGGTGGCGGCCGTCCTCCCGGTTGCGCTGGCGTTCCTCGCGTCGACGTTCGTCGGCGCGATGTTCGCCCGCTCGTTTAAGGAACTCACCTTCGTCACCGTCACCGTCTCGGTGGCGCTGACGAGCTACGTCTTCGTCCCGGCGATCTTCACGAACGTCACGCCAATCGCGCTCATCTCGCCGCTCTCGATTGTCGTGATGGAGCTTCAGGGCGAAACGGTCGGTCTCGGAGGGTACATCTTCTCGACTGCACCCTTCTATCTCGGCTCTGCGATCCTCTTTCTGCTCGGGGTCGGCGTCTACCGCGAGGAGGATATGTTCACCCAGAAGCCGGTGCCGCTCAAGTTCCTCGATGCAATCGATGCCCGGCTTCGCGGGCCAAAATCGGTCGCGGTCGCCTCGGCGCTGACGATCCCGTTTGTCTTCATCGCCGAACTGCTGGCGATTGCGGTGCTGTTCGTCATGCCGGTCGACCTCTCGGTGCCGCTGATTCTCGTGGTCATCGCGGCCATCGAGGAAGTCGCCAAAAGTATCCACATCTACGCCGGCTTCGAGAGTGATCGGTTCGGTCGGTCGACGAAGATGGCCCTGCTGTTGGGCGGACTTTCGGGGCTCGGCTTCTTCGTCGGCGAGAAGTTCACCGTCATCGCGCAGGTGGTTGGGCTCCCGGAACTCGTGTTGGGACAGGCAACGCTGACGCCTTCGGGGGTGACACCGTCGGCGACAGCGGTGCTCTTCTTTGCGCCGCTGGTGTTGCACGCCGTGACGGCGGCCATCTCCGCGCTAGGTGCAAAGAAGAATCTGCGGTGGTATCTCCTCGCCATGCTGGTGGCGACGGTGGTTCACGCTGCCTACAACTTCGGGGTGGTGAGCATCTATGGCTGAGCAGGGTCTCGGCCAGCGATTGCGAGCATGGCTCCGCAACCAGCGGCTCACGATTGCCAAACGAGAGCTGTGGGTACTCGGCCGCGAGAAGACCATCATCCTCGCGCTGGTGATCCAGCTGTTCGTCGCTGGCTTCTCGGGATTCCTCGTCGTCGGGCTCGTCTCGCTGTACGATCCGGGAAGCGTCGACGGCTACCAGATCGAGGCCGCCGTGACCGGCGACGCGAGCGAGGAGATGCTGACGGCGCTGGACGAGGAAGATGCGATCAGCGGGACCGCATACAACTCCTCGGCGGCCGCGTTCGAAGCCTTCGACGAGAGGCGGGCACAGGCGGTGTTCGAAACATCGGTCCAGAACGACCGGATCGACGTGGTGTTGACCGCCCCAGAGGGATCAATCGAAACGACGCTTGTGGTCTCCGAGAGCCAAAGCGCCCTCCGGGCGCTCGAACGCCAACAGCGAGTCGACCGGTCGGCGTCGCTCTCAGTGGTCCCGCTCGAACTCCCACCGGACCGCGGCGGCAACCCGTACTTTGATTTCACCTACACCATCCTGCTGCCACTGCTGGTGTTTTTGCCGGTGTTTATCAGTGGCTCTATCGCCGTCGACTCGATCACCGAGGAGGTCGACCGCGGCACCCTTGAGTTGCTTCGGGTCGCGCCGGTCTCGCTGACCCAAATTGTCGACGGCAAAGCCCTCGCCATGATCGCCATCGCCCCGCTGCAGGCGATGACGTGGCTGGCGTTGCTCTCGCTGAACGGCGTGAGTATCGCCAACGGCGGCTGGCTGTTTGGGCTCGTGACCGCCTCGACGGTGATCGTGGTCGCCTTCGCGGTCGCCACCGCGCTGCTGGCGTCGGATCGTCGGTCGGCACAACTGCTGTTTTCGGTCGGTGTGCTGCTACTGTTCGCGGCGGCCTCGTTCCTCCCCAGCGCCCCGGCGAACATGGCGGCACTGCTGGCGATTGGGAGTGCGACCACCACAACGTTCGCGGCTGTCGGTGGCTACGCGCTGGTGGCGGTTATCGCGGCTGTTGGAGTCCGGTGGCTGGCGGGGCAGGTCGACCCCAACGGGTTGTGAATGCGTAGCAATCACAACCGTTAGGAATTCGTAGCCCCCAGCAGTAGCACATGGTCGAACCCGCGCCCCGTCGACCGCTACGGGACCCACAATGACTACCCACACGAATCCGGACGCGCTCCCGCAGGCAACGCATCTTGGACGGACCGCCCTCCGTGTTACCGACGTCGACGAGATGACCGAGTTCTATCGGGATGTTGTCGGACTCAGTGTGCTAAACCACTCCGAGACGCGTTCGGTGCTCGGGAGTGCGGACACACCGCTGCTCGTCTTGGAAGGCGATGAAACCGCCCCCGAACGACACCGCTCGGGTGCGGGGCTTTTCCACAACGCGTTCAGAGTTCCCTCGCGCGAGGCGCTGGGTGATGCGTTGGCCCGAGTGCAGAATCACTGGCAACTCGCCGGCGCATCCGATCACGGCGTCAGTGAGGCGCTGTATCTGACTGACCCGGCGGGCAATGGTATCGAGATCTACCGAGATTACCCGCGTGAGCAGTGGCCTCGCAGCGACGACGGGACGATTCAGATGGGTACCTACCGCCTCGATCTTGACCCGGTGAAAGCCGCAGCCACGGGCCAGTCGACGGTCCCTGCTGGGACGGATGTCGGACACGTCCATCTCGAAGTCTCCTCGCTTGCTGCGTTCAGCGAGTTCTACGTGGATCTCATCGGCTTTGAGCTGCAAGCGTCGATGCCCGAGGCACGCTTCGTCTCGGCCGGTGGCTATCACCACCATCTCGGCGCAAACACGTGGAATCAGCGCTCGGGGCCAGTCGACGGCAGCGGGTTGTCGTGGTTCGAACTGGTAGTTCCCGACACAGCATCCCTCGCGGAGATCCGAGACCGAACGGCGGACAGTGGGTATCCGGTAACTGAGACGGACGAGGGGTTCTCGGTCAGCGGGCCGGACGAGATCGAGGTACGGTTCCGCGTCTGAATGGTTTCGGCCCCGTTCAGCACGCGCTTCTCACACCACGATTTCCAGATTGAATAGTCGGTGTGCAACTCGGTGCTATCGCATATCCGTGGTGGACCAGACGGTGTGCTGGAACGTAGAAAACAGCTCGCCAAGACGTGGGCGAGTTAGTACCCTAACTGCTCGCGGACCAGTACAACTGTCGTTCGGCCCTCGTCGAGTTCCTGTCGGAAGATGAGTTGTTTGGCGATCTCCGACTCAACTCCGTAGGCCTCTTTCGCTCGTTCGTTTTCGAGCGGATAGGCCACCGATTCGAGCCGATCAAGCGCATCCGAAAGCGTCGACACGATCTTGTTCGCGCCACTGACAATGACGACGTTGCTCGCAGCGAACGGATAGGCACCGATCCGACTGCCGGAGCGGTCGGCCGCCACGAGTTCGCCAGTCTGGGCGATGGCGTTGATCCCGCCGAGGAAGTAGTCAGCAGTCTGGGACTGTCGACGAGCGGCTTGACGCTCTGCGTCATCGTCAATACCCCAGATTTCGTCGGCCAGACTCTCCCATCCGTGGTCGGCCTCCGAGAGATACTCGACGAAGCCAATCTCTTCGAGCGTCGTCGAGTGACCGTTCATCACCGAGACGCCGTCGGGGATCTGCGACTGTACTGCCTCAAGGGCTTCTGTGGACGAGTCGGCAACGACAACCTCGAAGCCGTTGGCCCGCAGGTTTTCGACGGTCGCGTCGAGCGTCTCGTCGTCCGGCAGTTCGTCGAGCGTTGTGTCGATTTCGGTATCAGCCGCGTAGGTGGATTTCTCTTGGGACATCGGTGACTGTACTGTATGTAGCACCAAGACCATGTTAAGCGCTCGCTGACACCGATGTCACGTGGTTACACTAGCGTTACTGGGTCAGCAATCCGTGTTCGGACCGATCACGTCGACCCGAAACGCGTCTCTGCGATTACTCCGAGGCGTCGACGATTTCTGGCGGGGCGGCCATCTCGATGTCGCCGGAGAGTTCCCGCTGTGGGTACGGGATGTCGATGCCCGCCTCGTCGAACCGCTGTTTGACAGCCTTGACGTACTCGGCGCGGGTCCGCACGAAGTCCGACCGCTTCGGCTGGCTGATCCAGATCCGCGACTTGAGACCGACAGACGAGTCGGCTAACTCGGTCAACCGAACCGATGGCGCTGGGTCGTCGAGAACATCGGGATGGTTTTCGGCCTCCGCAATAATGATTTCTGTGGCCCTGTCGATGTCGTCATCGTAGCCGATCCCGAACAGGAATTGGAGTCGGAGTTTCTCGCCGTCGACGGGGTTTTTCACCACGTCCTCGGTGAGCGTCGAGTTCGGCACTGTCAGCAGTTCGTTGTCGAACGTCCGCACGCGAGTGACCCGAAAACTGATGTCTTCGACGACACCGGAGTACTCTTCCCACTCGATCCAGTCGCCGATCTTGAACGGCTTGTCGGTGAAGATGAAGACGCCAGCAACGAAGTTCTTGAGCACGTCCTGCATCGCAAAGCCGACCGCGAGTGTGGCTGCGGCTGCAATCGTCGCCAGCGAGGTGAGAAAGTTGCCGAAACCGGCCAGCCCGAAGGCAACCGAGACGGCGAGAAACACCATGACGATGTGGGCGATCTTTTTGAGCGGTCGCCTGGCGTGTGTTTCGAGACCACGGCTGGTCAGCATGCGACCGAACAGTGGTAACAGGATGAGTTTGCCGACCGCATACACTAGCAACAATGAGATGACGAACGTCAGTGCCGCCCCGATTGTACCACCCGCTGGAACGCCAACGTTTGTCAGCAGATCACCGAGCGGCGTCCCCGCTCCCGATGGCGCTGTGGCAGTCATGTAAGAACGGCTGTGTTACCCCGCGTTTCGACCAGTTCGGCGTTCACCATCTCAGCCAGTTCTTCGGCCAGCTCGTCGGTCTCTTGGCTCCCGCGGGCCGCTCGCAGGAACTTGACTTTCACCAGTTTGCGACTCTGGAGCTGGTCGTGAAGCTCATCTATTACTGAGTTGATACCGCTCTTGCCGACCCAGACGGTGACGTCGAGATCGTGGGCCTCCTTGCGGAGCTCGTGGTCTACCATATGGCCCATAGAGGCAGTCGACGGGTTTCAAGCGTTCGACTCACTGACGGCAAACTGCGGCTCAGCAATACACCCCACATATCGGCGTCTGGGACCCTCAGTGTGGGATAATCATTGGCTCACACTGCAGGAAGGACGGAGCGCTACGAGTCGACAGCGGGCTCGGTTGGCGGCGGACTCACGTATTTGAAATAGCCGAACAGACAGACGACGAGAGCGAAATAGTAGATGATTTGGGGCCACGCAGCCGGTGCGCGAGCCCAGACCATCGAGATAATCGCGAAAATCAGCCCCGACATGAACAGGTCCTCGATGAGGTGCGTCTCGTACTGTTGAATGCGGCCGAACAGCGATTTCGGTCGGCTCATGGCGACAGCTCCCAACTCAGTAGCGAATACGACATCTATGCATAATTGTTCTGTAGCACTGATAAATAACTACGTGTCGACAACAGCCTTGATGCCGTCGTCGGTCGACTGTGGCTCGCCGCGATAGAGGACCACGAGGAGACCAGCCAACAGGAGTTCGAGCAGCTTCGAGACCATGTCGAGTGGGCTGGCCAACAGATGCTCGGCGACGAGACTGACCGTCGACTGGTCGTGGGTGATCGGTGCGGGGGCCCACGGCCAAAAGAAGCCGCCGTGGCCCGAGTAGGCGTGCCACGCAACGTACCCCCCGAGGTAGACGATCATCAGCCCGAGCCCAGCGAGATAGATCGGCTTGGGGTTCCGGCCGTCGAGAATCTGGGCGATGCCGAACAGGATCGCCACGCCGGAGCCGATAAACAGCAGTGGCCGTGGGTCCGGCACCATTCCGGCCTGTATCTGTGTCAATAGCCGTGGAAACGCCCAGTAGAGATGAATCGCGGCCACCGCAACCGCGAGGGCTCCTGCAGCATACCGGAGTCCAGCCCGTGTCATGACTGACGATAGTGAGTCGACGCTACTGAGCGTTTCGAAGGGGCGATTCTCTGTGTGGGTCGCGTACTCGCAAAACCGAGGAGTTCCATACCGTAGAGCACCTACCGATAGTGGGTACCGGTTCAGTGATGAACTGAGATAACAGCTACTCTTGGAGTTGCCCGTGGTCGTCGGCTTCGTACTCCCAGCCTTGGGCTTCGACGAATTCCACTACGTCTTCGAATGCTTCGTCGACGAGGAGTGCAGTGTCGTCACGTCTCTCCTGGTTGAATTCGTCTTCCAGTAAGTGAATCTGCAGATAACGGTATTTTAGGAACCACTGTTGAGAGACGCAACTCTGCGAGAATCAAGTATCAATATTCGAATAGTGGTGTAATTCACATGCAAAATCGAAGGCGCACGTCGGTCAAAAACCAGTAGTTCGACACCCTTATTCATGTCATTGGTAGATTATTTGTATGGGTATCCCCGCATCACGACGCCGATACCTCCAGTTCGTCGGAGGAGCCGGAGTAGCCAGTCTCAGTACTTCACAAAGCCGCTTAGTTAGAACGTCTGCTTGCTGAAGGTGTGTCTAAAACCAAACAAGCAGACGGTGAGATCCACGAGGACCAGCTTCTTAACTTTCTCGTCAACCGCCTTGACGAGGAAGTTTCGCTCTCGTTAGCCAATAACGCTGAAATCACTGCTGAAGACATCTATGAGGTCCTCGTCGGCGCTTGCGCCGACGGGACCTCTGTCTCTACGCTCTGTGCGTCGAGCCAGAACTCACCCGCTGGGAACACGGTCCTCTACCATCTTCGGACGAAGTTCGAGCCGGAACGGCTCGAACGAGTCGCTAACACGCTCCTGCGAAAGGATCTCGATGAATTGCTCCCCGAACAGGTGGAGGTCTGCGCAGACCTCCACCTGCGGCCCTACTACGGTGACGAAGACGACACAGACGGCCTCTATCACTCGGTAGCGAAGCGTGGAACCACTGCGTTCCACGCCTATGCCACACTCTACGCGCGTGTGAAGAACAAACGCTACACGCTGGCGGTACGCCGTCTCAAAGACGGCGATACCGCAAGTAGTGTCCTCGCTGAGTTCTTCGGTGTCCTCGACGGCCTTGACGCCGGGGTCAAGGCCGTCTACCTTGATCGCGGATTCTACGACAGTAAGTGTCTCACGCTGCTTCAGGCGCACAATTACGCGTACGTGATCCCGATCATCCGGTGGGGTGAGGCGATTCAGCAAGAGCTCTCGGAAGGATGGAGTCGCGTCATTCAGCATGATCTGACGGGGAAACTCGACGGTCACAGCTGGACCGTCGATTTTCCCGTCTACATCGACTGTACGTACCTAAATGGGAAGTATGACGAGAACGGTGTGGCGCGTCACGGCTACGCCGCTGACGCGCCGTTCATCGACTCACCACGGGACGCTCGATACCACTACTCGAAACGCTTCGGTATCGAGTCAAGCTATCGCTTGTTTGAGCAAGCGATAGCGACAACGACAACACGAGATCCAACGGTACGGCTGCTGTACGTGGTGGTGAGTCTCCTCTTACAGAACGTCTGGCGGTACCTTCACTACGAGTATGTGGCGACGCCCCGCCGAGGCGGGCGTCGCCTCTGGTGGTGGCCGTACAAGGAGTTCGTCAATATGATTCGACGAGCTGCGTGGACGGCCCTCGCGGTGCGTCGGGCCGTCCCCGCGAATCGGCCACCTGACGACCGATTCCACCGCTAACCACCGACCGAGCAAGCCAGCGGAGTGAGTGGCGACGCTGTCGCGTCGGCGGCTGACCGCCGCCGACAGCGACAGCTCTCCGTCGATCCGTCCGTAATTCTCTCGTCGAGACCGTCAGTACAACCGCTTCGACACAGAACTCAGGCCGCAGAAACAGCTAGCCGAGGATGCTTTGTGAGGTACTGATTATATGATAAAGTGGGCTGACAGCGTCGTGGATCAAATAGCTAGTTACACCAACCAAGGAGCATCGATTCTGAGTGCGACAGGAACTCGTGAAGGGTGGCGGCTTCGCTTTCGATTTGCAAATCGCGACCATTTCGAATCCTTCGTTGAAGCCCTGAACGAACGGAACCAATCATACTCTCTATTGGAACTAATAGAACCAGACAAACCTCGCCTATCAGTGGGAAGTTTGACACCCCGACAGCGAGAAGCCCTTGTAGCAGCGTGGGAGCATGGCTACTATAACATTCCACGAGAGACTTCGGGCGAGGAAATCGCAGCAGAACTCGATATATCTCACCAAACGCTCTCCGAGTTACTTCGACGTGGGACGGAGAAGCTCATTAAGTCGCAATTGGTGACAACCGGATAATCCTGCCCCAGTTTCCGTGAGAACATTCGCTCCCCTATTTAAAAGCCAGAATGAGCAGGGGCGGAAGTCATGCCGTTAGAGTACCCGAGTTAGTTTGGGAGTCCCCCATCCCGTTAGGTGATTACTCCCCCAAAATCACCAATCGCCCTCCTTCCACAAATCAGAGTGCCAAATGCCCCCACATTGGGCACTCTTTGATAGAGAAACCACTCCGCTAGTGCCCCTGTTTCTCTATCAAATGATGGCTTAGCTTGAAAAGATAAAAATAGTTGTTTCAGATTTTTCCCTGATCGAATATTTCTGCATATTAACTTAGATTAATCACGGCTATGTGCTGGCCAGCAGCCGATCACATCGACATCACCGGAAGCTTCTGTCGACGGATCTCTTCGCTAGTCGTAAGGTTCCCGTCGACGATATCCTCGTCCTGGATGGTCTGGTCGCTCGGGTTCTCGCTCGGCGAGTTCTGCGTCCGTCGGCCGCTTTGACGACTCCCGGCTCGGGGGCTCATACTGCTCCCACCTCTGGGCCTCCTGGGAGTCATATCGGCAGGCAATCGAGCAGTACTCAGCACGGAATGACGGCGTCGGGTGCCCACACTCGGGACAGTGACCGTTCGGGTGACCACAGGCTCGTCGGTCAGTGAGATCGAATGGTCCCATCACAGACCACCCTCGAAGACAGGAAGCTGGTGGATCGCGCCGATACCATGACCGCGGCGGGTGAGTTCCGAGCGGATCTTATCCCAATCGGTGATGTTCGCAAAACCGAGCAGTTGGCGACCAATCTTGACTTCGCGGTGAAGGTGAGCGCGGTGTTCGGTCCGAACGTCGTAGACTAACGTGCCGCCGTCGACGAGGTCGTATTCTCGGAACATTAGCGCTCCAACTCTCGAAGCGGCCTCACACGGAAGGTATCTAGCTCCTCAACCGACTCCTGGATACCTCGCTTCGTCCCGACCGTTTCACGCGATAGTCGATTGATTAACTCGCGGCGCACACGCCGCCTACTGAGCAGCGTATTGTGGCTACCCAGTCGGTCATCAGAATATCGCTTCTGGAATCTCTCGCCCGAATCGTCGACGGCGAAGAACTGCGTTCGCTTCGTACCCCAGATCTCCGATGAGACGTATTCGGCAGCCACTGGTTCATGGGTGAGCTCAACGAGGACACACTCGACGAAAGAAATAATCGAGATCGGGCTCCGATCGTTGGGCACAGTGAGTTCGAGATTGGCCCACGGTGGATCGGTCGTATAGTCGGTCTGTTTCGGATTCAGTTGATACTGCTGTAGATTGTATTCAGTCGACATAGTTTGTAGTTCAGAAGGCGTTTTTGTGCGCCCTCACCCCCTCAGGGGGCGATAAAATGCTGAGTCGTATACAAGCACAAACACGGATAGCTCGGTATGCCGACCGAAGCCACTAGGGTGGATTCGGTTATTGGAGTTGACGAAGGTCACCAGTCTCGACCATCTCGCCACAGTTGGGGCACACTGAGTGTTACTCCAGAATTTCGAACACCTCGACTGCTTTGTATTCCTTCCCGCGTTCTTTACCGGTCACTTCCTCAATGAGGCCATCCGATTCGAGGTCATCGACGACCTTGTAGGCAGTCCGGCGTGAGACGTCGAGATACTCCACGAGGTCTAGTGCCGTGAAATACGGATACTGGAGTAACTGCCGAGCAAATGTGTCCGTATTCGTGCTGCCGGGGTACTCCTTCTCGTAGCGCTCTTGGAGATCTCGGAGTCGGTGAGTCCGGTCGTACGACGTCTCAGCTTGACTTCTGAGTCCTTCGAGGAAGAACGTGAGCCACTCATTCCATGCCCCTTTCTCGCTCACCGCACGCATCCGCTCGACGTACTCGACTTTGTGACGATTGAAGTACGCACTCGGGTAGATGTATGGACTTTCGAGGTACCCTTCGCTCGCCAAATACAGAATAATGAGTAATCGACCGAGTCGACCGTTCCCATCCGAGAAGGGGTGGACTGTCTCGAAGAAATAGTGAATGATGGCGGCATCGACGAGGGGATGGTACTGTCCACCCATCTGGATGTACGACTCAAGTGAGGCCATGAGTCCAGTGAGTCCCTCCGGAGTCGGTGGGACGAACGGACGCTGTCCTGACTCTGGACTCGTGAGATGAACCATATGGTCACGGAAGTCACCGACAACGTCACCCTCGTTTCGGACATCCTCAAGCAGCATCGAATGGAGTTCATTGAGAAGCGAGAGTGTTATCGACGCTCCGCTCTCGATTCTGTCGAGTCCGTATGTGAGTGCAGTCTCGTAATTGAGGGCCTCTTTCAGGTCTTTCTCAATTGTCGCACTAGCCCCGCCTTCGGGATGCTTTGTGTGGTATGATTCGACGTCTTGATATGCGACATCTGCTCCTTCGATACGCGCTGACTCGACGGCCTCGATACGTATGAGAGAGGTATACAGAACAGCTGAGAAGTCGACTGTCGAGCTGATGCCGTCGACACGACCGATTTGATACGCTGCATCGGCCACCAGATCGTTTGTCTGTTCGGAGAGTTCGAGCTTCGGCTCTACTGGGAGCGGATCCGGTGAATAGTATGGATTCGGATGATAGGAGACATACTTTCCCGGTGCACTATCGGGGAGCTCTTTCGGGGGCATTTCAGTGATACCACTATCTGCTTCTATTGGTATAGTTGTTTTTATAGTGAGTATACGTAGAGGCTGTGCGAGCGCTATCGTAGAAGATCAAGCGCGAATAGTATACATGCGAACACCGGCACGGCCCCTATGTATAGTATATTTATAAACGAGTATACTAAAGTCGAGGATTTCAGGGCTACTGTGTCACGGTCATCAACGCAGCATCTTAACCAACAAAATAGAGCCCACCCAGCAAACGTTGGTTAACGCAGCTTCGATTAGAGCTACGATTCGTGGACTGTACTGAGAAAGAAGAGATCTGGATCGTCGAAAGTAATTTTATAGAATGCTTTAATTAGTCTCGAAGCTTGGCAACGGATCGGCCAACCTCTCGGACGTGCTCACTTCGCTCGAGATCCAGTTCCTTTGCGAGGTAGTCGACAGTCTCTTCGAGATTCATACTGATAGACAGTCCACCAAGCAGTATAAATTTGCTATTGAGCAGCCAACCAAACAGATTCCAGACTAGTCAGTCGCAAGCAGAACGAGGCAGTCCCCACACCAAATCAGTGTTCAAAACACCCCACGAATTGTAGCTCCGCTAATTATAGTTCAAACTATAATAGTTGAGACTATAATCTTGGAACTCCACTCGAATCAGCTATCTCATATACTCAAACCCCCAAACGGATACTGATACAGCAAGACGGCCGTTCCCCCCAGAATGGCCGGTTGCTGGATTATCAGTCTGCCCGGTTTCAATACGACTGCTGCATTCCCCCATACAGCAGTCTGAGTGGAACTCAATCCACGTTTGTATTCAAGACGGCTAAGAATATAACGAGCGAAGCTGACTAGTCAGTGTGTGGCTTTCCCGGATGCTTTGAATAATTTTTCGAAGACCGCATGTTCGGCTTTGCGGAGGTGGCGATTATATGTTTACCGGGTGATTCCCAAGCGATCTGCTAACTCGTTGCCGGAGCTTGTCCGTGGGGTCTCAAAGTAGCCGCCATAGTAGGCTATCTGTACGGCCGTGAGCTGCTTTTCGGTCAGAACATCCTCGATGATATTGTACAAGAGCCGCGGCGAGTAGTCGAGTTCGTGAGACACTAGTTCAATATCCGAATGCACACGCCGAATCTCTCCAAGCGCAGTTCGCAGATCAAGATCTCCCGGTATTTTTCCAGTACACACAGGTTGACCATCCGACTGTGTTTTGATCAGAGAGATCATTTTCCCTCCGAGTTGGTCAAAGACCAACGGTATACTCAAGCCATCTACATGAACTTCTAGGCGACAGCCTTCGTCAGTCGACTGGAGTAATTTCGTATCAAGGACAGTGGGATCTTGGGCGAACACTTCGTATACTGTTTTTGTTGGAATGCCAGTTGCGGTGAGGTACTCAAGTGCGGTCCCATTAGGGAGTCTCACAACCTCATCGATATCGATCTGGAACTCGGAATCAGCAACGGCCACGAACGGCTCGAAAAGCTGTTCTGAAGAAAGTTCGATCAGTCGTGTCTCTTCGCTCGTCAATTTCTCTTCGCGGTCTTTCAGCGCTGTCGCATCTTCAATGCCGACAACAACATAGTCGACATCTCCACTCTCGGTAACTACGGGTGCTGAGTTACTCGACAACCATCGTTCAGTCCCATCTGGGAGTTCGATCCCGTGTTCGAATCCATACACAGCCTGTCTCGTTTTCAAAACTCGGGTGATTGGGTGTTCATCCACAGGTACTGGCGTTCCATCGTCGTAATAGATGTTCCATTCTGGTTGTTTGTAGGTCCGGCTCGTGATCTCACTCCGTTCGAGGCCTAACATTTCCTCAGCACGTTCGTTCGCAAATTCGATCGTACCAGAAGGGGCGACAACGACGATACTCACTGGGCTGGCCTCTAGAATCTGCTTGATTAGCGTATGTTCATCTAGACCACGAACAACTCCACCAGTGCTGTCGGATTCAGTACGTCGATGAGCCAGATCATTCACTTCCGGTGGTCGCCACCAAACCCGTGTGTGCTCGCCAATCGGTTTGGACTTCAACAGGCCTTGACTGCCCAGAGAATCCAATGTGGCCTGCACTACAGATAGCTCACATCCCACGGCACTGGCAACCTCTTCCGTAGTGAGAGGCTCTGTAGGATTACTCACCGTATCGAAGGCCTTGAAAATCGCTTGCGTATCGAATTGGCCCGAACGATCCATTATTTACTCTAGGTGTGTACGCAAATAGACGTTGTTGACTATTTTCTTGGTAGTCGGACTTCGGGTTCGCTAAATAGAGAAAAGTGGGGCTACCCACCGGACTCAGTAGTCGACTGTTTTTTCGAGTTCCTCGGGGAGTCGGTCGAGACATATCTCAAAGAAACTCAGCGGTGCTTCAACCTCAATCTCTCCTGGATCATGGACTGATTCGTCGGTCGTTTCGAGTTGGAAGTGCGTTGTTCCAAGATCCGAGTGATCATCGTCTTTGTGCCAGCCAAGACTGACACGATCATCTGCCCAGTGCACACGCTGGACGTCAGTACCCTCACGCGGTCGCCAGAGTATCTCAAGTGTTGCGTCTGTCCGTGGAAATGAGTCACTAAGGAAGATCTCAATGTCGACATCAGCAATAACGTTCCGAGGACGGATTCGAGACGGTTCATATCGAACGCTTTTGAATCCAGGAACGTTCTCCATTCGTTCTTTGAGTCGACGAAGACCCTCACGCCGGGTGAATCCCCGGCCACCTGCGAGAAAAATCACCATCTAGTGACTACCCTTCCTGCGGGAGTGTTGTCGACGAACTACCAGACAGCGAGTCAGTACCGAGTGTCGACAGCGAACTTTTGAGACTGATTGCAAGCTGAATTGATTCGCGTATTTCGACGTTGTATTCCCACTCTTCGATTACCTCTAAGCGCTCATGGCGATCCTCGCCAGTAAGGTCCTCACTACCGATACTTTTGCGCAGCTCGGCGAGTGAGTCGACCCCGAATCTCTCTTTCCATCCATCGATTTCCTCCCCGATCGCGTTGAGCTCCTGGGTGAGTTCGTCGAGTGTGTGTTCTTCGGCCAGCTGTCGAACCTCTCGAAGCAACTGGGTGACGCTATCTGGCTTGTAGCACATCCCTTCGGCTGTTTCAGTGACTTCGAGTTCGCCGCGGTCGACCATCCGGGTGAGGTACTTCACAGCCGTATCGCGTGAGACGTCTGCTTCGGTGGCGATCCATCCTGCATTCTGTGGCTCCGTCTGAGTCAGCACAACGTGGCGGACGCGTTCTGCTGCATCCGCTCCAGGAGGCCAACTCGGTTCTTTCTCACTCATGAGTAGAATCTTCGTCACCAGTACACTAATAATTTCGTACTAGCATGGAATATTTGGTATTAGCTCTCAACCGAGTTGAGGGGCTGAGTAGTAATCAATACTATTGACCAACACCTTTTCACCCATCAGTAGGAGACAAATCACAAAACAAATTGGGCTGTTATCGTCTGAGTGTTCTCTGATACATCATCCGTATGTCTTAATCTCCTGATGGCCTTTCGGCCGGAGAGAGCCAGCGGCGTTTGCACCGTTGTACCCTAGCCTTCCTTTGGACGATTCTGGAGGTGCAAAGTGATCTGATACGGGCTTAGATTTAGCAAGAGGTCCGTCGGGCAGTTCTCAGCCGTTATTGATGTCCTCGACGAACTGCAAGACACGGTTCTCTGGGATAATTGTGCTTGACGGGGTAGTTAGAGTCCTGAATTCGAGGGAATTGGTGTCATATATTGGGCGAAATCCAACGACAGCGAATTACAGCAGTTGACGGTATTTCGTTGCAACTCGTGGCTAATTTCCCCATTTCAGACGAAGACAGATAATACAAGGCCTGAAAAGCACATGACGAGAGTTCTGACCTCTTCGAACCATACCTTTCATAAAATATAGTAATTATGGCAGATTTCTCACGGATGACGAAACGTGACGACTAATCGATCGGCGTAAAACGACAGCCAGTCCTCCTCAGGATATTCATTCGAGAAGAAACTTCTGCGTCAGGAAACAACGGATTCGATCCATTCCCAGTATCGAAGCCGGCAGACCTACCATCTACTAAGGACTTCAACAGAGCCGACGGACTGCTTCAATCTATACCAGTGAAGGGTCCATGCGGACTTTTCAGTCGACCCGTCCAAGGATACCGTATGGACGATCTCCAAATCGACGACGTGGACCGGAGCATCTTGCACCAACTCCAGCTCAACGCTCGCCAGACCGATACGGAGATCGCCGAGAAAGTGGATGTGACCTCCACGACGGTCCGGAATCGCCTCGACAAACTCGAAGACGGGGGCGTCATCCGGGGCTATTACCCCGATATCAACTACGAGCAAGCGGGCTACCCCCTCCACGTCATGTTCGTTTGCACCATCAATCCGAATAATCTGGATTCACTGGCCGAACAAATCCTCGACGTTCGCGGTGTGGTGACCACCCGGGATTTGCTTGGTGGCGAACGGAATGTCCACGTCGAGGTCGTCGCTGGCACGGTCAGGGAGATCGAAGAGATCCGCAACGAACTAGCGGATTTGGGCATGATGATCAACAGTTCTGAGATCATATCCGAGACGGAGGTCCAGTCATGGGACCACTTCTATCCACGGCCGGGTCCCGACGCGGACCAGGACGACGACACTGACGACGCGTCGGTCACTGATCAAGGATAGCCGGGAGATCAATTGAAATTTTCAAATTTAATGGCGTCTATCAGCCCTCATCTCACATTCAGATTTCAATATATCCACTAAAAACCGGATTAGTTTGGATTTTACAAATGTGACGGTTATATGGATAAAAGAGTTTATTCGTGTGGGAATTCTTGCCACGGTATGGCCCAATCAACCGAGGCGGTAACCAATACTTTCAGTATTGGCAGACCCCGTTCGTCGGTACGTCCTGTACTACTTCGACGAGCAGGAGACTCCAGTCTCCTTCGACCGCCTCGCCACGCGGGTTGCCGCCTGGCACACCGACAGCGACCCGTACATCGTCGACGACGCCACCCTCACCGAGATCCGCACGGCCCTGTCTGCGAGAGAACGTACATCAACAAAGCGATGGACGCCTGCTCGAAGTGTGGAGGATCAGTCGCCCAAATCCCGACCGAGCGTGAATTAGCCGTCTCAACCAACCGAACATGACCGGACCAGCTATGACCGCTGAGCAACATAAAGCGGAGACGGTGAGTCTGTTGCAGGACCTCGGGTTGAAGGAGTACGAGGCGCAGAGTTTCCTGGCATTGACCCAACTCACCACGGGGACTGCCAAGGAAATCAGCGAGATCTCGGAGGTTCCTCGGACCCGGGTGTACGACGCCGTCCGAGTGCTGGAATCGAAGGGGCTGGTCGAAGTACAGCATTCCAGCCCGCAGCAGTTTCGCGCGGTCAGCATCGAGGAGGCAACCGCGATCTTGCATCAGCAGTACGACACGCGGATCGACGACCTCCAGTCACACCTCGAAGCGCTCGATCTCCAACCAGAGATCGACGACAGCGACCGAATGCAGGAGGTATGGGCGCTATCCGACCACAACGCCATTGAGTCCCGAACACACACGGTGCTGGAGGACGCCGAATCGGAGATCGTCCTGCTGGTCGTCGAGGAGGAGCTCCTGACAGAGGCGTTGTACGATCGGCTCCACGACGCAGTCGACCGCGGCGTCGACGTGATCGTCGGTGGCGAGACGGACGCGATCATCGCCAAGCTCGATACCGAGCTGCCATCCGTGAAGGCGTTCGAAACCGAACTGGACTGGCTCTTGGGACCCGCGAGCGACGACGAGATCGCCATCAGCCGCCTGCTATTGGTCGACCGCACAACGTTGCTGGTCAGTTCCTTCTACCCGGACGACGACCACGACGAATCACACGAGCAGGCGGTCTTCGCCAACGGCCTGGAGAACGGTATCGTCGTCCTCCTTCGCCGGATAATCTCCTCGGGGGTGCTCCCCGTGGCGACCCCGACGCGGTAGCCGGTCACCGGTTCTCTGACCAGACTGCACGGACAGAGTGATGACTACAGGCTCTCAATTCAGCACAGCCTCAACGAACCGTCAGCGATTGAGAATTCCATCAGGCCGCTTTGGTCGCATCCAATTGGTTCCCAGCGGAGCTAGAACTCCTCTCCGGTAGATCTGGCCTCATCCAGCTGGTCGTACATCTCATCTGGGAAGGGGAGACTTCCCCAGATAGAGTATGGACACTGGTCCTGTCCGATACAGTACCGCTGCAGATCGTCGTTGTCGCAGTTCATCGGAAGCGGGGTGTCGCCACCGATCGTGTTCGAGAACTCGTAGCGAACTTGGTAGTCGGTGACCTGTTCGTCGTACCACGGCCACCGCGAAAAGACGTTTTTGAGGTCTGCGACGATCGTTTCAAGATCACTGTCCTGATACTGTGGCAGCCACATCACCATTCGGGCAAAGTTGTACAGGTCTTTTCGGACTGGCTTCTTCTCGTGGAGGCGTTCGGCCATGTTCGCCATGCAGGGGAGTTCGAACAGATCTTTGATCGACTCGACCTCAAGCGGCTGGACACCACGCGAAGACTCCTGAATCCGATAGTGGTTCGTATTTCCGTGCTGTCGGATAGTGAGATTCCGGTGGTCGCGCTGGGATGCAAGGAGATTCCCAAGACACCGAGGACTCGAGATGCGATTACACATGTCTCGCTTCCAGCTCGCTTCCGGGTCGTACGCCTCTACTGCTTCAAACAGCTCCTTCGCCGAGTTGAACTCCCCCAGTGAGACGATCTCGTCCGGAGCGTCTCGAATCGCGTCCCGGAGCACACGGATTGTCCGTTCACCGGGGTCCCAGTTTCGCCAGATACGCTCGTTGTGTCCGGTTTCGGTGAAGCGATCAATACGCTCAGAGATAGCCGTCTCGTTCGTCGTCAGCCATGTAAGTTGATCCTCAGAGAGGTTCTTCTCGTGGGCCCACAGCAGTTTCTTGAACGCACGTTTGGCGTACTCTCGATACTTGGTATCGAAATCGCTGACCGGAACATAGAGCCGGTTGTTCTTCACCTGAGTGAGTAACTCACCGGGTTCACCGATCTCAATTCAAGTGTAACGAGCTACCTGTTTTAAATTCGATAGATCACACACATCAGTTCATCTGTAACAGTTTGATTTCGAATCGCGGAATACCTACCACACACCCCAGTCCATCTGTAAGTCGAGGGTAGACACACACCTCAGTCCAAGTGTAACGAGTCATGGGTAGGGACCACTTGAAGGACTGGTCGACGTGGTCAGCGGTGCTCAATAGTCCTGAAAACAATCGGTAGAGTATCTGTACCCGACCTGTGGTTCATGTAGAGAACACCGAAAAGAATTCGCTGATAACTATATGCTGAAAAGGTACTGCAGTGTCCTACGTCAACACACCACATAAAACACTAGCATTCAACTACAACCACACAACCGCATTAAACTGTCGACAGCCACCACAGACAGCCGACCGCCTCCGCATTTGTCTGGTTTACACTTGGACTGGGGTGTGTCTGTAACAGCATCGAGAAACGGCAACCTTCGTTACTAACGTGACATCCTTTGTGAAAGCGATTATTGATCCCCGTCTGCTGTGTATGTCGTCAAATCCATCTTTTGAGTTCCTGTGAGTTCCCGTCGAATGTCTGTTCGGTCCCACCCAAACGGTAAGAGGACACTTTCGACAGCGTGGACGAGTTGCATCTCATAGTACGACGGATCATACGTCCCAACATCCTCGTGAGTAAGAGACACACGATCTCGTGAGGATTTCTCGTCGTCGACAACCATGTATTCGATATCCTGTCCAGGATGAACACTGAGATCTTGATCGCGAGCTCGTTTGAGTGCTGCAACGTTCTGTGTATTCTGTGAGTATCCATCGAGTGGTTTTGAGACACGATTCCGCTTTACGAGCTGTTCTATCTCCACATCACTGGTATATAGCTCCTCAATAGCTTGTTTGAGACAACCAAGAACGGCCTCTGGAGATCATGTTTCGTCGAGGCGGTCGAGACACTCACGCTGGACATCCTCAATGAACGGTGGTGTTGACCGTTGTCTCCTAGTACGTTGCTGGTGAGCGCGTTCGTAATATTACAGCACCTCTAGAGCCTCACTCAATGCGATTGATGTCGCTGAACCTGATGTGTATGTAAAATAGTAAAATTGAGATTAGTAAAACTCAAATTTAGATAACTAACGCTATTATAATGACCTCTCACTAAGTAATTGTATGCCAACGTCCCCATTCATCAACCGTCGTGATGAGTGGAATCCAACGCCCTCGGAGCGTATCTCTCGAAACTCCGTCGACTGAGGCTGGTTGAGCGTGATATTCCTGTGACTGCGAATCCAAACGCTACTCGAAAGAGCCGATACCGGCTGAAGGAACCACTCTTCCGCTTTTGGTTCCGCTACGTCTACGGCCAAACAGGCGAAATCGCACAACTCGGTGATGATGCCTACGAGCAACTTATCGAACCATCCTTCACAGACTACATGGGTCCGATGTTTGAGTTGGTCTGCCAGAATGCGCTCCCTTCACTGATCCCGAAGACGTACCGACAAATCGGGTACTGGTGGCATCAACACCATGAACTGGATGTCGTTGGTCTCGCAAGTGATGGAACGCTCGTTGCCGGTGAGTGTAAATACACGACACGAGCGATGCATGAGGGTGATCTTACAGATCTCGAACGAAGTGCTTCCCAAGTAGAATGGACACCGCCCGAGGGAGCAGAGCGAACCTATCATTACTGTTGTTTCTGCCGCTCTGGTTTTTCAGATGGACTGCAGAACGCCGCTGACAAACGAGACGATGTCTCATTGTTCACTCCTGATGATATCGTTTCTGCGTGAGAAGGCCGTTTGTGGTCTTCCTCACAAGATAGCGTACCTCTAAGCTGGGTTAGTCCTTCTCAAGCAGTTGCTGGTTATTTGGGTCGTGGTACTCGGGGTACATATCGAGGAGTGTGTACGCGACCGTAGCCTTCAGACGACCATTGCCGAGAACACGGAACTGTTCGGGTGGCTCAACTCCCATGCCGATAAAGCAATCACGTATCTGGCACTTGAGGTGATGATCGAGGTATTCGCGGAATTCCGCGAGTGGACCCGGATTGATCGGCGGGAGTTCGATTAGCGTGTCGGGGTCACGATCAAATGGATCGGTTTCAGGGTCGGTAACGGTGACTTCGCTGTGGTCGTCCAGATACGACGCATAGAGCGACGACACAGCGTCGATATACATCCCGGAATCAAGTTCGATCTCCCTGTCGGTAGCTCGTTCAGCAATCTCATCTGTCACCGACTTCCAGTCTTCGATAGCAGCCGCCGAAAGATCATCCAGCGACTGTGTAAGTGTCTCGTCGGATAGATCCAGATCGTAGGCACTGGCGATATCCGTTGCATCGGCAGCAATATCGGTTTCGAGTGGATCGACACCGAGATACACATTCTGGCGGTAGAGGACACTGTCCTGTCCCGCTGCCTGGGATGGCACCGAAATCCGCCGATCAACATCTTCGTGATAGCTCAGCATCTACGTTTGCAGATCCCCGAACAACGCCTCGAATTCCGTGTCGTTGAGTTCCCGGATGGCAAGCCTGACGGCGTTAATTCGTTCAGGATGATCTGTCGACGGAACGGTGTCGTACCTTCGGTCGACGTAGACATAGTACTGAGCGAATCGACGGGCCTGCTCGACGTGTTCGTTTCCTTCAGCCGTTCGGTTGGCTGCCTTATCTGGGTAGCCCCCCTGTTCATGGTAGGTGATCTCGCCGTCGAATGCAACGTGGATTCCGTGGCTCACGTCGTTGTTGTCGATAACTCTTAGACCTACTCCATTTGTGTCTTCATCTCCAACAATTCCCTTCATTTTATACACCTTCTAAATTCGGCACGCTCTCTGGACGGTCACCTGAGACAGTATCAGACCTATCGAGATATTTCTCAAGTTTCTTCTCGATAAGCCGGTCGACGTACTCTTTCGCATCGCTTGCTTTCCCGCTTACAACCTCACTGCCTTTTTCGTAGGCGCTACCGGTGAGCATTTTCGTGACATCACCGGCAATACCCTTGGCCATCTCCGCGAATAGCTTCGCCTGATTTGCCTTGATCTGCTTGACCTCCTCGGCAAGTGCCTCAGGATCGGCTGTGACTTCATCAGCAACCAGATTCACCTTCTCATTGGTGGATGAGGTTGCCTTACCAGCACTGTCACCAAGGTTCCAGGTACTGTTTGAGGACAGATTCCCGAGTCCGGCCCGCTGAATGTGGACCTCGGCATCAGCTAATCGCTGAATCCCGAGTTTCTCTCCCTCCATCACCTGCTGGGCGGTTTCCTCGGCCTCACGTTCGAGGGCTGGTTCGGGATCAATCTCCAACTCTAAGTCCTCATGTGGCAACATACTTGCCGAACAGTTAGTATTCTAACATTCGGACACAATAATTAATCACAGTTGTCCGAATAGGCTTCCAGACTCTGTATCAGATTTGTGGAATTTTGGGTACAGATCGTAGTGGTCGTACCGACGAGCATACATGAACTTCCCGTATCCAATCGTCTGGAACGGCTCTGGTGGAAGCAGCCCCATACCAACAAAGCAGTCCCGAACCTGACACCGTAAGTGGTGATCCAAATACTGACGGAATTCGTTGATTGAACCAGGTTCGGCGGGCATCAGTTCAAGTCTTGCGTTGGGTTCTCGGTCCAGTGGCCGATCTGCCCATTGAACCTCATGTTCTCCACGGCTATTTGGATAGCCGACATGGATTCCTGAGACAGCACTCAGATCGAGTTCGATACTGTCCGGGTTAGCGAGGTCGGTCAGGTGCTCTCCAAATTCGGCCCAGTTCTGTCTCTGACTTTCGTCGACCATTGCACCGGATCGTGCGGTGGTACCACTCTCATAATCGAGCCCATGAGCCTCGGCCAGCGATCTCGCCTGATCTGTGAGGCCGCTCTCGGCAATATCAACGCCGAGATATAGATCTAACTCGTAAATAACGGCATCTGGTTTCTGGACTCCGTCTGGTAGGTCGACTGGTCGCTCAACATCCTTATGATGACTCTGCAATTGGGTGTACAGCGGGCCAAAGAGTTGTTCGAATGCTTCGTCGGATAGCGTCAGGATGGCCTGACGGACTGCGTTGACGTAGTCTGGATTGTCGATATGGTCGACTGTGTCGTAACCGCGTTCACGATAGACGTAGTATTTTGCATACCGACGGGCCTGTTCGTTATGTTCGTTCTCATCAGATGTTCTGTTTGCGGGTTTGTCAGGATATGCATCACATTCATGTGTTTGAAATGCTCCATCGAAACTTAACGCAATTCGGTGTTCTGAATCGTTATTGTCGATTACTGTGACGCCGATCCCTCTTTCATCTTCTCCATCAATTGTTGCATTCATAATTTAAAATCGGTAACTCTCTCCACCATTCGCAGACCCTTCTTTGAGTTCCTGATACATCCGAGAGATCTCTTGATACATCTGTTCGAGTTCTTCACCCTTTCCACCTGGGCGGTTTGAATCCATGAACTCGACAGTTTCCTTCATCACGTCGGATACAGCAGCACCAGTAACGGCGCCGACTGTTGTCCCTATTCCTGGAATCACTGAGCCAGCAGCAGCACCGAGCAAGGCACCGGTTCCAGCACTAGCAAGTGAGCCAACGACACCTTTTGTGGCTGCCTTTCCCCACTCACCATCGGTTGCTGCTCCGGGTTGGGCCGTCGTCAGCGTCTCCATCATCTGCTCTTGACGCTGTTTGATCTCTTCGACTTCTTTGGCTAGGTCCTCTGGATCAGCTGAGACACTATTGTTTTGATCGTCCTGCAACCGTTCTGTAATTTGCTCGCGGGCCTGTTCAACGCGTTCTTGGCCGGGATACCGCTGGAGATGGACCTCTGTGGCAGCCATCCGTTGAATTCCTAACTCACCACCCTGCATCACCTGCTGGGCAGTAGCTTCGGCCTCTCTCTCCAACTGTGGGTCTGGATCGATCTCCAACTCCAATCCCTCTTGTGGCAACATCGACACGGCTCCGCCAGTCTGCTGGCGGACGTGCGCCAGTTCATGAGCCAAGACGTGCTGGCCCTCCGGTGATTCCGGATCATATTCTCCCTGATTGAACGCGACATGATTCCCGACGGTGAACGCACGGGCATTGATCGATTCACACGCGCTGGCTGCTGTCGGACCGGTGTGAACCTGAACATCCCCGAACGAATCGCCCATACGGTCTTCCATTGCGCGCTGGATCGAGGCATCGAGCGACTGGCCCGTCGACGAGATTACGTCCCGAACCGAATCGGGAACGCCCGTCTCACCCGATGGCCCTGTCTTCGAAGCGGCTTTTTCACTCCGCTGGACCGACCGCTTGTTCTGTCGTTCGATATTCGTGGGCACCTCTGGTGGACGCTCGGCCTGGCGTTCTCGAAACGCCTCTATCGTGAGTGGGTTGCCCATATCCTCGATGGTCATTCCCTCATCGACCCAGCCACGAACACGCTCGGTCGTGTTCATCGCTTCGAGTCGTTGGAGCCGAAACATGGTGTCTTTGTCCGGAACATCCATCCCGAAGTGGGCTTCAGTCTCTTCGAGCGTCGCCTGCCGTGACCAGCCTCCTGAGTCGGATGACGCCTCCGTCGCAGTTCTATCCACGACACGATTCGTCGTCACCCCTGTGTCTGACTCTGATGTGTTTTCGTTTCGCTTCGAGGCTCTGAATACCATGAGTGTGATTTGGGGATGCTTGCCTCTCAATGAATTATAAATATTCGCACGAGCACATGTTTGCCCAATCGACGGTTAATCCCTACAGAACCCATGGCCTACACCAGTACCCAAGCCCACCTCCTGGACGAACTGCGTCGTATCGATGCGATCCTGGACGCCTATGCAGAGACACAGCAAGCAGACACAACTGACAATCGATCGGAAATCGAACCCGAGACCGTCGTTGACGATCCGAGTCGGATACCGTTGGCACTCCCTGAAGCGAGCCGCGAGGAAATCGCCACACTGACCGACCGGATCGAAGGGCAGTGCAACCAAACCGAATCAGTCAGCCTTCGACTTCGGGTTCTTGCAGAGACGTTCGATCTCTCTCGTCGCCATCTCGATGTGCTGCTGCTCGCGCTTGCGCCACGAATTGATGAGGACTACACCCAACGGTTCGAACGGCTTCACGAGGACACAGCACTGTCGCGGCTGACCGTAATTCTCGTCGAGAAGCTGTTTAGTCGGACATCCACTGAAGCGCTCACTGCGGGTGTGTTGCTCGGAAGCGACTCTCCGCTTCGGGAGCATGATCTACTCACGTTCAGGCCAGCACCCGATGGATACGAATCCGAACGCGGTCGACTCATCACCGTTCCCGACCGAATCACCGACTATCTCAAAGGCTCCGACGGTGTCGACCCTAATCTCAAAGCCACACTCGCCGACCATTCTACTACCCAAGATACCGCCCTCACCACACACGAGGCCACCACGACGCTCTCCGAACTCACTATCAGCGACGACCTCTCCGACAGACTCAACAACTGCTCAGTCACTGCCGGCAGTCGACGATACTACTGGTATGGTCCTGCCGGAACCGAGAAACACCGGGCTGTTGAGACACTGTGTCCGACAGACTACTATCTCAAAGCCGATCTTAGAGCCGTCTTGGATGCCGGTGCACTGGAGGGGCTCAGTCGTGAGACAGCCCTGCTCGGTCGACCGCTCCATCTCACGCATGCAACGGCTGCAGTCACGGCCCACGGAGCGACGAACACGACACTCGAATCCGTTTTTCGCGCACTTTCCGAGCTGGATGTCGACGTGTTCGTGACTGGCTCGGAGTCCTGGACACCAACTGAATCGACGACAGGCATCGACGAAATCATCGAGTTTCCCTACCCATCAATCGAACTGCGCCAGCAGTTCTGGGAGTCCCACAGCTCCGAACTGCCAGACGACGTCGACCCAGCAGTTCTTGCGGGCACGTTTCGACTCACCCACGGACAACTCAGAGCAGCCCTGTCGACTGCACACTCGTTGGCTGACGACGAACTGACTTCCGAAGATATCTATGCGGGCTGTAGTGCCCAGTCGGCCGACGGCCTCGGTGAGCTAGCCGAACGGATCGACCCAGACAGCGACTGGGACGAGATCCAACTGCGAGCCAAAACGAGGCGGAAACTCCGACTCGTTCGCACCCATATCACACAGCAGGCGACGATCTACAGCGACTGGGGGTTTGCCGAGCAGTCAACTCGTGGAACCGGAGTCGTCGCCTTGTTTGAGGGGCCATCGGGAACGGGGAAAACGATGGCTGCCGAAATCCTGGCTGGCGATGTTGGGATGGACCTCTACCGGATTGACCTCTCGTCGGTTGTTTCGAAATACATCGGCGAGACCGAGGAGAACCTCGAAGAGATCTTCGAGGCGGCAACCAACTCGAACGCCGTGTTGCTCTTTGACGAGGCTGACGCCGTGTTTGGCGACCGAGCCCAGGTGTCGAATGCCACCGACCGGTATGCGAATGCCGAGGTGAACTACCTGCTCCAGCGAATCGAGAGCTACGATGGGATTGTGCTGCTGACCACGAATTACTCCTCAAATATCGATTCGGCCTTCCAGCGACGTATCGACCATACTGTCTCGTTCAAACAGCCACAACAAGACACTCGCACTGCCATCTGGCAAGAGATCTTCCCCGAAGATGCACCACTAGGCGAGATCGACTACGAATTCCTCTCGTCGTTCAAATTCACCGGCGGCCAGATCAAAACGATTGGCCAGACAGCGGCGATCCTGGCGGCTGAAGATCGTGAAGCCATCGAGATGGAACACCTCATCCAGGCCGTGCAACTGGAATACGATGAAAACGGTCGTGTGATTGATCCGAGTGAGTACGAAGAGTATCAAGAGTTGCTCTACAAGGAGTCGGAAGACACTGAAGCCGACCAGACGGATGTGAGAGACGATGAGAGGATAGTCAGTACCGAGAGAGACTCGGAAGATGACATCGATTTCGACTCTAAATCAACCGATGAGCAAACAGTCGACGACACAACTGAGACAGATCACGACTTGGAAGTCGACCCTGCAGACAATGACGATGTGTCTGACTCAGCGGTCGACACTAGGAGTGACGACGAACGAGAGTCTGCCGACGAACCACAGTCACCGGATCGTACTCCCGAGGAGATTGTGCGTATGTTCATTGATCGACTCGCGATGGGAGATGGGAACGGGGTGGCTGAACTCTACCATCCGAAGGCCGCTATTGATCGGTTTTCTCGGAAGGATCTGGTACGGTTGAAGCAGGGAGAGCTCTCGATTGTCAGCGAACTCAAGCAAGTCCGCGAGGATCCCAGTCGAGTTGTCATTGAGTTTGTCCAGGAGATGAATGGGACAGAAGAGACGGTCTCATACGAACTCCGGCTAGATGATTCTGTCTGGCAAGTGTTCAACATACAGCGAACATCGAATAATCATAACCGTGTGACTGAATAATCCAATTACATTTTGATCTCCAGCGTCAAACGGCCCTTCTAGGGATATCCATTGCCATTGGTATCGAAATCTAGTAAACCGACCATCAGAGATAACACGCTTCGGGACGCGAACGGTTCTATGGCACCGACAAACGAGAGCGGCACATTCGATCTCGATGGCGAATTAACAGTGAACCGACTGGGCTTCGGCGCGATGCGTCTCTGTGGCGAGGATATCATCGGGCCACCTGAGGATGAACAGTCTGCCAAAGAAGTCGTCCAACAGGCCGTCGACCTCGGCGTCGACTTCATCGACACCGCAGACTCATACGGACCGGGTGTCAGCGAACGCCTACTGCGTGACGCCGTCGATACGTCCGAGATAACGGTCGCTACGAAGGCCGGGCTGCTTCGAAACAGCGATGGCGAGTGGCTCAACCACGCCGATCCCGACTACATCCGCAATCAAGTGTTAGTCAGTCGTGACCGCCTCGGCGTGGATTCAATTGATCTCTACCAGCTGCACAGCCCCGATCCGGACACGCCGTTCGAGGACAGTGTCACAGCGTTCGCAGAGCTCAAAGACGAGGGATTCATCGATCACATCGGGCTTTCGAACGTCAGCGTCGACCAGCTCGAAGCGGCCAAAGAGCACGTTGAGATTGCAACCGTCCAGAACCAGTACAACGTGTTGAACCGCGACCACGAGGATGTTCTTGAAGCCTGTGAGAAGTACGGGATTGGCTTTATGCCTTACTTCCCGATCGCCGCCGGGTCGATCTCTGGCATTGATGCCATCCAGGAGGTGGCCGATGCACACGAGGCATCAGTCTACCAGATTGCGCTTGCGTGGTTGCTCGAACACTCGGATGTGACGCTGCCGATTCCAGGTACCGCAAGCCTCGAACACCTCAAAGAGAACGTCGCTGCCTCTTCGATCTCACTCTCGAATGAGGAGTACAGCCAGTTAGTCGGGATCGCGTCGACCAGTCAGTAGATTCCGGTACGCGGCTGGATTGACATCCTCCCCGCCCTGAAGGGCAAGGATTCCCACGGCACCGCGCCGCTGGGTTGGGATATTGTGGTTTACGATGTTACCTGTTCTTGAGGCGCGAATGCGCCAGTTTCCTTGTCAAACAGGAACGTCGATGGCTGTGCCAACCAGCCGTTACTCCTATCTCGCCCATCGCAGGCAAGACTCGGAGATACTTTCTGTCGAATATTTTCGGCTCCGTTCACATCAGCATTCGCCACCGTATCACACTCATTGCAGACGTACAACCCACGTTCAACACGGTTCGCGTCACGCGTACGACCACAGCACGAACACGACTTCGAGGTATCGCGTTCGGACACCTGCTTGACCGTGATGTCTTTCATCTTGGCTTTGTGACCGTGATGTCTTTCATCTTGGCTTTGTAGATGAGCAAGTCTGTGAAGCGGTCGAACGCCCACGAATGCAAGTCGAGGTTTCCGTTCTTGCCCCAATTCTTTGACTCGTCATTGTCCTCATCCTCACGGATCCCCGAGAGATCGCCAATTACGATGGTTCCAACACCGTCTTCAACACACCGCTGAACGATGTGTTTTGAGAGGGTATGGAAGTGGTGTGTGCGGCGCTCCGATTTCTTGTGGTTCAACCGGTCGACTATCTACAGTCAGCCGAGGTGTCTCGATCATCTCACCGTCGAGACTGAACTGCACGGGGTCGCCCTTGACTCGCACTGCGAGATGGTCGGATTTGAGTCGGGTGAGATGGCTCGCGCCACGTCGAAGTAGTTTGTCAGCCGCACCTTTCGAGAGGTAGTCCATCGTTGGTGCATCCTCCATAATCACGACGTTGACGAGCCCGTCTTCCATGTTCGCCTGTCGCATTTGCTCGCCGGGGAAGCGTCGACCGTTGCGCATAAGCATCATCAGTGCGGTGCCGGTCCAAATCGGCTCGGCGTCAGGGCCGACCGAAATCTTCAGTTCAAGTCCTTCGAACGTCCGCATCGTCGACAGTGTGGTGAGCACGTAGGCCAACACACCGAAGTCGACGTTTGTGGTCCGGGGAGGTCCGACTGCTCGACTCGGCGGTCAGCGATCAATCTACGTAGCGAGGACTCTTTTCGAATGTTCGCTATGAAAACCACGCTGGACCATCCGGAAATTCATTTTCCGACAACTAAAATACAGTTTTTTGTTTCAGTTCGGTCTAGGGTTAAATCGTCGACAGCAGTAACTTGTTCGGACTGTATTCAACGAGCAAACCACGAGCGTTCGTCCACAAAGAGTTCGACGGCGAGTGGACGCCCAGTCGACTGGGCAAACAGACGAGCAGGCAGTAACCAATCGGACAGCTATTTTTGCGAAGTCTGTTTATAAACAGAGACCACTCCCTGATGAGAGCGATGAGAAAGGCTGTCAAAACAACGAATTAAAAAGATAGCTTCCTATCAGTTGGATTCGTAGACACTCATAGAATTATGTATTTTTATGGGTTACTCGCGTATGGAGGCTCAGCAGTCATTGGGGGAGTGCTTGCGATTTCGTTACTTACCAAGCATGACTGGCGACAGCCCGCCTTTGCGTTTGGACTGTTTATGTTCTCGATTAGCTTCTGGGCGGCAATCTACATCGGCTATCTCACTGCCTCGACGGAGTCGTGGCTGCTGTTTTTCACCATGCTAACGTATCTATCGGTCGTCTCTGCGCCGGTCACCTGGTTCGTCTTTGCACTCCGATACACTGACCGTAGCGAGTGGTTGTCGACGATCCGAGTTGGACTCCTGTTGGTCGTTCCGGTCGGGGTTCTCGGCCTCGTGTTTACAGTCCCGTTTCATTCGCTTTTTTACACCGAGATCACCGTGATTACGGTCGACGGGGTAGAACTACTCGAAACGACAGGCGGCCTTGGCCATACGATCAATATCATCTACGCCTACGGCCTGTTGTTGGTCGGCAGTGGCCTGATCGTCAGTGAGCTATTTACGACGAACCGGCTCTACCAACGTCAATCGGTGGTCCTACTCGCCTGTCTCAGTGCGCCCTGGGTTGCCAACGGCCTGTTTCACCTCGGATTCCAACCGATTCCGACAGCAGATCTCACACCGGTCGTCTTTGTGTTGGTCGGGATCCCACTCGCCGTGATCGTCCACCGGGCCGAACTAACCGGGTTCGTCCCAGTCGCACACGAACAGGTCTTTCACACGCTCGAAGATCCGGTGTTTGTTGTCTCCCCAAAAAACCGGATTCTCGATGCGAACCGCACTGCACGGCGCCTCGTCACCGAGACCGACTCTGAGACGGAGTGGACCTCGATTGAGGGAACACACATCGCTGCGGTCCTTCCCGAGACACTACTCGAAAACAGCAGCCTCAATCCGGAGTTGGAGACGACACTGGAGTGTGAACTGACTATCGGCGGGAGACCACGTCAGTACATCGCCCGTCTCCGTGGGACCGACTCCGACCACCGAGATGATCCGCGTGGTACCATCGTTTCGCTAACGGATATTACACTACAAAAAACACAACAGGAGCGTCTCGCGAGGAAAAACAGCAGACTTGCCACCCAAACAACCAAGCTCGAAGCGAAAAACGAACAGTTAGAACGGCTCGCGGGCGTGGTTTCTCACGATCTGGCAACACCGTTGGCGACCGGTGAAAGCCTCCTCCACCTCATCAAAGCCGATCTGACCGACCCACCACATGAGGTCCAGCAGTCGCTTGCTGATCTCGAAACCGTCCACGGTCGACTGCGGACGTTTGCCGAGGCCTTACCCGCACTCGCCCGCGAGAGTACCGATGTCGCAACGCCGACCGACTGCGATCTCGAAACGGTTGTCCGTGCCGCATGGCGTGTCGTCGACACCGCGGATCTAGAGCTAGACGTCCAAGAGAGCTGCCAACTCAGTGCCGACCCCAACCGACTTCAACAGGCCTTCGAAAACCTGTTTCAGAACTGTGCCGACCACGGCTCCGCCACCACAGACGCCGCCTCAACCGTCACTGTCGGGCTGCTTTCGTCGACGCAGGGGTTTTATATTGAAGACGACGGGCCGGGGATTCCAGTCGACCGCCGCGAGGACCTCTTGGAGTTCGGTGTCAGTACCGGCACCGGATCGGGATACGGACTGGCAATCGTCCGGACCATCGTCGAAGCACATAGCTGGGTGCTCTCAGTTACGGAATCGACTACCGGTGGGGCACGGTTCGATATCATAACTGAACCGTTCGATCCGCCGGAACACTGATTTGTAGCATACATACTGATCGCCATCAGAGCAACCGGACTTCGATCAACACCACAATACCACCATATAGTGGTATATGTATTAAGAGGTGGTTCAGAGATTGTAGTAGTAGATGAAACAGAGTCCTCCTTCGACCAGTAGCTCGAATCACAGTCGACGGCAGGTGAGCTGAGGCGATGATAGAACGGCCCGAGACTGTCGACCCACCACTCACAGACCCGGTCTCAGTGCTTCTGATCGATGATGACGAGACGTGGGTTCGGACACAGCGTCGGCTGCTCGAACGATACGCCGACGTGCTCGATGTGTCGACAGCAACGAGTTACGCCGAGGCCCAGAAAAAACTCCAGTCGACAGCGCCAGACTGTATTGTCTGTGATTACCAACTCGGAGATGGAACCGGAATCGAGTTACTGGCGAGCGTCCGTGAGCAGACACCGACGCTCCCGTTTATACTCGTTACCGGCGAGGGTGATGAAGGGGTTGCCAGCGATGCGATCAGCCACAGCGTGACGGACTATGTCAGAAAGATCGAGCTCGGCTCACAGCCGACCCAACTGGCCCAACGGATCGAAACCCTCGTGTCGGCCACTCGAACCCAACAGGCTCTCGACCGAGAGCGACGAAGCAAAGAGACACTTCTTCAACTGGTTACGTCGGGGTCGACACGAACCGAAATCGGACACCAGCTTTGTACGCAACTGGTCGACGAGCGAGGCTACAGCTGTGCATGGGTTGGCATCCTCGACGAGCAACAAGGGGTTGTGCCGCTGTCGAGTGCCGGGACGACGGGGTATATCGAAGCCGCAATCAAACCCGGAACTCGACCAGCAGAAAGCACCGAGCCGACGTTCACCGCCCTCTCGGAGAACAGATCCGTCGTCAGATCGCTCACGGAATCCTTATCGTCGACCGACAGTAACCCGACGCCCACACCGGACTCATCGACCGAAGACGCGCGGTGGATAGATCATGCACACGCACAGGGCTTCGAAACGATAGTCGCAGTTCCGATCCGGTACAACGAACTCACGTTTGGTGTCCTCAGCGTGTACAGTCGAGCAGCGACACAAATCGACGACCACGAACGCGAGCTGCTCGAAGAGTATGCCGAGACGCTCGGCTACGTGTTCCACACGACGGCGTGGAAACGGACGCTTCATTCGTCGACGATCACCACGGTTCGGTTTCGATTCACAGACGACCGACTCCCACTTGTTGCTCTCTCGTCGGAGCTCCCGGCGGAGACCACGATTCGGACACGAACCGTCATTCCGAAAACGGACACCACAGTGTTCTATCTTGCGACCATTGAGGGAGCGACGAGCGATGACCTCTTCGACGCAGTCGACGAGACCGAGGCGATCCACTCGGTCGACGTGTATCGGACGGACGGCGAGATCCGGTGTGGACTCGTCGTCGACTCGCCGGTCCCCGAGCAATGGATCTTGGATAATGAGACACAGTATGTCCAGACGGTCGCCGAGGATGGCCATACGGATCTTATCGCCGTACTGGGCGACCAGACGACGGTCCAACAGTGTGTCGACGGCCTCACAACGGTCACTGGGTCGACACCCGTCGCAACACTCTATGCGGATGAGACGCCGTCCAAAGCGGCTGATACAACCCCAATCAACCGCCTGACAGACCGGCAACAACAGGTACTCCAGCTTGCGATTTCGGCGGGGTACTTCGAGCGGCCTCGCCACAACAACACCGGCGAGCTCGCCGAGACGCTGAATATTACGCGGGCCACGTTCACGCAGCATCTCCGCGCTGCACAACGAAAAGTGTTCGAACAGTACACAGAACTCAGATAGAGGGAGCCGTCGAACGGCGCTCGCTACGGTCAGCCGCCAGCGGGCTTCGGAGGTCTTTCCACGTCGCGGTGATCCGTTCGCCCGACTCGTCTAATTCGATCAGGTATTCGTCGACCGTCGGGTCGTGGTCGACGACAATGCCGTGGAGTCCGTGGTAGTCGTAGTCGAGGACACTCTCCCGTGTAATATCGATTCGAACCCGGCTCGTTACGTCGTAGGCAGGCCCACTGCCACTAATGTCCGATCCCCAGTCGATCTCGTGTCCGCAGTCGGGACAGTGACCGGTTTCGTACGACGAGCTCTCGATAAACCCGGACGCCATGATCGATGCCGGGAGGGCGAACAGCCCGATTCCGAGAATTGCGACCACACTGCCGATGACCTGGCCCAGCGGCGTAATGGGTGTGACATCACCGTAGCCAACAGTTGTGAGGGTGACAATTCCCCACCACATAGTCCCCGGAATCGAGGGGAATGCCTCGGGCTGAGCAGCGTGTTCGGCAAAATACATCAGCGAGGAGGAAACGACCAACAAAATTAGATTGCCGGACATGGCCACGACGAGCTGGCCGCGTTTGAGATAGAACGCCCGCCCGAAGGCTTGCATCGACTCGCTGTACCGAACGAGTCGGAACAGACGGAGAAACCGCATCAAGCGGAGCGCACGCAGAAACCGGAGATCCGAGACTCCGCCTAACATTGTAATATAAAACGGCGCGATGGCGATGAGATCAAACAGCAACAGTGGCCGCGTGGCATACCGCAGTCGACCCACAATCGGTCGCTCGTAGGGTTCGCCGGCTTCGACGGCACTCCAGATTCGAGCCAGATACTCGATGGTAAAAACAGCGACCGAGACCGTTTCCAACAGGAAAAACTGCGTGCTGTAGGCTGCATATATCGAGTCGACTGTCTCAAACATTACCGCAAGGACATTCAGAAGAATGACACACATAATGACCCAATTAAAGAGCTGTCCACCCCCACCAGTGTGCGTTGGGTCGACCAACTGGCGCGTTCGTTCTCGCAACGAGATATAATCCATTTGCTACCACATAGTAGCAGGATATAATATTCCTTCGCAATAAGCCAGATATCGCGACCCTCTAGCCTTCTACCGCACGATTTCTCGATACCACTATGCGCTGGTATTGGCTATATTTACTCCGTCTGAGACAGTCACATAAGAACGGTAGTCTGGATCGTCTGCAGTATTCTCGGTGGACACCGCTACTGGTCGACAACCCATGAACCCCATCGCTAATCACTCCTGGAACGACAGACCCGAAAAAGACGTGCAATTCTATTTGTCACCCTTGGCTAGCAGCCTCGGGGGACGGCTGCTGGCAGCGAAGACCACCAGTCGACGGGACTGTGGTGGTCAATGAGTCGCCGAGGCTGCTGGTATGCCATCTTCGCCGTCGTCGTTGGGCTGACGCTGTGTTCAGGGGTGGCGGCTGCCGAGCCGCTCGTCGACCTCGATCCGGAGACGGATTTAGCGGGGAACGGAACCGAATCGGATCCCTACCAGATCGGCAACAGTTCGGAACTCCAAGCCATAACCGGGAATCTGAGTGCGAACTACACGCTGACGTCGAGTATCGACGCGAGCAATACCTCGGCGTGGAACGGCGGGGCGGGGTTCGAGCCGATCGGAAATTCGACCGACCCGTTTACCGGTTCGTTCGACGGGCGCGAGCAGACGATTTCGGGGCTGTATATCAATCAGACCACTGATGACGCCGTTGGACTGTTCGGTTCTGCTGACGGTGCAGAGATCGAACGGGTCGGTCTTGACAGTGTTAGCATCGTTGGGAACGCATCCGTCGGTGCCGACATTTTCGTCGGGGGGCTGGTCGGTAACATGAGTGGGACGGTCTCCAACTCGTCTGTCACCGGCACCGTCGACGGATCCGATACTGCCGGTGGATTGGTCGGTCACCTGCGTGGGACCGTAACGAACTCGTATGCCAACAGCTCGGTCGACGGCGGCTCGTTTGTCGGTGGACTGGTCGGCCAAACCGCCACTACCGGCGAGATACGCACCTCGTATGCCGTCGGCAGGGTCGACGAAAGCGGCTTGGCGACCGATGCTGGCGGGCTGGTCGGCACTAACGGTGGCAATGTCGTCGACTCCTACTGGGATACCGAGTCGACCGGCCAAGCGACATCTTACGGTGGCACCGGTCTGACAACCGCCCAACTGACCGGTAACAACGCCACCGTCGACGGCACCATGGATGGCTTTGCGTTCTACGATCACTGGATTCCGACCGAAAGCTATCCGGCGTTGACGTGGCAGTTTGTCGCCGAGTCGACCGGTGATGGCACGGAACAGAACCCGTATCACATCGAGGATTCCTACGGCCTCCA
Organism: Halohasta litchfieldiae; assembly: GCF_002788215.1. Lineage (NCBI taxonomy): Archaea > Methanobacteriati > Methanobacteriota > Halobacteria > Halobacteriales > Haloferacaceae > Halohasta > Halohasta litchfieldiae. Next base: position 502,526 of record NZ_CP024845.1, on the reverse strand, counting down.
GGCGATCACCGTCGACCTCGCTGCGAACTACACGCTGTCGGAGTCTGTTGATCTGAGCGAGACCGCGGAGTGGAACGATGGAGCCGGTTTCGAGCCGATTGCCAACAACTCCGATTTCAGCGGCTCGTTCGATGGTGATAATCATACGATCAGTGATCTCACGATCAATCGGTCGACTGCATCAAATGTTGGGTTGTTTGGCAGCATTGGCTCTACAGGCACGATTTCAAACGTTACACTAACGGACGCGACAGTGTCGGGGAATCGAGATGTTGGTACGCTCGCGGGAGCTAATCAGGGCTCGATTTCCGATGTCCAGGTCTCTACAGTTGTACAAGGTAATCGGTCACCCGGTGAAGGAAACGCAAGTTCGATCGGTGGTTTCGTTGGGGAGAATGCCGGAAACATTACTCAGTCAACGGTAGACGGAAATGTCTCAGCGGATGATGGCGGTGGTTCTATTGGAGGATTTGTTGGTGTTCTTTCATCGGGCGGACAAATCGCCGACTCTCACGCAACCGGAACCGTCTCTGTAACCGATGGTGGAAGTGTCGGTGGGCTTGTCGGATCTGCGTCCGGGGACCAAGATTCTGACGAGATTTCGAATTCTACCGCAAACGTTTCTATCGATGCTGTTCGAAGTGACAACGTCGGTGGACTTCTCGGTAGTGGCTCTGCTTTCGCTGTTATTACCGATTCGTCCGCGAGAGGGACTGTCAGCGGTGAGATGAATGTCGGCGGGCTGGTCGGTAAGACAGAAAGTGACATCTTCCGATCGTTTGCGACTGGTGATGTGATTGGGAATGATACCTCTGGCCAGAACATCGGTGGGTTGGTTGGTTCTACTAACGGGCCAACCCGAAACTCTTCAGCGCATGGTAATGTCACTGGTCATGAGTATGTTGGCGGGCTTGCCGGAGAAATAACTGATACGGCATCAACAGTTGCTATGTCGACTTCGTTCTCAGTCGGCGATGTTGATGGCAACGCTACCAATGGTTCGTTCGCCGGTCGTGTCGCTACAGGCGTCACTGTCGACGATTCGTACTTCGATTCGTCGACCAGCGGCGTTTCGGCGGCTGTCGGCGACGGCCCGGACGACGGCATCACCGGTCTCACAACGAGCCAACTGCAGGGATCGGCGGCGACAGAAAACACGAATCTCTCGTTCAACCCGGTCTGGATCGCCACCGACGGCTATCCCCTCCACGTCTGGCGCGTCGACGACTACACGCTCTCGTTGAGCGGGACCGATATCGACACCGACGACACCGCCATGTCGACGGTTACGCTCTCGTTGTCGGACGACTCGACACAAACGGCCACCGAGCCAGCGGCGTATTTGAGCAGCGATAGCTCGGTTGCGACTGTCGATGACGGCGGCGAGGTCACGGCCGTTGATTCGGGGTCGACGGTGATTTCGGCTGAAGCCAGCGGGTTCGATGCTTCCATCTCGTTGTCGGTGAGTTCACCCTCGACTACTGGCTCTTCATCTTCTTCGTCCTCGTCGTCCTCGTCAGACGACCCTGAACCCGAAGACGACCCTGAACCCGAAGAGACTCCTGAAGACGAAGACGAGCCAGCGGACTCGTCCCCACCGTCGTCTGGGGCCGACGGATCCAGCGAGCCACCGACCGAAGAGGACGACGAGACAGAGGCCATCCAGTCGGTGCCGTTCTTGACGCCGACGCGAGTACTCGGTGGCGGTGCGGCCGCCATCGGGTCGTATGTCGCGGTCGTGCTGGTCTCACGCACCGAACTGTTTGTGGCTGCCGCACCGGCCAGCGTCGCCAAGGCTGTCGCGGCTATGCCGGGAACGGCTGGCTTCCTGTTGTCTGAACCCGAGCAGGCGGCGTTCGTCGTTGGTTCGGTCACACTCGCCGACAACGATGATGATACAGACGACGAAACCGACAGCGACGTGGCCGCTGGTGAGACGATCGCTATCGACGTGACAATCGAAAACAAAGGGGATATTCCGGGTGCAAGGGTAGTCACACTCACACTCAACGAGGCTGAGGATTCAGCCACCCTCGATATCCCGGCCCACACAGCCCACTCGGTGGTCTTAGAGTATCAGACCTCACTCGCCGACGCCGGCAAAACACTCGGCTTTACGATCGACTGTGAGACCGATTCGACTGATATCGATATCACTGTCGCCGAGCTGACCCACGAGGACGACGAATCAATGAACGAGACGACAGCAGACCCAGACGACGCAGGTACCGACGACGACCAGACATCCGGTGAGACAGTCGACCCGGACACAACCGACGACGAGGAGATCGACACTGAAGTATCTGAAGACGAACTCGATGAGGGCACTCGAACCGGGTTCGTCGACCGGCTCTGGCTCCAGAAAGGCAAAATTCTCAGCTACACCGCCGGGCTGATAATCATCTACATCGGGACGACGAACCTCGAAACCAACGTCTTTGCCGGTGGACTGGGAATTTTCCTTGGCGTGATGGCACTCCCCATTGTTCGTGCCCAACTGCCGACCTCAACGCGGGTGTTGATCAGCCGCTACGGCAAGGTCGTGGTTGTTATCATCGCCGCCCTGTTCAGTGGCGTCCTAGTCGACCCGGCAGTCGTTTTCGAAAGGATCCAAGAGCTATTTCGGTGATCGTGGATCCGTTGATTCAGCAGTGATCCCACCGGAGAGAACGGTTCGGCGATTCAACACTCCCTGCGAATCACTCGACTTTTGAACCCTGAACAGATCGTTCCGGATTCGTCGATCTGCGTTGGCCCAGGGATCGTGTGCTGAACTGACTCCAGATGAGGGAGAAGCTCCGGTGAACCGCAGCTTCCACCTCTTTGATTGCGTAGAACACCGTTTGTACGCTCGATCCAGGGCTCCGTGTTCACGGATTATAACAGCAACCAATGCATCAGTGTCGACTTTTCGCGGGAGTTCCGCTACTGTCTAGAAAGCGGGATTGACCCAATGCCAGCGAGCGACCTGTCGAAGCTTCGGCTCAGCGTCCCGATGACTGAAACCAGCGGTGAGATGTACACCGAACTGTCCGTTGGTGGCAACACCGTCACTGGCTCACCAGCAGAGATTCTGACAGCCGTCGAGGCAGCGGTCGACGACTGTAATCCAGACATTCTCGTCTGCTCAACGAGCCAGACCATTCCCACCTTATATGAGATGGCTACGAGTGCAGGCATCGAGGACTTTACGCTGAGTCGGTGGTCCGATGTCGGCTACCAGCAGCTCGCGAGTCGGTCGACGTACTCAAGCTACGGTCGCGTCGGCCACTCGCCGGCGCGGTACAACGTGCCCGGTCGCGCGATCATCGACGAGTCGAACACGTTCTTCTACGGCAAGACGAACCTCGACGGCGTCCTCGACCTTGTGTCGCGCTCGAAGAAGCCGATCCAGGAACTCGCCTGGACGAGATCGTGTGGCTCTTGGACACGAGGATGTCGAGACGTATGATCCGTCGTACTACGAGACACAACTCGTCCGAGCTGTCGAAAGTGTCCTCTCACCGCTTGGGTGGGACCGAACAGATATCCGACGGGAACTTGCAGAGACTCAGAAGACGGATTTGACGACATTCACAATAGACAGACAGTAGTAATTAGTTTCACAGAAGATGTGACCCCACTCCCTCCCCCCGTCATCGATGTGTAAAACCCTGCGAGGGGAGTGGGGGTTCGAACGTGAAGAACGTAATAACAGGCGAGAAACCGGGTAAATAGGCGAGAGAAGCTCTCAAACCTCCGAACCATATACTAACTCACGTCCTTCTTTGATTTAAGGAAGATTTATGTAGTAAGCGTATAAACCAAACCCGTAGTGGATCTAATTACGAGGTTAGGAGGAAACTGTCTCCGACTAACCGAGTATTAGTCTGTTTTCTTGTCGATAGCGTCAAACCGACTGTTCGTCCTGATATCGTTATCCTTGCGGCTCCTATTGTCGACTGAGTCTGTCATTCCGTGTTTGATCCCCTCCCTTCGACTATTATTTACACATCGATGACGGGGGGTGGGTGTTCACGAGATCGTCTAAACACAGTATTCATTCACGGATTTGAGTAGGTATAATGAGCTACATCTTCTGTTTCTCACTCATCTCTCGTCAGTTATGATTCGTTGATTTTGATACGTGTCTTTACACATCGATGACGGGGGGAGGGTCTTCAGAGAAACGTATGGACACAGTCCTCTTTACACATCGATGATGGGGGGAGGGGCTCAAGAACCTCCACGGCGTCGACCCCCTACTGATTGTGAAATTCTTTGAGCTGTGAGTTGACAACAGATCGGAGCAATTCTTTTTGATTGGATATTGCTTCCAATCGAGTGTCGTCGACGATTCGGTTCATCATCGCTGCGGGATCTCCAGTGAAAGTAAACTCCATATACATTCCACCGCCACGCCCTCGACTCTTCCGAGAGGTCGAGATAAGACCATACGTAGAGAGTTCTTTGACATACTTGACGTAGGTTTCGCGAGTCATCTGGTCTGCATCGAGTTCATTGGTCACCCACTGGTAGACTTTGAAGCCAACAGGACTCGGAACTGAACTTCGTGATCGATTCGAGTGACAGGCAACAGCAGCCGTAGCGTACAGTGAGATTTTTTTCTGTGTCGTCAATCCCTCTACGAGTTTCAGCGAGCGATCTTTGTCGATTTCCTCTTGAGACTCACGGACGTGATCTTCGGTAACTCTGCTATCGTCTCGCTCATCTGTGAGATCTCCAGCGCCACGGAACAGATCAATTGCCTTCCGGGCATCACCGTGGCTTTGTGCCGCAAACGCCGCAACGAGTGGAATCACATCATCTTTGAGTGCATCCTGGCGGAATGCGTCACGTCGGTTTTGGAGTATTTCGCGCAGCTGCGTAGCATCGTAGTCAGGAAAGTAGATGTCTCGAGGATTGAACGAACTCTCGGCACGACCATCGATGTCCTCCATGAACTTCGGGTCGTTGGTCAGCGCCGCAACCGACACGCGGCCTTCAATCTCATTCGTGTTACTCGCTCGCGATAGCTGGTACAAAAGTTTCGAGTACGCTGGCTCATCATTTGCTCGTCGACCGACTAGCAGGTCAATCTCGTCGAGGATGAAAATAACCGAGTCGTAGTGTTCATTGATGAGTTCATACAGGCGTCGGTACTTCCGCTTCGTAGATACACCTGTCTCAGGGACACCGACCTCTGCACCGACGTCTTTCGCGACAGTCTGAACGAGATCGTAGACGGCTTGATCGAGCGTATTGATTGGCTGGCAGTTGATGTCGACCACACCGAAACGTTCGCCCTTCGATTGACAGAGTTCGATGATTTGTTGTGTGACTGCTCCAATGATGAGGGATTTCCCTGTCCCAGCAGGACCATACAGCAGCATATTTGGAGGACGATTTCCCTGAAGCGTCGGTTTCAAAAATGAGACAACAGATTCGAGTTGATCGTCGCGCCCGACAATCCTCTCTTCATCGATAATCGTATCTGGCTCAACGAGATCCCGATTGACGAAAACCGATGCCTCCCCCTCATCATCGAGCATATCCCGGATTGACCGCTGGGTATTATCTTCAGCAGCCACTCCATCTTGATCTAGCATCGTGTCTCCGGTAGGGCCCTCGTGAGCGGCTTCTATTTGTTCGTCGTCGTCTCTAGAATGAGTTCTTTCATCAAGGGTAGATTGATCCGCCCCATTCTGATCACCACCGGCCATACGGCTTCTGTACGCCGGAGTACTAAAAAGGTTAACCTACGTCGATGTTTATACACTAGATAAGGCCAATCTATCACCCGTATTCTACGGTTCTATATATCTGGGTTAGAACCAACACCGATGTATATTGGTTGAGGGCCTCCCCGTCGTCGAAGTGTAAGCTGTGCGTCTGACACCCCGGCATCGAAGTGTAACTTCTCATCCCACACTCCCCGTCATAGATGTGAAAAACACCCTTCTCTACCCTTATTGTCGGTGTTTATGGCAGATTTCATATCGCACACGGAAGTCCCTAATCGTTGGATTTGACTGGACCTTTATATTTGGACTTGATTTTGTCTCCCTCCCGCCACTGCCAGTAGTAGTAGCGATTGTCGTTGATCTCCTTGATCGTAATCGTGGCCTTCGTCGGAACATTATCTGGAAGGTCGTCCGGCCGTTCCTCGATCTCGTCGTCATCTGACTCCTCCTCGAGGCGGGCCCTGCGACCTTTGTGCTCGGCCAGTGCCTCGGCGTAGCGGGCAATGTCTTGGAGTTGGTCTGGAGAGAATCCGTTGAGTATGTCGACGGTCTCTGTCGGAAGTTCTGCTGGTGGCGTCGGTGGCTCGTAGGACATCAGCGGTCGCCTCGTGTTAACCAACACAGCGGCCGACTGCATAGTTTTGTTGGTTAAGCAGCGGCTGAATACGAAATCGAACGGTGATCGAGTACTGATACGGAGCCGGTCCTGCAGGAGTTAGGCTTCGTCCGGTCGGGGGGCGTTCTCGTACTTGACCATCTTCTCGGGCTTGTCGGAGATGGTCTCGTAGATCTGTTGGAGGGTTTCCTCTGCAGCGAGGAGGTTGTGTTCGTCAAGGAAAGTTCGGCCTTCCTCTGTAAGGCCATAGAACTTCCAGGGGTAGCCCTGTCGACGCTCGTCGTCGTCCAGCGCGACTTCTTTCACGATGCCAGCGTCGATCAGCTTCTGGATGTGCTTGTAGACGGTGGCATCGCTCACGCTGAGGTTGAGCTCTTCGAGCTCGTACATCGAGGGGAGCTGATCGGGATGCTGGAGGATGTTGTTGATGAGGGCAAATCGCGTCTGCTGGGTGACGAAGTGAACGAGTTCGCGCGGTTCCATCTCCTCAGCAGTCTCAGGCTCTGTGCTCATACCGTGCAGTACACGGCGTGGTGACAAGTAGTTTGCCCTTGGGTAAACTACCCTAGAGTAAATCAGACAGTTGAACAAGTAATTTACTCCATAAATCATATCTCTCTGCTCGAGAGACATTCAGTATGTCCGATGAGGAGTCGCCTGTTCCTGAGGACGTTCTCAAAAGTGCCAAAGACCAACTTGATGAAGAGGAAATAACGCTGGCTGACAATGAGGAGATCCTCCACGCTTTGAGCGAGTTAACTCCGGTCTACGAGAACGACCGGTCGTACTTTGTGCTCGGGAACTACGACCGAGAGCCGATCCGACGTCTGAACTTGGTGGTTGACCGCCTCAACCGTCGCACTGACGGGTACGCCTTCCGGATGGTCGACATCCGCGGTGAGTGGGACAACAGCATCCAGAAGTTCTGTCTCATCGCCGATATCGTGACGTACCTCGTCGGCGTTGCCGAGAAGGATCCGAGCGACTTCCTCGTCGAGCAGGGTCTGCTCGTCGGTACGACCGAGTACTTCGCAAAAAGTCACGTCCTCAAGCGGACGTACGAGGATGAGGAGCATCCGTTCGGCTGGATGCAGGATGGTGTCTTCGAGTTGTTTGACCGGGAAAGGCGGCTGTATCGGTGGCGAACCGAGGAGGATCTCGTCGACATGACCGGCGAGCTACCGTAACCTGGCTCCGAACAGCCTACGTAGTATCATTCTATGGTGATTGAATCCATCGATGCCAGTTAATCATTGGTCACCCTTTCGACCGGGGGGCTGACCATCCGGCTGGGAGACGCGTCCCTGCTTGATCTCGTGGTCGACACGGCGCAGATGCTTGCAGCCACCTTCGGGTGCTCGCTGCTGCCAATCGAGACAAGTACAGGATTCGCCGCCGGCGTCGATCTCGTACCAGTTCCCAGACTCAGACTCAGTACTTCACAAAGCCGCTTAGTTAGAACGTCTGCTTGCTGAAGGTGTGTCTAAAACCAAACAAGCAGACGGTGAGATCCACGAGGACCAGCTTCTTAACTTTCTCGTCAACCGCCTTGACGAGGAAGTTTCGCTCTCGTTAGCCAATAACGCTGAAATCACTGCTGAAGACATCTATGAGGTCCTCGTCGGCGCTTGCGCCGACGGGACCTCTGTCTCTACGCTCTGTGCGTCGAGCCAGAACTCACCCGCTGGGAACACGGTCCTCTACCATCTTCGGACGAAGTTCGAGCCGGAACGGCTCGAACGAGTCGCTAACACGCTCCTGCGAAAGGATCTCGATGAATTGCTCCCCGAACAGGTGGAGGTCTGCGCAGACCTCCACCTGCGGCCCTACTACGGTGACGAAGACGACACAGACGGCCTCTATCACTCGGTAGCGAAGCGTGGAACCACTGCGTTCCACGCCTATGCCACACTCTACGCGCGTGTGAAGAACAAACGCTACACGCTGGCGGTACGCCGTCTCAAAGACGGCGATACCGCAAGTAGTGTCCTCGCTGAGTTCTTCGGTGTCCTCGACGGCCTTGACGCCGGGGTCAAGGCCGTCTACCTTGATCGCGGATTCTACGACAGTAAGTGTCTCACGCTGCTTCAGGCGCACAATTACGCGTACGTGATCCCGATCATCCGGTGGGGTGAGGCGATTCAGCAAGAGCTCTCGGAAGGATGGAGTCGCGTCATTCAGCATGATCTGACGGGGAAACTCGACGGTCACAGCTGGACCGTCGATTTTCCCGTCTACATCGACTGTACGTACCTAAATGGGAAGTATGACGAGAACGGTGTGGCGCGTCACGGCTACGCCGCTGACGCGCCGTTCATCGACTCACCACGGGACGCTCGATACCACTACTCGAAACGCTTCGGTATCGAGTCAAGCTATCGCTTGTTTGAGCAAGCGATAGCGACAACGACAACACGAGATCCAACGGTACGGCTGCTGTACGTGGTGGTGAGTCTCCTCTTACAGAACGTCTGGCGGTACCTTCACTACGAGTATGTGGCGACGCCCCGCCGAGGCGGGCGTCGCCTCTGGTGGTGGCCGTACAAGGAGTTCGTCAATATGATTCGACGAGCTGCGTGGACGGCCCTCGCGGTGCGTCGGGCCGTCCCCGCGAATCGGCCACCTGACGACCGATTCCACCGCTAACCACCGACCGAGCAAGCCAGCGGAGTGAGTGGCGACGCTGTCGCGTCGGCGGCTGACCGCCGCCGACAGCGACAGCTCTCCGTCGATCCGTCCGTAATTCTCTCGTCGAGACCGTCAGTACAACCGCTTCGACACAGAACTCAGGCCGCAGAAACAGCTAGCCGAGGATGCTTTGTGAGGTACTGACTATTCGATAGGCGTAGTTTCATGAAGATAGTACCGACCTGTTTCCAGAGGATAGAATGGTAATGAGGCAGAGATTCTTGACATCCTCCCCGCCCTGAAGGGCGAGGTTTTAGCCTTGAAATTTCTAATAAATGTCGACGTCATCTGGAGCAGCGCGGTTTCGACACGACAGTCGTGAGACGAACCATCGAACGGCACGAGCCTCGTTCAGCCGTTGTTGAGTCCGAATGGTGGTGTCGTCTTGCAGGTATCTGATCGCTCGAACGAACAGGGTAATTGAATTGCTAACAACGCATTCATCCAAGCAAAAATCATTATCAGAAATTATTGGTTAAGGGGTGTACGAGGTTGGAACGAGGTCCAGTATTTCGTACACAAGGTAAGGCACCCCCATCGTACACTCGTACACATGCACGTACATCTTGGTCAGACGGGTATTTTCAAATGTAGATTTAGAGGGTGTACGATCCACACTTATTGGTGTATATTTGACTCACGAAGCTATTTTGGGGTCTCTTTTTATTTATGAACGTAGGATGATATTACTTCGTTTGAGGAATTCGAATGCGTCTACAAGACTGGCCTCTATTAATCCAGCTATAGTCCAACAAGCGTCAATCGAATTGTATTTACCTGCTCCTTCGGATGTCCGGTGAAGCCGATCATTTACTCGCTTCGGAGCCCAATTCTTTTCGTTGCCGCCGAAGCGTCCTCCATCTAGCTCAACAAACCCGTGCGTAACGAGGTGGTTCCAGAAACGAATCATCGTCTGTCGGTTGGGGAATACCCATATCGTTGGACCAGCTTTCGGCTGCGACCAGTGTTCAAACTTAGATTCCCAGCTTTCAGTATTCCGGTGAGCAGTTAGCACCTCCACCCGTGCGAGTTGGTTACCGTTGCTCCACAGACGGAGGTCTGGCCGCTGTGGGAGGTTTACCCGAGGATACACATCTATACCAGTGCAACGCTCCAACCGGGAGAACACGTTTGCTGCCGCCATGGTCCCTTTTCTGTGCTCCAACAACTCGCTTCCATCACGGAATATCGGTGGCGTGGGTGTTCGTCCAAGACCCACTTCGGGTAAATACCATCTGAGTGAGCGAAGATGTGTTCAATAATCTTCATACATTTTTCAGTTGGTGACCACTGGCAGCGACGCCCTGCGACGTAAGTATCCTCGCCTCTATCCTTGCTTTTGAAAACCCCACGGTCAACTAACAATTCATGTTCGTGGTCAACAGCTGGCTCCCACCTCTCGCCCATAATCTGTCGGAGTGTCGGCTCATAGTCGGCTCCAATCGACATCCTCTGGTTTTGAACTTTGAAGACGGTTGCGTTAAACCAAGCTGTGACCCGGTAAAGAATATCTACTTGGTGGTTTGAAAGGCTGTACGTCTGTGCTTTTTCGTACGGGGATCGGCTGGACATACATTATTTAAGTCGCGTTATATTTAAAACTCAGCAAAATAGACCAGAAGCATTGTTCTCTTGAATAATGAGAAAAAATATGAGACAGAGAATATTGTGTAGTGTGCTATTTCCATAGATGAGATAGGAGTAGCACGAACATTGGATGTTCTATCATGGAGAATCGTCGTTTTTACCACCCGTTGATAGAATCATTGCTTATTTTTGACCATCTTCGATGGCTCAATAATTTAAATAGCCCGTCTCTTCACCTCTCAGAGAGCATATTCTCTTATGACAAATATCTATTTGTCCGACGCAAACACCAAGTATATAAGCACATAATACGTACAGGATTTTAGAAATCACCACCGGACAGCCAGCAACTTTGTGGATGCGTAATCCCTGCATCCGTAGTTTTTGAGGGAGAGTCCGGCTCCCTCGCTAGCAGATCATGTAGAAAAATCTGTAAACAAACAAACTATGAAAAAGTACAACATAAGTAATCCAGACTGGTTGGATGAAGATTTAACAAAAGAACTAGAAACTGCTGGCTCAAATGAGTATGGAACACCACCACAAATCATTGAACCGTTAAAATATGCAGTTGGAGGACAGTTCGATCTCGATGCTGCGACTTGCAAAAAAATAACGCACATCGCAAAGAACTACTACACCAAAGAGGACGACGGACTGGAGAGTCCTTGGTTTGGTAGGGTGTTCGTCAATCCACCGTACTCAAGAGAAAAGAAGAAGTGGGTGGCAAAGGCACGCAAGGAACTAACAAAAGACCGCGTTGAATTCATTGTATTCCTTTGTCGCGGCGACTCATCAACTAACTGGTGGCATGGCTTGTTCGAAGACGCATCGTACGTGTGCTTCCTTGATTCTCGAATGAAATTCATCGGTGCGAAGTCATCAGCTCAATTTCCAAGTCACATCTTCGTACTGGGCGATGCACCGAGTAAATTGTCAGATGAATTAGATGAATTAGGTTCAGTGAAAAGACTGACTGAAAGAAAGCCGCTAGCAGACTAAGATCAGCGACAATTAAATTTTAAAATCGTTATTCACTAATTATTTGTTGAACATGTTTCTAATAGAATTTTAAATCACGTTGTTCATTATAACTCACATTGGCGGCTCGTGTTATTATCATATTATTTAACCTAAGTTTTTAAAGCAACTGGTTTCTGTCATTGTGTACTCGATGAATCAAACAGACAAACAAAATAATCGACAAACGCGTGAAAACCACGCAACGGCCGACAAAACCACAGACCACCGAAACCTCCGGGAAATCAACCCAACCTGTTCAGGCAACGAGGATGGTGACGATGAGTAATCGCACGAAAAATGAACTGAGCCAGTCATTCTCAGAGTTGGGTCAGCGGCAACAGGACATCTTTGAATCGAAGGTTGAGCGATTTAAGCAGTACTTGCGCTCGGAAGGTAAAGATCCATTAAAACAAAAGGGATATGCAGAAAAATCGATTGGCACGCGAGTGTCACGAGTGCTGCAAGCTATTCAATGGATTTGGGAGCAAGATGGTGCTACGACGGAAATCACACCTGAGCAAGCAGATCAAGTAATTGAGTCACTCGCCACCGACGATTTCCGTCGTCAAGATAATGGGCGATACCGGGAAGATAGCAAGCGAAAGATTTCGGACGCGCTAGTCAACTGGTTTCAATTCAAAGACTCTGACTGGGAGCCAGATATCACATTTCAGGGAGAGGCGTCTACGGATAATGCGGACCCATTTACAAAAAATGAGGTTAGTACACTTTGGGAAGCATCACTGACCTACAAATCCATCCCGAAGTACAACAATCTCACTCCAGAAGAGCGGGATCGCTGGCGGAGGTACCTTGCACAGGAACTCGGTAAGCCTAAAAACGATGTCAACCCTGCAGATTGGGAAAAAGTAAATACGAGCTGGAAAATCCCGTCAATAATCGGAACCGAAAGAGCAGCGGGTTGGCGGCCAGCACTCATTGAACGAATGAAGGTCGACTGGTACGACGCTAACTCAAAAACAATCATAATTCCTGGAAGCCAGGCGGTCAAAAATGACTCACAATGGGTGCAACACCTCCCAAACAAAGCGACAGACCCATTAGAGCGCTGGATTGAGCAGCGAGAAAACATTAAAAAATACGACAACTCAGACTATATGTGGTTGAACCGGAAGGGTAACCCGTATAATTCAAAAACCCTCAACGACCTCCTTGATGGACTTATAGAGGAAGCAGAAGTCAGTGTCGGGGGTCGGAAGATTTCCTGGTACTCATTCCGGCATACACTCGGGACATACACGTACGAGGAATTCCACGACCTCGAAATCGTTGCTGAGACACTACGACAAAACAGCACGGCATCAGCCGCTCGATACGTTCACCCGACTGACGAAATCCTGCGAAATGCCGCGAATATTCTTTGATATTCACCCCATCCGATCTAATGCGTCTTGCCGGTCTTCGACTGGTGCTTGATCATACTTCATCGTCGTCTCAGCACTCTTGTGCCGGAGCTGAGCTTGCGTCGCTGCCAAGTCCTCCTCTCGCGTCATATACGTCCCGACAGAGTGACGAATCGTGTACCAGCTCATTTGCCGGTGGGTGGTGTCAATATCGGCAACCTCACAGAGTTGTTGAAGCAGGTAGCGAAGTGATGTTGTTTGGTACGAATTCGAGTTTCGAGTAAGCCAGATCGCGTCTGTATCGTCGTACTTTTCATATGTTTCACGCTCTGCAAGCCAATTATCGAGTGCTTCTGCAGTCCTGGATTGAAGACCGATGACCCAGTGTTCTCGATTTTTTGAACTGTCTTCCTTCGGGATGCGGAGAACTGCGTTGTCGACATCGATCCAACTAATTGTTGACCGTTGTACTTCGATTGGGCGGAGCCCGGCATCGAGACTCGTCCAAACCAGCGACGGGACTTTCCACCCGTTTGCGCGCTCCCAGTCGGCTGGTTCAACCTCTGATTTTGGTTTCTCGAATCGCTGGGCGAGATACTGCTTCCAGCGGTCTCGCGCCGCCGGTGTGAGGTTGTTGTACTTGGGAACGGAACCGTATTCGAGTGCGGCTTCACGCACAGCAGAGCGCTCGTCACGAGTCAGGTAATCTCGGGGACTTGTACTCGTCTCGGCTGCGAACGTGATTTCTGGGTCCCACACGCTGAGCCCGTGTTCATGATGCCGCCATTTGAACAGTCGTTTAACGGCTTTCTGGCAGTTTCGTTTGTGGGTCACACTCACGTTCTCGCGCGCGAGATGTTTCATCCACGCGTCGGCATTCTCATGTGTGACGTTCACTGTGTACCCGCCTTCTTGCTCCCAAACGAACCGGTAGAACCGGTCCATTCGGTACGCACCGGGTTTCAGGGTACCGAGAGCATACCCACTTGCTTGGTCAGGGCGTTTTCCGAACGTAAGCAACCATTCGAGGCAGGCTTCACGCTCGTTGCGGTAGTCGAGTTGCTGGCGCGGGTTGAGGTATTCTGTCGACGTTTCGGTGACGACGGGGAGTTCGTCGAGTTCGTCCATCACTCCCGCCTCCGTCGACGGGTTCGTGTCCACTTGGCGAATCCTTTGAATCTACTTGGTGGGGCAAAACGGCTAATCGCAAGACTGCGTCGGGGTCGTCGAATCCTGGGAATTAACTTGGCCTGAATCATTGGCTATCAGCTCTGAGTTCACGGCCAATAATCGCAAGACGGCGGTAGAATGGAATGCTCGATCAGGGATTCGAACCCTGGTCCTCGGCTCGAAAGGCCAAGATGATTGGCCGGACTACACCAATCGAGCTTCCGCATTACATCGGATGAAGCACGGACATATAAATCTCATCAATCGCCGGTCCTGTGGGTCGGTGTATCAGACCACAGCCGTGACTCATTCGCGTTGGAAATCAACACCGACGGAGACCGCTACTCGCCGGTGAAATCCGGCTCTTCGTCGTTCATGAACGCCGTGATCCCTTCGAGCAGGTCGTCAGTATGCATCAACTGGCCGAACGATTGGGCTTCGATCTCCAGCCCGGCGTCGGTATCCTCGCGGCCAGCCAGCATCGCTCGCTTGGTGAACTTCTGGGCAATCGGCGGTCCGGCCGCCAGTTTTTCGGCCAGCTCCATCGCTGCCGCTTCGAACTCCTCGCTGTCGACGGCCTTCGTCAAGAACCCATAGTCGACCATCGTCTCGGCGTCGTACCGATCACCAGTGAAAATGATCTCCTTGGCTCGGCTCTCGCCGATGAGGTGGCTGAGCCGCTGGGTGCCGCCCCAGCCGGGCAACAGCCCGAGGTTGTGTTCCGGCTGGCCAAACGTCGCCCGCTGGCTGGCAATGCGGAGATCAGCCGCCGTCGCCAACTCCATCCCACCACCCAGACAGAAGCCGTTGATTGCGGCAACCACTGGCGTGTCGCAGGATTCGAGTTTCCCAAACGTCTGCTGGCCGGTCCGCGACAGTTCGACTGCTTCAAGCGGATCGGCGTCGGTGGCAAAGCTCGAAACATCGGCTCCGGCACAGAACGCCCGGTCGCCTGCACCCGTGATCAGGAGACACCGAACGTCGCTGTCGGCATCCAGTTGGTCAATCGCGGTCGACAGCTCGTCCAACAGCTCGGGGGTAACCGTGTTCATCTGGTGGGGGCGGTCAATAACGACTCGCGCGACTGTCCCTTCGCGTTCGATCTGAAGTGTTTCGAACTCCATGGAGCCATCTGTGTCGCTGGTGGGATAGAACTGTTCGTCCTCGCCTGCCAGTTCGCGGAGTCGGTCGACTGGCTCGTACCGTGGCTCCCCAGTGGTCTCGTAGCGATCGTCGAGCGTCTCAACAAGCGGCTTCAGGCCTCTGTTGTCGGCCATCTTCGCTGGGCCATCGGGGAACCCCGCGCCCAACTGCATCGCTCGGTCGATAGCCGAGGCGTCGGCTACATCGTGCTGGATCAACCCCGCAACTTCGTTCGCCATCAGTGCCAGTAGGCGGTCGGCAATCTCCTGTCGACCGGCATCGGGTTGAATGTCGACGCCGCCGTTATCGTATTTATAAAACCCTTCTCCGGCCTTCTTGCCGACCTGTTCGGTTTCGACCTTCTCGGCGAGCAGCGGACAGGGCCGATAGGCATCGCCTAACGTCTCGTGCATGTAGTCCAGCACGTGGTAGCTCACGTCGATGCCGACCTGATCGGCGAGTTCGAAGGCTCCCATCGGGAGTCCCATATCGAATTTGGTGGTCGCGTCGACCTCGCCAATCGTCGCGGTTCCCTCCTCGACCAGCCACGCGGCCTCGTTGAGCAGCGGAATCAGGACCCGATTAACAATAAAGCCGGGACTGTCCTTGTGGACTCGAACTGGCGTTTTGTCCATCGATTCGGCCAGCTCCTCGACGACGGCGAGTGTCTCCTCGCTGGTGTGGTCGCCAGCGATTACTTCGACCAACTGCATCCGGACCGGCGGGTTGAAAAAGTGCATTCCACAGAACCTCTCGGGCCGGTCGGTGGCCTCCGAGAGTTCGGTAATCGAGAGACTGGAGGTGTTGGTTGCGAAGATTGCGTGGTCGGGCGCGTACTCGTCGACCTCACTATAGACGTCGCGTTTGATATCCATCACCTCCGGAACCGCTTCGATGATCACGTCGGCCTCGGCGACGGCGTCTTCCATGTCGACCACGGGCGTAATTCGCTCGCGTGCGGCGTCGGCCTCTTCGTCTGAGAGCTGATCTTTCTCGACGAGTTTGTCGAGGCTCCACTCGATCTGCTCGTAGCCCTTCTGGACCAGTTCCTCGTTGATATCTCGCAACGTCACATCGTAGCCTGCTAACGCACTGACCTCGGCGATTCCGTGGCCCATGTTCCCGGCTCCAAGCACTGAAATCGTCGTCACGTCAGCTAACTCCATACGGGTGGGTCCACGCCAAGGTGATTCAACGTTTCCCCCGAACTTTTTTCGCCTCGGGTTCGCCGGAGGCGAACCGCTCGGCGCAAAAACTTCGATGAAAAAGGCCGAGGGCTCGGCCTTCGGCCTCGCCCTCGGAGAACCGCGCTCGCTCCGCTCGCGCGGATGCGAGTGAGAGTTTTAGCCTTTGAATATAGTAAATCACAGTCGACTAATAATATACCGCACCTATGCGGTATCTTAAAAGGGCCGTGACGGGGATGCATCGTTCAGTACTCATCCGTCGACTGCTCAGTGCCGGTTGATCAGTTGCAAGACTGCGAGCGCCTGTGAAGCATTGCACTGTATTGCTCCAACTATTCACAACTTTCGCTGGTACCATCTGGAGAACGTTAGCTTAGTACGTCTGGGTTCAGCTACCCGCAGTCGACATTTGTTGTAGAAGTCACGCCCAGAGTCCTTCTTGGGTCCCGTCAACGAAGATTCCTCCATCACTTGTGACGGTTACTTCATGCTCAGAGAGTTCAAATGTCAAGGTCCATGATGCAGTACCATGTGATGCCAACCGGTGAATTGCCTCGGGGTCAATATACTCGTAGAGAGTAAGATCGAGTTTGGAAGGTTCAGTCTCTTTTGCCTCTGCAATAGCTTCGACAATATCCGGAACCGGAGACTGTTCCATACGACAATATAGAAATTGAGCACGAATAAATGTAAGACCCTATTTATATGTGTGTCAAAAAGTGAAAATGACTTAAGAATCAATTAGTAGAGTATCGCTACACCTATTCCCTATATCTTGCACGCTATCCGGTAGAAATATTAGTAGACTTAACTTTTTCACTGGATCTGCCTTGATTTATGTGAACTTTGGATTCTATAGAGTACAAAGTTTGACTTAACGGTTAGCACGGCTCGATCACGGGGCGTGACCAACTAACCCATCTGGATTCTATCAGAACGTCCCGTGCAAGATAGAACGCGCGTATACAGCAAAAAGTAACTCCGGTCGGAGACTACTCAAATTTACTCTAATCGCTCCTTGTCAAACTGAGGGCCCTTCGTTACGAGATGTTCGTCTGTATCCCACTCAACGAGTCCCTTTGATTCTAACTCTGGAAGTGAGAAATGCTTCAATTGGAGTCGAAGCTTCGCTACATCCTCGTTAGCAGATGGTGGGTCGTTACCCAGCACATCGTGCGGTGCGATGGAATCGCTCATTACGTTCGATAACACTCCCCATACCAATCAAATACATAGTATTTGATGCAATTAATAAACGCGACTTGGATGAAAATCGAACCAACGCATGCTGCATCTATGCTCTGTATCTTGCACAGCCCTCTCTGTCAATTCTGAAGCAGCTACTCTTATTTCACTATCTTCGATACGAACCGACATCGACACACCCGACAGCGATGGCTAGCCACGGTGGACTGTTCGGTTTGGGGCCGCAAACGTGTGGCCGTCGGGAAGGTCGCGCCCGGCGGCCCGCCCATTGAGTTTCGCCGCCGCCGGTGACTCACGAACGTCCGCAGCGTCGTAACCGGCGTCCTCAAAGGCATCCAAGATCGCCCGTTTGGCTCTGAGACTGTGTTTCTGGTGATAGTCCTCAGCGAGATGGAACCGCGAGAGCTGCTCGATACGGGTTTCGATCCCATCGCGGCCCAACCCTCGTGCGTCGAGATAGCCTTCGACTGTTTCGGCCTGCTCGGGTGTCGACACAAACAGAATGTTCTGGTACTGGACGTTCGAGGACTGTCGGTTGAGGTCGTGACTCCGGACGGCAAGATCAAGTAGGTCTCGGTACGACCGCTCGGTGGGATCGTAGTCGACCTGAAAGGCCTCAGTATGCTCGCCGAGGTCGTGGTAAGTTGGGTCGACCTTCGACCCACCGGCGTAGCCGACGCGGGTGCGGATGACGCCATCCAGCGCGCCGAACCGTCCGTCCGGTCCCCAGAAACAGCCGAGGGCGAACGTTGCGGTTTCGGTTTCTTCCCGCGTCGGTGCCTGCTGATCGTACTGCTTGATTGTGGTTGGTGTCGGACTCATGCTGGGGTGTGCTGATTCAGGGTGCGCTATTCGTCCTCGAAATCCAGCGCGATACCGTTGATACAGTAGCGTTTGCCGGTCGGTTCGGGGCCGTCATCGAACACATGGCCGAGATGGCCCTCACAGTTGCTACAGACGACTTCGGTTCGGGTTCGACCGAGGCTGTGGTCCGGTCGCGTCTCGACGGCATCGCTGTCGGCCGGATCGTAGAAACTCGGCCAGCCAGTGCCGGAGCCGAACTTTTCGTCGCTCGTGAACAGCACCGCTCTACAGCCAGCACACCGGAACACGCCGTCGTCGTCGACTTTTAAGAGGTCGGATGTGCCACTCCGCTCGGTTCCGGCCTCTCGGAGAATACGGTACTCTTCGGGCGACAGTTTTGCTTTCCACTCCGCATCCGTGTTCGGTTGCTCAGTGTCAGACGATTGGTCGACCATACTACCCATTGGCATCACACGACCATAACCATCCGGGCTCTGACCAGCGGACGCACACAATCGCGAAACGCAGTCTCCGTCTCGGAGCTGCAGATTGGTCGGGGAGAAAAGAGGATGTTTCGACTCAGCTGTGTCGTCGGAATCGGCCAAAAGTGTGGGAAGGGGGGTCGAAAACTGCCAAGAGTATGGAAGGGGTAGGGAGGATTGTGTGGGAGTTCCCTTGGCAGTATTCGGTATGGGGCACTTGATTATAGTGTTATCCCGTGGGTTCTGTGCATACCACTCACACTATTCACCTGATTTACAGATTCGTGAGCCGCTTAACCGACGACTCACGGTACTCAGCAAACAGCGATTCGGCCCAGCGATAGACGGTTTCGTTTTCGGTTTCAAGAAGCGCTTGCGGAAACCCATCGTCGTCTTCGACACCGATCTGCGTGGTTCCGGTCTCGTTGATCCCCAAATAAAAGGGGACACTGTCGACGACCGAGAGGGTTAGCCCACCAGTCGAAATCATCTCGTTGAAGAGGGGGACGAACTGCTTGCCGTGGATCGTGTCTTCGACATCGGAAGAAACGATGATTTCGGCATCGAACTCGCCGTCGACGATTCGCTCGTGGACCAACTCGGAGCCACGGAGGTCCATCGATGGAAAGAAGCCGCGGAATCGGTCGGTCGTCCGCAGCATATCGATCTGTTTTCGCGCCGGAGCAAGTGGATCGCCATCCGAAATCATGGTGATCTCACCGTCACGTAGATCCGCAACCTCGATATCGAACTCGGAAAGCGGGAACCATTCGAGAAACGGTGACAGCTCTTCAGCAGTCGACATCGTCTCGGAGAACTGGAGGAACGACTCGATGACGATTTCGCCAACCGGTGTGAGTCGAACCTCACCACTCCGTTCGGTCACCCAGCCGACCTCGGCCAGCGAGTCCAGCGAACGAGCAACCGTAGATCGGGACAGCGACAACTGATCTCGGAGTTCCCGTTCAGTTACCGGTACCGAATCCGAGAGAAACTCCATAATACGAACCCGAGATTCAGCCCGCGACAGAAAGCAGATTTGATCAATAACAGTCTCTGGAGTCTCCATATACGGTGGGCTTTGACCATCAACTCAAATATACTGTCCGGTTGAACACCGGATACGGAGCTCGGTTCGGCGAGCCGCTCATCGTGCTGAGCCGTCGAGCGATCTTAGAGTCGCGACTCACGGACGACGACGTTGACGACCGCACCGATCAACACGGTGAGCGCACCGATGTAGAGCCACGTAATAAACAACAGCAGGGCACCCAGAACCCCGTATACCTGATATTCGGCGGCATAGACCGCGTACAGTTCAAACCCGAGCCGCAGCAGTACCCAGCCGGTAGCCGCAACCAGCGCGCCCGGCAGGACCTCCCGCACGCGGAGTCGACCGGGTGGCAACAGCGCGTACAGCGGGAGCAGCGCCACGAGAAGCGAGACGAACAGTGTCACCTGTTCGAGCGGACCGACAATCCACTTCGGTACCCGTCCGAAGGTGAGAGCGAGATCGAAACCGATCAGCACTGTCACCGCAACCAGTAGGGAGCCGAAAACGATGCCGATGTTGACGATCTCTCTCCGAATCGTGATCGCCGACTCGTAGTCGTAGAGTTCGCCAAAAGCCCGTGAAAGCCCACGTGAGAGTTTGAGTGTCCCCCAAATGAACCCGAGGGAGCCGACAACACCCGCACCGGTTCGCCCGGTCGTATCCGCGAGTGCCTCGGTCAGGAGCTCTTGGCCGGTGTTGGTAAGCAGGTTTTCGACGACACCCAAAATCTGTTCCAACACGAGTTCGAGACCGACCGCGGTCGTGATTGCGAACGTCAAAAGCAACATTGGAACCAGCGAAGCCAGTGCGTAGTAGGCAACACCCGCAGCAACAAAGGTGATGTTTCGGTCGAGAGCCAGCGAAACGACCTGCTCACCCAGTCGAACCGGGGTTAAATTGGTGAGTCGGTCGACGAACCGGGTTACGCCACCCATCTATTGTTTTTCGTGCGCGAGCCTCAAGGGTGTTTGTTAGACAGTACCTGACTGTCAGTAGCCAGTTCATATATCGACCCCCCGACCCCCCGACCCCTCGACCCCTCGACCGCGAAGCGACCCCGTGGCAATAAATACGAGTGGGCAGTAGCCCCCGATATGTACGCGGTCGTCGGCTGTAACAACTGTAGCATGCTGTGGTTGGTGTCCGATCCCACGAGTTCGACCACCGCTCAGTGTCCACGCTGTGGGAAGACCCACCAGACGAAAAAACTCAACCGCTTTTTCGAGTCCGACGACCGGACGGCCGCCCAGCAGGCGCGGTCGGCGCTGCTCGCCAAGAAACAGGGCGACTCCGAAGCCTTTGCCGATGTCGACCACGTTGCCGATCTCGAAGCCCAGACCGACGAACCGGTAGTCGAGGACCGGGAGTATCTCGAAGCGAGTGGAGTCGATGCCGACGCGGCCGCAGCGGCGGGCGACACCTCGGCTGGCGGCTCCAAATCCCGCGACGAAATCATCCGCGAAGCCGTCCGCGAGGCAGGTGGCAAGGATCGACCCACGGAAGCCGAGATCGTTTCGTATACCGAACAGCGGGGCGTCCCGGCGGAGAAAGCGGCGGAGTTACTTATAAAACTGTGTCGACAGGGCGAAGCCTCCGAGAGCGGCGGTCGGTATCGGCTGCTATGATTCTACATTATAAAAAACACATAAACCGGCGCTATGAAATGTCTATTTTTAGATCTTTAGATCGTCGGATCGCTCCGCGTCGAGTGCGTGGTCGGAGTCGACCAGACGGGAGAGTAGCATGCGGATACCGGCATGAAACTCGACGAGGATAACGATACTCACGATGATCGTTAGAACTTGGAGTGGCGTCGACAACAGCCCAAGCGAGACGATGAGCGTCGTTGCGCAGGCTGGAGCGTGGACCCGATTGGTTGCGATCATTCCCCAACTCGTCAGGATCATCGAGACGACAGCACTCAGCGTGAGCCGCAGCCCGTCGGTCGACAGCTCGGGCGGGATCGTGGTAAGCGAGACATCCCCCGCAATAACCGCGTAGGCAACCAGTCCAGCAACCCCGCCGATGAGATGGCTCCCGACGATCCGGGAGCTGTCGGTTCGTTTTCCCCGTTGCTCGAAGGCGAGAATGAACGCGGAGGGACCGAGACTCGGGAAAATAAACGGCTGGCCGCTCACCCACGCGAGAAGTCCAAGGACGGTGAACAGCAGCCCTGCATAGAGGCTTGTCCCGAGTTGGCGACGTAACACAGCTACCGCTCACAGTTCCTGATTTAAAAAAACATCCAATCTCTGCGAAAATACGGCTCGAAATTCTGTCTTTGTCAAAGAATCGTCGACAACTTACCGGCCGAGCGACTCGTGGGCGCTCGACAGATGCAGGGGCAAGGCTTCCGATAATTGTGGGCAGTTTGACTGTTGTGCTCTCGTTCGAATTCCATAACACACATAAATTAGTTTATTTTGGCAGATTATTTTTGCTATGATGTGTGTATATTTTGACCCGACAACTGTCGAGAGATGTTTCAGTGTGGACAGTTGTTTCAATTACTAGTTGTGCAAAATATCGATAAATAACATACAAAATATAAATATCATATTAGCAGGTGGTTATTTGTATCTAACCGCTATTAGTACGGTATAAACAGTGAACCGTGAAAATAGATGCGCCACTGTTTGTAGCTTATGGGTCGTGTTGCAAAGCGGTCTAGACTTTGCCGCTGGTACTCTCAATTGAGAGGTCACAGTTGATTGCTGTTTTGGTCGAACGTTGGAGCAGTTCGTCGAGGAACGCTTGGTAGTACTCGGGGTCGGCGTACTTCACCAACCGAAGTTGGAGTATCGCTTCCAATCCCTCTGCTGTCCAGCGCATCCACTGGTTCTTGCACCGCTTGCTGACCTCGCCCATCAGTCGTTCGACGGGGTTCGAGGTCCACGGAACCTCGAACCCCTCGACAGCGTGCTCGGCGAACGTCACAATCGACGGCAGCCACCGCCGAAGATACCCTGCAGCCTTTGCTGACCCGAACTGCTCCAGTTGCCACGCTGTCTTCTCTAATCGCTCTCTCGTTCGCGCGATCCGCGAGCGGATCGCCGCGAACTCCTCCGCTGGACGATGCTTCGCCACAGAGTTCTTCAGATGGAACACCTCGTCGATCACCTCCGAAACGATCTCCTTCCGACGGTCCAAGGAGAAGACGCCATCGTCCCAGAGGGTGTAACCCAGCGTTCGGCCGACGTGGACGAGATCGAGCTGGTGGTCACGGTTTTCGTCGGTAAAGGCTGTGACGATGCCGCTATCAGCGTCACTGACGACCGTCGCGTCGTCAGTGACTGCGCCGATATCATCGAGTTCGGCGGCAGTTTCGTCCCAGTCAGCGTTGACCGACAGATCCAGCAGGGAGCGTGACTCTTCGGCGGTGTCTTCGCCGAGCGTTGCTTGGACGGAGTGGGACGAGCGGTCGTCGTCTTGGCTGTGGCACTTTGTCCCGTCAGGAATGACGGCGTCAGCGTCTGTGCCAGCGACACAGTCTGGAAGGAACTGTTTGAGCTTGTGGCCGTATTTCTTGGCACGGCGGTTGATGGTGGTCGGCGACGGCATCGAGACGAAGCTGTCGCCGTGATTGGCAGCGTCTCGATAGCTGAGCGAGGTAGCGAGATCGACGCTTTTGGCGGCGATGTCCTGCTGATAGCGGTTCTGCCCGTCGAAGTCGAGAACGTCTTCGACGGGCCGGAAGTAGCTGGATTCGTCTGGGGAAGCGGCTGTATCTTCGACGTAGTGGAGAGAGAACTCGTGTTCTCCGGCAGTTGTGACAGCTGTGCGGGTGTCGGTGCCGGCGCGTTGGAAGCGCTGGTCACCGTTGCCATGTGCGTGTTTCTCACCACAGAGCGCCTCGACGCTGGCGGCGTCGAGGCTCTCGACCAGCGATTCGAGAAGGACTGCTTCGAGGTTCTGGTCAGTGACGGCCTCGGCAAGCGTGGCGAGCGGTAGCGTTTTGTCGTCGTCGATACTCAGTTCGAACCGCACGTCGATTGTGGCGTGCATGGGGTACCTCGGTTTGGACACCAGAGGCAACCCCGCCTTCACGGGAGTCAGTTACTACTGAACTCTAGAGGACTTTGCGACACGACCAGCTTATGTTGACAGTAAGAGATTGAATTATGCAAATCGAGTTTACACCTGTCATCGCAGTAGTACTGATGTCTGTCGGTATCCTCCCATCACTGGTCGTCGTCAACTCACTGTACGATGAGTGGCAGAAACCGGGTGTTCTGTGGTTCATCGTCTCGATGATCACTGGGGGCCTCTGGGCACTCATCTATACACTGATGACGCTGATTCCGTCTCCCGAGATAACACGTCTCCTTGCCAATTTTTTCTGGCCAGTTGTCACCACAGCTGCAGTGTCGCTATTCCTTCTCGCCTACGAGTTCGTTTTCAAGGAGATTGCTTCGCGTCGACTCGTGATTTTCCTGTTTGCTCCTGTGGTGATCTTGTTTCTGTTGTCGTGGGGCAATCCGGCAAACATCGTCTTCGGATCCAACTACTATGTCGACGCCAATGGCTATCTTCGGTTCTCGATGTTCGGCGATCCACTCCGTCTACTCGTGGTTCAGATCTACGGCTACTCGCTTGCGTTTTTGGCTGCCGGAATGTTCGTCGGTGACATGATACGGTCCGATGGAATCCACCGCCAACAGGCCTCGTATTTGTGTGTCGTGTTCGTGATACTGGTGTTCTCGTCGATGATCAAAGTCGGGGAGTTGGTACCGATATACTATGACCCCACCTCGACAGTGTATGCCTTTTCGGGGCTGCTGTTCGCCCACTCTATCCAGAAACACGGCCTGTTACAGTACGGTCCCGTTGCCCGGGAGTCCGCGTTCGAAGAAATCGAGGACATCATCCTCGTCGTCGACGCCAACGATGTCATAATCGATACGAATCGGGCAGGCCGCCAGCAGTTCGGCTCCAAAATTTACGACAGATCGATACAGGATCTCCGCTCGGAGTATGCGACTGCCGAAGACGACAACCCACACGAGACCGTTCAGTTGGACTGCGGCGATGAGCAACGGATCTTTTCGGTACACAGTTCGGTACTCAACTACGGACGTGGCATCCAAGGGAAGATCATCATACTGAGCGATATCACCGATGTAACCGAACGTGAGCGTGAACTAAATCTCCTCAAAGAGATTTTTTCGCGAGTCTTCAGACACAATATCCGCAACGATCTCACAGTGATCACTGGCTATGCTGATCTCATTACAGAACAGCAGCAAGACAACGAGCGCGTGGCTGAGTTGACCGCTGGAATCGTTCGGAAATCGAATCATCTACTCAAACAGTCAGAGAAGGCCCGATCCATTGAAACAGTCATTATGGATGATAATCTGGTGACTGGATCGATTCAGGACGCGGTCGACGATGCGATCTCGTCCTGTGAACTGACCGACAACTATACTGTTCAGTCTACAGTCGAAGCTATTCGTGTCGAATTCCATCCACAGTTTCACCTCGCAGTCGTCGAACTTATCGAAAACGCAGTTGTCCACCACGCCGGTCCTGAACAGCCCGAAATAACCCTCTCTACGGAGTCGACAGACACCCGTGTTTGTCTGATCGTCGAGGATACCAGCGGCGGTATTCCACAGGCCGAAATAGATGTCTTGGAGGCCCAAGAGGAGACAGACCTCCAGCACAGTTCCGGTATCGGACTCTGGCTCGTCCGATACATCATCAAGCGATCAAACGGACAGCTTTCGGCGACAAACACAACGGAGGGAACACGTATCAGAATTCACCTTCCGAAAGCCAATGACTGAAACCGAGTCGGATAACTAACAGAATGTTGCCAGTATATGTGCCAGTGGCATCGTTTATCAGCAGAGTCCACTCAGTCACGTGATAATAGGGTAATAAAGATACATACAGTCTTGGATTAAATATACGTCACATGATGAATGGTGCTCCCACATACTTGTTTCTAAAACTTAATATTTGGTTATGCATGACGGCGGTCATCATGGTTGTCGCATCCGCCATGGCGCTATCGATCCCGTTGCACGCTGTGGGTGGTGGCCTACTGCTAGCCCCACTTTTGTTTTATGTTATTTATGTCGAAGATCGTCGGACAGTGAGTGACGAAGATCAGATCAACAACCCACACCGAACGCGACTCGTCCAACGGTATCGCACCGAGCTTCTGGCTACAGAGATCTTTGCCTTGATCTGTTACGAGCTGCTTCTCGTCTGGCTCGTCGCTGTCACTCCTGGCCGAGGGGTCGGGTTTCTGCTGCTTGGACAGCTTCCGTTCGGTGTCCTCCTGCTGTACGGATCGCTGAAACAGTATCCAACGTTTGACTCGCTGGCTGTCGGGGGGACGTGGGCGTTCATGATCGTCTTCTCGGTAGTGGTCTCGACGACCCACGAGGTGACGATGGATCTCTTCGCTGTGTTCGGTGCATGGTTCCTCATCGTATTCGCTGGCGTCGAATCACGAAACCTTCAGGATCTCGATGGCGATACAGCAACCGACAAAACCACATTAGCAGGCCATCTCGGCAGACCAGCGACAACGATTATGGTACGAACGCTCAAGTCGACAGGTGTTATTATATTCTGGTATATCGCCGGGATCTGGGTCGCTGGCATCGTCATTGGATACCTACTGCTTCTAACTCTGTTTCGGAGAATTACACAGAATCAAGACGAACGAATCGAGATCAGAACCGATCAGACGAACGCCGAACAGCTGTAGGTGTGATCTCGGTCCATGCCTCTCTGTTCACAATATGTTATATATTTATACGATTGATTTAAATTATTTACTTTGAATTAATAATACGCATGAGAGACAATTCTACAAACAATGAGCAAGCACCTACAAACGGGCAGTCCAAGACGTCCCTTTCTCGGCGGCGGTTTGTGGCCACAAGCGCGGTCACAGCCAGCGCCCTCATCGGTGGGCTCGCTGGGACTGCTGGAGCAACCAAAGAAACGGGACGGTTCAACGACTCGCCTGGACGGGGTGGAGAGTCAATTGTGCCTGAAACAGACTACCGTGAACAGGCGTTCCACATCACCGGTCGGACTGGCGATACCGCAACCGAGATCGATGGCGCGGTGTTCAACTGCAACGAAGGCAACGGAGAGAGCATCTTCTTCGTCGGCTGGTATTTCGAATACGTCGACGAAGATCAACAGCGGCTTTTGTTCACCCGGTCGAATAATATCGATACGGAGCGAACCTACAACTGGAGCACCAACGGCGCAAAGGAGTGCGGCGATTCGGGTGTCGTGTTATCAGTCGGCGGAGAGAGAGTCGACTTCGTGCAGACTGCCTACAAAGCGACTGGTCCGCAGTAATATACTCGCAGGCTGATCACTGATCGGTCAGATTTTCTCAGTACATTGGATTATACAGACGTCTCTCTGTCGACGACTTACCGACCCAGCGACTCGTGAGCGCTCGACAGGTGCTGTGAGCCGAGCGCGGCGAGCAGTGAGAGTTCGCCAGCCAGCGAGCCGACAGCAATCGCTTCAGCGAATGCGTCGGCATTGCTTCCGGCCGGATCACCGCCCCCGCGGACCCCGAGAATGTCGAGGGCCTCCGACTGGGTCGGCAGTTTGGTGCCGCCGCCGACGGTACCGATTTCGAGACTCGCCAGCGAGACTGAGAAGTAAAGATCGCCGTCATCGGTTACCTCGGCAGTCGTGATCGCGTTTGCGCCTTCGACGACTTGGGCCTCGTCTTGGCCGGTCGCCAAAAACATCGCCGCAACCGGATTGGCGACATGGGCATTGAATCCGAAGGAGCCAGCCTTTGCCGAGCCGACGAGGTTTTTGCGCGTATTTATTTCGGTGATCGCCTCCGGCGTCGTGTGGAGTTTGGCCTCGACGACCTCGCGTGGAACAACGACATCCGCCGTCACTGACCGACCCCGTCCCTCGACGGCGTTGATCGCGGCGGGCTTTTTATCCGTACAGAGGTTGCCAGAAAGCGCGACCAGCGAGGCAGTTGTCTCCGCCTCAATGAGACTGCAGGCTTCCTTGGTTGCGATGGTGACCATGTTCATTCCCATCGCGTCCTTCGTGTCGTAGCGGAAGCGGAGATAGACGTTGTTGCCAACGACGTAGGGGGTGACCTCTTTGAGTTCGCCGTGGTTGGTCGTCGACTCGGCGGCCTTGCTGAGCTCCTCGCCGTGGTTGCGGACCCACTCGACGAGGGCGAGCCCCTCGGCCACATCGCCGACCTTGAACACGGGCGCACGCGTCATGCCGGATTTGGTGACGCGGGCGGTTGCACCGCCAGCACGATTGATAACTGAACAGCCACGGTTGACTGAAGCAAGTAGCGCGCCCTCAGTTGTCGCCAGTGGGAGATACCGTTCGTCGTCTAATGCGGCCCCGTTGATGTCGACCGGGCCAACGACACCCATCGGGACCTGCACGGTGCCGATCATGTTTTCGATGTTTGGCTCGGCGGTTTCGGCGGGGAAACCATACGAGCCGGTCGACGAGAGATCAGCGCCCGACTGGTCTTCGACGAGCAGTCGACGGGCGGCGGCGGCCGTATCTGGATCGGTGTGGTCTTCGAGTTCGTGGAGACGGCGCGTTCCGTCTTCGACCTCGGCTGCGAGTTCGGCCGCGCGCTCGTAGTCGACGGCGTCTGGACCCCCCTCTGAATCTGGATCGGCGTCTGCGGTCATGCCACACCATGGTTGGGGCGGTTGCTAAGGGTTGTCGGTCCACCTCGGCTGGGCGGTAGTCGCCGCCTACCGATGGCCGACGACCGTTCGCAGGAACGCCAACTGGTGGCCAACGATGGTCTCGAAGTCTTCGCCGAAGACGCTCATGTGGTCGACCGGCAGTTCGAGATACGTCGAGTCGGCGATCTTGTCGGCGGCGGATTCCGCCTCCTCTGCCGGTATCACCTGATCGTCGCGACCGCCGATCACGAGCGTCGGACACCGAATCTCTTCGACGCCTGTAATCGGTCGGTACCGTGGCAACGCGAGCAAAATGCGGGCCGGAACTCGGTTCTGCCAGTCGGCGTGTCGGTCGACCAGATCAAAAACGGCGCGCTTGGCACCCGGCGCGGTGATCACAGCAAAGCCGTCTTCGTCGTCGACGATCCGAACGTCGGTGCCAAACCCGAGGCGGTGACCAATGGCGTCCCGCAGCCCGGCGACCAGCGATTTCAGCAGGCGTTTCGGCTGGCGAATCCGCCCCAGTGTTTGGGAGCGCCCGTCGACGAACGGATTGGTTGCGATCACTCCGGCAACACGGAAGTTCTCGGCGGCCACCGACAGCACGTGACCACCCGACAGCGAGTGGCCCCAGACGACCAGTCGGTTGCTGTCGACGTCTTCTTCGCGACCCATGGCCTCGATAGCCGCCTCGTAGTCAGCGATCTGTTTGGGTGGGCTTACGAGGCCACGTGGCTCGCCCTCGCTGTCGCCGTGATGGCGGAAATCGAACGTGAAGGCGGCATACCCCGACTCAGCGAACCGTTCGGCGACCGCCGGGAGCGCGAACGTCCGCCAGAATCCCAGTCCCGGTGCCATCACGATGACCGGCGGGCTCTCTGGGCGATCCGGCAGATACAGTGTCCCGACGCAGGTCTCGCCATCGCTGTCGAACTCGATAGTCCGTGTCGAGTACGCCTCGCGTGAGGGTCGACGCAACGATTGTTGGCTCCGGTTTTGTGGTTTGCGCCGACTACTGGGTCGACTACTCACCTGTCGTGGCTCGCTGGCGGCCGACCGCTCTTGGTCCGCGCGAACGAACTCGGTCATCGTGCCGCCTCCGCGGCCATACTCCCGTTCATACGCTGTCTACAACTGCAAGTGGGTTAATGATTACCCGCTCAACATGCGAAGAGATGAGTTGACGTCCGGTCGACAGAATACAGGTTTTCGAACTGAGTCGGAGGCCACTGTCTCGAAGACGCTTTTTATAAGGAAGTATGTGAACAAAATGAACAATTCAGACATTCATCGTCAGCCGATGTATTTTTCATGAGTTGGTAACTGAGTCGACACAGACACCTCCATGAAGCGCCTCCTAACCAAAGGGTTCGAGACTGCGGGGTCTGCCGGCGTCTTTCTGACGTTACTGCTGCTCGGGCTCTATCAGGGACTCCAACAGACGGTCCTCTCGCTGAATCTGGTATGGCTCTCCTTCGAAATCGTGTGGATGGATGCGGTTGCGACGAGTATCGTGTTTATCGGCTTTGTGGCGCTTTCCGGTGGGTTGTTGCTCCGTGAAGTGTGGACACCGGCGACAAACGTCTCGTCGCGAGACGACGGTCCACAACTGACGGCGATCATCCCGGTGTACCGGGATGGGGCCGTACTCCACCGAAGCGTCGAGAGCCTCAAACGGGCCAACTACGAGAACCTCGAAATAGTCATCGCCTGCGAGCCGGACGATAAGGAAACGCTGGCGGTCGCCCATGAGTTGGCCGGCGGTGCGGTGTCGGTCATCGAAAGCCGATATCCCGGTTCGAAAAGCGGCGCGATCCAGACCGCCGTCGAAGCCTCGATTGCCGACTCGTTTGCGGTGTTCGACGCCGACGAAATCGTCGACGAAGATTTCCTCTCGGCCGGCATGGGCGCGCTCGTCGACGGGGGGTACGACGTCTTTCAGGGGCGGCGGATTCCCGAACCGACCGGCTTCGTCGAGGCACTCGCCTACTGTGAACGCGTCATGTTCCACGCGAGCTACAAGATCGTCGAACCCAGCGGCTTCTACAACTGCCGCAGTTCGTCGACGCTGTTTTCCCGCGAAGCCTTCGAGACGGTTGGCGGCTTCGACGACCTGCTGACCGAGGACCTCGCGTTCGCCCACAAATGCTTTCGTCATGGGCTCGACGTCCGACAGGCGCGGAACTACACGAACGTGATGGAGGCCCCCCACACGTTGGCGGACTTCTGGGGACAGCGGAAACGCTGGCGGATCGGTCAGGTCGAAGTGCTGGACGCGACGCTCCGTGGCAGGCTGACCGATGGCCCACTCCACCGACGCGTGCTCTCACTCGGACGCATGGTAACGAGCCTCGGCGGGAGTATCTTCACCGTCGTGATTCTCTCGAAGTGGAGCCTGTTGGTGCTAACCGATGCCGAACTGTTCTATCTGCTTCCCATCGTTGCGGTCGCGGTGCTCGCCATGGGCGTTGGGTTGGCCGACTCCCGGAGCGGATCTATCGACTCCGTGGTTCCGATCACTCTCTGTGCCCCACTGGTGTATCCAGTATTCGGGCTGCTCTCGATCAAATCCATCCTTGAGTACACCGTCAGCTGGGATGGGACGTGGTACCACGTCGAGAAAACCGGCAGCTAAGGCCGCTTCGGTCCCGGTGACTTATTTTCTGCCGTGCTGAAAGCTCTGTATGGGTTGGATTCCGAGCGGTCGACAGCTGCCCTCACGAGACCGTCTCCCACGTTGGCTTGCGCCGGTGCCGTCGGTTCTCGAAACCATCGGCCTCCGGCTCGTCTGGCTCGTCGTCGCGATCAATCTCGCGGGGACGGCCTTCGGCTTCTGGTACTACTTTCCACAGCTCTCCCGCACGGCTCCAGAGATGTGGATTTTCGTCCCCGACAGCCCGATGGCGACGCTGTTTATCGCTGGTGCGTTCGCCCTGTGGGCGGTCGACCGATCCAACGACTATCTGACTGCACTCGCCTTCTTCGGCAACATCAAACTCGGCCTCTGGACGCCATGGGTGCTTGTCATTTTTGCTGACGCGTTTTTGGAGTTCACCGCGCCCGCGATGTACGCCTTCCTGCTGGTGAGCCATTTGGCGATGGTCGTCCAAGCGTTCGTCCTCCACCGCATCACCGACTTTCCGGTGGCGGCTGTCGGCCTCGCGGTGGGGTGGTATACGATTGATCTGACCGTCGACTACTTCATCCCTATTGTCGGCGAGCCACACCATACCACGATTCCGGTGGCCCGCGGAACGGAGATCGCCGCCGGGGCGACAGCATTCCAACTGGCGGCGTGGGGTGCGGTCGTCCTCACGATTCTCCCGCTGTTTTGGGCGCTGGCAACACGGATCAACAAATCGGAGCCGGCAGACGCCTGACTGCCGCACGCAAACGACTCTTTCAGTCATACACGTATTGATAGGAACCGGTCTCATAGCAGGAGATATGCAACGACGACAACTCCTCGTTGGCAGTGGAGCCGTAGCAACAGCAGCACTCGCGGGCTGTATTGGGAGTGCCCAGACGAACGAGAGTGATAGTAGCCGGACCCTAACCGTCCGCAAATCCGGCGAGGTAACCGCCGAGCCGGATCAAGCAGTCGTCCACGTCAGTATCGAAGCCACTGGCGACGATCCCGCGGCTATCCGGGACGAACTCTCGGATCGCTCCCAACAGCTCACAGATGGACTTGTGACGTCCGGACTCGATGAAGCCCAAATTACGACCGGCCGGTTCAGCATCCGAGAAGACGTCGACCGAGAGCCGAGGCCAGTAGACGACACTGAGCCAGCGGCCAGCGAGTCGACTCGCTACGCCGGAACCCACGCGTTCCGGATCGCAGTTGACGATGTGGAGTCGACCGGGAATGTGGTCGATACGGCCGTCGAATCGGGAGCCGACACCATCGAATGGATCGAGTTTACACTTTCCGCCGAGCGCCGGGCGGAGCTACGGCAGGAGGCCCTCGACACAGCGCTTGAGGCTGGCCGAACTGAGGCAGAGTTCGTCGCTGGAGAGGTAGACAGATCGGTCGTCGATGTGCAGCACGTCGACACGGGCGACGGTGGCGTGTCGACGGTTCGCCAGGAGTTTGCGATGGACGAAGCGAGTGGCTCCGGGCGGTCGACGGAGCTACAGCCGGACGATGTAACGGTTCACGCGACAGCAAAAATAACCTACACGATTGAGTGAGGACCGCGAGCCAGTGTCGAGAGCGTCGTTAGCTGCTTTCGTTTTCGCTATCCGTCTCGTTGCCCCCCATTCCGTCTTCGCTGCCCAGATCCATCCCAGCGGAGTCCTCGACGACTTCGACCGAGAGCTCCTCGTCGGCTGGTGCATCGTCGGGTTCGAGGTAGCCGACGACGAACGCCGTATAGACGCTTCCGGCCTCGACGCTCGCATCGAACGTTGCCACCGGATCCTCGTCTTCGCCGGTCGGGAAGATTTCGAGCGTGTAGTCGCCCGGCGGTGCGTCGCCGGTTTGGTCCTCGCCGAAGGCGAGGTCCTCGAACAACAGGTCACCGGTCTCCTCGTCGGCGATGTCGACCGCTGGCGCGTCGGGAGCCGCGTGAATGCCGCGGAGACGGGCACTCTCGCCCGGATCGCTCAGGTCGTCCTCGTACACTTCGACTGCGAACGGCTGGTTCTCCTCGCTGATCTCGCCGACCGCCGCAACCGTGTAGTTGGCCGCCTCGACTTCAAGGGACTCGTCGTATACGGCCTCCTCGGTGCCGGCTTCGGTGATCTGCACGTCATAGGTGCCGGCTTCGAGTTCGAGATAGTCGCTGATGGTGCTGAACGACACGTCTTCGAGCACCGCCTCGTCGTCGACGTAGACGTCGACGTTCGGCGCGTCCGGTGCGAGATGGGCCACACGGACGTTGGCCATCTGGCTGCCATTGTCCATCCCCTCATCGGAGCTATTCGTCTCGTTGCCGTCGTCCATCTCCGAGTCGTTTGTCTCGTTCGTCTCGTTGCCTTGTCCCTCGCCGCCAGCACAGCCAGCGAGACTGCCGATAATCGCAACGCTACCTGCCGTCTTCAGTACTGCTCGTCGGTTGTGAGTCTCTATATGATACAAAACTACAAATGAGTGGTATACGTATAAACTATTCGACACATTCACCAAATATTATCATATTAACCTATGATATGAAGCTGATATGAAATATACTAGTGTTATATGTACGTTAGATCGCCTCTAGCGGCAGTATACTCATCTCATATATCCACATCTGTCAGACATTCTTAAATATAGATTCGTCTCTGCGTGGATTTTATACAGAATATATCAGTTTTTGAGGATGCGATCTCAGACTGTTGCGGACCGACAGAGGTCGACGATATCGTGGAGATCTTCGACGATATGTGTCGGTCTTGGCGAGGGGTCGTGGCTCCGGCGGTGGGGTCTGCGGATGAACGCCGAGTCGAGTCCGGCATTGTTGGCGGCGGCGATATCCGAGTCGTTGTCCCCAACAAACAGTGCCGAGTCGGCATCGAGGGCGTCGACCGCCTGCGTGAGATAGTAGGGGTCAGGTTTCTGTCGGTCGAGTGCCTCGGGCGTCGGTTCGCGGCCGAGTGCGACCGAAAAGTAGGGCCGAAGGTCGAAGTAGCTCAGCAGGAAGTCGACGGTCGCCTGTTGGTTGGAACTCACGACACCCATTGGCATCGACAGGCGGTCGAGCGCACTGAGATCCTCGTAGGGGGTTTTGCGTCCGGCGCAGGCCTCGGTCTGCTGTCGCTCGCTGGACAGTTGGTCACGTTGGGCCCAGAACGTCTCGGGATCGACCCCATAGCGTGCACAGACGTCTTCGACCTCAGTCGAACTCACGTCGACCACCATCGCCTTCACGTCGTCGGGATCGGGATCGGAGACACCGGCCGCGTCGAACGCCGCCCACGTGGCCTCGTGGAGCACATCGTAGGACGTCCGGGAGACCAACACTCCATCGTTATCGAATATCACCGCATCGTACATACCAGTACCAATGAAGTCAGACGGGAAAACAGTGTGCAACGGGGATTTTAGCCGCTGGCTGCCGTTTGGGACCGTATGGAAGCAGACCAACCCACTCACAGGCTCTGTGTCGTGGGTGCAGGGCTGGCGGGTGTCGGTGTCGCCGATAGGCTCCGAAATCAGCCGATTGAGGTAACGATCCTCGAAAAGAGCCGGGGTGTCGGCGGCCGCGCGGCTACCCGTCGCAAACACGGCTGCCACTACGACCACGGCGCGAACTACATCAAGGACCCCGACGGTCGGACCACCGAGTTGCTCCACGAACTCGGCGAGGAGGGACTAGTCGACATCACAGAGCCAGTTTGGACGTTCGACAAACACGGCGAGATCAGCCCCGGTGACCGCCGAGAGGCCCACAAGTGGACGTGGACTGAGGGGATCACCCAGTTCGCCAAACGACTCATAGCGCGGACCGATGCCACAGTTCACAACACGACACGCGTCGACAGCCTCGCCCAAACCGCGGCTGGCTGGACGTTGACCGACACCGATGGCGACGATCACGGACCCTTCGAGAACATCGTCCTCACGCCACCGGCCCCACAGACCGCCGATCTGCTGGCCTCTACCAGCTTTGCCGATGGTTCTGCCACCGACCAGCTCACCGAGGCCGTCGACGCAATCCGGTCGGTTCCGTTTCGGACGATCCGAACGGTCGTTCTGCAGTACCCTTTCGAGATCGACCGTCCCTACTACGCGCTGGTCAACACCGACCGCGCCCATCCGATTGGCTGGCTCGCCCGGGAATCCTGTAAGGCGGGCCACGTCCCTGACGGTCAGAGTTTGCTCATCGCCCAGATGGCTCCCGACTGGTCGACAAATAACTACGACGTGCCGCTTGCGAAGGCAAGCGAGGAGGTGGCCGGAATGGTTGCCGATCTCCTCGATGACGACCGTCTCGACGAACCGGAGTGGGTCGACGATCAGGGCTGGCGGTATGCCCTCCCTAACGCGGGACTCGACGGCGAGATCGTCGACCCACTCCGCGAGGAGGGACTGTTCGTCGCCGGCGACTGGCTCAGCGGCGAGGGTCGCGCACACGAAGCCTACTGGAGCGGCGTCGACACGGCCGAGGAACTGTTAGCCACTCGCTAACTGTCGACTGTGGTATATCGCAATCAGTAATAAAGTGTCATCTGAGTGCTCTCAAAGGGCCGTATCTGTCAATATCTGACGAGTGACTTTTTCCCTGTCGGCTTGATAGTGGTCGTCGACATGGATATTCCGCTCCAGATCGATTTACATGTACATTCGGACGGCTCCTACGACGGGAGCGAACCGGTCGATCTGATTTTAGAACACGCCGCAGACATCGGACTCGATGGGGTCGTGATCACCGACCACGACGCAATCGGCGAGTCGCTCCGGGCAGCGGAGTTGGCACCCGAGTACGGCCTGATTGGGATTCCCGGAGTCGAGGTGTCGACGGCTCACGGTCACCTGCTTGCGATTGGCGTCGAGGAGATGCCACCCCGTCGCGAGCCGTACGCAGAAACTGTCGACTGGATTCGCGACCACGGCGGCGTCGCTATCGTTCCCCATCCCTTCCAGCGAACCCGCCACGGTGTTCGGAAGAAGAACATCCCCGATGTCGACGCCATCGAGTCGTTCAACGCGTGGCTGTTTACCGGATATAAAAACCGCCGCGCCCGGCGGTTTGCCGACGCCCACGGCTATCCGGCGGTGGCGGCCAGCGATGCCCACACCCTGCCGTATGTGGGGCGTGCCTACACCGAGATCACGCTGGACGCCGAAAGCAGGGACTCAGTTACGGCCAGCGATGTCTGTGCGGCGATCCGCGAGGGGTCGACCGCGGTACAGGGTCGACGCGCCCCGATCCCGATGGCGGCCAAACACTACTGTATCGGTGCGGCCCGCAAAAGCGGCTACTACGCCAAAGCAGGTGCGGTCACGACCGCGTCGTACGCCAAATTTGGCGCGCTGAAAGGTGGCTCGCTGGCGAAACTGGGCGCGGTGAAAAGTGTGCGTGGCGTTGCTGGCGTCGTTTCCGCGATCAAATAATCCTTGGCGTCTCTGTTGAAATCCTCTTCTTTGAGATATTTTTGTCTGAAACAGCTGGTCACTGAAGTCTGCGTCTTGAGCATAGTCAGGAGAATACATCAACTGCCGAGTGTTTCGGTAGATCCAAAACAATAAATCCTAACAGTTGACATGAAGTGAAATGATTGATAATACTTGTCGTCCAACTGGAAGTCAGTAGGTAGATGAGTTACTTACTCGCTTCACTGTTATTCATAACGATGGGTATTATTGGGTTTCGCAGACCAGAATTAGGTGGTCGTACATGGGGAAGTGTTGAAGAAGTTAGAAACGATCCTGTGAAAGTCGGTGAACGAACAAGGAGACGGAACAAACAGCTCTCAGTGATTATCCTACTGTTTGGTGTGGTGCTTTTGATACTCGTTTTGACTCAGTAGAATCCACATATATGCTAAACAAGAATCCTTGCTGGCCTTAGACCGCGGACCACGACACGGCGTCGGAGGTGTCAGATAGACCGAGTCTCAGTGAAACGGTGTAACTGTGACTTCGGGAAGCGTTCATCTAGTCGAATTACAGGACGAACGTGTGACTCTCTGAGGATTTCAACAGGGCTCCTCGGCAGCTACTCTTGACTCGCGGCGGGCCAGTCGAGAACGTCGGCGAACTCGTCGCGGAGTTTTTTGGTGTTGACGGGTTTGGTCACATAGCCGTCAGCGCCCGCCTTGGCGGCCTCTCGCATCTTCTGTTTCTGCTTGACGCTTGTCACCATCACGATAATCGTCTCCGGCGAAATCTCCTTGATGTTCTTGACTGCCGTGATGCCGTCCATCTCCGGCATCATGATATCCATCGTCACCACGTCGGGCCGTTCCTTCTTGAACTGCTCGATGGCCTCCTTTCCGTTTTCGGCGGTCGCGACGATGTCGAACCAGTCCTCGATGGTGTTTGAGACGATAGTTCGCTGGAACGAAGAGTCGTCGACGACAAGGGCCCGGTCGCTCATGCCACTGGATTGTCGGGAGGATATAAAGTAGTTACCCCCTCCCTATTTTTTATGATTTTCACCTCTTTTTGGCTATAGGTTAAAAGCTGTTTTAGGATTATTAGTGACCAAATAATTAGGAATAGTACAAAATTTGTTATTCTATATTATAATAACCGATATAATTAAATGATCATAGTATCCAGAACAGTCAGGAAGGACAGACTGTGACGGATTCTGATGAGGACAAGCCGATCAGCGGGCCAGCAGATCCGGGTCGACGAGAGACACTCAAACTCCTCGGCGGGGTGGTCACCGCGCCGTTCGGGATCGGTACGACGGCATACAGTCTCGACCGCTCCTATGAGGACGCCGACAGCGACGCGATTCCCGACTCCCTCGAAGGCTCCGAGGAGTTCACTGCGTGGCTGACCGACCTGTTCGGGGTCGATCAGTTCGAGGGGTTCGATCCCGACCGGCGAGATCTGTTGGTCGACATCCGGTATGTCGGTGCAACGACCGTCAGCGAACGGACGAAGACGGCGCTGGTCGAGTTGTTTCGGTCCAACGGGATCTATCTCCAGTGGCTCGACTATCCCGAGCGCTACGACCGCGCATGGTTCGAGCGGCGGTATGGCTACGACGCCCGGCGAATCCTCTGGTCGCCGTGGAGTTTCTATCACCGGACCGTCGAGCGTCGACTGAAAAACGTTGCCCTCCAACTGGTCGTCGTTCCGGGGTTCGGTGAGGGACCCCATCACGGCCGACTGTACAGTCCATGGACGAAGTTCCACACCGGGTCGGGTTACGTCAGCGGTCTCAGCACGGGCAACCGTGCGGTGGTCGCTGATCGCCAGAGCCCCGAAATCGAGGCCAAACTGATTCTCCACGAGATCGCCCACTATGCAGTGTGTCACTCGACGGACCCCGAAAACACGGGCGTGATGGGTACCAACGAGAAGTTCAACCTCATGGCCCACGAATGGGAAGCCCTCCGGACGGGTCTCGGGTCGATTCGGGATACAACTGGGTTCGACGTCGCCTTTCAGCGCTGTCTCTGGGCGGAGCTCCAGCCCTCGATGTTTGGGCTTCCCGACCAACTCGATGGACGGGTCGACTGCGACGGCTGTCGCCCTGAGTGAGGCGAACTCAGATCTCGCGGATACGGATTTCGTCGTCGTCGACTCCCTCGATCTGGTCGGCCTCAACCGGGTAGCTGTCCTCGGTTTCGCCCCAGTCGAGGGCGGCTTTGATTTTGTCGGCCAGACTCGGTTCGGGATCGACGTACAGCCTGTTGGCATCGGTGTCGACATCGCTTACCATCCCAACCTCCTTGTCGCCTGAGACGACCTGTTTGCCGATCTCGTCGTCGGTGATTTCGGTTGCGGTCGACATCCCGGCCTCGTCGGTTGTGGTCGTTCCGGCCTCGCCCGTTTCACCACCGGGTTCGGCCGCCATCTCCGCGTCGGCGTCTGCAGTGGTCGCGGACTCCTCGGCGGCGGTGATCTGATCGTCGGTCGTCGCCACACCGGCTTCGGGCTGGCGAAGCATGACCTCCTCACCGGCCTCTCGGTCGACAATCGCTCGCTCGACGATGCTGCTTCGGCTGTCGACGGTATCGACCAGCTTGTGATCGGCGATATCTGCTGTCACCCGGTGATGTTCGGTCGACTCCGTTTCGATCAGCCGGCGTTCGACGAACTGGCTTTGGACTGTATCTCCTTCGGTCTGCTCGCTGGTGATCGCTCCGCTCGGCAGGCCTGCTGTCGTGGTCTCGCCGGTCTCGTCGCTGACGATCTGCCCGTCGATCAGATCGCTCTCCAGCAGACTTTCTTCGATACCCTCGATGTTGATCGCGTCGCTCTCGACGGTGTCCGTTTCGGTGATTTCCTGTTCGACGATGCGGCTCTCGACGGTTTTCCGGTCGAAGATCTCCATCGCTGTCCGGACGGTGTCGTTGACATCGAGGACGACGGTATCGTCGACCGCGAGTCCAACTGTCGGCTCTTCTTGCTGTCGGTTACTCACCCGTCGCTCGCTTGGCTGTCGATCACTCGTTTGGTCGTCACTCTCCCGGTGCTCACTCGCCCGTCGGTCGCCGGGCTGTTGGCCGGTCGCCGCACGCTGGCTGGACTGTTCGCTGGTCGCCGTTCGGTTTACCTCCTCGCGGTCAGTCGACCGTCGGTCGACTGGTGGCTCGGGTGTCGTTTTGTCGGCTGGCTCGTCGACCGGACTGTGTTGTGGCCCACCGCTTTCTCCCTCGGTGTCCATCCGTGTCGTCTCAGTCATTCCGTCGTCGGTCATCTCTTCGTCGGTGTCCATCCGTGTCGTCTCTGTCGTCTCCGATCTGAGCCTCGCTGAAAGCTGGTCCGGACTCCCCTCGAAGGAGACGCCAACGATCTCCCGTGAGATCGTCTCCCGGTCGACGAGAGTACTGTCGATGATCTCGCTGTCGACGACTTCGCTTTCGATCTGGTCGGTTTCGACCACCGTCGTCTCGATAACTTTTGTCTCGGTGATCTCGCTGCGGACAACGTCGCCTTCGACCAGCGACTGCTCGACATCGGTGGTTTCGAGCGAGGCCCGTTCGGCGACTTCGTTGCGGTCGATCAGGTCGTAGAGCCATTCGTCGGTCTCGCCGACATCCCGATCCTGATAGACGAACGCCAACCCCTCGGCGTCGAACGTCTCGAAGAACTCGTCCCACGAGAGGGGATCGAGTCCCTCCATCTCCTCGTCTTCGCGGACGATATAGAGGCTGCTGGCGTCGTCGTCGACCTGACCAGTAATATGGGCGGGTGTCCCGCTCCGTTGTTCGACCCACTGTCTGATCGTCTCATGATCCGTTGTAATGTCGCGGGGACCGGTGTCTGTGTCTGCCATAATGTCCATCTAATACAGCCGCCGCTGAGTTACTTAGCTCTGATTTCCGAACGAAAGATAGATCCATTTGGGGGAGTCTCTGTGCGGATCGACAGTCGACGACAGCGGTGCAATCTCGGTGACCAGACTGGTGTCACAGTTCTCGCCAGAACTCTCCGGCACCACGCCACCGCCTCGGTAACCATTTTGAGGCTCCACCACCTCACCTTGTGTACTCTCCCCTCGCCTCTCAATGGAACCCGCCACCACCGTCGACAGCGTCGTTGTGTGCAACCCCGAGAGCGGTACGGGCGACTATCTCTCGACAGTTCGGCAGCAGGCCGCCGAACACGGCTATCGGGTTCGTAAAACCGAGCGAGCGGGCCACGCGGTCGACCTCGCGGGCGAGGCCGTCGACGCCGGCGCGACGTTCATCGCTGCAGCCGGTGGGGACGGCACGCTCAACGAAGTCGTCCGGGGCATCGAGGCCGTAGGGGCCCTCGACAGCGTCACAGTTGGTGTCATCCCCTGTGGGACTGGCAACAATTTTGCACGAAACATCGGAATCACGGGAATCCACCAAGCCTTTGAGACCTTTGAGTCCGGCGAGCGCCGCTGGGTCGACCTCGCGTTCGCCGACGGTCGACCCTTCGTGAACTCCTGTGTCGGCGGTCTCACCGCGGAGGCGAGCGCGGAGACGAGCGCCGATCTGAAACGTCGGTTCGGGACCACGGCCTACGTGATTTCGACGCTGCGGACGGTTCGGAGCTTCGAGAGCATTCGGGTCAGTGTTGAGATGTACGACGATCCACATGTTGCCCCGGTTTGGTCCGGGGATGCCGTCGGCGTGCTGATCGGTAACGGTCGACGGTTTCCGCCGAGTGGCAGCGAGCAGGCGAACATGGAGGACGGACGGTTCGACGTCACCCTCGTCAGGGCAACCGGCTCGGTCGGGCTGTTGCGAACTGTCGCCGCCGAACGCCTATTTAACCAACACACACCCTGGACCTCCCGATACACGGTCTCGGCGGTCGACATCAGCGTCGCCGATGACCAACCGGTCGCGTTCAGTCTCGACGGCGAGATCATCCGCCGGACGCAGCTCTCGCTTCGTCTCCAGCCCAAGACACTCCGCATCGCTGTCGGTGACGGTTACGAGCCAGCCCCCACGTAGCGGCTGTCGACGGAACCCAGTCTGGGTTCCGAATCCAATCAGTCGTCGACCGCAGCCGGACGGTAGGCCCGACTGACCGCCTTCCACCGGTCAGTGCGGAATCGCCACAGAGAGATTCCCGCCGGAACGGTCGTCTCAACGACGAGTGCGATATACAACGCCGAGACGCCCAGCGGCGTCAGGAGTCCCAAATACGCTGTCGGCAGCGCACAGAGATAGAGACCGATAAGGGAGGCATAAAAGGGGATTCGGGTATCGCCCGCACCGCGGAGCACGCCAGTCGCCGAGCCGCCGACGCCGAGCGGGATCACGCTTACCGCCGCGACGAGTACGAAACTCGTCGTCAGCGCGACTGCGGCCGGATCGTCGACGAAGACAGTCGCAATCGGTTCGGCCAAGCCCGCGACACCGGCGGCGACGAACAGATAGATCACCAGCGAGAGCGCGATAATCTCTCGGCCGAAGGCTCCTGCTTCGGTCTCCTCGCCGCGGCCGAGTCGCTGGCCAACCAGTGTGCTCGCGGCAATCGAAAACCCCCACGTCACGCTGTTGGCGAGGTTTCGGACTCGCCTGCCGACTTCGAGGGCGGCCACCGCGTCGGCACCGAAGCTGTCGGCGATCCCCAACAGCGGGAAGACGACCAGTCCCTCGGACAATCGGCGGGCGACCAACGGCGTCGACACCGTTACCAACTGGCGCATCAACCCGACATCGAACTGCGGCCCGCCCATCGAGAGCGCGACCGGGCTTGCTCCGGTTCCGAAATACGTTCGGCCGAACATCCCCCATGAGAAGACGAGCGTGACGAGTCCGGTCGAGACCGCCGTACCGAGGGCGGCTCCCATGACACCGAACCCGAAGCCGAAGATGAGGACCCCGCTCAGCAGGATGTTCATTATCGCGCCGCCAGCGCGAACGATCATCGGCGTGAGCGTGTCGCTGACGCCAGCGTAGGTCCGGCTGGCGATCATGTTCAGGAACTCAAAGACGAGTGCGGGCGCGACGACCACGAGATAGGTCGTGCCGTGGCCGATAGCCGCTTCATTCCCACTCAGGAGACCGATCAGCGATGGGGCAAACACGACGTAGCCGACGACAATCGGAACCGAGAGGCCGAGGGCGATCCAAATGCTCTGTTTGACGACCAGTGCCGCCCGGCTGGCCTCGTCACTGCCGTAGTTCTGTGAGACGAGACTGACCGTCCCCCCAGCCACGCCGATAGCGACGAACTTGCCGACCGACCAGTAGGCTCCGGCGAACGCCAGTCCTGCGACGGCGGGCGCACCCAAGACGACGCCAACCATGGCGAGATCGGCGGTCTGTTTCGACATGATCGCAAAGCCGGTGATCACGCGGGGCCACGCGAGGTCGACCGTCTCTCGGAGTCGACTGCGCTCGATAATCCCTGCTCGTTCGAACAGCGCGGCGACGAACCCGAGCAGTCGGCCGAGCAGGTCGATCATACAACCGTTGGGTTTCGGCTCCCAGCGTTTGCGTTTGTTGGTTTCGACGATCACACAGGCCGTAAAATGATAGCAACGGACCGTAACCCGCTTCCGTGATGACTGTTGACTACCATGCATGAATCC
Source organism: Halohasta litchfieldiae (assembly GCF_002788215.1). Lineage (NCBI taxonomy): Archaea > Methanobacteriati > Methanobacteriota > Halobacteria > Halobacteriales > Haloferacaceae > Halohasta > Halohasta litchfieldiae. The sequence goes on along the minus strand of NZ_CP024845.1, from coordinate 459,174 downwards.
AGACCAGTGGCGAACCTATCTCGTCACACAGGAGTCGCTGTCGGAGGGTCGGTCAACAACCGAAATCGTTGAGGCAGCCATCGAGGGCGGCGTCGACGCCATTCAGCTCCGCGAGAAGGACACCGACGCCCGCACGCGCTACGAACTGGGTCGTGAACTCCGCGAACTCACAGCCGAAGCCGACATCGACCTGATCGTCAACGACCGCGTCGACATCGCCCGCGCCATCGATGCCGATGGCGTCCACCTCGGCCAATCTGACCTCCCCGTTTCAGTGGCCCGTGAGCAGTTGGGTGACGACGCCATCATCGGCGCGTCAGTGTCGACCGTCTCCGAGGCCCGATTGGCGGCGATCACCGGCGCGGACTATCTCGGTGTCGGAGCCGTCTACGGCACAAACTCGAAAGTCGACGCCCCGACAGCCGATGACGGACTCGGGGTCGACGAGCTCTCCAACATTGTCGAGACGGTCAAGATCCCGGTGGTCGCAATCGGTGGCATCACGCCCAACAACGCGGCGGCGGCCATAGAGGCCGGTGCGACCTCGGTCGCAGCCATTAGCGCGATCACTGCCGCCGACGATCCGGCGGCCGCCACCCGCGAGCTTCGAGCCGCAGTCGACAGTGCGATGGGTGACGAGGTAACGGCCGAAGATGCTGTCGAGGCCGACGATGACTAAGGGCTCAGAGGTCTCGACGACCGCGCTGGCCGATTCGTTGTCGGCCATCCGGGAGACCGAACCACTGGTCCAGCATCTCACCAACCGCGTGACGATCAACGATCTGGCCAACATTACCCTCCACTGGGGAGCGTTGCCGGTGATGGCTGACTCACCCAACGACGGCCCGGAAATGGCCCAAGCCGCCGGTGCAGTCCTACTTAATACGGGCCAGCTCAGCGAGTCGATCAACGAAGCCCTCCTCGAAACGGGGCTGGCGGCCAACGAGCGTGGCATTCCGGTCGTTCTCGATCCGGTCGGCATGGGGTCGACGCCGAGCCGAAACAACCTCATCAAACGGTTGGTGGCCGATATCGATATCGCGGCGATCAAAGGCAACTACGGCGAAATCACCGCGCTGGCTGGCGCGGAAGCCGAAGTCAAGGGCGTCGAATCGGTCGGCGACTACGAGGAGATTGAGGCGACCGCCCAAGCGCTCGCCGAGTCGACCGACACCGTCGTCGTCGCCTCCGGGGAGGTCGACATCGTCGCCTCCAGCGAGGCGGTCTACCGCGTCGACTCCGGCCACGAGATGATGGGCGAGGTCGTCGGCACGGGCTGTATGCTCGGCAGCAGCGTGGCGACGTTCTGTGGGAGCGTCGACGACCCCCTTACTGCGGCGCTACATGCAACGCTCGCCTTCGGGCTTGTCGGTGAACAGGCCGACGACCTCGACTACAACGGTCCGGCAAGCTACAACGTGAACTTCCTCGATACCGTCTGGAACTTCACGCCCGATGTGGCACGCGGGCTGGATGTCGACCTCGTCGAACGGGTCGATCACGTCGACTAAACAAAAAAAGCGGCGTCGATCAGACGCGGTCGACATCCGGCGGCGACAGCGGCTCACCGATGGCTGCAATCGCCCGGTCGACCGCATCGTCAGTTACTGATGGCCTAATTCGGGGGTTCGTTTCGCGTGTTTCGAGTCGTTTGTACCAAGCGTCGGCGTCGTTCATGGGGATCATGTGCCCGTGGCACTCCGTCACAGGTTCGTCGACAGAATGCATAAATCGATGGACGCGACCGATCTCGCGACTGTCTTTTTAAGTGTTAGTCGGCGACTACCGCGTCGACTGCTTCCACAGTTTCAGGTCGACGATCTCGCCGTTAATCGTCTCGGGGTCGGCCTCGCTGGCGGCCCACAGGTACATCGGTGCAACGTCGCTCGGATCGCGAGCCTTCTCGATGCCTGTCAGATCAGTCGCCACGAGGCCGGGGTCGACGACACACACTGGCTGGTCGAGGTCGACTGAAAAGCTGCGGGCCACCGCCTCCGCACCGGCTTTCGAGATCGCGTACGCACCCATCCCGGCCTTTGCCTCCCGAGCAACTCCACCGGAGGGAACTAGAACGCGGCCATCAGCCGCGAGATGCGGCACGGCCTCCGTGATTGTTGCAAACACGCCGCGGAGGTTGGTCCGCATCGTGTCGTCGAACCGGCTGTAGGACTCCTCGTGGGTCGGCATCTCGCCGGGTGTCCCGTGGTTGACCGCCGCGTTGGCGACGACGATGTCGATACCACTGCCGCGCCGCGCGGCGTGTTCCATCAGCCGCTCGACCTCGTACTCGTCGCGAACGTCTGTCCGGAGCCCCGAGACGCGGGCTTCTTCATCTGGGTCGGTGTGTGTATCGTTCAGTTCGTCGACCGTCTCGTCGATGTCGGCAGTCTCTCGTCCACAGATCACGACACGTGCACCAGCGTCGACGAACGTCTCGGCGACGGCGCGTCCAATGCCTCGGGTCCCACCAGTAATGACTGCTGTCCGGTCGTCCATAGCAATTGATGGTCGCGGGTGACCCTAAAACTGGGCCTCGGTCGGCTCGAAGTCCGTTCTTTTATACTGATGTCGAACTTATTTGACCTATACATGGTCACCGCCTCAGGAGACGACAGCGACGAACACGGCGGTAACGAAGGACGATACGATGGCGACCTCTCGGTGGTCGACGACGAGGATATCGTCATCATCGGCAGCGGCTTCGGTGGGTTGTCGACGGCCTGCTATCTCGCCGACGCTGGCGCGAACGTGACGGTCGTCGAGAAAAACGAACAGTTGGGTGGCCGCGCGAGCCAACTGGAGATGGACGGGTTCACCTTCGATATGGGACCGTCGTGGTATCTGATGCCCGACGTCTTCGAGCGGTTCTTCGGTCATTTCGGCAAGCAGCCAGACGACTACTACAGCCTTTCGCGGCTCGATCCCCATTACCGGATTTTCTTCAAAGACGGCGATCAGGTCGACCTCCTACCGCATGTCGAGGCCAACAAGGAGCTGTTCGAGAGCTATGAACCCGGCGCAGGAGAGGCGCTTGATCGGTATCTCGACAAATCCCAGTACACCTACGAGGTCGGCATGGAACACTTCGTCTACGAGGACCGCCCCCGACTACGGGACTACATCGACCTTGACGTAATGCGCTACTCGTGGGGACTCTCCTTGCTCGGCAAGATGCAGGGCCACGTCGAGAGCTACTTCGAACACCCGAAACTCCAGCAGATCATGCAGTACACCCTCGTTTTCTTGGGTGGTGCGCCAACCAACACGCCCGCGCTCTACAACCTGATGAGCCACGTCGACTTCAACATGGGCGTCTACTACCCCGACGGCGGGATGGGGGCGGTTGTCGACGGCATCGTCGAACTCGCTGAGGAGTTGGGGGTCGACTTTGTTACCGACCAGCCAGTGACCGAAATCGCAGGCCGAAAGGGAGCCTTTGCGGTCCGAACCGAACACGGCGAAGAGTATCTCGCGGATCGGGTGGTCTCGAACGCGGACTACGCCCACACCGAGCAAGAAATGCTCCCACCCGAAAAACGGCAGTACGACGCCGACTACTGGGACTCTCGAACCTACGCGCCCTCTGCATTCCTGCTGTATTTGGGTGTCGAGGGCGATGTCGACGAACTGGCCCACCACAGCCTCGTTTTGCCAACCGACTGGAGCAACCATTTCGAGACGATTTTCGACACCCCAGCGTGGCCCGACGATCCGGCCTACTATCTCTGTGTCCCCTCGAAAACCGACGATTCGGTCGCCCCGGAGGGCCACAGCAACCTCTTTGCCCTCGTGCCGATTGCGGCTGGACTGGAGGACACCCCTGAGCTACGCGAAACCTTCCGTGATCTCGTTCTCGATGATATCGCCGACAACACGGGCGTCGACCTCCGAGATCGGATTGTTGCGGAAAAAACGTTCTGCGTGAACGATTTCACCGACCGCTACAACTCGATGCAGGGCACTGCGCTGGGCATGGCTCACACGCTTCGCCAGACCTCGCTGTTCCGTCCTTCGCGGAAGTCCTCGAAAGTAGACGGCCTCTACTTCACTGGATCGTATACGACCCCCGGTATCGGCGTTCCGATGTGTCTGATTAGTGGCCAACTAACTGCGGATGCCGTCGCGGAGTGATGTCATCTGTGACCACTGACGAACAGGCGGACTCGGGACTGGTCGACCGACTCAGCTATCTGGTAGCACTCTCGCGGCCACGCTTCTGGTTCTACCTCGCTGGCCCGGTGGTGGTCGGCGTCGCGGTCGCCGCAACCAGCGTCGACGAACTGTTTGGCTCGACCGCAGTCGCGCTGTTCGCGTACTTTCTGCTCCCCGCCAATGTGTTACTGTACGGTGTCAACGACATCTTCGACGCCGAGGTCGACACCGAGAATCCGAAAAAAGACGACAAAGAGGTTCGCTGGCAGGGCGACCGTAGCGTCACCGCAGCAGTTGTCCTCTCTGGGCTTCTCGGCGTTGGGTTGCTCGGAGTGACTCCACCTGCAGCGTGGCCGTGGCTAGTTGGGTTTCTGTTCCTCGCGGTCGAGTACAGCGCCCCACCGCTCCGATTTAAGACGACACCGCTCTTGGATTCGGTCTCCAATGGCCTGTATATCCTGCCGGGGATCGCTGCCTACGTGGTTGTCGCGGGAGGACAGCCACCCGCACTGGCCGTCGTCGGAGCGTGGCTCTGGACGATGGGGATGCACACGTTTTCGGCGATCCCCGACATCGAACCGGATCGACAGGCCGGTATCCGGACGACCGCTACTGCTCTCGGCGAACGACGGACCTACGGCTACGTCGCGGGCTGTTGGCTGGCCGCGTCGCTGGCATTCGGGCTGGTCGACCTACGACTCGGTGGCCTGCTCGCAGTGTACCCCGTGTTCGTTGTCTGGGTCACCCAGTCGTCGGTGGCCGTCGACCGAGCCTACTGGTGGTTTCCGGCGCTCAACACCGCCGTTGGCACCCTGATCACCCTCGGCGCGCTGTGGCAACTCGTCCCCGTCTGGGAGGTGCTGCCGTGAGCGAGTCGGTTACTGACAGCGAGTCGCCCAGGCCGCAGATTCGTGAAGCTGAGGGGCTGTCTGCAGTCATATCCGGTCGACCGCGAACCCGCGAGGAGACCGAGGCATGGCTGGATGCCTTCGTCGACGGGAACCGATTCACGATAGCCGTCTTTTTCCCGCTGATCGGCGCGCTCATGCTACTGGGAAGCGCCGAAGGCTGGTCGTTCATCCCTGAACTACTCCAGTTCAACGCACCCCTAATCCTGTTCGGAACGGTGGTGATGGCCGCCCCGCTGATCGTGGGCGTGATTCCGGCGATTGATCGGCGGGCACTTGGTGGGATCGGGCTGTTGACGGGGTATACCTACCTCATCGAGTACGTCGGCGTGTCGACTGGCTGGCCCTACGGCGAGTTCGTCTACGGGATCAGTCTCGGGCCGATGGTCGGTGAGATTCCGGCGGCGCTGCCGGTATTTTTCCTCCCGATAGTACTCAACACCTACATCCTCTCACTGCTGTTGCTCGGCGACCGAACAACTTCGCGTCTGGTCCGGCTTGCAGTCGTGATTCCGGCGGTCGTGGCGATGGACGTGGTGCTCGATCCGGCGGCGGTCTCGCTAGGCTTTTGGACCTACTCGGCTGGAGGTGCATTCTACAACGTACCGGTGTCGAACTACGCGGGGTGGGTGCTGAGCGCGGTCATTTCTGTGGGGGTCCTCGACTGGACCGTCGACCGAACGATGCTCAAAGAGCGACTCTCGCAGTGTGAATTCATGCTGGACGATCTGGTTAGCTTCGTGATCCTGTGGGGCGCGATCAATGCTTGGTTCGGCAACTGGATTCCGGTCGGGGTTGCGCTCAGCTTCGGTGTGGCAATCTTACGAGCCAAACGGTTCGATACCGGACTGCTTCGTCCCTCACGAGGACTCTACATTCCGCGTGTCGACAAGCCGTAACCTCCCGTTGTAGCCACAGCCTACCGTCGAGAAGGCAGTGCCTGAAACGAGAACCGTAATGTAGCTGGTCGGCGTCTGAGTGGGTATGGGAGAGGCAGAAACACCGCCGGGTCGACCCTGTCCGATCTGTGAGGCGTCGATGGACCACCGCCACTGTAAGTACATCTGTCCGACGCATGGAGTGGTCTACGACTGTTCTGATACCTTTTATTGAGCGACACCTCCACAAGTTACCAAACAACAGTGACAATCTGTTCATGTACGAACTGTTATGTTGATTGCGCCCGTATACAGATCATATGCTGTGCCGCCGGAACCGGCCGACGAGACGACCGACGGCTCTGAGAGAGCTATGGTAGGAGACGACCAAATCGCCCGTAGCAAGGCGATCCAACAACAGACAGGCAAAACCTTCCACGTCGCCACACGGCTGTTGCCGCCACGGATCAGAGAGGCGACCTACGTGTTGTACGCGTTTTTCCGTGTCGCCGATGAGGTAGTCGACGATCCGGGCGACAACACACCAGCCCAACAGCGAGCGGAACTCGAAACGATCCGGGCGGCCGCCCTCGGAGAGACCGAAACTGACGATCCGGTGCTCGCGGCGTTCGCCGAACTCCGCGAGGAGTACGATATCGACCCCGACGACGTCGACACGTTCATCGATGCGATGGCGTCGGATATCGACACCGACCGGTACGAAACGTACGCCGAACTCGAAGCCTACATGGATGGCTCGGCCTCCGCTGTCGGGCGAATGATGACCGCGGTTATGGCTCCCGACAATCCCGAGCAGGCACTCACCCACGCGACCGCACTCGGCGAAGCGTTCCAACTCACCAACTTCCTTCGGGACGTCCGGGAGGACATCGTCGAACGCGACCGGATCTACTTGCCGCAGTCGACGCTTGACCGTCATGACGTTACCAACGACCAGCTCAGAAACTTCGAGATGGATACGGGCGTCGCCGCCGTGATGCAGGACGAACTCGCCCGAGCCGAAGACCTCTACAGTGAGGGTGTCGCCGGAATCAAATATCTCCCCGAGGACTGCCAGCTTGCGGTGTTGCTGGCGGCAGTGCTGTACGCCGACCACCACCGGCTCATCCGTAACCGAGAGTACGACGTCCTCTCGGAGACCCCACAGCTCAGTACGGCCCGCAAACTCGCCCTGCTGGCTCGGACGCGGTGGCAGTGGATCTGGAATAAAGACCCCGAAGCTGTCTTCCGAAATATCACCGAAGGCAAAGGTCGCGGCGGCATGTTCACCCGCGGCGCAAAGTTAGTCGACAGGCTACCCGTCCGGTAGCCGGTCGTTACTGCCATTCAGCACCAGTGACATCCTCCTCGCCGTAAACGGCGAGGCTTCCCCCGCACGAGGAAACCCGGCCCGTTACCGAGCAGGTTTCAGGACCTTCTCTCCCGAGGTCGGTGGGACGGGTTTCGTCCCTCGCTCGGGAGCGTCCTGTGGCGCTGTCACGGGCGCTCCCACCCGCGAGCGAGTCATCGACGCCCGGTTTCTCGGGGCGTCTCTCTCTCAAGCGGTCATGCCTCACGGCACGGTCGGTTCGGTCACACTTCCCCGACCCGTAGGCCGGGTTCCCGTGCTGACGAACGACGCGAACCCCGCAGTCGGTTGCAGAACCGACCCGTGGGAACCGACGCCCGGAAATACTCGGGACGCTAGTTTCAGCGCGTCTCGTACTCCCGCGCAAGTGCCGAGAGCCGACGCAACCCTTGCTAACGTGTACGAGACGGCGTGTACTAAGCATTTGGGTTTCGGTGAGCAATCGTCGGCGGTTGCTCAGCACCGTGTCGGATTCACGCCCGCCGTGAACGGCGGGATTCTCTCCTTGAATCAAGATAGATACCATCTACTACCATTTTATACCCTCTGCTGAGATCACAGGATTCACAAGATTCGTTTTCCGAGTGCGCTTGCGGCGAGTTCGGTCGCCAACTCGGCGGTTTCGTTGTGTTGATCCAACGTCGGATTGACTTCGACGAGATCCAGCGACCGGACTGCTGAGGTCGCTGCAACCTGTTCCATCGCCGAATGGGCCTCACGGTAGGTGACACCGCCGCGAACCGGCGTCCCAACACCGGGAGCTTCGGTTGGATCGAGCCAGTCGAGATCGAGACTCACGTGGATCTCATCGACGCCGTCGGTCGCCACTGCAAGGGCCTCCTCGACGACAGCAGTGATGCCGCGGCTATCGATTTCGGACATCGTGAACACGGTGAAATCCCGCTGTTCGATGAGTCGCGTTTCGGCCTCGTCGACGCTCCGTAGTCCGACGAGGACGAGGTTTTCTTCGCGGAGATGTGGGGCAGTGGCCCACGATTGGTCGGCGAACTCCCCGATTCCGAGGAGCGCTGCCAGCGGCATGCCGTGGATGTTTCCCGACGGCGACGTAGCAGGAGTGTTGAGATCCGCGTGGGCATCGAACCAGATCGCGCCAAGCGGTCCGGCTGCGGCCGAGCCACGCACCGAGCCGATAGCCACCGAGTGATCGCCGCCGAGAACAATGGGGAGTTCGTCAGTTTCGAGCGTCGACTCGACGGTGTCGGCGAGCTGCGTGCAGACGGTTTTCGTCTCCTCGAAGAATTGGGCGGTGCCGGTGGGTACCGACCGCGTGTCGGGATCACACTCCTCAGCGTGCGGTGCGCGGATATCGCCCGCGTCGACCGGCTCTGTGTCCGCCGACCGGAGCTGATCGGCCAGTCCGGCGTATCGGATCGCCGACGGTCCCATGTCGACACCCCGTCTGTTTGCCCCGTAGTCGGTTGGCGCGCCGATGATGCGGACGGTCCGTGTCATACAGTCGCCTCACCCGGCGGCCTCTTAGCAGTAGGGGTGGACGACTAGTCATCTCTCGGATGGCTCACCGAGGCTATTCGTATAGAGAGTCACTACCGTATGACAGTCGACACCGTGAGTCGCTTCATACCACCCAAATGGTGACCGGAAGACATAACGAGCGGGTTTCTCGCACTGAATTGTTACTAGTTTTCCATCGGATTTATGAACGATCCGCCCTAACCGGCTCATATGTCATCAATCGAACTCACGCCGAGTCAGAAAACCATACTGACAGCACTCACGAACCTCCACCGCCAGAGCGAAGACGCCGTCAAAGGCGAAGATATTGCCGAGGAGGTAAATCGAAATCCCGGAACGATCCGCAACCAGATGCAGAGTCTCAAAGCCCTCCAACTCGTTGAGGGCGTCCCCGGACCCAAAGGCGGCTATAAGCCGACCGCCAATGCCTACGAGGCGCTGGATGTCGACGAGATGGAGGAGCCAGCAGCGGTCCCGCTTACGCACAACGACGAGAAAGTCGAGAACGCGAACGTCGAGAGCATCGATCTCTCGAGTGTGCACCACCCAGAACTCTGTCGAGCCGAAATCCACCTGCAGGGCTCAGTCCGAGACTTCCACGAGGGCGACGAGGTAATCGTCGGGCCGACGCCGCTGTCGAAGCTCCGTATCACCGGCACGCTGGATGCGAAAGACGACACGAACAACATTCTCATCCTGCAGATCGACGATATGCTCGCTCCCGCAGAAGAACCGGCTCACTGATCACGCGACTGCAGTTCGGTTTTATTCCCGCTATAAAAGAGATAGCAACGCGAACTGTCGACTGTCTATATTCAGTGCCCCGGCTGTTACATATCGCTCCACGCCTTCGCGGCGCGTTTGAGCGAGGTAACATCCGAGATCCAGCGGCAGGCGATGCCTTTCTTGAGTGCTTTGGCGGCAGGACCGCCGAAGGTGTTGATCGGCAGCCCCATCACGTTGTGAGCGACAGCCTCGTCACCGACCGAGATGACCGTCCCCTTGTCTTTGTGTTTCCACGATTTGAGTGGTGCGCCGCGAACCGCTCGCGCGAGGTTCTCACCGGCGACCTCGGCGGCGGTCCAAGCGGCCTGTGCGGTCGGTGGCGCGACGTCGTCGTTGCCTTGGTCGACCAGTGCGGCGTCACCGATGGCGAACACGCGGTCGTCGCTGGTCTGGAAGTCAGACTCTGCGAAGACGCGGTTCGAGCGCTCGTCTTTGTCGAGGTCGGCCTCAGTAATCTCTTCGTGGCCGGTGATACCGCCGGTCCAGACCAGGACATCATAGTCGAGTTCGCTGTCCTCGCCGAGGGAGACGGTCTCGGCGTCGACTTCCGAGATGAACTCGCCGGTGAGGATCTCGACATCGCGATCCAAGAGTCGCTTTTTGAGTGCGCCTTGGACCTCCGGATCGTTGCCGGGGAAGATCTCTTCGAGCCCCTCGATGAGTTTGATGTCGAGCGGCGCGCGCGTATCGTCGCGGTAGCCGGCGATCTCGCCGGCGGTCTGAATTCCCGAGAGTCCGGCCCCACCGACCAGAATCTGGGCCGGTTCGCTTTGGGTTGCCTCCTCGCCAGCAGCGCGGACGGCCTCGTGGATCTCGCGGACGTCGTCGAGACTCTTGAGCGTCAGGGAGTGTTCTTTGAGCCCGTCGATGCCGAAAAAGGCGGTTGCACTGCCGATGCCGACCAGCAGGTAGTCGTAGTCGACGCTGTCGCCGTCACGGAGTTCGACCGTTCGCTCGTCGGTGTCGACGCCGGTGACGCGGTCTCGAACGAAGTTCGTTTCGGGAGCCTTGATTTCGTCGACCGGGATGGTGACCTTCGATTCGGCCTGCGGGTTGCGGATGACGCGGTGGGCCTCGTGGAGGACGAGATGGTAATCGTGTTCCGAGATCCAGGTAAGCTCGGCTTCGCCCTCCTCGATCTCGTCTTCGAACGATTTGACCGTGCCAGCACCCGCGTAGCCAGCACCAACGACCACAACTTGTTCTGTCATGTGTGTGTATCCAACGGCATCGAATAAATCGGCTTTGAAACGCTGGGCGGAAGCACTGTGCGACGATTGTCAGCTTAAATCCGATTTCAGGCCCCAAAACAGACGAGACAGGGTGTTTCAGTTAATCAAGTGAAAGCCCGGCATGCCACTGGCTCACACCCACCTCACGTTTCCGCCGATCCATCTCGGCCAGCAGGGCGACCGCGAGACTTGCAGTTTCGGCCGCTCGTGAGTCACCTTCCGTCCGGAACTCGCCAGTTTGGCGGTTGGCGTACACCGCACAAACGGCTCCCGCCCGGAGTCCGTAGATCGAAGCCAGCGTCAGAATCGTTGCGGCCTCCATCTCGATGTTTTTGACGTTCGCATTCCGCAGGGAGTCGACGAGATCGTCGCTCCCGGGGGCTTCGTAGCCGTCGAATCCGGGTCGACCCTGACCAGCATAAAAACTGTCGGCACTCATTGTGACGCCGACGTGGTAGTCGTAACCTAACCGCTCGGCGGCGGCGATCAGCGCGGAGACGACCTCGTGATCGGCAGTTGCCGGATAGGTGGGGTTGACGTACTCCTCGCTGGTTCCCTCTTGGCGAACCGCGCCGGAGGTGATAACGAGATCACCGACATCGATTTCGGGCTGGATTGCCCCACAGGAGCCAACCCGGATGAACGTCTCACTGCCAACGCGGGCGAGTTCTTCGAGCGCGATTGCCGCCGATGGACCGCCGATTCCGGTCGACGTCGCCGAAATGGGAGTTTCATTGTAGTTCCCGGTCGCAGTGCGGTACTCTCGATGGGTAGCGACGGTGGTGGCATCATCCCAGAGATCCGTGATTGTCCCGATCCGGTCGGGATTCCCCGGCAGGAGAACGCTGTCGGCGACATCCTCGCTGGTGACTTCGAGATGGTACTGGCGGTCGGCGTTGGGATCTTCGCTGTCGCCCGGAACAGCGGTATCGTTGGGGGCGTCTTCGGTGACCGTAGACTCCTCGACATCCGAGGGCGTGGTCATTGGTCGGCTCCCTGCTGGCTGGCAGCATCAAGTGTTTCCTCCGAGATGGTGTTCGGCAGCAGTTCGCCGAGCGTGTAGGTCGCCGTTTCGTCGCCGAGATCGCAGACGATTTCAAGGTCTTCGTTGGCGAACTCCGATAGCGTCTGTCGACACATTCCACAGGGGGTAACGCCATCGCGGGCCGCAGAGGTAACTGCGAGTCGGTCGAACTCCGTGTGGCCGGTTTTGACCGCCTCGGCGACCGCAACCTCCTCGGCGTGGAGGCTGTTGGAGTAGTTGGCGTTCTCGATATTACAGCCGACGAACACGCTGCCGTCGACGGTTCGAAGCGCTGCACCGACACGGTACTCAGAGTAGGGAACGTGGGCAGCATCCAGCGCGCTCCGAGCCCGGTCGATCAGTGAATCGGTCATACCGTATGCGTGAGGTCAGTCGGTATATAACTCCGGGCTGGAACGGAAACGTGCTTTAGTAGTGGCTGCCTACGGGCATATATGAGCGACGACACGCCACAGCCCGGGGTTGCAGGGTTAGGTCGACGCATTCTGCTCGGTCTCGGTGGACTGATGGTTCTGTTGGGCGGGCTTCTCGGTTTTATCGTCGGTGCCAACGGCGGTGAGGCCCTGTCTGAACTGACGGTGTTCGGTATTGTGACCGTGCCGATCTCACCGGGGGCGATGACACTGTATGGAATGGTCGTCATTGCGGTCGCCATTACGGTCCTCTACAGCGCAGTGTCGCTTGCCTCGCGGTTCGACAGCAATGCACAGTGAATGTGTGACTGTTTTTGCCCCTTCGCCCCGTAGCCGGGGTATGGACTCTCCGACCGGCGATCCCGACGACTCCGCGACAACAGCACAGCCGTCTCGGGAGGAACTACTCGACAGCGAGGTGCTCGACTCCGGCCGGAAACGGAAACGGGCGATACTGTACTCGTTGCCGTTCTTACTGCTTGGACTGGGCAACGCCACGTTAATTCTGATCTGGGGGATCGACCCACTGTGGGCGTTTTTACTCCTGCCGCCAATTTTGTTCTGTACGGGGCTGACCTACATCGTGTTCAGCACCGACTTTCTCGAAGGGCGTGAAGGCGTCCAGTAGTACGCTATTGAGCCAGTAGTCGACGGCTACTCCCCGGTATCGTACTTATAGGTCGCCGTCTCGGGATCGATGCCGAAATCTTCGGGCGACTCTTCAGGCTCGCTGTCGCCATCCTCGGCGTCGGCGTCTTTGAACGCCTCGCGGAGTCGACGCGGCATCTCGAAGGCCTCGACGCCGAGCGCCAGCGGGACGACCTCATCGTCGAGTTGGTCGCGTTTGCGGTCGAGTCGAGCCGACAGCTGGTCGGGAAGTTCGTCGACGTCGATCCGACCAAATCCGAACTGGGTGAGATACGCCGGCTGGTCGGTCAACACGTAAACCGTTTCAAATTCGTCGTCTCCGGCCTCGGCGACCAATCGCTCGATGACGTGGCCACCCACACCCTGGTCACGCCACGTGGGCACTACGCCGATGCCCGTGAGTTCGCAGACGTCCGGCTCCCCGGAGTGAATCCGGCGTCGACCGAAGCCGACCCGCGTGTTGGATTCCTCGTCGACCGCGAGCACGTAGTCGCGGGACCGAAACGACTCAGCGTCGACTCCCAGCGCCTCGATCTGGTCCAACAGCCACGGCTCATCACGGTTTTTGGCATCGCGGACGTACATGCGCAGTCCTACGCGCCCAAGCGCTAAACGTTCTGGGAGGTGTCACAGTCGAAACCTATATGAATGATTATGAGGGTTGGGAGCGAACGACATGGCATGTCGACTCCGCCAATGACCGACGACGTGGTTCACGAGCCGGACCCCGAGTTCATCGACTCGACGAACGTCGCCGCGTTCATGGATAGCTATGGGATCGACGACTACGAGGAGCTGATCGCCCGCACGGGTCCGGGTCTGGAGGGCGAACCCGACTCCGGCGTCGAGTGGTTCTGGGACGAGTTGGTCGACTACCTCGACATCGAGTTCGACAAACCCTACGAACAGGTCCGGGACAACACCGAGGGGCCGCAGTTCACCCAGTGGTACCCCGGTGGTCGACTCAATATTGCGCACAACACCTTGGATCGTCACGCTACGGTCGACAACCCACATCGCAACCGCGTGGCCTGCATCTGGGAAGGCGAACCGGGTGAGACTCGCGAATACACGTTTCACGAACTCCACCGAGAGGCCAATCGCGTCGCCAACGCCTTAGAGGAACGAGGGATCGAAACCGGCGACACGGTCGGCCTTTATATGCCGATGGTGCCGGAGGTTGTCTCGATTCTCTACGGCTGTTTCAAAGTCGGCGCGATTGCGGTGCCGATCTTCTCGGGGTTCGGCGTCGACGCCACGGCCACCCGGATTGACGACAGCGAGTGTTCGATGCTGTTCACCGGCGACGGCTTCTATCGGCGCGGCGATCCCGTCTTTCTGAAGGAAACTGCGGACAAAGCAATCGAACAGACCGAGTTCGTCGAGCACTGTCTCGTCTACGACCGACTCGGCTCGGCCAACCAGTCGACCGAACACGAAATCGCCTTCGACGAGTCCCGCGACGAGTGGTGGCACGACGCTATCGCCGAGCAGTCCAGCGAGTACGACACCAAATCGCTCCCGGCCGACCAAGAGTCCATGCTGTTGTACTCGTCGGGAACGACCGGGAAACCGAAGGGAATCGTCCACACCCACGCGGGCATCCTCATGCAGTGTGCCAAGGAGATCTACTTCGGCTTCGATCACAAGCCCGCCGACCGCTTCTTTTGGGTTTCGGATATCGGTTGGATGATGGGGCCATGGATGCTGCTCGGCAACCACACCTTCGGCGGCACGGTCTTCATCTACGAGGGTGCACCGGATTATCCGGAGCCTAACCGGTTTTGGTCGATGATCGACCGGCACAACCTGACGGTCTTCGGCATCTCACCAACTGCGATTCGGGCGCTTCGAAAACACGGAGATCACTGGGTCGACAACCACGATCTATCGAGTCTCCGCCTGCTCGGGTCGACCGGCGAACCATGGGACCCCGAATCTTGGCAGTGGTTCTACGAGCAGGTTGGGGGTGGCGAGGCACCGATCATCAACATCTCCGGCGGCACCGAGATCTGTGGCTGTTTCCTGATGCCGATGCCAACACAGCCGCTGAAACCCTGCACGCTCGGCGGTCCCGGCCTCGGAATGGATGTCGACATCGTCGACGAGGCGGGGAACTCGATCACAGACGATCACGAGCGCGGCTATCTCGTCGCCCGCGACTCCTGCCCATCGGTGACGAAATCACTCTGGAGCGGTGACGAGCGATACCTCGATGAGTACTGGTCGACGTGGGACGATCTCTGGGACCACGGCGACTGGGCCCAGCAAGACGAGGATGGCTTTTGGTTCCTCCACGGGCGGGCCGACGACGCACTCAACGTTGCGGGTCGAAAGATCGGTCCTGCCGAGATCGAGGGCGTCCTGACCGACCACGAAGCGGTCAATCAGGCCGCTACAATCGGCGTTCCCGACGAAACCACCGGAACCGCAGTCGTGGTGTATGTCGTCTGTGAGAACGGCGTCGACCCGAGCGACGAACTGCGAGGGGAGCTCCGGGAGGTAGTCGGCGAAAAACACGGCAAACCGTTCCGTCCCCGTGAGATACGGTTTGTCGAAGGATTACCCAAAACCCAGAGCGGTAAAATCGTTCGGCGGGCGATTGCGGCGGTCCACACCGGACAGGAGTTGGGTGATCTATCGAGTATTGAAAACCCCGAACTACTGGAGACACTCGCCGATCAATCCTAAGTGGTCGACACAAAAGTAGGGAGCCACTACCCTCCCAAGTAGCGACTCCCGCTGACAGAGACATGCGAACCCCCCAGAGGTACACTCAATCCCTGTCATTTGACTAGTCGGATTGGATTAATAAAAGTGCTGTGGTGTATGACAATACAACGTCAGTTGCGGCATCGTGGGACTGTGTTGGGATGGTACTTGTAGCTGGAGGCAGACAACCGGGTATGGACAGACGGAGTTTCATGCAGGCTGCTGGGGCCACGACTGGAGCAGTCGCGCTTGGTGGCTGTCTCGGTGACAACGAGGATTCAGTCCCAGAACTCGGGGATGGCCCCCAGCGATACGATCTCCCGACGTACAGCGAGCTCACACCCGCCGAGACGCAAAGTGGCGATGGCGTCGTGTTCCTACATCTACGGCTTGCGGTGGTTGGGGCGGTCCAACGGGCAGCGACAGCCGGTCGACTACCTGACGGACCGCTCGTGGAGTTCCCGCTATCCGGTATCGAGACGGTTGCCGACGCCGTCGAGACGCTGTCGAGCTATCCGGTTGCAGCCCCTCTCCGTCGGGCAGTCATCGACGCCGCCGGACCACTTCCCGATGGGACTGCGTTCGGTGCCAACGGGACAGTCGCCCCCGACAACGAACGTATCGACAGAAATACTACGATCAACGAAACCGAAACGGAAAACGAAACGGAAAACGAAACTAAAAACGAGACGAACGGTGGGATTCTGTCGGGCGAGAGCACTGAGACTGGTACGCCCGGGATTGGCGTCACCGATCTGACGCTGACCGACGAACTGGTGCTCTTCCACGGGAGCTTCGACCGGCAGGTCATTGCGGATCGGTACACTGAGGGGTTCCAACAGGTCGACCAACAGCGTGGGCTGCGGATATACGAAGGGACTGGCGACCGCTCGGGACAGGCGTTCGCAGTTGCTGAGGATATGCTCATCATCCCAACCGAGAACAGCAGTCGGTCCTCGGCCGCCGAAACCCTCCTTGCTCACAGTCTGAGCGGCTATATCAACACACTTGATCGTGTCGTCGACGACGAAGACGGCCAGTGGCTGTTCGAAACCACCGGCCCGGCAGCGTTGAGCCTCGGCGTCTGGGGTACCGATACCCCACTCAGTCTCACTGCTGACAGGGTCGGTGTTCGGACCGACATAGTCGACGGACTGGGCCCGGTGTTCGGGACCGTCGACGGCTTCATTAGCGCACTGGCGGTGACTGTCGATACTACGGGGACAGTATCAACCCTCGAGGGGCGGTTCGCTGGGCTGTTCGAAGAATCAATGCCAACCGAAGACGAACTCCGAACCAGCCTTGTCAGCGACGAAACGGCTGCCGAAATCGTGCTTGACGCACCGCGGGCACACCTGACAACCACATTTGAGGATGCCTAACGCCCCTCAGTAAGTAGCATCGAGATTCTGTTTGCTGATTTCCTCTCCCGATTTGTGATTTCTATTGCTTCGAATTCTTGGAATGAATGACCTCGTTTGTCGACGCCTACCACCTCGTAGCCACCGCTTACCGGTGTCGCGAACCATGGTATCTCACCTCGCGCAAGCCTTATTCATCCCCCGGCGTTGTACACAAAGGCAATGGCAAACGGCACGGTTGATTTCTTCAACGACACTGGCGGCTACGGTTTTATCGAGACAGAAGATGCTGACGACGACGTGTTCTTCCACATGGAAGACGTTGGTGGTCCGGATCTCGAAGAGGGTCAGGATGTCGAGTTCGACATCGAGCAGTCCCCGAAAGGCCCACGCGCAACGAACCTAACCCGTCTGTAAGTTCGCTCACGCGAACAGTCACAGACAACTACATTTTCCCTTTATTTTCACCCGCTGAGAGAGATCACCGCCACACAGACTGCCTCTAGTGTCCGCTGTACCCAGCCATCGATAGCGATGTCACTCCGGCGCGCTGGGAACGCCCGCTCGGGCAATCAGCATCTGTCGCAGTGACGACGAATGCGACACCTGACGAAACATCTTTGTATCATCCGACTAATCTAAAGATTAGATGAGTCTAATTAGTTTGCGGGCGACTACTGTCGACGGGAGGTCGATCCCCGATGGCGGGTGAGGTCGTCGACATCTTCATCGCTTCTGTGAGAGACGGCTATGTACAGGTGAGTGCGTTCGTCGCCGTGACCGTACTGCTGTTTAGCTACATTCAGTACCGGACCCGCGGAAAACTGACTGCCAAACTCGGCGACAACAGCCGAATCCAACCGCTCGTTGGGGCGCTCATGGGACTCACACCGGGCTGTGGGGGGGCTATCGTGATGATGCCGCTCTACCTTCGGGGAACGGTGAGCTTCGGGACCGTTGTGGCGACACTGATTGCCACTGCTGGCGACTCGGCGTTCGTCATCCTCGCGTTGGCGCCGAAAGCCGCTGCCTACTCATACGGACTAGCGTTCGCTGCGGCAGTTATCTTTGGCTATGCAATAGATCAGTTTGGGTTAGGCGTTGGCTACGTCGACCGTGCGGTGAGCCAACTGAGTCGACCGGTCACCGACGGCGGCTCCTCGGTCAGTGTGCTCGGGCGGAGTTCAAACCCGGCCCACGAGTACGAGGGCCCCTCACCAGGACACTCCCACGAGACGGGGCCTGACAGAGAGTCCACGGTTCTCACACCGCTGACTCACGGGGTCCACGGGCTGTGGTGGCTCGCAGCCGTTGGGGGACTCGCACTCGGCACGACATATCTCCTCCGTGGCGCACCCGAGGTCCCACTCTCGACGGGCATGTCCTTTTCAGGACTGTTCACTATCGTCGGGATCACCGGGACGTCACTCTCGTTTTACCTGTATTTCGTCGGTCGACACTACATCGGCGAGGGGGGTGTCGGCCGGGCCAAAGACACGTTTGGGAGCCTCTACGAGACGTTCCAGCACGCGGCGATGGAGACTAGCTTCGTTACAGTCTGGGTGTTGGTTGCCTATCTGCTCTACGAGTATCCCGTCTTCCTGTTCAATCTCGATATCGCGGCCATTGCAGCCGCGGCTGGTATATTCGCACCGATAGGGGGTGCCCTGCTCGGATTAATCCCCGGCTGTGGACCACAGATCGTGTTAGCCAGTGCCTACGCGCAAGGTGGGATTCCGTTTTCCGCATTGACGGCCAATGCAATCAGTCAGGACGGTGACGCGCTGTTCCCACTGATCGCCATCGACAAGAAGGCTGCCATCATCGCCAGCCTCTATACGACTGTGCCCGCGCTCGTCGTCGGTATCGGGTTACATCTCCTCTGGGGACCGCTGTTCGGCTTCGGCGTGCTTGGGTCCTGACGACAGTCGACCGCTCACCCGTTCGGATTCATCGGTAGCCCGAGCCTCGATGGCTCTAGAACAAAAAGCCAGTCGACCGCAGCGGTGGCCTATAGGGCCGTAATACCGGTGAACTCGAACCGCGCGCCGCCGTCGGCGCTCTCAGTGATCTCGACGCTCCAACCGTGAGCTTCGGCGATCTCACGGACAATATTCAACCCGAAGCCGGTTCCGTCTCGGTTGGTTGTGTAGCCTGCCTCGAAGACTTCCTCCCGCTTGTCTTCGGGAATCCCCAGCCCATCGTCTTCGACATAGAAGCCACCGTCAACACGGCCGATATGGATCGAGACGTCCTCGCCAACGTGTTCTACGCTGTCGTCGGCCTGTGGCCGACTGCCCGTGGAACTGTGTTCCACGCTGTTGCGAATCAGGTTTTCCAGTAGCTGTCGACACCGGCTCTGGTCGGCCATGATGGTTATCTCGTCGTCGGTCGACAGCGAGGCACTGGCGGTCTCGACGTTCTCCCAGCATTTGACCGCGAGCGACGAGAGGTCGACGGGTTCAGTCTCCTCGACGGATTTTCCCTCGCGGGCGAGCGTCAGGACGTCCTCGATAATCGTCTCCATTCGGTCAAGGTTCCGTTCGATGACGTCGGCGTGGTCGTCGTCGACCATCTCGATGCGGCCTGTGGCGACGCTGAGGGGGTTCCGCAGGTCGTGGCTGACGACGCTGGCGAACTGCTCTAATCGCTGGTTCTGTCGACGAAGCTCTTGCTGTTGGGCGTGGCGCTCCAAGGCGTAGCGAAGCGTCCGGTGGAGGACGTTCTCGTCGACGTTATCCTTGACGAGATAATCCTGCGCGCCGCGTTCGATGGCTTCGACCGAGGCGGCATCGTCTTTCAGTCCCGTCAGGACGACCACCGGCACCGGCGTTAGCTCCTCGCGCTCGATGGCCTCGTTGTACCGATTGAGGGTTTCGAGGCCGCTGCTCTCGGGGAGTCCCAGATCGAGCAACACGAGGTCGTAGGGTTCGGCTTCAAGTTCGTTGACGGCCGCCGCGAGCGACTCGACATGGCTGACGGTCGCGGGCGGAAACGCTTCGCTCCGGCTGGTTGTAAGGTGGTGTTCGAACAGTTTGGCGTCGCCGGGGTTGTCCTCGACGAGGAGCAGATGGAGTTCGTCGTCCGGGCTGATCGACATCTTACTTCTCCGGGAATTTCACGACCTTGAACCAGAAGTTCTCCAGTCGGTTGACAATCTCGATGAAGCCATCGAAGTCGACGGGTTTGGTGAGATAGGCATTCGCGTTGAGTTCGTAGGATTTGGCGATATCCTCCTCGGACTCGGAACTGGTCAACACGACGACCGGAATCCGACATAGATCGTCGTCGTTTTTGAGTTCTTTCAGTACGTCTTGGCCATCCTTTCGGGGCATGTTGAGGTCCAACAAGATGATATCCGGTCGGGGTGAATCCTCGTACTCACCCTCCCGTCTGAGGAATTCGAGGGCCTCGACACCATCGGTGACGACGTGGAGGTTGTTGGCGAGTTTTCCCTTTTCGAGAGCCTTCTTGGTCAACATGACGTCGCCCGGATTGTCCTCGGCCAGCAGTATCTCGGCGGTCTTGTCCGAATCAGTCATCGTGACACACCGACCCCACAGTTATTCAGTCGACATGAGAGACTCATTATTCCCACTACACACTCTTCTGATTTAGGTATTCGTGTCCAAAATATTAAGTATTCTACAAAAGATGGATGATAATCTTGCAGAGACAGTCGACACAGCCCGACAGTTTATATTTCGGCTACTGTTATCACGTCACATTCAATGAAAGAGACTATTTCGACCGTGTTTGACGATCTGGAGATCGGGATTACGTTACACGATCCGGAGACGGGCGCGATTGTCGGCGTCAACAGTCGACTCGAAGAGCTGTATGGCTACAGTTCGGCTCAGCTCAAGGAGATGGAGGTCGCAGACTACACGCCTGCGGACTCCCCGTTCACCCAGGCGGATGCTGTGGAGCGAATTCGGGCTGCTGCCGAGGGCGAGCCACAGACATTCGAGTGGCAGATCGAGCGGTCGAATGGCCAGCAGGTCTGGGTCCGAGTCCGGTTGGCCGAAACCCAACTCGACGGCGACCGCTATGTAATCGCGGAGATTCGGGATATCACCGAGCGAAAGGAGCGCGAGCAGGAACTCGCGGTGAAAGATCAGGCCATCGAACAGGCTCCGGTTGGGGTCACAATGACTGATCCAGCCCAGGAAGACAATCCGCTCGTCTATGCGAACCCGGCGTTCACCGATCTCATTGGCTATTCCGAGTCGGAGATCACCGGCTGGAACCATCGGAAGCTGCAGGGAACCGACACGGATGAGGCGGCGACAGCCGAGTTCCGGACTGCAATCGACACCGAGGAGTCGACGACGGTCCAGCTCCGGAACTACAGGAAGGACGGAACGATGTTCTGGAACCGGGTTTCGCTGGCACCGCTATACGACGACTCGGGGAGGCTGACTAACTGGGTTGGCTTTCAGCAGGACGTCACCGACCGAAAGAACTGGGAAAACAAGCTGACAGCGCTCCATACGGCCACCCACGAACTCATGAGTGCGACGACATCCCAAGACGTGGCTGAGATTGCCTGTCAGATGGCTGAAAACGTGCTCGGGTTTCCGATAAACAGCGTCAATTTCTACGACGAGGCTGAAGGTGGGCTGGCACCCATAGCGGTCTCTGAAGGTGTCACCAACCTCTTAGACAGCCCGCCCGTACTCGACTCGGGGCTTGCATGGGAGGCCTACCAGCATGAGGACGCTCATATTCGTCACAATCTCGATAAAAGCGATGATCTATACAATCCAGAGACCGAGATCAAAAGCGAAATATTCGTTCCATTCGGGGCCTACGGCATTATGATCGTCGCCTCAACCGAGGCGGAGGCGTTCGACGAGACCGACCTCAGTCTGGCCAAGATTCTGGCTTCGAACATCGAGAGCACGCTGGACCGCACCGAACAGGAACAGCAGTACCGCCAACTGACCGAACGCATCTCGGAGGGCTACTACGCCGTCGACACCGACTGGACGGTCACCTACTGGAACGAGGTGGTTGCCGAACGTGTTGGGATCGCAGCCGACGACATCCTCGGTGAGAACATTTTCGAGCAGTTCCCGCAGATCAACGGCACAGAGTACGAGGAGGTACTCCGGGAAGCAATGGAGTTACAGACCCCTCAGTCTCGTGAGTTTTACTACGAGCCTGGAGCGTACTGGATCGAGATTCACGCCTATCCTGACGAAGACGGGATTGCAGTCATTTCCAGCGACATCACCGAGCGCAAGGAACAACAGCATCAGCTCGAAGCCGAGCAGGCGTTTATCCAGCAGAGCCTCGAAGCGCTCGACGACTCGTTTTATATGTTGGATGCCAATGGGTATTTGGAGCGGTGGAACCCGGCACTTACTGAAATTACGGGCTACTCCGATGCAGAACTCGCTGAGATCAACGCTATAGAGCTGTTTTCCGAGGTCGACCACGAACGGGTCACTGAGGCAATTGGAGCGGTGTTGGAGACCGGATCGGCCGTCGTCGAGGCCGAACTGCTCACCAAAGAAGGGAAGCCGATCCCCCACGAGTTCACCGGCACACGACTGACCGACGCCGAGGGGAACGTGCGGGGAATCATCGGCATCGGCCGCGACGTCTCCGAGCGACGGGAACGGCTCCGTCGACTCCAGAAACAAGAGACTGCGTTCCGTCGACTCCACCAGACGGCCTCAACATCCGCACCGTTCGAAGAGAAGATCGCCGACCTGCTGAACTTCGGGCGGGAGTATATGGGTGTCGAACAGGGCTTTTTCACTCGGTTCGAGAACGGCACACAGCGAGTCGTTGTCGGTGTCGGCCCGAACGAGCAGCTCCAAGACGGGGCCGAAGCACCGTTTTCGGAGTCCTACTGTCGGTACACTGTCGACCCAGACTCGGAGAGCCCACTGACGGTGACGAACGCGGCCGAAGAGGGCTGGAAGGACGACCCTGCCTTCGAGCGATTCGGACTGGCCTGCTATGCTGGCTCGAAGATTACCGTCGACGGCGAGACCATCGGCACCATCTGTTTTGCCGACCGGAACCCACAGGATCGGGAGTTCACCGAGATTCAGGAGACGTTTATCGAACTGCTGACCGAGTGGGTGAGCTACGAGATCGAACGCGCCGAGCGCGAGCGGAAGTATCGGCGGCTCACTGAACGCATTTCGGATGCCTACTACGCCGTCGACACCGATTTCACGGTCACCTACTGGAACGACGTGATCGCGACCCGGATCGACGCCCCGGCCGAGGAGGTTCTCGGGACAAATCTCTGGGAGTACTTCCCCGAAATCGAGGGGACTGTCGTCGAAGAGCGGCTCCGGGAGGCGATGGAAACACAGGAGCCGACAAGCTGTGAGTACTACTACGAGCCAGCCGACTACTGGACGGCCCTCCAGATCTATCCTGACAAAGACGGACTCGCCGTCATCTCGAAGGATATCACCGACCGAAAGGAGTACGAGGCCCAACTGGAGCGCTCCAACGAGCGACTCCAAGAGTTCGCCTACATACTCTCGCATGACCTCCAAGAACCCCTCCGGATGGTTTCAAGCTATATCGATCTCCTGGAGGTCGAACTCGATGAGTATCTCGACGAGGAGACACAGGAGTACATGAACTTCGCCGTCGACGGCGCAGATCGGATGCGCGGGATGATCGACGGCCTCCTGCAGTACTCGCGGGTCGAAAGTGAGGGCGAGGAGTTCTCTGAAACAGACGTTGAAGATGTCGTCGACGGGATTCAGGATGACCTCCAGCTCAAGATCGACGACGCCAACGCCGAGGTCGTGGTCGACGAGCTCCCGACAGTGCAGGCCGATTACGATCAGCTGGGCCAGCTGTTCCAGAACCTCCTTAAAAATGCTATCGAGCATGGCGGATCGGGAACACGGATCGAGATCTCAGCCGCGAAGACGCCATCGGGCTATCAGTTCGCAGTCAGTGACAACGGGCCGGGGATTCCGGTCGACGAGCAGGACGACATCTTTGGACTGTTCGACAAAGGTGGCGACAGTGAGGGAACTGGAATCGGGCTGGCAGTCTGTGAACGGATCATCACCCGACACAACGGCGATATTTGGGTGGAGTCGGACGGTGAGTCAGGGACGACGTTCCACTTCACGATTGAAACCGAGTAGTTCGGGTCGACTGCTGTGCGAACGCATGGCGGTGCAGTCGTGGAACGAAACCCTTTATTATACCTGTCCGGTAGAGAGAGGTAGAGGGTTCGTGGGTTAGCTTGGCCATACTTCGGGCCTTGGGTGCCCGTGACCCCGGTTCGAATCCGGGCGAACCCATTTTTGCGACGAACTACGTAAAGAGTGTGAACTGAGTCACAGGATTTGAACCAGCGAGCAGCGCGCGGCGTAGCGCCACGCTGGCGAACGGCGAAGCCGTGAGCAACTTTGCTGCGAGTGATGTTCGAATCCGGTCGACCCTTATTCAACTAGTCGACACGCGGTCTAGACACCGTTGGGTGAGATAATGACAGTCATCTGCTGGTCGTCTCGGCCCATCGCTTGGACAGTCCAGCCGTGACGCTCGACAGCCGTCCGAAGGTCGTTGGGAACGAGATCCGGGTCGCCCGCGTTGCAGTAGACTCGTGAGAGGAATCGTCGCAGGCCCGTTGGTGGGTCCCGACGATGCTGTTCGGGGAGTCGGACCTGTCCGCTTGCCTCGTCCGGATAGCCGTCGGTCGACGTGATATCATCGTATCCGAGTGCGTGGACCGAATCAAGAACCGTCTCAAACGGGACCTTCGTCTCACTCATCTGTGACCACACTCCTGTTATACTACTTGACACAAAAACGGTCGACACGAATACCCGGTCGATGCTGTTCTACGGATAACCTCATAGCGACTGCTTGCAGTCCGTCCGCCGAACGACACCGATCAGGCCAACGCGTACCGCTCGCCGTCTTTCGAAACCATGTCGTCTTTTTCGAGGGTTTTGAGAATGCTGTAGAGAGAGATTTTCTTCATATTCAGTCCGTCCTGCAGTTCGCTGATCGATGTCGTCCCGTTCATTGAGAGAAAGAGATAGATCAGCTTTGCCTGCGGCGACCGAAGATCGGTTGGAATGTCGACTGCGGGCTTCTGCTGTGTGATCATACAACTGAATTAGGTTCGACAATAATAAAGGTACCCTACGACAGTCGTCGAAAGGCCAGATATTGCCTGACGCGGCCGATTTCTGGCAGTTGTGGTTGAGAGGCGGAGTTGGGCCAGTGTCGACGCTCCCCGAAACAGCCGAAAATCGCCGGTCGATTTCGACTCATGACGAATCCATGTGAGAGGCACTCAGACACGGGATCGAGCTACAGGATGCCGTAGACCACACCCCACCATGCGGCGGTCTGTCCGACCGCCAACACAACCATCGCTCTCACCCACGCCAGCGCTGCACTGATACCCATCGCGTAGACGACACCAGTAGCAGCAGTTGGTCAGGTCGACTCATCCGAATCAGGGCCACGGCGACCGTTGAGAGAGACACGTCGGTGTCGGTCGACTGCCAACCGAGAGCAGTAAAAAGACGCGGCAAAATGGGAATCCAGATCAGTAGCTACGGATCTTCGGCTCGTATTTTTTGTCCTCGCCTTCGAGGATGACAGGTCGGTACCAGAGTTCCGGCGTGCCGTCGTTCCACGACAGCAGCGTGTGTTTCAGCCACTCGTCGTCTTTTCGCTCTTGAGCCTCGGCGCGCCAGTGAGCACCGCGGAACTCCTTGCGGGCGAGCGCACCAATCGTGATCGACTCGGCGAGATCCAGCAGGTTCTGGGTCTCGATGGTCTGCAACAGATCAGTGTTGAACGTCTGTGATGGGTCCATCACCGTCACGTTCTGGTACTCGTCGCGAGCCTCTCGAATATCGCGGAGCGCCTGCTTGAGGCCTTCTTCCTCGCGGAAGACGTTGACGTTCTGGGTCATCGTCTTCTGGACCTTGTCGCGGACCTCCGAGTGGTGGATTCCGTCTTCGCCCTCTTGGAGTGTTTCGATTCGCTGGCGTTCAGCGTCGACTGTCTGTTCGAGGAGCGTGTCGGGATCGGCCGAGCCACCGGCGGCGACTGCGCCACCATCAGCCACGGCGTCACCGGGCGAGCCGCCCTCGCCGAGCTCTACGGGGCTGTCGATAGTCGCGGTTTCGTACTCGCCGCGTTTGCCGGTCTGGACCTCTGCGGGCTCCATCTCCTTGCCAGCAGCGTGATAGCCTGCGCGCTTTCCGAGGACGATCAGTTCCGGCAGTGCGTTGCCACCGAGGCGGTTCGCGCCGTGAACCGATGCACAAGCACACTCGCCGGCGGCGTACAGATTGCCGACGCAGGTCTCGCCGTTCTCGTCGGTTTCGATGCCGCCCATCGCGTAATGCTGGCCGGGTTTGACCGGCATCGGCTCCTCGATACCATCCGCGCCCTCGAAGTCCTCTGCAAGGTGGAGGATGTTTTCGAGCCGGTCGATGATCCGCTCCTCGCCGAGATGCCGCATGTCGAGGTGGACGTACTCGTCTTCGATCCCGCGGCCCTCGTTGACCTCTGTCAACTCGGCACGGGAGACCACATCACGCGAGGCGAGTTCGCCGTCGTTGTTGGCGTAGCCGCGTTCGAACATGAACCGTTCGCCCTCTGCGTTGTACAGAATGCCACCCTCGCCGCGGACACCCTCGGAGATGAGGACCCCGGTCGACGGAAGCGTCGTCGGGTGGAACTGAATGAACTCCATGTCTTCGAGTGGGACACCAGCGCGGTAGGCCATCGCCTGGCCGTCGCCGGTACAGGAGACCGCGTTGGTCGTGTGGTCGAAGGCCTGTCCCGGACCACCGGTTGCGAGAATAACGCCGTCACGAGCCTTGAAGCCCGCGACTTCGCCGGTTTGGACGTCGTAGGCGACGACGCCGTGGCAGTCACGGTCCTCGGGTTTCTCCTCGTCGGAGACCGCGAGGTTCGAGACGTACCATTCGTCGTACACCTGAATGCCGCGTTTGACGAGCTGTTCGTACAGTGTGTGTAGGAGCTGGTGGCCGGTTTCGGCTCCCGCGTAGGTGGTTCGGGGGAACGAAAGTCCGCCGAACGGTCGCTGTGAGACGCGGCCATCTTCCTCGCGGGAGAAAGCCATCCCCCAGTGTTCGAGTTGGATTACTTCGTAGGGGCTGTCTTGGCACAGTGTTTCGATAGCCGGGGCATCGCCCAGATAGTCCGATCCTTTCATCGTATCGTAGGCGTGGTCCTCCCAGGAGTCGCCCTCCCGGAGTGCGGCGTTGATTCCGCCCTCGGCCGCGCCCGTGTGGCTCCGAACCGGGTGGAGCTTCGAAACGATGGCCACGTCCGCGCCTGCCTCGTCGGCAGCAATCGCTGCTCGAAGCCCGGCACCGCCCGCACCGACCACGATTACGTCGTGTTCGTACATAATTGGTTGTTGGTTTGTGTTGGGTCTGGAGGCTATTCAGCGTACCTACCAGAACTTGAGGTTGTTTTTGACTGCTTCGCGTTTCAGTTCCTGGATATGCTCGGTGAGCGGGATATCCTTCGGACAGACGTTGGTACAGGAGAACTGGGTCTGACACCGCCAGACGCCGTGTTCCTGCTCGATGGTTTCGAGCCGCTGTTGTTTTTTGCCGTCGCCCTCGCGGTCGTCCATCGCAAACCGGTAGGCCTTGTTCAGGGCCGCAGGGCCGAGATACTGGTTGTCCCCGGCGGCGATGTTACACGAGGAGAAACAGGCTCCACACCAGATACACCGCGTCGACATCTTGACCTTCTCTCTGTTTTCTCGTGACTGGCGCTGCTCTTCGAGTTCGCCCTCCGGCGTCTCGTCGGGATCGAAGAAGGGGTCGACGGCTTCCATCTCGTCGTAGAAATGGTCCATGTCGACGACCAGATCCTTGACGACCTCCTGATGCGGCAGCGGCTCGATCCGGACTGGCTCCTCCAGCTCCGAGAGCTGGGTCTTGCAGCCGAGTCGCTGGTCACCGTTGACGAAGAAGGCGTCCGAGCCACAGACGGCCTGTCGACAGGAGTGCCGGAAGGTGAGCGAGGGATCGTAGTTGTCCCGGGCGTAGATCAGCGCATCGAGGACGGTCATTCCCTTCTCGAAGGGAACATGGAACGTATCGAACCGCGGCTCCTGTTTGTCCTTGATCTCGGGATCGTAGCGGAACACCCGGATTTCGCGTGTTGGCTCGTCGCTTTTGGCCGCGGCGTCGTCTTCGGCCTGTCGCTGGGCGTCCCGACTCCGCCGGTCGGCTTTGGCGTCTTCGCGTCGCTGTTGGGCGGGCGGCGTCGACTCGGCCTCCTCGACTGGCTCCTGTTCGGCGGGCGATTCCTCGGTTTCTTGCTGTGGTGGGTGTGTGCTCATGGTTAGAAGAACCCGATTCCGGCCCAGGCGTTTGCCGTCCGGACTCCTTGGGTGAGGAGCACGACGCTGGCGGCGACGAGGGTCCATTTAACGACTTGGCGCTTGGTGCCTGTCAACCCTTGGTTGATCAGGGCGTTGTAGACGCCGTTGACGCCGTGGAACGTCGCCGCAAACAGGAACAGGATCATCAGCGAGTAGTAGCTCAGCGTCTCCATCCGAGCCTGACTCAGCGCGAAGGTCACCTCGTCGGCGTGGTAGACGAAGTGGAGCAGGAAGAAGTGGAACGCGAGCACGACGACGAGGAACGCCGCCGTAATTCGCTGCCAGAGCCAGAGTCTCCCGCCCTTCGTGAACGAGGAATAGTGCTCTGCCATCTCAGAACGCCCCCGCGACGAACGTTGGGACGGAGGCCACCGTGATCGCTCCCGTGAGGATCAAGGAGGCATAAAAACTCTTGTCCTGTGATTCCAGCCCGATACCAAGGTCGACGAACAGTAGGCGAAGCCCGTTGAGGATGTGGAAGACAGCGACCGCGAGCAGGCCCACTTCGAGGATTCGAACCACAAGTAGGCTTTCGAGCGCGACGATCGTTGTCGTGTAGATGTCCTCGTTTGCGGCCAGCGTCGCAGCGTCCTGGCTTGATGCCGGGATCGCCGTGCTGAGAACCGCAATGTGGGTGAACAGATAGCCCACAAGCACCCAGCCGGTGAACTTGTGGAAGATCCACGCCCACATTCCCGCGGAGAACTCCCGCCAGCGGCCGAAGTCCTCGATAAGGCCCCGATTGTACGACTGACTCATGTCGTATGTGGATCTGTACCGGGGTAGTATAGAAGTTACGTCGTAGGGCTGTCAGCAGCCCAACGGTCACCGGAGAGATGGATGCAAAAATAGACAGGTGTCCGGTTTTGTCGACCTCAACCCTCCTGACTGGTCGACCCGCGTTTGAGTTCGACCACGCGCTTGGTCTGGCCGCCGAGTTCGACCAGATGGCACAGCGGGTTCCCGGGATAAACGACCGGGTTTTCGAGAATCCCGACCATCAGCCCTGTAAACGGCGCGCTGACGCTGATATCGTCGTCCTTGAAGGGATTCGTGATCGTACAGATCACGTCGCCCTCGTGGACCAGCGCGCCGCGGTCGTGATGCATGTCGACGATCCCACCCACGTCAGCGCGGATCCACGTCTTTTCGTGATCGCCGGTGATGATCGTCCGCCAACCGGGCCACCGGACGGTGGTCTCATCGAGCATCTCGTACTCGGCAAACACGCTTTCGACGCCTCTGAGCGCCTCGTCGATCAGTTCGCGCTGGAAGCGGTGTGCCTCGCCCATCTCGATGGTGATCGTTGGAACCTCGTCTGCGGTCGCCTCCCCGCGGAGCGTTCCGTCGGGGCCCTCGCTGTCGATAATGACGTTGGTGCCGAACGCGAGCGCGAGTCGATGGGTGCCAGCATCGGCCATGTCGGCCCGGACGTGGAGCATGTTCGACCGCCCACGCGTGGAGGTATGGAGATCGATCCCGAAGTCACAGGGTTCGATGAAGTTGGTATAAATCTGGTAGGCCATCCGTTTGGCGCTCGTCGAGCCCTGTCGACCCGGAAACGAGCGGTTGAGATCCCGGTCGTAGATCGGGAGATAGCGCTGTTGGGCCAGAAAGCCGGGAACATTAAGCACTGGCATGCAGACGAGCGTGCCAGCGAGGTTCGAGAGGTCCCAGTCGTGGGCGACCTCCCGAACGACTTCGATGCCGTTGAGTTCGTCGCCGTGGGCCGCCGCCGAGAGAAAGGCGGTGGGGCCGGGTCGACTACCGTTGATGATGGTGACCGGAATCCGAACCGGATCGCCGAGATACGTCTCGCTGATCCCATACCGGATGTTTTGGGTCTCGCCGGGGTCGACCTTCCCCCCGTTGTAGGTGAAGGCCCCGTCATTGCTCATGGCTGTCTGGTTAGAGGGGCTGTATATAAATCCACGCGCGGTCGGACTCGCAGTGGCCGCTCTAGAGCCACGATACGTCGACTTTGTATCGAACCGGAATCTCAACAGACTCGGCTGCCCTGCGGCTTTTTAACTAAAATTTCGTCCCCAGCTACGACTAATCGACGCCTGACTCATCGGTCGACCAGCCCGACACGTCGCGGGCCACAATCAGGTGCAGTGCGGTAAACAGGACACAGGCACCGAGGCCACCGTATCCGATATCGGCAAGCAGTAGCGTCGGAACCACCGGGGACTGTGCGCCGACTGCAACCCCGATAGCAAAGAGGACGATGAGTGTCCCCCGGCCGCGGTAGCCGATAGTTCGAAACCAGTCGCCGACTCGGCGGCCGACAGTCGAGTTCGCTACGGGACCGATTGCCAGAGAAAACAGGACGAACCCAGCGAGTACTGCGGGGAGCCACGGCGATCTGAACTGAAGGGACAATCCATGGGTGACGACGACTAACACTGCGAGCCCGACTTCTGTCCACGTCGGCGGGCGATCCGGGACGTATGTCGACAGTCGAAGCCATTGAGCCATACAGTACCTACCACGCACAGATAAATAACAGTTGCTTAGCAGGTCCGTCTGATCGATTCCAGAACGGTCGACAGCTATTCGAGGTGGTCGATGTGCCCTGAGAAGTCCAACTCCCACTCGCCGTCTCGCTGGTCTATCCGTGTGATGCCACACAGCGGCGCGTCGACGCCCTCAGTCGACCCAACCAATCCTCGCACAACCCCACCGATGGTCAGCCCGTGGCCGACCATCAGAACCGGGCCATCGTGGGCGTCGACGATCCGCCGGGCGGTCTCGCCAGCCCGCCGTTCGGCCTCGTGATGCTCCTCGGGGAAGTCGGGGATGACAAACGGCTCGTGATCGCTCCGGATCGGCTCGAAGTAGTTAGCCAGCGTCCGGTGTGAGAGCGTCTCCGGCTCGCTGTCGAACCACTCGGCGTTCCGGTGCTCGCCGAGTCCGGGCTCCAGCCGCGCTTCGTGGCCGGTCTCCCCGTAGATTTCGGCTGTGGTCTGGACCGTCCGCAAAAACGGCGAGCAGTAGACGGCCTCGAATTTGATGCCTCGGTCGGCGAAGAACCGACCGCATCGCCACGCCTGCCACCGACCAAGTTCGGTCAGTCCGGGATCGTGAATCCGGTCTGCGGTGAGTTCCCAGTCGGGGTCGACCGTATCCTGTCGCTGTCCGTGTCGAACTACCCAGACGTCCTGTGCCATGTGAACACCAACCGTGCGAGGCTACAATTAGCTGTCGACCGTCACGTAGGCGATCCGACCAATCAATAGCAATGGAGGTCGGCTCAAGCCGCCTACCGGTGTCTCTTTCCCCATGTATCCGGTATGTATCTCTATGACTGACGACACCCCTGTTCGGGTTGGCGTGCTGTCGCTCCACACGAGCAAGGAAACGAAGGCGATTCTCAACGCAGTCGACGATCTGGGCCACGAGTCGGTCTGGCTCCGACGTGAAAACACCGCGATCAGCATCGAGGACAGCGAAGTGACTCTGGAGCCGGACGTCGACATCATCGCAAATCGGCTCCTGCTGTCGAACACCGAGGAGCCAGCCGAGGGACTGGGCCTCGCCGCAACGTTTGAGCACATTCGCCCGATGCTCAACACCCCCGATGCCGTGCTTGGTTCGATCCACAAGTTCGCCACCGGCGCGACGCTGGCCGACTGGAACATCCGGGTGCCCGATGCCCTGCTGGCGCTCTCCAACGAACGGCTCAACGCCGGCCGCGAGCGGTTCGGCGACGTCGGCGTTTATAAAACCGCCATCGGCACTCACGGCGGCGGCACGTGGAAAGTCGACCTCACCGAGCCGGTGAATCCGAAGGTCGGCAACCGACAAGCGTTCCTCCAAGAGCTGATCGACCGCGATGATCAGAAACATCGTGATCTCCGGATATATACCGTCGGCGACGAGGTCATCGGCGCGATGTACCGCTATGCGCCGGAGGGCGACTGGCGAACCAACGTCGCCCTCGGTGGCTCGGTCCAAGACGCCATGCCCGAACTCCCCGAGGAGGCCGCCGAAACCGCGCTCTACGCGGCCGACGTGTTAGGACTCGACTACGCCGGCGTCGACCTCGTCGAGGGCCACGACGGCTGGTTCGTCCTCGAAGTCAACCCCACGGCAGGATTTAAAGGATTGTACGAGGCGACGAACAAGAGCCCCGCGCCCTACATTGCCAAACTCGCCATCGAGCGCGCCGGGGGGACTGTCGACGACGAACGCGTCGAGGGGTTGTCGACCAGCCTAGACGATTCGCGGCCGAAATCGATGCCGAGACCGGAGCCCCAATCGAGTGAGGAGACGCCGTTGATCGGCTACATCGAGGAGGTAGTCGTCATCGGCACCAGTGGCTCGCGGCAGACCCACGCCAAATCGGATACGGGCGCGACCCGGAGCAGTATCGACACCAGTCTCGCCGCCGACATCGGGGCGGGACCGATCAAAAGCATGACCCGCGTTCGCTCGGGGAGCAGCAAAACCGGGAAAGCCCGACCCGTGGTCGACCTCGTGATCGGGGTCGGTGGGAATCAACACACTGTCACCGCGAGTGTCGAGGATCGTGGGCATATGGACTATCCGCTCCTCCTTGGGCGGGATATTCTCCAGCATTATCAGGTGGACGTCCGCAGGCGTGCCGACAGCGAGCATGCCGGGCGTGACGAGGACTATCTCGAAGAGTAATCGGTTGCGGGACAACGGGCCTAACAAACCCGTAGTTCACCCGCCAGTAATGAACTCGTTTCGCGTATCGTTCAGCACCTCACGGGCATGCCCTGCTGGGTCGGCGAGTTCGGGATTGTACGTGGCGAAAATCTCACCATTGGCGAGGACGAACGTCCGGCGATCCGTGTGACCCTCCGCGGTGTCGAGACCGAAAGCTTCGGCCACAGCACCGTCCGGATCGGCGAGCAGATCGAACAGAATTCCCTCCTCGTCGGCGAACTCGGCGTGGCTGTCGACGTCATCCATCGAGATGCCATAGACGGTGATCCCTGCTTCCCGATATTGGGGGAGCACGTCTTGGAAATCGTTGGCTTCGATGGTACAGCCGCCGGTGAAGTCCTTCGGGTAGAAGTAGACGACTGTTGGCTCCTCGAATGTGGGCGTAATTTCCTCGCCGTACTGGTTGGTGGCGGTAATCTCGGGTGCTGGGTCACCGGATTCAAGCATACTGGACAATCAAGCCCATCCTACTTGATGGCTTTCGTCCGTCGACGCTCCCACCGCATAGCCGAGGTAATCACGACAGTGGTGGCGAGAATTGGGTGCTGCAGACCGAGCAGCGAGGCACACGGCGTCGACTGCACCGATTGGTCGACCATCTGGACGGAGGAGTTAGATCGAGTCGCCACAGTGGTCACATGTCTCCGAAGTGGGTGGGTTCAGGCTCCCACAGGCAGGACAGTTTTCCTTATCAGAACCACCTGTGGGCGACTCTTCGAGTAACGAACGGAGTACCATAGCACCGATTGCGATGAATACGACAGTAAACCAGCCAATGGGGCCTGTAAGGAGCAACAAAACCACGATGAGAAGAATCGGGCCACCGACAACCACGTAGAGCAGGAGTTCAGAAATGTCGGCCATATGTCCGTGGTTTACCACAGTAATATAAAATGTTTCGTAGGCACAAACGCTGGTTTCTGCGTTTCGACGAGGATTCACACAGAGGGAGAATACGGTACAAAAGTGAGCATCCACGACTGAATCGTCGACACTGCGGTCGCATACTGGAACGGTGAAGTAACTGTTTACCTTTCAGATAAAACTACATAGAGAGGGTGGCTACGATAAGCTATGGACCACGCACGTCGACGGTATCTCCGCTATTTCGGTGGAACCGGGGCTGTACTGCTGGGTGGGCTTGCTGGCTGTACCGGCCGTAGCCCAGATGGCCTTCCGCCATCGGAAACGAACGGCTCCGATAACAGTGCTGGTGGCACGCGCCCTGAGGGAACGGGCGGCCCCGGCGTCACGCTTGTCTCGACTGACGAGGACCCGGATATTCCCGTTCAACCCTCGGTCGAGATTGTTCGTGATACCGCCACCGAAGACCACCCGCCACGGCTCCGGACGACGCTCGAAAACACCAGCGACGAGCCACTGCGAGTCGGGGAAGGCCGCGCTGTTCATTTCGAGCATGTCACCGCCGACTCTGGATTGCTCACACTCCTGCCGGGCGACGGCGAGTATCCCGCAGAGGCCGACTGCTGGCGGCTGACCGAACTGATCGCCACTACCGATGAGTATCAGACCTTCGAGATCGACGCCGGTGACTCCAGCAGTCGACTCGTCGATCTGTATGCCACGCCCGACGCTGATGGCTGTCTGCCTGTTGGGGAGCATCGCTTCGAGTCGACGATTTCGATTGTCTCGGACAATGCCGAGCCGCAATCGTCCGCAGAGTGGGGATTCTCTGTCATCTTAGAGTAGCCGTTTGAAGCTCTGTATTCGTTGGTATGAAGAGAGGACTGCTTTTATCCAAATCCTACTCGCCCAACTGTTCACGAGCCGCAGCCACGATCAGCGGGAGATGCACCGTCGCATCCCCAAGCACGGTCACGTTGCGCGCCTCCTTCGTCAGTTTCCCCCATGACCGCGCCTCGTCGAGCGTCGCCCCAGAGAGCCCGCCAGTCGACGGCGAGTCCATCGTGATCTGGACCCCGTAATCGTAGGCCCCGGGCGTCACCAGCATCGTCTGGAGCGTGAAATTCTTCGGCACGCCGCCGCCGACGAGCAGACAGCCCGCAGTGTCAGCCTCGTAGGCCAGATCCGTCAGCGGCGTCATATCCGCCAGCGCGTCGAGGGTGAGATCCGAAATTTGGGAGTACATCCACGCCTGCAAGCCAAAGACCGAATCCTGCACTGCCGGGCAGTAGATCGGCACGTCGTTCTCGTAGGCCGCCGCGGCGATGCCAGCGTCTTCGTCGATTCCTTCCTCATCATTCCGCTCCGAGTTCGCCTTGCCGAGTTCGGCGCAGAGTTCCGCAATACTGACCGACTCCTGGTCGGCCAGCGGCGGGAACACGTTGTCACGGAGATGGGCTTCGAACAGCGAGAAGTGTTCCTGCGGGAGATACACGTTATAAATTCGGTCGACCTGCTCGTCGCGGAGCTGTTCGTCGAACTCCCGGTCGTCGAGATCGGGATGCTCATGCTCGCCATGGTGGTGTTTGCCGCCGATGGCCTCGATGGCGTCGTGGGTCAGGTTCGCGCCCGTGGTGATCAGGGCGTCGACGTGGCCATCCCGAATCAGATCCGAGACGATCCGCCGCATGCCGGTCGGCACCATCGCCCCCGCCAGCGACATGAAGACGGTACAGTCGTCGTCCGCGAGCATTTCGGTGTAGATGTCGACTGCTTCGTGGACGCCCGCCGCGCCGATGCCGGCGTGTCCGTACTGGTCGGCCAGATCGCCGACGCTCATGCCGGCCCAGACGTGGCTGTGGTCGACTGGATCGTGGTCGAAGGTGGTTCGTTCTGGCTCCTCGTACTCGTCGGCTGCGTCGGCCTCCGCGTCGGAATCGTGGCTGTCTGTCATGGCTCGGTCTGGGTCGGCCACCCGTTTGAAGCGTGCGGTTCAGCCAGCCGCTGCGGTCCCGAGAGCCGCAGTAACCGACCGAGTCGCCCCAAATCGAGTGCGCGAGTGGTCGACCACCACAGATAGTTATGGTCCTATCTGTAGTAGACCGTTCTACTCGTGGGTAATAAACAGACAACGACTAGTCAGGTAGCACAACATATAACGAGTTGCCCA
Source organism: Halohasta litchfieldiae (assembly GCF_002788215.1). Taxonomy (NCBI): domain Archaea; kingdom Methanobacteriati; phylum Methanobacteriota; class Halobacteria; order Halobacteriales; family Haloferacaceae; genus Halohasta; species Halohasta litchfieldiae. The sequence goes on along the minus strand of NZ_CP024845.1, from coordinate 423,052 downwards.
CGAATTATGACTTGTTTCGTATGGGTATGAGTGACCTCACAGTAGGTGGCATCTACATCGCTGCCACTGTGATTGCGCTGTACACCGGGGGCGTCCTCTGGCGACACCGCGAAAAGACGGCTGCCCTCCCGTTGAGCATCGCCGGGTTTTCATCAGCCGTCTGGTCGTTCGGACTGTTCATAACGACGCTCCCGTGGGGATCGGTCGCACTCTCCGGAATTACGGTGGTGTATATCGGCGTCGCCGTTGGGCTGGCGGCGGTGTTCGTGTTCGCACTCGAATACACCGGTCGCGAGCGATACGTCACACCGACCCTTCTGGGACTGCTGTCGATTCATCCCATCTTCCTTCTGGGATTCGTGATTTTCAACCCCGGCGATCTCTTTTTTATCGGGCTCGATCCGGCCGCCCCAATCGGCGTCGACCAACAGTGGGGCCCGGCATTCTGGCTCCACTCGACCTACGCCTATCTGCTGGTATTGGTCACCTCGCTGCTCATTGTCGAACGACTCGTCAGGACCAACCGGGCGCTGTACAAAGGGCAGGCGATTCTGTTGGCAGCCGGGTTGTTCGCTCCGTTGCCGATGAACGCGGTCTTCATTTCGGGGGTGATTAGCTTCGATACCACGCCGTTAGGGTTCGTGATTATGTGTTCGCTTTTTGCGGTCGCAATCATCAAATACCGATTCGTCGACCTCTCGCCGATTGCCCGCGAGAAAGTCATCGACAGCGTCCGAGACGGAATGGTCGTCGTCGACACCGATGACCGAATCATCGACATCAATCCGGCGGCCGAACGGATGATGAACATCGAGACGTCGGTTCTTGGGGCCAGTGTAAGCGAGGTCCTCAATCTGTCCGAGTCAGTGGCGGCCTACGAGGAGTTGACAGCGACCACCGACACCAGCGAACTCACGGTCGAACTCGGGGACGTCTACTACGCTATCGAGTCGACGCCGATCTTCGATGGGCGGGACCGCCACGTCGGCTGGCTATTCTTGCTACAGGATGTCACCGAGCAGAAGCGCCGCGAGCGGGAACTCGAACAGCAGATCGAGAAACTCGATGAGTTCGCCAGTCTCGTCAGCCACGACCTCCGCAGTCCGATCAACGTCGCCAACGGCTACATCGAACAGACACGAATCACCGGCGATCTGGACAATCTCAATGAGATCGAGCGGGCGACCGAGCGCATGGAGGAGATCATCGACGACGTCCTGGAGTTGGCCCGCGAGGGACAGGCAGTGACCGAGCCGGAAGCCGTCTCGGTCGACACCATCGCCCGAGAGGCGTGGGACCACACCGAGGCCAACGGAGCATCGCTCTCGGTCGACGGCGACACAAAAATCGTCGCCGATCCGGATCGACTCACGCGATTGTTTGAGAACCTGTTTCGGAATAGCGTGGAACACGGCACCGAAACCAAAGGCGACGATTCGACACCCGAATCGCTTGCGATCACCGTCGGAACCGCCGACGAGACGTCGACGAAGTCGACGCTCTACGTTGCCGACGACGGGGTTGGGATTCCGACAAACAGGACCGAGTGCTCGAAGACGGCTACACGACCGACGCCGACGGGACGGGGCTGGGTCTCGCAATCGTCGAACAGATCGCCGACGCACACGGCTGGACCGTCTCGGTAACTGACAGCCACACCGGCGGCGCACGCTTCGAGATTGGCAATATCAGCAAGGAGTGGTAGGCCGCAGTTCCGCCTCAAGATCCATGTACCCGGAGAGTCACGCATACGTATGTATCTCGCCGACGAAACGTGGCCGGATCTGGGAGCGTACTTCGAGGACGAATCACTCGCCATCGTACCGCTGGGGTCGACCGAACAACACGGTCCACACCTCCCCGAAGGAACCGACCACATCATCGCCGAGGGGTTCGCCACCGCTGCCGCCGAGCGCACAGGCTATCTCCGGACGCCAACGATCAACATCGGTGTCAGCCCCCATCACCGCCAGTTCCACGGCACGATGTGGGTCGAGCCGCCAGTGTTCCGCGACTACGTCGAGTCGTTCACGCGAAACCTCGCGTACCACGGTATCGACCGCGTCATCTTCGTCAACGCCCACGGCGGCAACGTCCAGCACCTCCGTGAAGTCGGCCGTCGACTCCGCGATGACAACGTCATCTACGCCATCGAGTGGATGTGGAACGACAGTATTCCCGAGTTGGTCGAGGAGTTGTTCGCCCAGCCCGGTCCGCATGGAGGACCGAAGGAGACGTCGATGATTCAGCACCTCCAACCGGAGTTGGTCCACGACGACCAGCTCGAAGCTGCCCGCGACGGTGGAATGACGAGCTTTGATCCCCAGTCGGTCCAAAAACACGGCTCGCGGACGTTCTACGATGCCATCGACAACACCGCAAACGGTGTGCTCGGCGATCAGACCGATGCCAGCGCCGCCAAAGGCGAGCAGCTGTTCGAGGCCGCCAGCGATCAGCTGGTCGACCTCTGTGAGTGGCTCGCTGCCCAGCCGTTTGAGGCTCTGATGCCGAAAGATCACGTCTAAACGGGATCTGTGACGTTCTAATGGGAATCACGGAACCCAGTCGGTCGACGCGGTAGTATATCGATATAAAAGACGAGTCGGAGTCGGGCCACCGTCTCGGAGAGTCAGTCGATGAGCTGTGTGAGCGTTTCGGCTTTCGCTTTAATTTTGTTCGCCACGTCTACAGTATCGGTTTCGGCTGGGTTCGAGCGCAGTTCCTCGGCCAGCGCGATGATTTCGGTGAGCTCGTCTTGCTGCTGGAGCTCGCCGGTCACGTCCGTATAAATGGCAAATCCGTGATCGTCATCGTACGGAATCCCTCGGTAGAGGAACGTCCGGTTCCCTTCGGTCGTCGTTCGCTCGACGAACGCGACGTTGGAGCGTCCATCCGACGTACGCTGGTCGAACTGCTTGGCTTCTTCTTGTTTGGTTGCCGGGACAATGAGATCGTTCAGCGGGAGCCCGATTACGCGTTTCATATCCGGACTGAAGATGTCGCGAAACGCGTGGTTGGCGTCCACAATCACCGGCTCGCCATCGCCGGACTGCGTCCGGCTGCCTGAGGAACTCCGTTCCTCTCTGTCGACAATCTCGAACTCGACAACCGCATCGTCGATCTCGTGGAGCAACTGCTCGAACTGCGTCGGTTTGTGAGCGTTCATATCGTCTCACCTCTGGATGTCGACCGCGGTTCGGGAACGAGTCGCCACCGAGAACCGTCTCCGGTGGGTCGAGGCAACGGATTCGCTGTGGGTCGCGTGTGTGTGGTGTGAGTCATAGGGATTGTCTGACTGTGGTCGACCCGTGCAGAGCGGACGCCATCGCACTGGCTCGCTGCAGGGCGTCGACCATGGTCCGGGAAGCAACACCGGGTGTCGAATTCCGAATACAGAATTTCCATTTTTCTACAGTCAAACGTATTACCTATTCGTAGTTAACCCATCGACGAGTAAAAGACTTTATTCACGAACTATAAACGCAGTTCGCATACTATATCCAAATATTTGAGCCGGAGTTCGAAACTGTGTGCTTCTCGTCGTCTACGACGAGTGGATCGACTCGCCCTTCGCAGCAGCCGCGGCATCCGACAACGCTTCGGGGAACGTCGGATGGGCGTGCATCGTGTTGGCGAGGTCGTCGAGTGAGCCACCCATCTCCAAGGCAAGCGTTGCCTCGCCAATCGTGTCGGAGGCTCGGGCGCCGACGATCCGCACACCGACCAACTGCTCGTCGCCATCGGCGATCACTTTGATATAGCCCGACGGCTCGTCGGTCGTGAGAGCGCGTCCCGAGGCAGCCAGCGGGAATGTGCCGACCATGATCTCCTCGTGTTGCTCGGTGGCCTCGGCCTCCGAGAGCCCGACGACAGCCACCTCGGGATCGGTGTACATCACTGCCGGCGTGTACTGGGCGTCGGCCGGTGGCTCCTCATTCGCGGCCACGCTGGCTGCGCGTTTCCCCTCGTGGTAGGCGATGTGGGCCAGATACGACGGCCCGGCGGCATCACCGATACAGAGAATATTGTCGTCGGTTGTCTGCTGCTGGTCGTCAGTCCGAATGATCCCGTCGTCGTTCAGTTCGATATCGGTGTTGTCCAACTCCAGCGCCCGATAGGAACTCCGCGGCTCTCGCCCCGCAGCGACGATGATATAGTCGCCCGACAGCCGGAGTTCGTCGCCATGCTGTTCGGCAACCAACACTGGTTTCCCCTCATCGTCGTACTCGATATCTTGGGCCAGCGCGGCGGTATAAATGTCGTCGCTGTACATCTCGCTGGTCTCTTGGATCGAGTCGACGATCTCCTCCTCGAACCCGGTCAGCACACGGTCGAGCGCCTCGACGATTTTGACGTGGGAGCCGAACTTCGAGAACTTGGTCACCGCCTCCATCCCGATGTAGCCACCGCCAACGACCACGATCTCGGCGGGAACCTCGTCGACCTGCAGGATCTCTCGGGAGGAGATCACACCCTTCTGGTCGAACTCCAGACCGGGGATCTCGATGGGCTGGGAGCCGGTGGCGATGATCGCCGTTTCGAAGCCGATAGACTGCTCGGTTGTGTTCTGTTCGACCCTGATCGTGTTCGAATCCTCGAATCGGGCGGTGCCCGTGATATAGTCGACGCCGTGGTGGTCTAACTGGTCGAGGATCCGGTTGTCGAGTCGGGTGACTACATCGTCTTTCCAGTCTTGGATCGCGCTAAAGTCGGCCTCGACGGGACCGGTCTCAATCCCGATCTCGTTCCAGTGGGCGATGTTTCGCTGGAACCCCGCGGCGTGGATCAACGCCTTGGCCGGAATACAGCCGTGGTTCAGACAGACGCCGCCGACAGTTTCTTTCTCGATGAGGGCAACGTCGAGCCCCTTCTGTGCGCCGCGGATCGCGGCGGTGTAGCCGCCAGGCCCCGCGCCGATGACGGCGAGATCGACAGTCGAGGCAGTATCGCTTGCAACCATTCTGTGTACACTATTCACCCTTCAGGTTGTTTACAGTTTGGGTCAGACCGTGTATCAATGTAGATTCCGTCTGAGACAATCACCGAAACGAGAGAGTCAGTTTGCTGTGGCAACAGGCTATCTACGGTGTTCGGTGTACAGGGTGTATGCGTCTCGTCGAAGTATTTGTGCTCCAAGGCGACCGCGAACTCGTCGTTGATACGGCCGAGACGATGGGCGTCGACTACGCCGTCACCGAGGAGGTGAGTCGCGGGGAGTTCGAGGCAGTTGTCTCGATGCCTGTCCCACCGGCTGCGGTCGAGCCGCTCGTCTCGGCGCTTCGGTCGGCCGGTCTGGCTGAGGAGTCGTATATCGTCGTCACGGCCGCCGAAACGGTTATTTCGGATCGATCCAAGGAGCTGTTCGAGCAGTTTTCGGCATCCCGGATCTCTCGGGAGGAGTTGCAGTCGCGGGCCGAGGAGCTCGCACCCGCCACCTCCACCTATTTTATACTCCTCGTTGTGAGTTCGGCGATTGCCACGGCCGGACTGTTGATCAATTCGGCGGCCACGATCATCGGAGCGATGGTGGTTGCCCCCCTGATGGGGCCGGCACTCGCCGCCAGCGTCGGTGTCGTGGTCGATAACGATGAACTCACGACCCGTGGCGTGGGTTTGCAGATCGGTGGACTCGTGGCCGCGATAGCGACCGCAGCGCTGATCGGCTGGCTGCTCAGAGGGACCGTGTTGCTCCCGCCGGGGTTCGATATCACGACCGTGCCGCAGATCCGCGAACGGATCACCCCGAACCTGCTGGCGGTGTTTCTCGCCCTCGGTTCGGGCGTGGCTGGTGTCGTCAGTCTCACCCGTAACGTCGGCTCGGTGCTTGTCGGCGTCGCCATCGCCGTCGCGCTCGTACCGCCGGCGGCCACTGTCGGCCTCGGTATCGCTTGGGGACACCCCGAGGTCGTCGCCACCGCCGGCGCACTCGTGTTGGTGAACATGCTGTCGATCAATCTCACCGCGCTCATCCTGTTGTGGCTCTCGGGGTATCGCCCCCACCAGTCAGCGCGGATCGACCATGTCTATGGTCGACTGCGCTCACGTGTCGCCGTGCTCGTCGTTGCAATCCTACTCTTATCAGCGGTGCTCGGCGGCGTCACCTACGCCACCTACCAGTCGGCTGCGGTCGAGCACGATATTCAGACCGAACTTCAGACGATGAGTGCAGATCCGATCTTCGGCGACCTCCGGTTCCGCGAGGGGGTGGTCGACTACCAGCCGTTCGACGTATACGCTGGCACCCACCCGTCGGTAACTGTAATCGTTGAACGTCCGCCCGGCCAACAGGAGCCTGTCGACTTCGCCGACGACGTCCGCGCTCGGTTGGAATCGGTCACCGGCACCGAACTCACGGTCACTGTCGAACTGATCGACAGCCAGCGAAGCGGCTGACTCCGGCTCCGGAGCAACGAGACCGACCGAGTGACCGAAGCTTCATAAGACAGCTCTGGGATGGTGATCCATGGCTACGGCGTCGACGCTGTCGGAACCGCAAGTGTTGGCCCACACGAAGCGTCGACTGTTCCCCGACGACGAGGCCGAAAACGCCTACGCAGTCGTCGACACCCAGTTCGCACAGGACGAGTGGCTGCCGAACAGGCCGATTCCCGAAGCACTCCGCAAGCAACTCGCCCCGTTCAATCACGTCCGGATCGGCTCGGGGTATCCGGATCTGGTCGGTGTCCGACTGCTCGATTCGGAGTTGCTTGCGGTCGACCGAGTCGGCGATGAGCCACCGCTTGTCGCAATCGAGGCGAAAGGCTACACCGGCGATGGCGCGGTCGACGTCGAAACCGGCGTCGTGCAGGCCTACGACCGACTCAACGAGGTCAACGCCGCCTACGTCGCCGCACCGGGGGCGGCCATCTCCCAGTCGGCCCGCACGCTCGCCCGCGAACTCAACGTCGGCGTCCTCGCAGTCGACGTCGATGGCGAGGTCACACCGTGTGAGGTTCCGCGCATCGTCGGCAACCACACCGCCGAGGAGGCGACTGCAATCCGATTTCAGGCGACTGCACAGGGCGTCGCCGACAAATCCTTCGGTCTCAACCATCCCAAAAACTACCTCGGCTATCCGCTGGCGATCTATCACACCGCTGAAACAGAGACCGTGCTCGCCGAGCGCGTGGTTGGGGCCGTCGACAGCGCCCGACAGGGAGCCACCTTTCTCGGACTCATAAATAACGAGCCGGACGGCGAGCGACTTACGCCGCTCGGCCAGGAAGTCGTGCGATTCGCCCTGAACCGGTACGGATCGGTCGACGCAGCCCTGAACGAATTTGCGGGCTGGAAACGGTCACGCAAGCGATTCTGCGAACTGGCCCCTGAGTGGGGATTAGTGACTCGGCGCGTGGTCTGGGCGTATCCGGCGACCCAGCTACTCGTTGAGGAACTCCAGACGATGCACGATGACGGTATCAGCAAACCATCGCTTGTCGACCTCGTCGAGTGGCTCCACGTCCACCATCCCACCTTTACGGTCGAACTCTTTTTAAAAGGGAGCGACGACGTGCGGCGTCGGGTGCTGACCGAAGACGGTGAGCTTCGCCCCAGTGAACTCGCAGATGGGGCCGTATTTCACTCGCCGACAGTGTTCCAACTGAAGGCGATGCTGTACCATGCAGGCGTCCTCACCGAGCGCGGAGCCGAACCGAATCGGCTTGATCCTCATGCCGACGACTGGGCGCTTCGACAGCCCTTGGATCGGTTTCGGTGACTGCCTAGATCGGTTTCCGGTGACCATCCGCTGGCTCGACTGATTCGTCCACAACAGATTAGACCGCGGCCGCCGTCGGCTGTCGACAATGACTGACTCACTCGATGGACAGACCGCGATTGTCACCGGGGCGAGCGCAGGAATCGGCGCGGCGACCTGTCGACAGCTTGCGGCCGAAGGCGCGAACGTCGTGCTCGCGGCCCGGAGCAAAGACAAACTCGCAGAGCTTGCAGACGACCTCGAAACCACCCACGGCGTCGACACGCTGGTGGTCCCGACCGACGTCCGCAAGGAGTACGCGGTCGACGCCCTGCTGACCGAGACTGTCGACACCTTCGGCGGCATCGATATCGTGGTGAACAACGCCGGACTCGCCCGCGGCAGTGACGTCGAAGAGCTGACCAACGAGCAGTACGACACGATGCAGGAGACCAACGTCGACGGCGTCTTCTATATGACTCGCGCAGCTATTCCCCACGTCCGCGAGCGCGAAGGACACCTGATCTTCCTCGGGAGCTTCGCCGGACAGTACCCTCGGTCATTTAATCCCGTCTACGCTGCCTCGAAGTGGTGGGTTCGTGGCTTTGCCAAAAGCGTCGCCGCCCAAGTCGGCGACGAGGGGGTGGGTGTCACCGTGGTCAATCCCTCGGAAGTTCGGTCGGAGTTCGAGGCAACCGACGGGCGGACGTTCGCTGAGGTGTTCGACGAAGACGAAGCCACCGAACCCGAGGAAGTCGCTGAAGCCATCGTCTTCGCGGCGACCCGCGAGGGATCGAGCCTCAGCGAGATCGACATCAACCGCCGGGACAAGTTCGCCGACGGGTTCTAATTCGGAGCGCCAGCAATGAGCGAAATCCGACTCTGTGATGATCACGGTCCCTTCAGCGGTGGGCAGTGTCCCGTCTGTGATGCCGCGGGAACACAACGTCTGTCGAGTCGACGGCGAACCCGCGTTTCGAAGTTTCTGAGCGGCGCGTTACGCCATTTTCCCGAGGACGTTGGCCTCGATCTCGACGCCGCAGGCTGGGCCAATCGGTCGACTGTCGTGAGCCGAGCCACGGAAAAATACGACTGGGTCGACGAGACGGCAGTCGACGCGGTCGTCCGAACCGATCCCAAAGGTCGGTTTGAGGTCGACGACGACCGGATTCGAGCCGCCTACGGCCACTCGGTGCCGGTCGACCTCGAATCGGGCGACAGGCCCGTGCCAGCTATCTTGTATCACGGCACGGCCCCCGACAACGTCCCGTCGATTCTGGATGGGGGACTCCGCCCGATGTCGCGGCAACACGTCCATCTGAGTGGCTCGGTCAAGGCGGCACGCGAGGTCGGTAGTCGACACGCCGCCGACCCAGTGGTGCTTCGGGTCGACGCCGCAGCGATGGTCGACGACGACAACTCGATTACGAAGCGTGGCCGGGACGTGTATACGACAGACCACGTACCACCGAGCTACCTTTCACGCCACGACTGACCGAAGTGGATCATCGGGCAGTCAGTTACCGTACACCTGATAGACGGCATCAGCAAGCTGATTCACGCGGGCAGCGTGTTCGTAGGACTCCTCACGGATGCCGTTGCAGACGTAGGCGAACGTGAGATTGGTTGTTGGATCAGCCCACGCAACGACACTGCCCAGTCCAACGTGGCCGAATGTTTCGGGCGACGAGAGCGTCCCAAAGAGATCCGAGACAGCGCCGCCGCGCCAGTAGCCCATCGCGTACCGCATCGGCCGCGAGAGCGTGCCGTCGTCGGCCGTCTCGATTTGAAGTTCGGTTGCTTTGTCGACGGTCTCGGGCTCCAACAGGCGAGTCCCGTCCAGTGCGCCGCCGTTGGCCATACAGGCGAAGAATTTGCCCAGATCACGGGCCGTGCTGATCCCGTTTGCGGCCGGGACCACCGACTGCAGGACGCCCGGACTGTTGCCGAGTCCGGCGGCGTCCTCGGGCGTGAGGTCGACTAGTCCCTCCGTAGGATCTCGACAGCGGTCGAAGATATCGAATCCCGCAACATCAGCGACCGTCTCCGGCCGGCCGTCGCGGACGCCGACGCTCGTCTGATCTAATCCGAGTGGCTCGAACACGTTCTCGGCTGCATACTCTTCGATCCGCGTCCCGGTGACCTGCCGAACGAGTTCACCCACGAGCCAGCCGTAGCTCATCGTGTGGTAGGCCGCGGTGGTCCCCGGTTCGTCCTGAAGCTCCTGTTGTTCCATCGTGTCGACGATCCCCTCCCAGTCGCCCCACGCTGCAGGGTCGCCATCGAGCGGGCTCGTCGGCATCCCGGTCTGGTGGCTCAGCACGTGCCGAACAGTCACCTCCTGCTTTTGCTCGTCGCCGCGGTCGAACGATGGCCAGTGGTCGACGACCGGATCGTCGTAAGCGATCTGGCCGTCCTCGACGAGTTGGTGGACACAGGTGCCGACCAAGGGTTTCGTACACGACCAGATGAGATGCCTCGTGTCGGGCGTCGTCGCCTCGCCATCGGGACCGGTCGTGCCGCCAGCGAGGTCGACGACGCGCTCGGTGCCGTCATAAACGACAAGCTGAGCTCCATGCTGGAGTCCAACCTCCAACTGCCGGTCGAACAGTGCCTCGATTCCGTCCTCTCCGTGCGTGTTAGTAACTGATGCCATGGTAATCAATCATGAACAACAGGGAAAATAGTTGGTGCGTACAGTACAGAATGTATTTATTTATGATATTTTAGGTTCGGGATTCCGGAGCCGTCGACCGGCAGACGTCTTTTGATCCTGCCACTGCTACGGGCGGTATGGACGTACCGCTGTACGACACGCTGGAGGGACAGGTCGCACTCGTCACCGGTGCGACGCGTGGCATCGGCAAACGAATCGCTGATGGGCTTGTCGACCACGGGGCGACAGTTTACGCAGGGGCACGAGATACAGGCGATATCACCGCCACCGACCGGCGGGCTATCGAACTCGATGTGACCGTGGCCGACCAGCGACAGGCCGCAATCGAGCACATCGAGTCGGAGACCGGTCGACTGGACGTCCTTGTCAACAACGCTGGCGTGATGGACAGCCGCGAGTCGCTCGACGAAATGTCGACCGAGGGTGTCGACAGAACGCTCGATACGAACCTTCGTGGTCCGATCCACCTCACCAAGCAGGCACTCAGCCTGCTGTTGGACCAGCCCGGCGGTCGGGTGATCAACATGTCGTCGGGACTCGGTGCGATTACCCAGCCACAGTCCGGTGGGATGCCAGCCTACCGCATCTCGAAGACCGGACTGAATGGGCTGACCTGCTATCTCGACGGCGAGTACAGCAACGATGGCCTCCTTGCCAACTCCGTCTGTCCGGGCTACGTCCAGACCGATATGGCCGACGGCAACGCACCGCGAACACCCGAGAAAGGAGCCGAAACCCCGATTTGGCTCGCCCGGTTCCGCCCCGAGGCTCCCAGCGGGCAGTTCTGGCGAGACAAATCACCGAAAGATTGGTAGCGAGTTCGGCGTCGACGGTCGACTGAACACTGACTGTGGTGCCAGACAGTCCCGACACAGCGTGATGTTTTGTATCCTGCTCGAAAAGAGGCGGTTGTGACGGCCTTTGACGCAGTGGTGTTCGATCTGGACAACACGCTCTGTCGACACGACGGCGATCTGGCGGCGGCCTACCGGCGTGCCTTCGAGGCGGTCGACAGCGAGCCGTTCGGCACTCCCGAGGCGCTGTGGGCCGAACTCGACGGTCCGCTCGATCCTGACGACGAACGCGGCTATCTGGGTGCGGGGTTCGCTCGGCTGTCGGCTCAGCATGGGCACTCGGCAGTCGACCCCCTCGCGCTGGCGGCCGCCCTGATCGCAGAGATCGATACCACCGCGGTTTCGTTCCTGCCGGGGGCGGAGGCGGCGCTGACCGCCGCCCGCGAAACCGGACCGATCGGGATTCTCACGAACGGTCCCGCCGACCGCCAGCAGGGAAAGCTTCGGGCGCTCGATCTCGAATCGCGGGTCGACACGGTCGTCTACGCCGGTGATCTCCGGCGACGGAAGCCGCATGTCGACCCGTTTGAGACGATACTCGCTGAACTTGGCACAGCGGTCGACCGGACGCTGTACGTCGGCGACTCGCTGAAATTCGATGTCGCTGGCGCACAGAACGCTGGCCTGCCAGTTGCGTGGCTCCGCGAGGAGGGAGCCGAGGCTGGTCGGTACCAACCGGAGTACGTCCTCGATTCGCTGCATGACCTCGAAGCGGTATTACGCGAATAGTAACGCCGTGTCGACTACTCGGCCGAAACGAGTCGCTCAATGAACGTATTCGTCATCTTGATCTCGTCGTCGTTGATCGCATGCCCCAGCTCATCGTAGAGCCGGGCCATAACCTCCCCACCGAGCTGTTCGAACACAGTCTGAGACTCATAAATTCGCTCGGCAGCGACGTACGGATCGTCGGTACTACAGCCGAAGAAGACCGGACTTCCCTCCAGTGAACCTGTGTACTCGGTCCCTGTTTCCGGGCCGAGGAGACTCCCCGATAACGCGATGAGACCGCCGTACTGCCGCGGGTTGCGTGCGACGAACTCGCTGGCCAGACAGGCACCCTGTGAGAATCCGAACAAGAGGATCTGTTCAGGGTCGATATCGAGATCAGTAGCCATCTCGACTGCAGTCGACACATGCTCAAGCGCGGAGGAAAACCACGGTTCGTTGTCCGCAATCGGCCCATAGCCGGAACGGGGATACCACCGATTACGGGCGGCCTGCGGCGCGAGATAGATCACCCCGTGGTGGTAGAACTCGTCGACGAGCCGGAGAATCTGCTGGGCCGTCGACCCACGACCGTGGAGCATGATCACCGCCGCCTCGGCCGCCTGCGAGGGTGCGCCAGCCGTTTCGATTGGCTGGCCGCGGTGTGGGTCATCCGAATCTCCCGATTGTGGAAGATGGGCCATTAGGTTCGCTCCGACTCAGTCGACAGTTCGATTGGTGGGAGTTGGTCTTCGATTAGCTGTCGGTCTGCTTCGAGCCAATCCGGTAGATACAGCGACTGGCCGAGCGTCTCGATATCCTCGGTGGCCGTCAATCCCGGTTTCTCCGTTGCGAGTTCGAACAGAATTCCACCCGGCTCGCGGACGTACAATGAGTGGAAGAAGTGTCTGTCAGTCACCCGCGAGACGTCGTAGTCGCGCTCCCGAAAGAGGTCGTGCCACTCGTAGAGTTGGTCGACGTCCGGGACACGCAGGGCGACGTGATGGATCGAGCCTGCGCCCTCACGGCCGAACTGGCTTGCTGTGTCGAGTAGGTCGACGATAGTCGCTCGATCACCCGCCGCCCGGTACCGAACCTGCTGGCCGTCTTGGTCGTGGAGGTCGAAGCCAAGCGTCTCCAGAACGCTCGCAGTCGCAACGGTGCTCGCTGACAGCAGCGTCACGCCGTGAATCCCGCGGATTGCGTGCTGGGTCGGCACCGGGCCTCCAGTCCACGGGTCGACCGACGACTCGCCGGTGACGAGTTCGAGCTGTGTGCCATCCGGATCACGAAACCGGATCGCCGTCTCGTCGAACCGTTGGGAAATCTCGTCGACGGCGACATCGTGGGCAGCGAGTCGGTCCCGCCAGTAGTCGACCGACTCCGGCGGGATGACGAGCGCGGCGGTGCTGACCTGTGGTTTGCCGATCCGACCGCTCTCTTCGTAGGGGTAGGCAAAGAACGTGAGACTCGTGCCGGGCGAGCCGGTTTCGTCGCCGTAAAACAGGTGCCGCGTGAACTGGTCGTTGAGGTTCACCGTCTGTTTGACGAGCCGGAGTCCGAGGGTGTCCGTATAAAAGTCGACGTTCTGCTGGGCATCACGAACGATGCCGGTAATGTGGTGGATGCCGGGTGTATCTGTGAGCATTGAAACTGACGACAGTGAGTGTTCCACGGCGGTTCGTCTTCACTCTTTGTGTGGTCACGGTCGACCGGCGGCAGGTTGTGATTCGGTCAGTAGTCCGGCTCACCGCTTGTCGCGGAATAGGTCGTCATGAGCAGCCATGCGACCCATGTGCCCGCTCCGATCAACCCGATCCACACGGCAGTCGGTAGATCCACACCGATCCAGACGCCGCAGCCAGTCAGGAGCGCTATCAACAGGAGGGCCAACAGGCGATGACTGTCGGCACTGGTCACTGCCACACGCTTGTCGTTCAGCGCTACATCATCGCGTGTCTCCTCCAGAAGGTCGTTTTCGGTGACTCTCCCCCCACACAAACAGCGGTTCGTCGCGTAGTTCAGTCGACCACACTCCTCACATCTCCCCGTTTGGCGGTCCCTGATCGCCTCGTAGTAGGCGACTATCGCCGCACTGAGCATTGCTACTGGTTGTTGCAACCTCTTTGAGTCCACTATCCGTTCGTCCGGGCGCTGAGAGCATCCTCTTGTCGGATCGGTGCAACCGAGTGAGTAGCTGACTGTCAATCCTCACTGTCCCGCCAGCGTTCCGGACTATCTGGGCAGTGCCGAGTTCCCAATCAACTACCTCCTCGACTGAGATTCGTTCGTCCATGCAGTCGACGCGGAGCAAACGTCAATTCAGCCTACACATTGCTTATGCGAATGGGTCACATACTCGCAGGTGATGTCCCAACAGATCCAACAAGAACTCGATGTCGACCAGTTTACCCTCGGTCTGGTCGGCCCTGATCAAGAGTGGGCGGGCACGGTTGCCGATGGTGGCACCGTTCGAACTCACACCCCAGCCGGCTGCTGGGGACCGATGATCACACCCTCGTTCCGCGGCGGCCACGAGGTGACCCGACCGATCCGTGTCGAAAATGCCGAGCCCGGTGACGCACTCGTCGTCCGAATCAAAGACGTCCAAGTGACGAGTGTCGCCACCAGCACCGGGAGTATGGCCGAGCGGAGCGAGGCCTTCGGTGACGATCCATTCATCGACCATCGATGTCCCGACTGCGGAACCGAGTGGCCCGACACCGTCGTCGAGGGAACTGGCGAAGGGTCGATTCGCTGTGCAGAGTGTGGAGCCAACGCCTCCTCATTCGGCTTCGACTACGGCTATACCGTCGTCTTCGACGAGGATCGAACAGTCGGGTTGACCGTCGGCCCAGAAGGAGCCGACCAACTTGCCGAGAATGCCGAGGAGAACATGGCTCTCCCGGAAAACTCTCGACAGCACCCCATCTTGCTCTACAAACCCGACGAGATTCCCGGCGCACTCGGCCACCTCGCTCCCTTCATCGGGAACATCGGAACCACCCCGACAGTCGAACTGCCGGACTCACACAACGCTGGTGACTTCGGTCAATTCCTCATCGGTGCCGAGCACGACTGGGGGATCGTCGACGAAAGCGAACTCGACGCGCGGACTGATGGCCATCTCGACTCGAACGACGTTCGACCGGGTGCGACGCTCATCTGTCCGGTCGAAGTCGACGGCGCGGGCCTCTACGTCGGAGATCTCCACGCTAATCAGGGCGATGGCGAACTCTCGTTGCACACGACCGACGTGAGTGGGACAACCGAACTCGAGGTCGAGGTCATCAAAAACGTCGACATGGACGGGCCACTCCTCCTGCCGAACGAATCTGATCTTCCGGATATTGCCAAACCCTACACCGACGAGGAACGCGAGGCAGGCAGTGGGCTTGCAGCCCAGTACGATGTCGACACGGTTGCCGACGCCATGCCACTCCAGTTCATCGGGTCAGGGGCGACGATCAACGACGCGACTGACAACGCCTTCGACCGGGCTGGCTCGCTGCTCGGCATGACCGAAGGCGAGGTTCGAGCGCGCTGTACGTTTACCGGCGGCGTCGAAATCGCTCGCCTGCCGGGCGTGGTTCAGCTCTCGATGCTCGTGCCGACCGATCTGCTCGAAGCAATCGGGTTGGATTCGGTAGTCCGAGATCAGTACGGTCTCTAAACAGCGATCTGTCACGCATCACGCGACGACTACGATTATCCGCCCTGGGCGGCCGGAATAAGAGACACCTCGGCAGTCGACGGACACGGTGTGTCCGGCGCTGCCCGTTCGCCGTCGACCAAAACGCGGACACTTGCCCGGAGTGTTCCAGCGTCGTCGAACAGTTGGGCGTCGGCTCCGGGATACTGTTCGACAAACCGTTCGAGCACGGTTTGAACTGACGCTTGGTGGTCGACGTCAGGAAGTGAGGCCGTTTTCGACCCCGTCACCCCGCGGAGTGGCCCGTAGACAGTCAGTTCCATGTATGATTCACGGTGTCACACTACATGATTGTTGTGTCTTTTCGACTCATGGTCGGAACTACTGGGAGAGCGTCTCACGCTGCTGCCAGTCGACAGCATCAGCTGTCGCGGGATGGCCATAGTCGCTGTCGTCGCTTGCTCTACTCGGAGGTGATCGTATTCACGCCCACTGGACACATCGAGACCAGCCCACTCGACGAGGCGACCAAATTCGTTCGAGTCTGGCCAGCACAGCGACAGCGAAGCCACAATGTTTGTACAAGCGATTTGTTAAATTGTGTGTGGATTGATGCCAAATCCGGCAAAAATTGATAAACATGTTTGTTTAATGGACAATATTAATATGGCAACGGAATAACTATTTGGCGATGACTGCATCCAACCACGACTGGTGGCCGAATCAGTTGAATCTGGAAATTCTCGATCAGAACGCCCGCAATGTTGGTCCTATGGACGAGGAGTTCGACTACGCTGAAGCGTTTCAGACACTCGATCTCGAAGCGGTAAAGGCGGACCTCGAAGCGCTGATGACGACCTCCCACGACTGGTGGCCAGCCGACTACGGCCACTATGGGCCGCTTTTCATCCGGATGGCATGGCACAGCGCCGGCACGTATCGTACAGCCGACGGTCGTGGCGGCGCGGCCGGCGGTCGACAGCGCTTTGGGCCGATCAACAGTTGGCCTGACAACGCGAACCTCGACAAGGCGCGTCGACTCCTCCTGCCGATTAAACAGAAGTACGGCCGCAAACTCTCGTGGGCCGACCTGATGGTGTTGGCGGGCAACGTCGCCATCGAGTCGATGGGGTTCAAAACGTTCGGCTACGCCGGCGGGCGCGAGGACGCCTTCGAGCCCGACGACTCGGTCGACTGGGGACCGGAAACGGAGATGGATACGAACGAACGGTTCGACGAGCCGGGGGGAATCGAAGAGGGACTCGGGGCCTCGGTGATGGGGCTAATATATGTGAACCCGGAGGGGCCGGACGGCAACCCCGATCCCGAGCTGTCGGCGAAAAACATCCGCCAAACGTTCGACCGCATGGCGATGAACGACAAAGAAACAGCCGCGCTTATCGCTGGCGGCCACACCTTCGGGAAAGTCCACGGTGCCGACGATCCCGACCAACACATGGGCCCCGAACCGGAAGCCGCACCCATCGAGCAGCAGGGCTTCGGCTGGGAGAACGACCACGGCACCGGCAGCGGCGCTGATACGATCACCAGCGGAATCGAGGGCCCATGGACCGGATCACCAACGGAGTGGGACATGGGGTATCTCGACAATCTACTCGACTACGAGTGGGCCGCCCAGAAGGGACCCGGCGGCGCATGGCAGTGGCTCCCGGTCGACGCCAGCGACGTCGAGAGCGCCCCGGATGCCCACGACTCCGACAAGGAGGTCACACCGATGATGCTCACGACCGACATCGCCCTCAAACGGGACCCGGAGTACCGGGAGATCATCGAGGAGTTCCAACAGAACCCGATGGCGTTCGGAATGGCCTTCGCAAAGGCGTGGTACAAGCTGACTCACCGCGATATGGGACCACCGTCCCGGTTCCTCGGCCCGGAGGTCCCCGACGAGGAGATGCTGTGGCAGGACCCCATTCCCGACGTCGACCACGACCTGATCGGCGACGAAGATATCGCCGCGCTCAAAACCGACATCCTGGACTCGGGGCTGTCGATCCCACAACTGGTGAAAACCGCGTGGGCATCGGCCTCAACCTACCGCGACAGCGACAAGCGCGGTGGTGCCAACGGTGCCCGCATCCGACTCGAACCCCAGCGAAGCTGGGAGGCCAACGAGCCCGACCAGCTGTCGACGGTACTGGAAACCCTAGAAACGATTCGAGAGGAGTTCAACGGCTCCCAGTCCGACGGGACACGAGTCTCGCTGGCCGACCTGATCGTTCTGGGCGGCAATGCGGCCGTCGAGGAGGCGGCAGCCAAAGGTGGCTACGATGTGACAGTCCCATTCGAACCGGGACGGACCGACGCTTCGCAAGACCAGACCGACGTCGACTCCTTCGAAGCGCTCAAGCCGAGCGCCGACGGGTTCCGGAACTACCGTGCGGATGGGGTCGACCGACAGCCCGAGGCGTTACTGGTCGACAAGGCCCAGCTACTGACGCTGACGGCCTCCGAGATGACGGTGCTGGTCGGCGGGATGCGGACGCTGGGCGCGAACTACGGGGAGTCTGATCTTGGCGTCTTCACCGACCGGCCGGGGACGCTGACCAACGACTTCTTCGTGAATCTACTCGATATGGACACCAAGTGGGAACCCTCGTCGACGTCGGACAACCGGTTCGAGGGGCGAGACCGTGACACGGGCGAACTGAACTGGGAAGCGACCCGCGTGGATCTCATCTTCGGGTCGAACTCCCGGCTGCGAGCCATCGCGGAGGTCTACGGTTCTGACGACGCCGAAGCGAAATTCGTGCACGACTTTGTTTCTGCGTGGCAGACCGTGATGCGTCTGGATCGGTTCGATTTGGAGATCTGATCGGCTGTCGGTACGTGAATCCATCTCACGACTCTCCTCTGTTTCCCAACCCGCATTTGTCGGGACAGAGGCGGCCGATTTTGTGGTCGGAGCCGAGCCACCGAAGCGTTGTGTGGAGGAGAGATCCCGCTGGCGGGCTTTCAGACTACGGCGAGATCGTCGACGCCGGCGTTCGTTCGGACCTCGGCCTCAACGCTCAAGATCCGAATTCGGATCGGGAATCAGTAGCTGGTCGAACCGAGCCGATCACACGGGCGATGTACACCCCCGGAGACATACTATCTCTGATATATTTCTGTTGTCTTTTCATTATTCTTTGATAATAATACTGTTATTTATCATCAACGGTGTAGATATGCTCCCATGGGCTTGGACGAAGACGCGTTAGAGTACCACAGTACTGACCCGCCCGGAAAAATAGAGATTGCGACGACCAAACCGACCAACACCCAGCGGGATCTCTCGCTGGCGTACTCACCCGGCGTCGCCGCACCCTGTGAGCGAATCGCTACCGACGTCGACCAGGTGTTCGACTATACCGCGAAGGGGAACTTGGTGGGCGTCGTCTCGGATGGGTCGGCAGTGTTAGGTCTCGGCGACATCGGCCCCGAAGCCTCCAAGCCGGTGATGGAGGGGAAAGGCGTCCTTTTCAAACGGTTCGCCGATATCGACGTCTTCGACATCGAGATGGACTCGGATGACACCGACGCGATGATCCAAGCGATTGCGATGATGGAGCCAACGTTCGGCGGCATCAACCTCGAAGACATCGCGGCACCGAACTGTTTCGAGATCGAACGTCGACTCGGCGATCAGTTGGATATCCCCGTCTTCCACGACGACCAGCACGGCACCGCCATCATTTCGGGCGCTGCACTACTCAACGCCTGCGAGATCGCCGACAAAGAGCTCTCGGAGCTCGACGTCACCTTCGCCGGTGCCGGTGCCGCCGCGACCGCCACCGCCCGGTTCTACGTTTCGCTCGGCGTTCCCCGAGAGAATATCACGATGTGCGATGTCGACGGGATTCTAACGACCGAGCGCGCGGAGGCAGGCGAACTCAATCAGTACACCCGCGAGTTCGCCAGCGATGTCCCCGAGGGCGAGCTGGCGGAGGCGATGGCTGGCGTGGACGTGTTCGTCGGCCTCTCTGTGGGCGGCATCGTCGACCAAGAGATGGTCCGGTCGATGGCCGCCGATCCGATCATTTTCGCGATGGCAAATCCGACTCCCGAGATCGGCTATGAGGAGGCCAAGAACGCCCGCGATGACACTGTTATCATGGCGACAGGCCGCTCGGATTACCCGAATCAGGTCAACAACGTGCTGGGGTTTCCCTTCATCTTCCGCGGCGCACTCGACGTTCGGGCCACCGAGATCAACGAGGAGATGAAAGTCGCCGCCAGCGAGGCACTGGCCGAGTTGGCCCGTCAGGACGTCCCCGATGCGGTCGTCAAAGCCTACGGCGATCAGCCACTCCAGTTCGGCCCCGACTACATCATCCCCAAGCCGCTCGATCCACGGGTCCTTTTCGAGGTGACCCCCGCGGTCGCCGATGCGGCCATGGAGTCCGGCGCGGCCCGCAGGTCGCTCGACGTCGAGACCTACGTCGAGGCACTTGAGGCTCGTCTGGGCAAATCCCGCGAGATGATGCGGATCATCCTTAATAAAGCCCAGACCGACCCCAAGCGCGTCGCGCTGGCCGAGGGCGACGACGAGAAGATGATCCGGGCGGCCTACCAGCTCGTCGACCGGGGAATCGCCGAGCCGATCTTGCTGGGCGACCGCGACCGCATCGAGGCGATCAGCGAGACGCTCGGGCTCGATTTCGACCCCAAGATCATCGACCCCAGCGAGGGCGATCTCGACGCCTACGCCGACCGACTGTACGACCTGCGCAAGCGCAACGGCGTCACGCGCAGCGAGGCGGGCAAACTCGTCGAGGACAGCACCTACCTCGGCAGCGTGATGGTCGAGACCGGTGACGCCGACGCGCTGCTCACCGGCCTGACCCATCACTACCCGTCATCGCTGCGGCCGCCGCTGCAGGTGATCGGGACGGCCGACGATGCCGACTACGCTGCCGGCGTTTACATGCTCACCTTCAAAAACCGCGTCGTGTTCTGCGCCGATGCTACCGTCAATCAGGACCCGGATGCGGACGTCTTAGAGGAGGTGACGCGTCACACCGCCGACCTCGCTCGGCGGTTCAATGTCGAGCCACGGGCGGCGCTGCTGTCGTACTCCAACTTCGGAAGCGTCGACAACGAGGGGACCCGCAAACCCCGCGAGGCCGCCCGTCGACTCCGCGAGGACCCCACAGTCGAGTTCCCCGTCGACGGTGAGATGCAGGCCGATACCGCGGTTGTCGAGGACATGCTTTCAGGAACCTACGAGTTCGCCGAGCTGGACGAGCCCGCGAACGTTCTCGTGTTTCCGAACCTCGAAGCCGGCAACATCGGCTACAAACTCCTCCAGCGACTGGGCGATGCGGAGGCCGTCGGGCCGATGCTCGTCGGGATGGACAAACCGGTCCACGTCCTCCAGCGCGGCGACGAAGTCAAAGACATCGTGAACTTAGCTGGCGTTGCCGTTGTCGACGCCCAACATGAGTAGCGAGCAGACCACCTATTGTTGACTTGACTGGTGAATAGTTTACCGCTCAACGGCGACTAAATACGCTATCTACCGCGTTCTGCTTCCAGTCGACGAGATCATATCCCGAACTGGATCGGGAACACCAAATTTACCAGCAGAGCTGGTATCAGCCGGAGTCTGTCGTTGTTGTGCTAACTATCGAGAGGGGATTACCGATATCTTCGACGATCATTCCTTCATTGACCCAGCCACGAACACGCTCAGTCGTGTTCATCGATTCGAGCCGCTGGAGGCGAAAGACGGTGTCTGTGTCCGGGACTTCCATCCCGAAATAGGCTTCAGTCTCTTCGATAGTCGCCTGCCGTGACCAGAGCTGCCTGTCGCGGATGTCGAATCCGCTGCGGTGCGATTTGCGACCCGACTCGTCGTCACCCCCGTCTCTGTATCCGAGGCGTTCTCGTTTCGGTGCGATGATCTGTATACCATGAGTCCGATTTACCGATGCTTGCCTCTCAATGAATTATAAATATTCGTGCGAGCACATGTTCGTCCAGTCGACGCTCTCATTCACGATAGAATCATGGCCTACACCAATACTCAAGCCCACCTCCTCGACGAACTGCGCCGTATCGATGCGATCCTCGATATATATAAAGAGACACAGCAAGCAGGGAGAACCGATGAGCGACCGGCAATCAAACCCCAAACCGTCGTCGACGAGCCTAGCCGGGTTCCGTTGGCACTCCCTGAAGCGAGCCGCGAGAAAGTCGCCACACTAACCGACCAGATCGAAGAGCAGTGCCACCAAACCGAATCAGCCACCCTTCGGCTCCGAGTTCTTGCAGAGAGTTTTGATTTCTTCGACAGACTCGCCAACTGCGCTGAAACCGCTGGCTATGGATCTCAGAGAGTTTACTCTCTGTTCGATTATCAAACGAAAGTAACGGCACTGTGATTTCCCGGGATATAGACTCGACGCTGTCTTGCGATTAGACTGCCGAAAAACTGAATGGGCGCTGCAGGCTCTCGTTCCACTGCGGAACGATTTGTCCTTTCAGCCGTCTGTCGGCTGATTTGAATGGTTTGAGATTGGGGTAAATCGGGCCTTTCTCCGATTCAGAGGAGATCAATAATGAAGCTCGAACCAATCGCACCCGAGACAGCACTCGAAATGTATCTAACTGACCGCGAGAATGAGGTCGCACAAGCAACCCTGTACTCTCACCGTTCACGACTCAGCCACTTTGTCCGATGGTGCGATGAGAATGAGGTTGGGAACCTCAATCAGCTCACTGGCCGCATGCTACACCAGTATCGTCTATGGCGACGTGATGAGGGCGACATCGGCGTTGTGACGGAAAAGACACAGATGGATACACTCCGTGTGTTCATCAGGTGGCTCGAATCAATCGATGCCGTCGAACCTGACCTCCATACCAAGGTTCTCTCGCCAACTCTGAGCTCCGGTGACAATGTCCGGACAGAAATGCTGGAGACGGAGCGAGCAGAGCAGATACTCAGTTACTTCGGCAAGTATGAGTATGCATCACGACCGCATATCGTCGTCTCGCTAATGTGGCACACAATGATGCGTGTTGGTGCGATTCATTCGCTGGATCTTGAGGACTACAATAGTGATGGTCAATATCTCGAAGTAGTTCATCGGCCAGAGACAAAAACGCCGATCAAGAATGCAGAGGGTGGAGAACGACACGTTGCCCTCTCAGAGTCGATCAGTGAGTTACTCGATAGCTGGATTTCTGACCGTCGACCCAGTATAACGGATGAGAAAGGGCGTCAACCACTGGAATCCACAAGTCAGGGACGTGCACACATCACCACCCTCAGAGGAGATTGCTACCGGAGTACCCGCCCGTGCGAGTACACTGGTGAGTGTCCGCATGATCGCTCTATTTCTGACTGTGATGCCGCCGAATATGGGTCTGAATCCGAGTGCCCATCGAGCGTGAGTCCACATGCATTGCGGCGAGGAGGAATCTCTCACCATCTCAATTGTGATGTCCCGAAAGATATTGTAAGTGATCGGGCTAATGTATCGAAAGATGTGCTTGACACACACTACGATAAGCGAAGTGAACAAGACAAAATGGAGCAGCGCCGAAAATATTTAAATAATATATAATTCGCTCTTCATCGCGGCTGTAAGACTGCGAACGCGAATACAGCACAGAACTTCGTCAATTAGGACTCTCGTTCTCGTTTTTGTTTCTCTTTACACCAATCAAATAGTCTCTGTCGCTGGTCATCGTCTGTTTCGCCAAATATGCTTCCAAGGCGGTACCCGAGATTATCCCACGTAAGGGTTTCTGGTGGTGGACCCTCAGAATATTTTGATGATTCTCCATCGTCATTGAGATCTTTCACAGCTGCTGTCCAGCCTCGTTTGAACGCTCCTTGCCGGTCGCTTCCGGGATCTCTCTGTCGAATATCTCCGAGAGGAATCGTTGGATCATCTACCATACTATTAGCCGAGCAGTCCAATTGAAAAAAGTCTGATGCCGGTAGCCCGAGAAATGTAGCCTCTGTGTATAGCACGGAGAACAAAAATGTGAGTTAATTAGTATTCCAACAGGATCCTTCAGGACCACATTCGCTATTGGCTACTCCAAGAAAGTGATTCGACGGTCGGGAACTGTTTTTTTGCTTTCTGTGGTGGGTTGTAGTACCGTGATTCAATATCGTAGTATCCAAATTCAGGCGGAATACGGGCGCAAGCCTGAGCCAGAGTCTTATCTGCTGTGTGAGTGATAACGCGGATTCGAGTGTTTTGTTCAAACAATCGTACAGCCAACGCAACCACAGATGCGTCTCGCCAGTTATTGGTATTTGGATACTTGCTCTGTTGGTTCAAATATTCGTCTGCGAGATGCTGTGCTTGTTCAACAGGGTCAGTAACCGAGTCAAATGCCGAATTCCGATTATTCGGTAGCGGAGTTGCGACGCGAATCCATCCTTCCTTGATGCCTGTATCAAGATATGGATTTCTCGGAGGATCTTCCCCATAGTTCGTCAGCTCACGGTAGATCGATGGTGAAACCCAGAGTTCTGTATCCGCCTCAGCGACGGCTTGTTTCAACGACCGTAACTGAGGACTTGGTGATTTACCCAGACTCCGGAAGATAACTGTATCCACAATATTCGCCGTGTACAGTTGCTCTGACCGAGGCATCTATTCGTCGGCCAACTCTGACTGTAGATCGTCGTCGACCACGTCATCGGGAGTATATGTCGTTGGGCTCGGATCGTCGCCACCGAGATCGTGAATCTCGTAGAGTGCCTCGACGAGATCATAAGTTGTTCCGTGTGAAAGGTCGGTCAGCGTACCGATTTGTCGGATCGTGACATCGCCGTCGCTATGTGCGTTGATCAGATCGTGAGCAAGTGCGAATGTCACAAATCCGTGTTCGTCACAGACACGCTTGATAATTGGATATTCATCAGACTGTGCGATGACTGCAACGAGCTTGGGGGTGATCGTTATCTCTATCCCACGAATTGTGAGCGTCAGTTCGAACTCCTCTGCGTCGTACGCACTTGTACCACCGCTATTTTCTGTTTCACTGATTAGCCCTGCACGTTCTAACCTATGTAGATACTCGTAGACGGTCTTTTTTGAGACCGCTACTTGATCGATGAGTTCGGGAGCAGTCACACCTGGCGACTGGCGAATAGCGGTGTACAGCTCAGCGAGGTTCGCATTTGTGAGTAGGTCTGTGAAGGTAGGAAGCCCAGTAATCATCGCGGGACCGTTGCCCGCATTACGCACATGTTCTGTATCGTAACTCATTGTATAGAGTTACGAAACTCGAAACAATAAACGTTGGCATCAATCAAGCGGCATAATCTTGGACACTGCAGGCTCTCGTTCCACTGCGGAACGATTCGTCCTTTCAGCCGTTCCCCAGCTGATTTGAGAGAACAGTTCTATTTGAGTACTTACTCATTGTAACAGTTTGAAATGAAAAATACTTACTCAATAAATGTGATAAAAATCATGTATTTGAGTTTGTGTTTCGTCACCCAGATAGCTACTGGCGATGAGATACTAGAGCCCGTTCTCACTGTCGTGAACTGGAACTCACACCCAGTATACGATGGGAATTCTCCTCTGTTGAAAATGTGCCACGCGGCATGCTAGGCTGCCCCATACTCTGATCTCTATTAGCCGCTAATCGTGTAAATTAGGTAAGGACTTGATACTAATGAGATTGGAACTGAGAAACTGTATTATGGTCTCTAGAATTAAAAACAAGCAATCTGTTTGCATACCGGCTGGTCTCGATTCGAGGAGTTACTCCTGTGTGCGATCACTGTCGAAACAAGGGATCCACACAATTTTGGCTTCGATAGAGGCTGAAGTTGCGGCAGGTGCATCACGATTCTGTGACGAACAGATTCAAATCCCATCTCCAAAGCAAAATATACTCGCCTATAGGGATGCCCTGCTCGACATTGCTTCTCGCCGGGATGTAGAGACGATACTCCCTGTACGACCCCACGATGCGTATCTGTTTGCACGGTACAACGACTTGTTTGATCCTCACGTCTCGCTGACCACACCCTCGTCCGACCTACTTGAGACTGTTACCGACCGGTTGCAGCTCGCAGCGGCAGCCGAATCAGCAGACGTTGCCGTCCCTCACACCAGGCTAGTAACAGATGTCGACGATTGGAGCCCAGAACTCATAGTCAAATCCCGGTTCAATTTATTGGTCGTGTTGCAAAGCGGTCTAGACTTTGCCGCTGGTACTCTCAATTGAGAGGTCACAGTTGATTGCTGTTTTGGTCGAACGTTGGAGCAGTTCGTCGAGGAACGCTTGGTAGTACTCGGGGTCGGCGTACTTCACCAACCGAAGTTGGAGTATCGCTTCCAATCCCTCTGCTGTCCAGCGCATCCACTGGTTCTTGCACCGCTTGCTGACCTCGCCCATCAGTCGTTCGACGGGGTTCGAGGTCCACGGAACCTCGAACCCCTCGACAGCGTGCTCGGCGAACGTCACAATCGACGGCAGCCACCGCCGAAGATACCCTGCAGCCTTTGCTGACCCGAACTGCTCCAGTTGCCACGCTGTCTTCTCTAATCGCTCTCTCGTTCGCGCGATCCGCGAGCGGATCGCCGCGAACTCCTCCGCTGGACGATGCTTCGCCACAGAGTTCTTCAGATGGAACACCTCGTCGATCACCTCCGAAACGATCTCCTTCCGACGGTCCAAGGAGAAGACGCCATCGTCCCAGAGGGTGTAACCCAGCGTTCGGCCGACGTGGACGAGATCGAGCTGGTGGTCACGGTTTTCGTCGGTAAAGGCTGTGACGATGCCGCTATCAGCGTCACTGACGACCGTCGCGTCGTCAGTGACTGCGCCGATATCATCGAGTTCGGCGGCAGTTTCGTCCCAGTCAGCGTTGACCGACAGATCCAGCAGGGAGCGTGACTCTTCGGCGGTGTCTTCGCCGAGCGTTGCTTGGACGGAGTGGGACGAGCGGTCGTCGTCTTGGCTGTGGCACTTTGTCCCGTCAGGAATGACGGCGTCAGCGTCTGTGCCAGCGACACAGTCTGGAAGGAACTGTTTGAGCTTGTGGCCGTATTTCTTGGCACGGCGGTTGATGGTGGTCGGCGACGGCATCGAGACGAAGCTGTCGCCGTGATTGGCAGCGTCTCGATAGCTGAGCGAGGTAGCGAGATCGACGCTTTTGGCGGCGATGTCCTGCTGATAGCGGTTCTGCCCGTCGAAGTCGAGAACGTCTTCGACGGGCCGGAAGTAGCTGGATTCGTCTGGGGAAGCGGCTGTATCTTCGACGTAGTGGAGAGAGAACTCGTGTTCTCCGGCAGTTGTGACAGCTGTGCGGGTGTCGGTGCCGGCGCGTTGGAAGCGCTGGTCACCGTTGCCATGTGCGTGTTTCTCACCACAGAGCGCCTCGACGCTGGCGGCGTCGAGGCTCTCGACCAGCGATTCGAGAAGGACTGCTTCGAGGTTCTGGTCAGTGACGGCCTCGGCAAGCGTGGCGAGCGGTAGCGTTTTGTCGTCGTCGATACTCAGTTCGAACCGCACGTCGATTGTGGCGTGCATGGGGTACCTCGGTTTGGACACCAGAGGCAACCCCGCCTTCACGGGAGTCAGTTACTACTGAACTCTAGAGGACTTTGCGACACGACCAATTTATTGACCGAAGAGTCGATTGAATCGTTTGGTCCTCATGATGTAGCCGAGGTGAATACTATCAAGCATCTGTATCCGGGTGAGACACCCGACGTCGAGGTGATTATCGAGGAGATGAACCACGTCCCTATCGTTCAGGATTACATTCGGAGCGCCGACGAGTACGTCTTCGGCGCGCTCTACGATCACGGCCAGCCGCTGGCGACGTTCCAACACCGTCAGATTCGGGGGGATTCCTACATCGGTGGTGGCGGCGTCTACCGTGAGGCGGTCTCGATGCCGGCCCTCGAAGAGGCAGGTCGAACCCTACTAGACAGTCTGGAGTACCACGGCCTCGCGTGTATCGAGTACATGGAGGACAAAGAGACCGGAGAGTTCGTGTTGACCGAAATCAACCCGCGCATGTGGCAGTCGCTGCCTTGTGCAGTTCAAGCCGGGGCTGATTTTCCATACTACTATTGGCTCTCGACGCAAGGATTGAGTTCCAAGATCAACCACGAGTACGATGTGGGCGTCGGAAGCCACCTGCTGTACGGTGAACTCGGCTATCTACTCAGTATTTTGCGAGAGGAGTCTCCACTGGTCGACCGACCGTCTCTAGCCACGGAACTACATGCAGTCCTTCGATCGTGTTACGACATGCCCCGGTTCGATACCCTTCGGGCCGATGATCCACGTCCGTTCCTCCGTGGGTTGAAATATGTTATTGAGAAAAAACTCACTTAGTAACTATTAGATGAACGACTTCTATGCCGTTAGGTTAAAGATTTAATACCAGATATATGTGCTCGATGATACCACTTTTGTCAGATGGTGTCGATTAGCTGACAATGGCTATTGGTGAAGGCCTCAAAAAGTTATTAGTAGGTTGTAAGAAGTCTCTACCAGCAGATCTTGTAGCAACTGCAATATTCACAATACTGATGATTATCGCAGTTTCGCTACCGACAGTCAGAGAGTCTGTCCTCAGATTCGTTCTGGGTCTGGCCTTCGTGGCCTTCATTCCCGGGTATGCGTTTATTGCGGTTCTGTTTCCAGAATCATATCTTTCTGCCGACCCCGAAGCTGAAGAGACAACTACTGAAGAGGCAAGTAATATGTTGGCTGCTCGCTTGCCTGGCACCGGCGGCATAGACAGAATCGAAAGAGCCGCCTTAGCATTTGGGACAAGTATCGCCATCGTCCCGCTCACCGGGATTGGCCTCAGTTTCACACCGTGGGGTATCCGTCTGATTCCAGTTATTTTCACACTCGCCGGAGTTACGTTGGTGGGAGTGGTGCTCGCCGCGTATCGTCGACAGAAACTCCCTGAAGACAGACAGTTTACCGTCTCGTTTCGACAGTGGATGGACACTATGTGGACACAGAATTTGAAGCCGGACACGCGGCTTGATTCTGTTCTCGTGATTGTCCTTGCGATTAGCGTCGTTTTCGCCTTCGGTACTATTGGTTACGCTGTGGCTGTGCCCCCCGACGGAGAACAGTTTACGGATTTTTATATCCTGACAGAGACTGCTGAGGGCGAACTCGTAGCCGAGGAGTATCCGAGCGATCTCGTAGCCGGTGAGCCCGAACCGATCGTCGTCGGCCTAGAAAATAATGAGAACGTCGGGACGGAGTACACGATTATTGTCGAGATACACAACACAACGGTTCCAGAAACCAACAAAGCGGAGATCGTCGACCGACAGCGGGTGACAACTTTCAAACCGGTTGTCGAACCTGGAGAGGAGTGGCGTACCGAACACAACCTCACCGCGGCGATTACTGGAGAAGACCTCCGTGTCACCTACCTGCTTTATATTGGTACTCCTCCGGCCCAGCCGACGCCCGACAACGCGGATCAATCATTACATCTGTGGGTTGATGTACGCAATTCAGAAGGTTCGGTGGCTACGTGAGTTGTGATCAACAGTCCGTATACACGGTAATTGACGGAGGAACGAAAACTCCCCAATAATACTATTTATATCCATAAAAATAGTTTGTAATTGGATATTAAGGTAGTAATGGAACATCCTACATAAATAGTAAAAATGGTAGAACATAAATAAAAGTAATATAGAGATATTATAGCTACTTGTACTATCGAAATATATATGATGGCCTATGTAGATTATGTAATCTAGACGACAGCAATACAGTCCCTGTCTGACCCGAAAGGAGTGAGATTACATGGATATCCCAAAAGCAAGACATCGCGATGTATCGGACCAATCACTGTACAAAATTTGCATTGTTGGACTCGGCTACGTTGGCTTACCGTTAGCGACGGAGTTTGATCAGGCAGGCTATGATGTAGTCGGATTCGATATCGATGAAGACAAGATCAATCAGCTAAAAACGGGACAGGATCCAACCAATGATGTCGGTGCCGAGAGGGTCGAACGGTCCGATATCGACTTTACGACCGATACGGCATCATTTACACATGCGGAATACGTTATCATTACAGTTCCAACTCCCGTCGACGAACTCAAGAAACCGAATCTGAAGTACGTCGAACGGGCCGGCGAACTTGTTGGTCATACCATACGACCCGGAACGAAAGTGGTCCTTGAATCGACCGTGTATCCGGGGGCAACACGAGAGATTCTCGGACCGGCGATCGAACGTACATCCGAACTGGAAGCTGGCGAAGGGTTTTATCTCGGTTACTCACCGGAGCGATTGGTTCCCGGTGATGAGGACAACGGATTTCGTGATATCGTCAAGATCGTGAGTGCAGAGAATGACACCGTACTCACCGAGATCGCCGAACTCTATGAGTCGGTAGTGGATGCGGGCGTCCATCGAGCACCAAGTCTCAGTACTTCACAAAGCCGCTTAGTTAGAACGTCTGCTTGCTGAAGGTGTGTCTAAAACCAAACAAGCAGACGGTGAGATCCACGAGGACCAGCTTCTTAACTTTCTCGTCAACCGCCTTGACGAGGAAGTTTCGCTCTCGTTAGCCAATAACGCTGAAATCACTGCTGAAGACATCTATGAGGTCCTCGTCGGCGCTTGCGCCGACGGGACCTCTGTCTCTACGCTCTGTGCGTCGAGCCAGAACTCACCCGCTGGGAACACGGTCCTCTACCATCTTCGGACGAAGTTCGAGCCGGAACGGCTCGAACGAGTCGCTAACACGCTCCTGCGAAAGGATCTCGATGAATTGCTCCCCGAACAGGTGGAGGTCTGCGCAGACCTCCACCTGCGGCCCTACTACGGTGACGAAGACGACACAGACGGCCTCTATCACTCGGTAGCGAAGCGTGGAACCACTGCGTTCCACGCCTATGCCACACTCTACGCGCGTGTGAAGAACAAACGCTACACGCTGGCGGTACGCCGTCTCAAAGACGGCGATACCGCAAGTAGTGTCCTCGCTGAGTTCTTCGGTGTCCTCGACGGCCTTGACGCCGGGGTCAAGGCCGTCTACCTTGATCGCGGATTCTACGACAGTAAGTGTCTCACGCTGCTTCAGGCGCACAATTACGCGTACGTGATCCCGATCATCCGGTGGGGTGAGGCGATTCAGCAAGAGCTCTCGGAAGGATGGAGTCGCGTCATTCAGCATGATCTGACGGGGAAACTCGACGGTCACAGCTGGACCGTCGATTTTCCCGTCTACATCGACTGTACGTACCTAAATGGGAAGTATGACGAGAACGGTGTGGCGCGTCACGGCTACGCCGCTGACGCGCCGTTCATCGACTCACCACGGGACGCTCGATACCACTACTCGAAACGCTTCGGTATCGAGTCAAGCTATCGCTTGTTTGAGCAAGCGATAGCGACAACGACAACACGAGATCCAACGGTACGGCTGCTGTACGTGGTGGTGAGTCTCCTCTTACAGAACGTCTGGCGGTACCTTCACTACGAGTATGTGGCGACGCCCCGCCGAGGCGGGCGTCGCCTCTGGTGGTGGCCGTACAAGGAGTTCGTCAATATGATTCGACGAGCTGCGTGGACGGCCCTCGCGGTGCGTCGGGCCGTCCCCGCGAATCGGCCACCTGACGACCGATTCCACCGCTAACCACCGACCGAGCAAGCCAGCGGAGTGAGTGGCGACGCTGTCGCGTCGGCGGCTGACCGCCGCCGACAGCGACAGCTCTCCGTCGATCCGTCCGTAATTCTCTCGTCGAGACCGTCAGTACAACCGCTTCGACACAGAACTCAGGCCGCAGAAACAGCTAGCCGAGGATGCTTTGTGAGGTACTGAGTCTTGCCGGGTGTATGCGCGCCACTGACGACGGGACAGGGACCGAAAGAACCGCCGGCCCCACCGGCGCGCCGATGTTCCGATACACCCCCGCCCGGACCGGTGGACCGCCCGACGCGACCGGCCCAACTGACTCGGTCACCGAACAGTGGGCCGTCGAAATAGACGAGAATCCCGCGGAGTGGCTCGTTGTCGACGACGACACCGTTTACGTCGTGAGTCACGACAACGCGATCTACGCCCTCGCTGCAAGTGATGGGTCCGAACAGTGGTCGGTTGCAGTCGATGGAAGGATCGCCTCGTCGCCGGCGGTCGTCGACGGCACCGTCTACGTCGGACGCGGCGGCGGAAATCTGTGTGCGTTGACTGCGAACGACGGCACCGAACAGTGGCGCTTCGATACCGGCGCATACGTGACGCCGTCACCAGCAGTGGGCGACGGCATCGTCTACGTCGGGGGCGGCGACGGGCTGTTGTATGCACTGGACGCCACCGACGGCACCGAACAGTGGTCCCGCGAGCTACGCTATTTGGGCGGCCCAACGCCAGCGGTGGCCGATGAGACTGTCTACTTCAAACTGAGTGGGGAGGTTTGGGCAGTGGATGCCGCCGACGGTACCGACCGGTGGACGTTCGATCTGGATAGGGGGGTTCTCAGGTCCGGTATAAGTGAACTAGCCGTACTGGACGATACCGTCTATGCAGGGACTGGCCACGGCGTCTACGCGCTGGCCGCGAGCGACGGCACTGAACGGTGGTTCTTCGAGACCGATGTCGGATCGCCGCTCGCAGTGACAACCAATGCGGTCTACGTCGGCGATATGGAGGGCACCGTCTACGCCCTAGATCCACGTAACGGCACCGAACACTGGCGCTTCGAGACGGGAGATCGCTGGGTGTGGTCGACGGTGGTGGTCGACGAGACTCTCTACATTGGGACTTCCAATGGCACAGTATACGCACTTACAGAACAGTAGCGACCATTGTAAGAGAGAATCGACACCTTGCTTTAGATACCCTCTGTATCTTGCACAGCCCTACCTACTAACTTCTGAACATATACTACTGTTACGCTGCCTTCGGTACGTGCCTCAGAGACAAACAGGCGCTCAACGGAGGTTCGACGAGGAGTCCAAACGTGGCCCCGCCGTTCCCAGACAGTTCGAACGAGCGACCCGGTACTGGGTCGCCCATCGAATGTAACAAAAGCTATCCTGTCGGCCGAGAGCATAGGGAGTATGACAGAGTTCTCCTCACGTGTCGAGCGCATCTCGATCAGTGGCATCCGCGAAGTGTTCGAAGCCGCCAGCGAAGACGCCATCAACCTCGGCTTGGGCCAGCCGGATTTCCCAACGCCAGAGCATGCCCGACAGGCCGCCGTCGACGCCATCGAATCAGGCAAGGCCGACGGCTACACGGGCAACAAGGGGATCGAACCGCTCCGCGAGGCAATCGCCGACAAACACCAGCGAGATCAAGGCATCGACGTCGACCCAGCCGACGTGATCGCCACCTCAGGAGCCAGCGAAGCCCTGCACATCGCTCTCGAAGCCCATGTTGATGCGGGCCAAGAGGTCATTATTCCAGATCCGGGGTTCGTCTCGTATGACGCCCTCACGAAACTCGCTGACGGTGAGCCAGTCCCAGTCGACCTCCGCGAGGATCTAACGGTCGACCCCGCTGCAGTCGAGAAGGCGATCACCGACGACACCGCGGCGTTCATCGTCAACTCGCCTGCCAATCCGACCGGCGCGGTCGCAAGCGAGCAGGACATCAAAGAGTTCGCCCGCATTGCCGACGAACACGACGTTCTGTGTGTCTCCGACGAGGTCTACGAGTACACCGTCTTCGAGGGCGACCACCACTCGCCAATCGAGTACGCCGACAGCGACAACGTGGTTGTCGTCAACTCCTGTTCGAAACTGTACTCGATGACCGGCTGGCGACTCGGCTGGGTTACCGGCTCCACCGAGCGCACAGAGCGCATGCTCCGGGTCCACCAGTACGCCCAAGCCTGCGCCAGCGCTCCCGCCCAGTACGCCGCTGAGGCCGCGCTCACTGGGCCACAGGAGATCGTCGAGGAGATGACCGACTCGTTCAAACGTCGACGGGATATCCTGCTCGATGGATTAGCTGATCATGGCATCGACTGTCCGACCCCCCACGGCGCGTTCTATGCGATGCCGAAGGTGCCCGAGGGATTCGTCGACGAATGTATCGACCGGGGTGTGATCGTGGTGCCGGGCGAAGCCTTCGGCGAGGGCGGCGAGGGGATGGCGCGGATCTCGTATGCGACCGACGAGGAGACGCTGCGTGAGGCCATCGAAATCATGGGCGAGGCGGCTGCTGCGGCGCGGTCAGCCTAACGCGTTTTGAGTGGACTGTCTCGGGAGCCGGACGGTGCTAACAGGCTTTAGCGTGGCGACCCCTGACTGTGATATGGATGACCGACTGCTCGTACTCAACCGGGACGACGACTGCGTCTCAGTTGTCGACCCCGAATCCGGCGAGACGGTCACCGAAATCGAGACGGATTTCGGCCCGTGGACGATAGAAACTTCGCCTGACGGTGCCAAAAGCTACGTTACCTGCTCGCAGGGTGATGCGCTGAATATTATCGACAACGAGAGCTATTCGGTGACTGCTCAGGTCGAACACGATCTGTTCGACGGCCCACGTGGGATTGCGGTCCGCGAGCAGTCGACCGAAATCTGGGTCGTCTCGCGGAACAACAGCCGGGTGTTCGTGTTCGATATTGAAACAGACGAACTGCTGGATGTGATTCCGACCCACCAGTCCCAGTCGAATTCCCTCTCGTTGAGCGGCGACGAGTCGCTGGCCTACGTCACAAACAGCAGTGGCAACACACTCACGATCATCGACTGTGAGGAGCGTCGGATCTCAGTCGACGTCCCGGTCGGCGACGGGCCCGAAGGTGTGGCGGTCAACCCCAATACCGAAAACGTCTATGTGACGATCCAAAACGAGAGTCGACTGACCGTCCACGACCCGGAGCACCACGAAATCATCTACAAAACGGGACTCGGCGACGCGCCGATGGGGATCGTCTTTTCGCCGGATGCCAGCGTCGCGTTGGTTCCCAACCGGATGTCGAACGATGTCTCGGTCATCGAGACACGGTTCCACCGCAACGGCACCGGTCGACCGTGGGAGGTCGAACGTATTCCGGTCGGCATCTGGCCGAGCGAGGTCGTGTTCAACACCGACGGCTCGATGGCCTACATTACGAACAACAAAACCAACGACGTCTCGGTGATCGATATGAACGCCCGCCAAGAAGTCGACCGCATCGATGTCCGGACCCATCCCGACGGTATTACCTATCTGTCGCGGGGGTCGGACTGAGAGGAGCGAACGAAATCCCTCGGACGGCCAGCTATCCGGTGTTTTTCATGCCGGCTGCGATCCCATTGACGGTGAGCCGGAGGGTGCGTTCCTCGGCTTCGGTCAGGTGGGTCTGACTCAGCAGGTGGGTCTGCAGCAGGTTGAGTGGGTCGACGTAGGGGTTCCGGCGTTCGAGACTCTCGTCGAGCCAGTCGCGGCGAAGCAGGTCCTCGCGACCAGTGATCTCGGCAGTGAGGTCGACGGCCGTCTCGTACTCACCTTCGATTCGCGGTTGGAACTCCTCGCGGAGTTCCGTGTCGGCCAACGCAGCGTACTCGTCGGCGATTTCGAGATCTGTCCGGGTCAAAGACAGCGCCGCCCGGTCGAAGGTGGTCTGGAAGAACGCCCACTCGTCGTACATCTCTTGGAGCGTCTCCATGTCGCCGCCATCGTCGAGGTAGGCCTCGACGCCGGCCGCAAGCGAGAACCAGCCGGGGAGAATACACCGCGACTGGGTCCACGAGAACACCCACGGGATCGCCCGCAGGTCCTCGACCGAGCGATCATCCGACCGCGAGGCCGGACGCGAGCCGAGGTTGAGATCCTCGATGACCGTAATGGGCGTGGCCTGCTCGAAGTAGCTGACGAAGCCATCAGTTTCGAGCAGGTCACGGTAGGCCGACCGCGCCGCGGCGGCCATCGTGTTCATCGCTTCGGCCCACTCGTCGGGCACCTCTTCGACCGGCTCGTTGAGTGCGTTGTGGCGGGCACGGATCTGGGCGTCGAGCATCTGTTCGAGATTCCGCTCGGCGATCCGTTCGTTGCCGTACTTCTCGGCAATCGCTTCGCCCTGCTCTGTGAACTTGACCTGACCGGTGACGGTCTCATTCGGCAGCGCCAGCAGTGCCTTGTTCATCGGGCCGCCACCGCGGGAGATAGAGCCACCGCGACCGTGGAACAGCCGCATCGTCACGTCGTAATCGTTGGTGATTTCGGCGAGGCGTTTCTGGTTCTTATAGAGGTCCCAGTTGGCCGCGAGGAAGCCGTTTTCCTTGTTGGAGTCGGAGTAGCCCAGCATGATCTCCTGGGTGTTGCCACGGGCTTCGAGAACCTGTTTGTAGGCCTCGTTTTCGAACAGCGTCCCCATGATCCGGTCGGCACCGTTGAGCGCCGACTCGGTTTCCAGCAGCGGCACCACATCGAGACCGGCGTGGTCCGGCAGCGAGACTGCGCCGACCTGGTCGGCGAGGAACAGCACTTCGAGCACGTGGCTCGGCTCCTCGGTCATCGAGATACAGTAGGTGTCGATGGCTTCGACGCCGAACTCGTTTTGCCAGTCGCCGAGTGCGGCAAACCGCGTGAGCACTTTCTCGGCCACTTCGGAGACATCGCCGGGGTTCTCGGGGTCGATCAGCGGCTCGTCCTGCAGGATCGCATTAGTTAGGAGGTCGACGCGCTCGTCTTCGTCGAGGTCACGGTATTCGATGCCTTCCTCGGCGAGTGCCTCGTCGATGGCCTTGGTGTGCTGAATCCGGTGGTCCCGTAGATCGAGGCTCGCCAGTGAGAAGCCGAAGGTGCTGACTTGGCGGAGCAGGGGTTCGACGAAGGCTTCGGCGATGTCGCTGCCGCCGTAGGCCCGAAGGCTGGAATCGATGGTTTCGAGATCTTCGAGGAGTTGATCGTCCTCGTCGTAGCCGCCGGGGCGAACGTCACTAATGCGGTTGAGTCGTTCCCGCATGAGCCGCAGCTTCTGGCGGTATGGCTCGTCCGGATAGCGTTCCTCGGCCTCCCCGGTGATCATCGGGAAGTCTTCGAAGTCAGCATCGAGAGAGGCTTGGAAAGCCCCAGTCGTCGGATAACGGTCGCCGTCCTGACTCAGGACCGCAGACAGCTCTTTGAGAAGCGTGCGGTAGCGTTCGAGGACGATCTCTCGCTGGCGTTCGAGGGTGTCTTGGGTGACGTCGACGGTCACGTATGGGTTGCCGTCTCGGTCGCTGCCGGCCCACGAGCGGAACTCGAAGAGCTTCGGTAGGTCGATGTCGGGGTACTCGTCGGTGACGACGTCCTCGAACTCGGAGTAGACCTCGCCGGTAACATCGAACAGCGTGTTTTCGAGGTACCACTGAATGTTTCGGGCCTCGTCCTGTGGTTCGGGCGGCCGCTGTCGAACCTGTCGCGTCTGCCAGAGACTCGTTACTTCGGCGTTGATATCCTTCCAGACCGAGTTGGATTCGCGGTCGGTCAGCGATTGGGAGTCAAGCGTTTCGAGGTGGTCCGCAATCGAGCGGAGTTTTGCTTTGACCGTGCCGCGGCGGGCCTCGGTCGGGTGGGCGGTGAACGTCGGCTCGATGAGCACGTCGTCGAGGACGCTTTTGACGAGTTCGCTGTCGGCTCCGGCCTCCGAGAGCTCTTCGATGGTGTCTTCAAGGCTGTCATCGAGCGTGCCCGCTTGGGAACCTTTGCGGACTGCGCGGACCCGCTCGCGCTCCTCAGCGAGATTGATGAGTTCGAAGTACGTGGTAAACGCCCGCGCCACGTCGCCTTCCTCGCTGGCCGACAGCTGTTCGAAGGTGTTGCGAAGCTCCTCGCGGGAGTCGATATCGCCCTCTCGGTAGGCAATCGCGTTCTTCCGGAGCTCCTCGACGGTTTCGAAGGATTCGGTCGACGTCTGTTCTTTGAGTACGTCCCCGAGCAACGCACCCAGTTCACGGACGTCTTGGCGCACGCCCCGATTGTGTAATTTCATACCATATGGTAGATGCACCCACTGGTAAAAGTCTCACCAAGTTTGGAGAGCAGTTACTAATGATAAATGATAGTAGTTCGCCGCCGACAGTGACGCTGCTCCGGGAGAAGCACGTGGTCGACGATCTAAAAATGTGGCCGACAGCAGCGGTCGGAGTGCCGATACCTACTCCACAGGAAGCGTCAGTCCGCGGTCAGTCCGCGCTCAGTACGCACCTAGTCCGAGATGAACTCGTTGTCCCGCCAGTCGACGCCCGTCTTACCGGAGTTGTTTTTCCGTGGGTTCTCGACGACCTCGACGGTCGCCGACCGCTTTTCACCCTCGACGATGCGTGTGGCTTCCAGATCACCGTCGTGTTCGGTGATCGCGGTCAGGGTTCCCTTCTCGGAGAGCAGTGCGATCTCTCTGAGCACGAGGAACATCGCGTACTGGACGGCGGTGTTTTGGAGGACGGTCTCGCGGTCGCCCTTGAAACAGGCGAACTCGACGAGTTCGGAGGGGATCTCCTCTTCTTCCTCGTCGCCCCAGCGCGGGCCACCGGCTCGCGGTGGCTCTTCCTCGTAGACCCGTGTCTCGGTCACGCTGGCCTTCAGCTGGGCGGTTGGCGTGTACTTGCTGAGACTCTCATCAGTGGCGACGGCCTTGATGATCAGCGTGTTGTTGCGTCGAGTGATGTCGACGTCCTCGATCTCCTCGGGGAGATCCGGGTCCTCGTCGAAATACGAGTGGACGTCTTCGAGTGGCAGTTCAAGCGTCGAGTGGAGACGGAATACGCGACCTGTCATAGTGGATTAGGTTGACGAGTACTTCCCCGCGGCTGCGCCGATACCTACTGTCAGTAGGGGACGGTGATTATTTATATCTGGTGAGAATACTGTACTAGTTCTCTTGGTACAGACTCTCACTGAACTGTGAGGGTCGACCGCGCTCAAGCTGTGAGTTCGGTTTCGAGTTCGCCGCGTTCCTCAAGCTCTTCGAGAATGTCGCTGCCGCCGATAAACTCGCCGTCGACGTAGGTCTGTGGGATCGTCTCCCAGCCGCTGTGGGCTTCGAGTGCGGCTCGATACTCGTCGAGTGCGGGGAGGACGTCGACCGTTTCGAACTCCTCGACGTGGCTGCCGATGAGTTCGACGGCTTTCGAGGAGTAGCCACACTGCGGCATCAGTCGGTTCCCCTTCATGAAGAGGACGACGTCGTTGGAGTCGAGTGTCTCGTCGACCTGCTTTTCGACCGACTCGGCGTCGAGATCGCTGTCGGGCTGGAATGTCATACCTGTAGTAGGAGCCGTGTCCTGAAAGGTATTGCGTCCCTCGGTGGCTCCCGTCGCGATAGGCGTCGCCGCTACTCCTCGCGGCCGACGCTGACGACGTTGATCAGCGAGTACACCGGGACGCCGTCGATCTCTTCCAGTCCCTGTTTGTCGACTAGCACCACACAGCCGACGGGTTCGCCACCCCGGGCGCGGATCGCCTTGATCGTCTCTCGAAGGGTCGTCCCCGAGGTGATCGTATCGTCGACGATGTAGCATTCCTGATCGTTGATCGGCGAGAAGTTCCGCGAAAAGCCACCGCCGAGGTCGTCGATGTCGCCCTCATCCCACTGGTGTTTGGCCGGGGCGTAGGCGCTCAGATCGGTGTCGAGTTCACGGGCGACGATTGTCGCCAGCGGGACGCCTGCCTTCTCAATACCGACCGTGAGCCTGACATTCTTGCCCTCTTTCGAGATGATGTCGGCCATCGCTTGGCTCACGTGTGTCAGCCGGTTGCTGTCCCGACCGATATCTTTCCAGTCGACGTGGATATCCTGTGGACTCGTCGCCTCAGTGATTCGCGGTTCGGGCTCGCTCGTGGTGCCGCTGCGTTCGACCAGCCAGCTTGCAGTCTCGCGCGAGACGTTCAGTTCGTCCGCAATTTCTCCCTTCGAGAGTCCTCGCTCGGCCAACTCGGCTGCGCTTTCGATGAGCGTGTCAACGTTTTTCATATGTACTGAATTGGACCGCGTTTTTTATAGTCGTGTCGTCGTCCACAAACGCCCCTTCGAACTCGTCGAGTTCGTAAATGCCAGTGACGAGATCCGAAATGAACGAGTCAGAAAGCGACGAAAGCGAGTCGACGGCGGCCTCGAACTGGCTGACGTTGGAGTTGACGCTGCCGACGATAGCCTTGTTGTGCAACACGAGCTCGCGGTGGAGTTTGCCGCCGTTGATTTCGAAGGTCCAGTCACCGGGGACGCCCAGCGCCGCAAGCACGCCGTTGGGTGCGAGTGCCTCAATCGACTCGAAGGGATGTTTGGCGTAGCCGGTGGCTTCGTAGATCAGATCCGG
The DNA here is from genome assembly GCF_002788215.1 of Halohasta litchfieldiae. Taxonomy (NCBI): domain Archaea; kingdom Methanobacteriati; phylum Methanobacteriota; class Halobacteria; order Halobacteriales; family Haloferacaceae; genus Halohasta; species Halohasta litchfieldiae. The sequence continues at coordinate 383,231 of NZ_CP024845.1, read as the reverse complement.
GGCCTCGTACTGCTCTGGGATCTCCGGCACGGGAGTGTCGTTGCTGTTGATGTAGGTGCTGTCGAGCGATTCGATGATGTCGATGGTCGGATCGGGCCGTTCGCGTCGACCCAGACAGTAGGTCCGGTCGAAGCGCTGTTCGAACATCGCCAGCGTCAGCAGCCCCAGACTCCCGTTGCCCAACACGAGAGCGGATTCGGGGCTCCACTCGAAGGCCGACCGACTGGCCATCGCGTGTTCGACCGCTTTTTCGGTGATCGAAATCGGTTCGACCAGAAAGCCGAGTTCGGCGAGTTCGGGCGGCAGGCTGACGAGTTTTGATTCGGGGCTGGTGAAGTATTCGGCCATGAAGCCGTGTGCGCCCACGATACCACGTTCGTAGTACTGGCCTTCGGGGGCCATATCCGGTTCCTCGTTGTCGAAATATCTGTTCGAGCCGTTGGGTGGTCGACGCACTGTCGGGACAACCACGTCACCGACAGCGAGGTCTGTATCGTTGGGGTCCTCGACGACGCCGACTGCCTCGTGGCCGAGAATCAGGTAGTCCTCGCCGTCGGGCGCGCCGCCGTGGGCCCCTGAGATCACTTCGTGGTCGGTGCCGTCGACGCCCACCCGAAGCGTCCGAATCAGTGCCTCGCCCGAGTCGGGTTCCGGTTTGGGAATCTCCAAGAGCTCAGCCCGCTCTGCACCCTCTCTGACGCCAATTGCTTTCATTGAATCATCGTACTCGGTCGACGGTAAAAGAGTTATTCGTTTGTGAGTAAATTTTTATATGCTCAATTAGACAGTCAGGACAGACACGGACGGTCGACCTGAAACGGCGTTGTATGGTAGTTGGACTGACTGTATGGGTTATAACGACTTGGTGAGTCGATATTTCAGGGTCGACAGTGGCGACCGGTCGGTGGAGCCAGTGGGTGGTCGACTGGAGTCAGAAATTCTGTCGCTACCACTCACCGAGTTTGGATCGAAACAAGCAGGTCTGCGTCGCAGCCAACAGCCGCAGTTGGGGTGCCCAGGGTGGGGGCTGACGGGTCGAAAACCCGTCGGGACCACGAGACGGCACCCACAACTGCGGGCCGTGTGACTGACCAAGCCACTGTGGGAGCACTAGTCCACAGCGTATCGGCGCACCTGACGTAGCCGCGTCAGCACGCCACCAGAGTATCGAACGTATGTCGTCAAAAAGGCTTGTGTTACACTAAATTCGACCATTGTACGCACTGATTCTGTCTGGGTCGTGGATATATGTGGCATATTTCAACGCATCACCGATTCGAGCGTTGGTTATCGGACATTTGTCCGTTTGGCCACGGTCACCGGACGTAGTAGGGGTCGCTGCCGGCAATAAAACGCCCGAGGTCGGTTTCCCGTCGGAAGTCAGTCGACCGAAGCTCTCGGATCGCCTCGCCGAGTCGGGTTTCGTCCTCATCCGACCAGTCGGTGGGCTCTTTGATCGGGATCACGAGCCAGCCGCTGCCGCGGAGTTCGGTGGCGTGGAGCCGGTCCATGTCGACGGTCGTCTTCCATGCCTGAGCGGTGTACTCTTCGAGGACGTGCCGTGTGGCTCGCTCGCCGACCGGAAACAGGACGTGGGCGGCGATGGCCCGCAGTTCGGCGTCGAAAAACCGCTCCATATCGGTGTACTCGGCCTCGGTGGGGTCCCCACCGGGATTGGGGACGCACATATGGAGATACGAAAAGAACGTCTCGTCGACGATTGGCTCCGAGCCGGTGGTTCGAAGCAGCCCAGTCGTCCGGAGGACCTCCTGAAGCCGCATGGCTGAATCGAGATCGGTAAACGGCACGCCGCTTTCGGCACCGCCGTGGACGCCCGGATGGTCGCCGATGACGTGGAAGGCGGCGTTTGCGTCACCGTAGCCGGGGACAAACTGGCCACACGATGGCTCCATCCCGAACGGATTGCTCGTGCGGTCGGTAACGTTTTTCACGGTAGCTGGTATCTGAGGACGGAATAAATGTCGACCGGTTCGGTTCGATGACGGTGCGGCTACGACCGATTCAGAGTTCGACGCCCGAGGGAATCAGACTCTGTGCGCGCAGGAGATCACCCTCTTCGTCGTAGACGAGGAAGGTCCCTTTGTCGTAGGTAACCGTCTCGCCGTCGACGACGATTTCGATCCGGTAGCGGTCGCTGGTGTTGGTTTCCCGGCCGTACTCGCGGGCGGCATGGATAAACTGGAAGACGTCGTCGGCGTCCTCGTTGGTTTCGAAGATGAAATCGCCGGTCAGTCGGTTGGCGACGCTGACGACGCCATCGGCGGTCGGATCGTCATCCATGGACTCGGTGAGCCGGAAGGCGACGTCGATCATATCCGCAGAGAGGCGGTCGCCGTCTGCGCCTTTCAGTCGGGACTGGAGCTGTTCAGTAGTGCCGGTGACCGAGATCCGAGCCAGCGGCTGGCGAGGATCGTTGTCGGTGTCGACCCACTCATGGTTTCGAACGTCAAGGTCAAACTGTTCTCGCCGCATTCGGTACCACTACTTTCGTGTCCGGGCGTATCAACGTAACGCCTCCCTCTTGGCAAGTATGTATCAAATCTGTCGACTGTCCCTTCGATATGGGCCGGGGTCGGTGCTGGCGTCGACGGGACGACAGTCCGAGATAATGGAGTCTCGACTCAGCCAAACAGCCGAACTACTGCCGGGCGAAGTAGGTGATGTCGCGTTCGAGTGTGAACCCCTGTGGAACGCCAATGTCTTCCAGACAGTCCGTACAGAGCGGTTTGAACATCGTGCTCGAATCCTTGTCGAGACCGACTGCGTCTTCGAGATCGATCACGTCCTCACATTTGCTACACTCGATTTGGTTGCCCTCCAAAATCTCCATGGCATTCCTTTCATGCCATCCATAATAACACTTTTTCTGTCTTGTCAGCTAGTGTATGATAGTCGACAGGGCCATCGGTTTGTGGCCCTGAGCTATGGGCTATCAGTTTGGGCCCCCGAGCTATTTGCGTTAGCCGCGTGTTGAGGGGTGTATGTCACTCTACGACCGAGTTGCGGATCTGTCGCTCGACGTCGACGCGGTCGACTACAGCCGCCACGAGCGGGAGACGACCAGCGATTTTACCCGGACGACAACGGTCATCAGTCTTCACGGCGACGGTGAGACCGGTCGCGGCGAGGACGTGACCTACGAGACCGCCGACCACGATGCGCTACAGGCGGCCGCGCCCTCGTTCGATCTGGCTGGAACATACACCGTCGACTCGTTTTCGGAGACGCTCGCCGAGCGGGATCTGTTTCACGGCCGAACCCCCGATCAGGACGCCTTTCGCAACTACCGGCGGTGGGGGTTCGAAAGCGCAGCTCTCGATCTCGCCCTCCGGCAGGCCGACACGGATCTCGCCAGCGTACTCGACCGGCAGTATGACTCCGTGGAGTTCATCGTCAGCACCCGGTTGGGGAGTCCGCCGTCGACCGACAGAATCGAAACGCTGCTCGGTCGCAACGCCGCCCTCGAATTCAAACTCGATCCCACCAACGAGTGGACCGCCGAGCTAATCGGGGAGGTAGCCGACACCGGTCGGGTTCGAATCCTGGATCTCAAGGGCCACTACGAGGGGACGGAGGTCGACCAAGAGCCTGACCCGGAGCTATACAGTCGACTGCTCGAATCGTTCCCGAACGCGATTATCGAAGACCCTGCACTGACCGCCGAGACCGAACCGCTGTTCGATGGTCACCGCGAGCAGGTCTCGTGGGACGCGCCGATTCACGGCGTCGACGACGTCCAGTCGCTCCCGTTCGCCCCCGACTGGCTCAACATCAAACCCTCGCGGTTCGGCTCGCTGGCCTCGCTGTTGGCGACCATTGAGTACTGCACCAGCCACGGGATTCGCATGTATGGCGGCGGTCAGTTCGAACTCGGTGTCGGTCGCCAACAGCTCCATCTCATCGCCTCGCTGTTCTATCCCGAGGCCCCGAACGATATCGCCCCGGCGGCGTACAACGTCCCCGCACTCGACGCCGAACTACCACGTAGTCCGCTTTCGCCGCCGGAGGCTCGCAGAGGCTTTGGGTGGCCGCCAGCGTCGGTCGACCACTGAGCGGTCGACACTCCGTGGCCGAGAACAGCCGACCAGAAACGCGGTCAATTCACCTACATTGGGACAGACCAAACAGATTTCAATCAAGTCTGATTTGTCCGAATACACCACCAATACGACTGGTAACCATACTATACGTGCGCCTATTACCGTTGGGCGACAATTAGCGTCTGATGGACGAGTATGGAGAAAGATTCCGGATGACGAGAGCCGACGACGCCCAGCAGGCAGTCGACGGCTCGGCAGTGTTGGCGGAACTGGTCGACGAGGCCGTCTTCAAACTCGACAGCGATGGCAGGATTAGCGCCGCAAACAGCCGCTTCGAGATTCTGACCGGCAGGAAGCGCCAAGAGCTGGTCGGACGTCAGCTGTCGGCGTTCGTTGTCGAAAGTAAGGCCGACAACGTGGCGGCAGTCGTTCGTGCGCTCCGAACGCGTCCCCAGGGCGAGCAGACAACGCTTGCGGTGAGTGTGCAAACCGGGGGCGACGAGCCGATTGCCTGTCAGCTCTCGCTTGCGGTCGTTTCCCGAGCCACAGCCGGCGATAACGGCGAACTCGTCGGCACAGTCCGGCCAGTCGACACCGCCGGTGCCGAACTCGAACGCCGCGCGAACCAGCAGGCTGCCGTCGCAAGGCTCGGCCAGCTAGCGCTCGAATCCGACGACCTCGACGACCTCATGCTGGATGCCGCCCGGCTCGTCGGGTCGACGCTCGACTGTGCGTACTGCAAGGTTCTGGATCTCGATCTTGACCGCGAGGAGCTACTGCTCCGACAGGGTGTCGGCTGGCAGGACGGTATCGCCGGGACTGCGACTGTCGAATCGAACACGAACTCGCAGGCTGGCTATACACTGTCGACCGAGGAGCCGGTGATCGTCGACGATCTCGACACCGAAACGCGGTTCAGCGGACCGGAGCTGCTGACTTCCCACGACGTGACAAGCGGCATTAGCGTCAGTATCGGCTGTATCGAGAACCCGTGGGGCATCCTCGGCGTCCACGACACGCGCAGTCGAGCGTTTGCCGAGGACGATGCCAACTTCGTCCAGAGCATGGCCAACGTTCTGGCCTCGGCTATCGACCGCCACGACCGCACCCAAGAGCTCCAGCAGTACGAGCGGATCATCGAGACAGTCAACGATGGTGTGTATACGATCGGCCCCGAGGGCCGGTTTACGATGGTCAACGAGGCCTACTGTGAGCTGACGGGGTATGATCGCGAGCAACTCATCGGTGCGCAGACCTCCTTAGTGGTCGACGAGGGGGTACGCTCGGACGTCGTGGAGTTGGAGGCAGAAATGGCAACGGGCAGCGTCGACTTCCCATCGATAGAGGCCGAAATCAGGACGGCTGACGGTGAGACTCGGGTTGTCGAAGCGACGTTAGCACTGCTCCCGACCGGCGACCAGTGGGAGCGAGTTGGCATTGTGCGGGACGTGAGCGAACGGAAAGCATGGGAGAAACGACTCAAAACCAAACGGACGAAACTGGCTGCGCTCAACGAAGTGAACACGGTCGTCCGAGAGGTTACCAATGGGATTCTCGACCAGTCGACGCGCCACGAGATCGAACAGTTGGTCTGTGAGTCGCTTGCCTCGTGTGGCTCCTACCTGTTCGCGTGGATCGGCGAGGTCAACGCTCGCACACAGGAGCTAGAGCTCCGCGCAGAGGCGGGCATCGAAGGCTATCTCGACAATATGACGATCTCGGTCGTCCCCTCGAATCCGATGAGTCAGGGGCCCGCAGGAAAGGCGGTACTGACCCAAGAGATACAGGTCTCACAGAACGTGTTCACCGACCCGGCCTTCGAGCCATGGCGACCCATTGCCAACGAGCGAGGCTACCAGTCGGTAGCCGTGATCCCGATCACCTATAACGGAACGTTGTACGGGGTTCTCGGGCTGTACTCGGATATCGCCGACGCCTTTGTGGACGAAAAACAGGCCATCATCGAGCAGTTGGGCGAGATCATCGGCCACGCAATCGCCGCGGTCGAACGTAAACAAGCACTGATGAGCGATGCGGTCACTGAACTCGAATTCGAGATCCGAGACGTGTTTGCGGCGTTCGATGTTCCCGAGCTCTCTGGCACGATTACGTTCGACCATGTGGTGCCGGTCGACGGTGACAGCTATCTCCAGTACGGCCGAACAACGCCGGAGCTGATGGCCGTGCTCGAAACGCTCGAAGCACGGCATCCCTCGTGGGAGTCGTGTACCGTGCTCTCGGCGTCCGAGACGGAGGTGCGGTTCGAACTCCGTATCACGGAGCCGCCAGTCACCTCACTCGTCGCTGATGCGGGGGGCTCGATCAAACAGGCAATCATTGAGGACACTGATTTCCGAATGACGATCCATCTGCCACAGTCGACGGATGTCAGAGGGGTACTCAACCGGATTCGTGAACGGTATCCGACCACTCGTCCTGTCGCCCGTCGACAGGTCAAACGATCCGAGACCAACCCGGAGCAGATCATCAGCACGTGGACCGAAGCACTGACCGACAAACAGCGTGCCAGCCTCGAAGCCGCCTACTTTGCGGGCTTTTTCGAGTGGCCACGGAACAGTTCTGGTAAAGATCTCGCCAACGCGATGGATGTCTCACCGGCAACCTTCCATCAGCATCTCCGCCTCGCCGAACAGAAGCTGTTTCGGATTCTCCTCGACAATCCCGAAACACGCCCATCAATCCCGCAGTGACCACTCACCGAGAGCCCGTCGACTGCCCGCTACCTGTCGCATCGACTGTGCGATCCATTCAAGCCCACTCGAAGCCTCAGTCGAGTTCAGTAAGCAGGTTGTAGACATAGATCGTCTGTAACATCGCTGCGGATGCGCCGCGGTCGAAGACGAGTCCATCTGTCGACCGAACGTGGTCGAGCACACCCGCTGAGGAATGGTCGGGAGCCGCACTCAGCCCGCAGTTGTCGGCTGCGACCCATTCCATCACCCGCAGATCGGATTTGCTGTCGCCCATCACGAGCACGAACGGATCGTCGACGTCGACCACGTCCAGTGCGGCCTCGACACCGGCGGCCTTGTTGAGTTCCAGCGAGCCGATCTCGGCGGCATCGGCGTGGTAGTAGGCGACATCGATTCGGTCGAACGTCGACCGGAGGGTCTCGGGGATATCGTTCACCGAACAGTCGGGCAGCGCGTCTTCGCTCGCCAACACGTCGTGGATTTCGGGGTCCGCGTCGGCGTAGTAGGCGCGGGCTACCGCCGGTAGCGAGTGGCTACCGTCGACAGCCTCAGTGTCGACGGTGATGCCGACGGCCTTCGCCAGCAGATCGATCAGATAGACGAGCCCGGCGTCGATCACACTCGCTGCGCGCTGGCTGCCGGTCTCGAAGTTCGGCTTGAGCGTGATGTTGAACTCGTTGCCCTGCAGGTGACAGCCGCGGCGGAGCTCTGGGGGTGCCTCGGGCAGCACGCGACTCCGAACCGAATCGAAGATTGCCTGGATGTCGTCGTCAAGCCCTTCGTACAGCAGCTGTTTGGTCTCCGAGCCGTGGCCGGGTGTAAACACGCCCGTTCCGGCTTCGTAGACGATGCTCAGTTCGCCGGAGTGGACGATTTCGCTGCCCAGTCCCTGAATCATGAACCCCTTGACGTTTTCGAGCGTCTGGCCCGTACAGATGATGATCGGCACCCCGGCCTCGTGGAACTCGACGAGGGCGTGGAGCGTCTCCCGTGGGATTTCGTTGTCGGTCCCGCCGGCCGACCGGAGCGTTTCGTCGACGTCCAAGACGAGCGCGTTGACCGCACGGTCGTAGCTGCTGTCGAGATCAAGTGCGGTAAACGCCTGATCGTGATCCGCGCGGGCGGCGATCTCGGCGAACGTCTCGCCCGCGGTGACATCGTCACCGGCAGTGAAACTGGCGGCGATCTCGGCTTTCAGTCGACCGAGTTCCTCGGAGGCTTCCTCCCAGTGGGAGAGTGCGACCGGCGAGTCGACCGGCGGAAACAGGTCGACAAAGCGCTGGTGGGCCTGCAGCGTCTCGGTATCGAACTCCTCGTAGAGCCGATGGAGGCGGTCGTAGCGTTGGGGTGCCATTGGTGAGGACTCCCGGCCACCGATACAAGAAATGATCGACCCACCGGAACAGTCGACTGTCTCAGGAGTGGTCCGATGTCGCCCGCCCCACCGCAGCCGAAACCGTATCCGGGCTGAGTTTCGACAGTGGAACGGTCTGGCCGTCGGTTTCCTCGGCAATGAGCGGAAGCAGCCCGCTGCGCCCGTTGCTGCCCGCGTCGACGATCACCACCTGCGCGCCGCTGGCGGCCAACCGCTGAGCAGCCTGCCGAGTGGCCTCGGTCGGACTTCCCTCGGCGACGTTCGCTCGACCGTCAGTTACCAGCACGACCACGCCAAACGAGCTATCAGTGCTATCGAGAACCTGTCGAGCGTTTATAAGTCCGTCCGGTAGCGGCGTCCGGTCGCCGGTCGGCAGGGTTTTTAAATGTCGAGCCGCCAGCGAGACGCTCCGGGTCGGCGGCAGTAGCACCTCGCTCTCCTCGCCACCGAACGCAACAAAGGCCACCTCGTCGCGCTGCTGGTAGGCATCCCGAAGCAGGTCGAGAACCACCCCTTTGGCGGCCTCCATCGCCGGACGCATCGAGGCACTGGCGTCGACCGCGAACACAATGGTTGCGGCGGTCTCGCGCTCCCGGACCGACTGGCGGAGGTCGTCGCGTTCGACCCGGTCGTGGCCGCTGGTCGCGGCGGCCCGGACCGAGGCCGCGGCGTCGACCCCGTCCTCGCCGGTGGCCTGCTCGGTGTGGATGCGGGTGCCACGGCCGCCAGCCTGCTGGCTCCGGCCGCGTCGACCCGACGCGGCTGACTCGTCGGTTTGTCTCTCCGGGTCGTCGATGTCGGGAGCCGCACCCTCACCGATAGCTGCGCGCTGCTGGCCGGGGATGAGGGGTGTTCCCTCGGTTTCCTCGTCTCCCTCGTCGGGAGCCTGCTCCTCGTCGCCCTCATCGGCAGGGTCGCCCTGCGACATGTCGGTCGACTCGGGGTCACTCCCTCCGCCGTTTCGGTCACCTACCGCTGGGCTGTCGCTGGCCCCATCGTTCTCGTTTCCCTCGTCACCGCCCTCATTCGATTCCTTATCCGATTCCTCATCGGCCTCGGTCGACTCATCGCCGTTTCCGTCAGTCGACTCGTCATCGGACCCTTCACCAGTCGACTCGCTGTTGTCATCGGCTGGTTCCGAGTCATCTGTCGACTCCGAGTCGTCTTCATCGTCGCCGTCCTCGTTATCAAAATGGTCGTCCAGTAGCTCCTCGGGATCGGGTGGCTCCTCGAAGGGCTGGCTCTGGAGGCGGTGTGGCAGGGTGTAGCTGGCGGCCTCCTGAATATCCGATTCGATGACTTTCGGTCGACCATCCAGCGCGGCCAATGCCAAAGCCGCCCGGGCAGTCGCAATATCGGCACGGTGGCCGTCGACCTCGGCGTCGGTACAGAGCTCCGCAATTGTCCGTTTAAATTCCGCGGGCAATGAGACGCTGTCGACTGACTCGCGGGCGTCTTGGATCGACTCGCGGAGGACGTCGATCTCCTCGCTGAACTTCTCGGTGGCCGCCTCGTCGTCAGCACCGAGCGCACGGTCGATGATCTCGACACGGTCGTCAATCTCTTGGCTCCCAGTCACGGTTGCCTGCAGATCGAACCGGTCTCTGAGCTGGGGCCGCAGCTCGCCCTCCTCGGGGTTCATCGTCCCAATAATGGTGAACTCCGCGGGATGGGAGACGCTGATTCCATCGCGTTCGACCGTGTTGACACCGCTTGCGGCCGCATCGAGCAGGACGTCGACCAAGTGGTCGTCTAAGAGATTAATTTCGTCGACGTACAGAATCCCACGATTCGCGCGGGCGAGCAGACCCGGATCGAACTCCGCTTCGCCAGCCATCGCATCCTCGATTGAGAGCGTCCCAACCACGCGATCCCGCGTTGCACCCAGCGGCAGCGTCACCAGCGGGACGGACCGCGTCTCGACCGGCAACTCCGCTGTTGGCCGCGCTTGGCACTCGGCACACTGCCCACCACGGTCGTCAGGATCGCAGCCGTAGGGGCAGTCGGCGACCACCCGCTGGTCGCCAAGGAGGTCGACCAGCCCCCGAACCGCGGTCGACTTGGCGGTCCCCTTCTCGCCCGAAATCACGGCGCCACTGAGGTCATCGTGGGCCGCAGCAAGCAGCAGGACCTGTTTGAGATCCGGCTGGCCGACAATCGCGGGGAAGGACACTGTCGACGGCTTTTTGCTCGCGGGATCTGCAACCATACTTGCGCTAATACAATAGTGGTTTATAAATATGACACGGATCGGCCTCTACACGGCAACTGAAAACGAACTCGGCTCCGTCCAGCGGGCGGCGGGCCGACTCGATGGTATCGAACTCGTCGTCCGCTCCGAAAGCGATCTCGACGAGCAGACCGACGTTGAAGACTTCGTCGACGACTGCGAGGACGCCGCGGCGGTCTGTTTCTGGCTCCACGGCGGCGAGGACAGCATGCCCGGCTACGAGTACGCCGTCGAACGCTTGCGGGAGATGGGCGTCCCCCTGATCGTCAAGGCGACCGGCGATGCGTTCGCCTTCGAAGACACCTCCGTCGCCGATTCGGACCGAGATCTCGTTTATGAATACCTCGAACGCGGCGGCACGATAAACATCGAGAACTGTTGTCGGTTTCTGGCCATCGAGTACGGGACCGACGACCTGGATTCGATGGTCTATGATACGCCGACCGAACTCCCAACAGAGGGTGTCTATCACCCCGACCATCCCGGAATCGGCTACGAGGAACTACTCGACAGCTTCGATCCCGACGCGCCGACCGTGGCGGTCTGGTTTTATGAATCCCACTGGACCCACGAGAACACCCGCTACGTCGACGCCCAAGTTCGCGCCCTCGAATCACAGGGTGCAAACGCACTGCCGATCTTCTGCAATCCGGCTGCCGATGAGGAGGGCCAGGAGAACGCAGAGTGGATAACCGACAACTGGCTCCTGCAGGATGACGAGCCGATTGTCGACGCGGTTCTCTCCTCGTTTATGTTCTCACTCTCGATGGACGAACGCGGTCGGTCGGCCAGCGATGAAGGCGACAGCGCCGAAGACGTCTTTCTCGACCGGCTTGGCGTCCCCGTCCTCCAGACGATTACGACCATGCGCTCGCGCTCGCGCTACGAGTCCAGCGATACGGGCGTGATGGGCTTCGAACTCGCCTTGTCTGTCGCCCTCCCCGAATTCGACGGGAACGTGATCACCCACCCGATTTCGGGCAAGGAGCGAATGGACGACGACGCGGGGATCGGCAGCGCGCCGAAACAGCATTTCCCCATCCAGGATCGGGTCGACCACGCCGCCCGACTCGCGGTCAACTGGGCCAATCTCCAACACACGCCGAACGAAGACAAGCAGGTCGCGGTCGTCCTCCACAACTACCCGCCGAGTGATGACGGGATCGGGACCGCCTTCGGCCTCGACTCCCCCGAAAGTACGGTCAATCTTTTAAAAGAACTCGACACACGAAACTACGATCTCGGCGGTGCTGTACCGGACTCCGGCCAGACGCTTATAAACACGCTCACGAGCCAACTCACCCTCGACAACCGCTGGGTTGCGCCCGAAGACGTGCGAGAGCGGTCGGTCGACGTTGTTTCCACCGACCAGTACGCCGAGTGGTTCGAACAGGCCGACGAGCGGTTTCAGGATAATATCGTCGACGAATGGGGCGAGCCACCGGAGCGACCCTTTGCGATTCCGGGAGCCGAGTTCGGCAACGTTCTCGTCACGGTTCAGCCACCGCGAGGGTTCGGGATGGACCCCTCGAAGGTCTACCACGATTCGGATCTCCAGCCGCCACACGACTACTACGCCTTCTACGCGTGGCTCCGCAACTCCTTCGAAGCCGACGCAGTCGTCCATCTCGGCACGCACGGCTCGCTCGAATGGCTGCCGGGCAAGACGGTGGGTCTCAACGGTGCAAGCGCGCCGGACCAACTGATCGGCGACCTGCCGAACGTCTACCCATACATCGTTAACAATCCCGGCGAGGGAACCCAAGCCAAGCGACGATCCTACGCCGCGATTGTCGACTACCTCACACCGGTCATGAGCAACGCCGGCACCTACGACGAGCTGGCCGACCTCGAAGAACTCGCCAATCAGTACCGCGAGGCCGGAATGGAAGACGCTCGCGAGGATGACGGCGACCATCTCGAAGACCTCATCCGAAGCCGCGTCGACGAACTCGATCTCGCAGTCGAACTCGGAACGACAGGCACCATCGACCAGCAGATGGAGGTCCGTGGGCCCGACGAAACGGGGTCGACGCTGGCTGAGGGCGCAGTCGACGGCGAGGACCTCGCTATCGACGAACTGGTCGAACGTATCCACGAGTATCTCACGGATGTCAAAACGACTCAGATTCGGCTGGGGCTGCACACGATGAGCGAACCGCCGGTCGACGACCGCCTCGTGGAGTATCTGGTCGCACTCACGCGACTCGAAAACGGCGACGCGCCGAGCCTCCGAGAGAGCGTTGCAGGTGTGTTAGGCGTCGACTACGACCGCCTGCGCAATGCTCCCGGCGAGTACGACGAGGCGTTGGGCATGACCTACGCCGAGGCCGCCGACCACGTCCACGAGACGAGCCTCGACCTTATCAACACCCTTGCAGAACACGAGTTCGACGTGCCTGATTCGGAGCGAGAGGCGGGGCCAGATGACGAGGTCAACGTCAATCTGCTCGTGGTCGACATCGACACGCTGGGCGATGGCCGAGCAAAGTCCGGCGCACACAACGACCTCCGGGAGGCACTGGCGTTCATTTGTGAGGAAGCCGCACCCAGAGTCCAAGGTGCCGAAGACGAGATCCCTCGAACCGCCGACGCCCTGAGTGGCGAATACGTCCCACCGGGCGGTTCCGGTGCGCCAACGCGTGGAGGTGTCGACCTCCTACCGACGGCCCGAAACTTCTACACGCTCGACCCGCGGAAAGTGCCCGCCAAATACGCGTGGCAGGTCGGCCGCAATGTCGCCGAGGGCGTGCTTGACCGCCATCACGACGAACACGACGCCTACCCCGAGGAAATCGGCGTCGTCGCATGGGGGACACCCACAGTCAGAACCAAAGGTGAGACCATCGGCCAGGTGTTGGCCATGATGGGCGTCAAACCCGAGTGGACCGAAGCGGGTCGGATTGACGATGTCGACCCGATTCCGCTCGACGAGTTGGGTCGACCACGAATCGACGTGACGACCCGCGTCTCGGGACTGTTCCGGGATGCGTTCCCCGCCGCGGCGGGTGTTATCCACGACGCCGTCTCGGCAGTGGTCGACCTCGACGAGCCACACGAGATGAACTACATCAAAAAGCACGTCGAGGAGGAAGCCGAGGAACTGGAGGCCAACGGCATGGATGCCACGGAAGCCAAAAGCGCGGCGACCAACCGCGTGTTTACCACCCGGCCCGGCGGCTACGGCGCGGGGACGAACAAGGCCGTCGACGAGGGCAACTGGGAGGACCGATCCGATCTCGCCGACGTGTATGTCCAGTGGGGCGGCTACGCGATGGGCAAACGCGGGAAAGTGAGCGAGGCCCACGATAGCTTCGAGCGGCGACTGTCGAGTGTCGACGCGACGGTCAAAATCGAGGACACGATGGAACAGGACGAACTCGATTCGTCGGACTGGTATGCCTTCCACGGTGGCTTCATCTCCGCCGTCTCGGGAATCTCCGGCAGCGAGCCAGCCTCCTATGTCGGCGACTCCTCGGACCCCGAAAACGTCTCGGTGTACACCAACGAGGAAAAAGTTCGCAAGGCAATGCGAGCACGCGTGCTCAACCCAGAGTGGCTCGATTCGATGGAGGAACACGGCTACAAGGGAGCCGGAGACCTCTCGACGACGGTCGACGTCGTCATGGGGTGGGATGCCACCACCGGCGTCATCAGCGACACGCTCTGGGAGGATGTGGCTGACAAATTCGCCTTCGACGAGCACCGACAAGAGTGGATGCGGGAGGTGAACCCGTGGGCGCTCGAATCGATTTCTGATACCCTTCTGGAGGCCATCGAGCGCGGCCTCTGGGAGGCCGACGAAGAGACGGTCGACCAGCTCCGAGATATCAACCTCAGCGTCGAGGGTGATCTCGAAGCACGTGCCAGTACCCCGGCTGCGGAGGTATCCGATGACTGAGCAAGAAACCGAATCCGACGACGATTTCGAAGAGGAGTACGCCGATCTCGGCGCGACGACCCAAGAGGCGATGGACATTGCGGAGACGAGCATGGACATCGTTCGGCAGTTCGTTCCCGACGAGACGCTGGCCGACCGCTTTCGCCAAAAATCGGTCCACTCGATGGGCGATATCGAGTTTCAGCACCTCCTGCGGTTTACCGGCACCGACGAGGCAGGCGAGCCGGACGACGAGGCTCCGATTCGGGCCGGAGCTAACGCAGTGCTTCGGGAGTCGACAATCGTCACCGACATCACGATGTCGAAAGCTGGCGTCACGGGGCGGGGTCACAACTGCGAGAAACGCAAGGCAATCGGCAACGGTGCGGAACTCGCCAAGAAAACAGGGATGACCCGCACTGCGGCCTCTGTCCTCGAACTCGACAAACAGAGCGTCTACGACGACGCAATCGCGGTGATCGGCAACGCCCCAACCGCGGCGTTCGCGCTCGCGGATTGTATCGAAAACGGCACTCGCCCGGCGGTGATCGTCGCTACACCGGTCGGTTTCGTGAAGGCCGTCGAGAGCCGCGAGCGAATCCGCGAGGTTGCCGAAGAGTACGACGTGCCCGCGATCACGAACGTCGGTCGACGTGGCGGCAGTGGACTGGCCGCCGCGCTCACGAACGAACTGATTCACGTCGCCAAAGACGTCCGAACCGGTGAACTGGATCTTGATCTCGGCGTCGATATCGAGGTCGACCAGTGAGCGACTACGACCTTGATTCGGGTCCCGATCCGGCAACAGTTGCGGCAGCCGCGGCTGAAGCCGATCCGGACTCAGTCGACTCGCCAGTGTACGCGGTCGGTATCGGCCCCGGAAATCTGGAGTATCTCACGCCCCGCGGCCGCAGAGCTATCGAGGAAGCCGATGTCGTCGTCGGCTTTTCGACAGTGGTCGACTTCATCGCTGATCTCACCGACGCCGACTTGTTAACCTGTGGCTACCGAGACGAAAGAGAGGCCCTAACCACCTTTGCGGATCGCGTGGCCAACGGTGAGCAGGGGACGGCGGTGTTGATGGGCGATCCGAACCACTCGGGCTACCAGTTCGTCGGCAAAGTACAGGGGGTTGTCGACACCCCCGTCCGCGTGATTCCAGGAATCTCCTCGCTCCAGATGGCCGCGAGTCGTGCCCGGACGCCGATGGAGGACACCGAGTTCGTCACGCTTCATAAAAGCGGAGACATCACGCCGGGACTGGATCGACTTATAAATAAAGTCGGAAGTCGACATCTGCTTGTGCTTCCGCGACCATTTGACTGGATGCCCGGCGATATTGCGGCGCATCTGCTGGACCACGGAGCCGACCCCGATCTGGAGGCGCTGGTCCTCGAACAACTCACCCACGACGACGAGTCAATCTCTCGGTTCTCGTTGGCAGAGCTGTCGGAACACGCCGGTGGCTCGGGAGTCGACGACACGCCGTTTTCGGACCTCTCGGTGCTGGCTGTTCGACGGACTGAACCGCAGAGCGACTCAGGGGGCGACCAATGAAGGGATTCGTCCTTGGGGGCGTCAGCTCCGGCGTCGGCAAAACGGTCGCCACGCTGGCGATCATCCGCGCCCTCGATGAGGCTGGCTACGCGGTCCAGCCAGCAAAAGCAGGTCCCGACTTCATCGACCCCAGTCATCACGAGGCCGTCGCCGGTCGACCCTCTCGAACACTCGATCTGTGGCTCGAAGGCGACGACGGATTGGCTCGCAACTACGCCCGCGGCGAGGGCGACATCTGTGTCGTTGAGGGTGTGATGGGACTGTACGACGGCGACGGCTCAAGTACGGCGATGGTCGCCGAAGCCCTCGATCTGCCGGTCGTCTTGGTTGTCGACGCCAAAGCAGGCATGGAGAGCGTCGCCGCCACCGCCTACGGCTTCCGGGAGTACGCCGAGACGATTGACCGCGATATCGATGTGGCAGGGGTCATCGCTCAGCGTGCCCATGGTGGTCGACACCAGCAGGGCATTCGTGATGCGCTCCCCGAGAGCATGACCTACTTCGGGCGGATTCCACCGTCCGGCGATCTCGAAATCCCCGACCGCCATCTCGGACTGGAGATGGGCGCGGAAGCCGCGCTTCCCCACGAGGCACTCTCGGCGGCCGCCGAACATCTCAAAACCGACCGACTGGTCGACGTGGCACGCCAACCACCGCAAGTCGACCCCGAGCCCTCACCGCGCGGCAAAGCGGGTCCAACAGTCGCGGTCGCCAGCGACGCCGCCTTCTGTTTTCGGTATCCAGCCACCATTGAACGACTCCGCGAGCAGGCTACTGTACGGACTTTTTCACCCATTGCTGGCGACCCAGTGCCGGACTGCGATGGGGTGTATCTGCCGGGTGGCTACCCCGAACTCCATGCCGAGGAGTTGGCGTCGACGGACACACTCTCGGACCTCGGCGAGTTGGCCAGCGACGGCCTGCCGGTCTTCGGCGAATGTGGCGGCCTCATGGCGATGAGTCAGTCGCTGACGACTGTCGAGGACCAGATGTATGCGATGGCCGGTATTCTCCCGGCGGACGTAACGATGTGTGATCGGTATCAGGCACTGGATCACGTCGAACTCGAAGCCACGTCGGGCACGCTGACTGCACGGTCGGGAGAGACGATCCGGGGCCACGAGTTCCACTACTCGACGGCGTCGGTCGACAACGATGCCCGATTCGGCTTTAAAACTGTCCGCGGCGACGGAATCGATGGAGATCATGACGGCCTGCTCGAATACGAATCACTGGGAACCTACGCCCACGTCCATGCCGAGAGTGGGGCGTTTGACCGGTTTGTCGACCGGCTTGGATAACCGTCTGCAGTCAATCTGCGACAGAACCTCTCGTATCCGAACCAGTCTGGAACGGCCATACTACTTGGTCGCCATCTACTGCTGCTGTACTGGTGTATTGAGCTTCGATACTCCGAACAGGTTCTCAGCTCCGTTTATAATACCGACATATTCGGAACACCAAATACGACCCATGGTATCATTGCACATGGAGTGTGGACCAACACAGCGGTAGCTGTGGTGCCAACACACCAGAAACGGAGGTAATCACATGTCGACACAACAATCAGTACAACAGGAACAAGCAGTCGAGTTCGGTTCAACGCTCTGGAACGGTGCGTTGTTGATGGCGCTTGCCGGTGTCGCGTTCATCGGCTACGGGATCGTCTTTCTCGTGTTGAACTTCGTTGGTGGCGGATTTGAACTCGGTGTGAGCCATCTCGGTGGCATGACGCCCGCCCAACTGGACCCCACGGTTGCGTTCTACATTAGCCACCTCCATGTCGCCACAGCGGCGTTCATTATCTCGACCGGAATCGCCGTGACCGCTCTCTCGTGGTTCGGGGTCCGCCAGCGACTCCGGTGGGCATGGGCCACCGCCGTCATCACCGCAGTCACCGGACTGGCAATCGCACTGCCGATGCACTACATCGGTGGCTTCGCCCACGACTGGGTGACTCATCTCGGACCGATCTATCTGGCTACGGCTGTCTTCGTCGGCGGTGTCGTACTGGCGTACAAAGGGATGTCGACGCCAGCGCAGTGAGATCTCATTGCGACCTATTTTTAGGTGTCGACACAGTTTCCGAGACAACTGCGCTTAAACAAGTAATCGAGTGCAACTGAAGAGAGGTGGGCGGCGAGACTACTTCAACCGTTCCTGCAGGAAGGAGGGATGGGCCGCGGTCACTCCCTCGATCTGGAGGATGTCATCGCTGATCACATCGCCCAACGAGTCGCCGTCTTGGGCACGGACCTCGGCCATTAGCATATGGTCGCCCGACGAGGTGTAGAGCGATTCGACAGCAGCCAGCGATTTGAGCGCGCGGGTGGCTTCGACATACAGTTCGCTGGCGACGTCGATGCCAACGAGGGCAATCGTCTGCGAGGAGAGTTTTTTCGGGTCGACGTCGGCCGAGTAGCCGACGATCACGCCCTCGGACTCCAGTTTCTGAATGTATTTGCGAACCGTCGGCTTCGAGACCTCCGCACGGTCGGCAATCTCGGAGTAGGAGGCCTGTGCGTCGTCTTCCAGCACAGAGAGAATACGATCCTCCGTTGCGGTAGTGCTCATGAGTAACTGTTTTGCTCCAACAAAAAAATATCTTGCGAACAGAAAAACGCTTTCGGTACAGCAAACCGGAGCGGTCGACCCGCTCTATTTGTGTTTGTCGAGGAACAGGTCAGCCGACCGTTCCCACTCGTAGTCGTCGTCGAAGTAGCGCTCTGCCAGTGGTTCCTCGGGCATTTCGCCGATTGCGCGCTTTTCTTGACCGTAGGATGGTCGATCCTCGTCGACGTAGAACCGACCGGTGAGGACCTTGCCCTCGTGGAGGGCTTCCTCGGTTTCGGTCATCATCTCGGATGCCTCACGTCGGTCCGTTGGGTCGAAGTCGTAGTCGTCGGACTCGTTGACGTCGATGTACGGGACGTACTGACGGGCGTCCTTGTTCCAGGTCGGACACTGGGTGAGGAAGTCGATGTGCGCAAAGCCGTCGTGCTCCATCGCCTCGATGATGATCTCTTTGGCCTGGTTCGGGTTGACGGCGGCCGTCCGGGCGACGTAGGAGGCACCCGAGGTTAGACTCAACGAGAGCGGGCGAAGCGGCTCTTTGGCGCTGCCGTGTGGCTGGGTCTTCGACTTGTGACCTTTCGGGCTCGTTGGCGAGGTCTGGCCCTTCGTGAGGCCGAAGATCTCGTTGTTGAACACGATGTAGGTCATGTCGTGGTTCTCGCGGGCGGTGTGCATGAAGTGGTTGCCACCGATCCCGTAGCCGTCACCGTCGCCACCCGCGGCGATCACTTCGACGCCGGGATTGGCGAGTTTGGCCGCTCGCGCGACCGGCAGCGAACGACCGTGGATCGTATGGAACCCGTAGCTGTCGAAGTAGCTGTTGAGTTTGCCTGAACAGCCGATCCCCGTCGTGAGCAGCATCTCTTCGGGGGATTTGCCGAGTTCCTGGGCGGCGCCCTTCAGTGCCTTCAGGACACCGAAGTCACCACAGCCGGGACACCAAGTCGCCTGGGGTTCGAGCCCCGGCGTGTACTCGTCCTGTTCGATCTCGCGTCCTTCACCGATTGCTGAAAATGCACTCATAGTTAGTCACCTGCGGCTGGTACGAACTTGGTCTCGATGCCAGTTAGCTCTTCGTCCTCGACGATTGTCGTGGTAAAGCCCTCGACAATGTCGGCTGGCTCGAAGGGGTTGCCGTTGTACTTGAGCAAGCTCGATAGTTTCTCGCCGTACTGACCCAGTTCTTTCTGGGTTAGTCCGCGGAACTGTGCGGAGGCGTTCATCTCGACGACGAGCACCTCGTCGACGCTCTCGATGAACGCCGTGACTTCCTCAACTGGGTACGGTGCCATATCCGAGACACCGAGGGATTTGACCGAGTAACCCTGATCGTTGAGTCGGTCGACAGCCTCTTCGACGGTTCCCTGCGAACTGCCGAAGGTCATCAGCCCGTAGGTCGCCTCGTCGGGACCGTTGTAGGTCTGGTGACTCTCGTCCTGAGAGGTCAGGTCGTCAGCGATGGCGTTGAGCTTCTGCTCGCGGCGGTCCATCTGAGCGACACGGTTTTCCGGGGACTCTTCGATGTGTCCCTCCGGCGTGTGCTCGTTACCGGTTGCGAGGAAGCGACCGCCCTTCTGGCCGGGGATCGACCGCGGGCTGACGCCATTGTCGACGTCGTGCTGGAAGCGACTGTACTTCCCACTCTGGTCGTGTGGTGCGTCTTCGAGCTCGGCTTCGGTGAGCGTCGAACCCAGCGATGGGTTCGGTGCTTCGTCGAAGACCGAGGCGTCGACGTTCATCAGTTCGCCGCCGAGCTTCTGATCGTAGAGCACGATCACTGGGATCTGGTACTCGTAGGCGATCTGGAACGCTCGGCGGGTCTGGGTGTAGGCCTCGGCGACGGTGCCGGGGGCGAAGACGACGCGCTGGGAGTCACCCTGTGAGGTGTACAGCACGTGTTCGAGGTCGCCCTGTTCGGGCTTCGTCGGCATCCCCGTACATGGTCCCGCGCGCATGGCCTCGATGAGGACCAGCGGCGTCTCGGTCATCTCTGCGAGACCGAGCGGTTCGCTCATCAGGGCGAAACCGCCACCGGACGACCCGGACATCGCCTTCGCACCAGCGTGGCTGGCACCGATGGCGAGTGCGGCTGCGGCGATCTCGTCTTCGACCTGCTCGGAGATCCCGCCCAGTTCGGGCAGGTTCTGGGCCATGATGGTGAACACTTCGGTCCACGGGGTCATCGGGTAGCCCGCGATGAACCGACAGCCCTCGTCAATCGAGCCGTAGGCGATTGTATCGGAGCCCGACAGTAGGACCTGCTCTTCATCGTGGCTGCCCTCGGGAACCTTGATGTCGTGGGCGTCGACGTCGTACTCCTCGTTGACCATCTCGTAGGCGTTGTGGAGAATCTCGAGGTTGGGGTCGAGAATCTTCTCCGGCATCGCCTCGGTCATGAGGTCTTCGATCCACTGGAGTTCGATGCCTGCGAGCGCGCAGGTCGCGCCGACACCGGCGGTGTTGCGCATGACCTCGCGGCCCTGTTCGCGGGCCATCGTTCGGAGATCGAGATCGTAGACGTGCCAGTTGTTCTCCTCGACGCGCTCGTCGAAGTTTTCGATCTCCGAGGCGTCGAGAAGCCCGGAATCGTAGATGATGACGCCGCCCTCGCGGAGTTCGTCGAGGTTCTCCGAGAGCGGTTTGATCTCCTCGTTGCCGTAGACGGAGCCTTCCTTCGGGTTGCGCGCAAAGGAGTCACCCAGCGCGAGCAGGAAGTTGTAGCCGTCACCACGGGATTTCACCGTCTCCGAGGCGGCACGAATTTCGGTATAGGTGTGACCACCGCGAATCCGCGATGGATAGTGTCGATGCGTGAATACGTCCAGCCCTGAACGCATCAGTGCTTTGGCGAAGTTCTGGCTTGTTGAGGCAATTCCGTCACCGGAACCTCCTGCAATTCGCCAGATAAGTTCGTTGTCAGTCATAATTTGATCTCACGGCCCCTCTGGGCCACTCGTAGGCGTTGTTTGCCAGTCCGGGGTAAAAGAGTTTGCTATGGATTGACAAGGAACAATAATGAAAGATTTAGTTTGTTGAATAAATGTCCAGTGGTTAGTCGTGTCTGTGCAGATATACAGAATGTAATGGCACATTGAGTTTAACTATACTTAATTACGATAGTGAATGTCATACGAATTCCCACCGAATCTGGCCGTCGACACGTCAAATTGAGCCGAGGCGGTACAGAACGGGTCAGATTAGTCACAGATAAGCTCCAAATAAATGTCTCAAAATTGTCAAGTGAAGGTCGACACCCCATTCGGCTGTACCACAGACCGTTTCCGAGAACAAATGTCGCCGAGAGCCGTCGATGGCGACCGAAACGACGCCGTGGAGGCAACTTTCTTGAGAGTTACAACCCCGAGCGTGGGAACACTGTCGACCGATCGCTTGAAAATAGATATAAACTCGACAGCGGCAGTCGATCAAGCAGTGACAAAGAGGAACGAAATTCGAGTCCGACAGTCGACCCTCAGTCCATATTGCCCGGACTGCGTGGGTGGTAGTCCGTATCGTACTCGCCGACGTCGCCGTCGAGTCGGTCGGGATTAATCTGCCCCGACAGCAGCATGAAGTCGACGATCAGCAGATTCAGCATGGCCTCGACGACCGGGACGCCGCGTGGCGGGAGGACAGGGTCGTGTCGACCAACCACTTGGATCTCTTTGGACTCGCCGGTCTCCCAGTCGACGGTCTCCTGTTTTTTCGGAATCGACGTCGGCGCGTGCCACGTCGCCTCGCCCCAGATCGGCTGGCCGGTGGTGATCCCGCCCTGCAGGCCACCGTGTTTGTTGCCCTTCGGAACCGGGTCGCCGTTGTCGTCGAACGCCCAGTCCTCGTTGCGGTCGCTGCCGGTCCATTCGCGGGCCTCCTTGCCGAGGCCGAACTCGACGTGGGTACAGGCCGGAACCGAGAACATCGCTTGGCCGAGCCGCGAGGGGAACGAATCAAATCGGGGCGATCCCAGACCGCGGGGAACCCCGCGGGCCTCGAAGTAGATCGAGCCACCGATGGAGTCACCCTCCTGCTGGTATTTATCCGCGAGATCTCGCATCTCCTCAGCGGCTTCGGGGTCAGCACACCGGATCTCGTTGTCCTCGGTGTGTTCGAGCATGTCTTCCCACGTCACGTCGCCAGCTTTCACGTCGCCGATCTGGTTGACGTGGGCCTTGACCTCGATGCCGTGGGCTTCGTTGATCTGCTTGGCAATCGCCCCGGCGGCGACCCAGTTCACCGTCTCCCGTGCAGAGGATCGGCCACCGCCACCCCAGTTTCGGGTCCCGAATTTCGCGGAGTACGTGAAGTCGCCGTGTGAGGGCCGCGGCGCGGTGACGTACGGTTCGTACTTGCCCGATTGGGCGTCCTTGTTTTCGATGACCATCCCGATGGGAGTGCCGGTCGTGTAGCCGTCTTGGGTTCCAGAGTTGATCTTGACTGCATCCGGCTCCCCACGAGAGGTTGTGATCATCGACTGGCCGGGTTTCCGCCGGTCGAGTTCCGCCTGAATGTCGTCTTCGTCCAGTTCAAGCCCTGCTGGACAGCCACTGACAGTGACGCCCATCGCCTCGCCGTGGCTCTCGCCGTAGGTCGTCACCTGAAAAAGTCGACCGAACCGATTGCCATTCATACCGAGTGGTCTGTTCCCATCCCATTTGAACCTTACAGTACGCGAGGAGCTGGTGCTGTCGACGTGCTCGGTCGTAACCCAATATAAAAAGAATCCAGCGAGACTGACTCTCGCGTTAGTCGTTGGTGACTGGCCCGGTCGGCTCGAACTCCGCGGAGTCGACTTCGACCGATCCAGTGAGTTCCGTGTGCGGGTACGGCATCCCGACTCCCTCTGCATCGAAGCGGTTTTTGACAGCCTCGACCCACTTCGTTTTCACGCCACCGGCACCCGTCTCGCGTGGGTTGATCCAGACGCGACCGTTGAGGACGACCGCCGAGTCTGCGAGCCCGGTAACAGGTGCGGTCGGTGCTGGGTCAGCGAGAATGCCATCGATCTTGTTTGCTTCGTCGATGATGATGTCACGAGCCAACTCGATGTCAGCGTCGTACTCGATGCCGAAGTCGAACGGCACCCGGCGCGTCTCGTTGGCGACCGGATTCATCACGACGGAGTTGGCCAGATCGCTGTTCGGCACCGTGACCTGTTCGTTGTTGAACGTATCGAGTTTCGTGACCCGGAGGTTGATCTCGCGGACGATCCCGTCGTTGCCACTCCACTGGATGTGGTCACCGACGGTAAACGGCTTGTCCTTGAGAATGAAGATGCCCGCGACGAAGTTCTCGATGATATCGCCCGCGGCGAACGCAAAGCCCAGTGCAAGCGCACCGGAGATCGTTGCGAACGCCGTGAGGATCGCCGGAAACCCGGCGACGGTCGCCGCGATTGCCACCGCGCCGAACAGCGCGACAATCCCGGCAATACTCGATCCGAGACTGACGACCGCCGTGGAGAACTCACGTGCGTTGAGCGCTCGTTTCGTCGCCCGAACGAGGACCGACTTTCCGATTCGGTAAATGACGAAAAACGCAATGATGAACGTGAGTGCTGTAACCGCGACCGATAGCAATGCCCCGCCGTACTGTGTGAGAATGCCATCTACACTGGTTGGAATCCCCTGAAGTATCAATGATAACGCCACATTCGTATCAATTACTGCGAAGACATAAACCTACGCTGATGTATACAGGTAGACAAAACTTGGTTATCGAAATTACACGTCTACGAGGCGTCGACAGCTGATTGTCCACGAATTAGTATATCGTTGATCAGGTGTCAGCAGACTGAACAACATGCTTTTTGAGAGGTACCCCTGTATACAATTCAGATGAACCGTCGGCGCACGATACTCAGCGTCCTGCTGGTGTTGCTGGCTGGCTCCTACGTCGTAGCCACCGGTATCGGAACGACCGTAGACGAACCCGGAGACGGTGTCTCGACAGTGCGGGAGTCACAACTCATCCAGCCCGTCGACAACGGAAGCTATCTGTGGCCCTACACCAGTCGTTCGGCGTCGGCCAGTGGGCGGACACTCGCGGTCAACGTCATCATCTACGGCCCGCCGGATCGGACGCGAACTGCGCTCGTCGACTCCGCGAATCTAGATTGGGAGCCGGTCAACGACTCCGAGACCGACGCCGACGCCGAGAGCTATGTCGTCGACGACGGCGTCGACTGGGACGATGCGGCCGGGTCGACGCGCTACAGCTACGTCGACCAACGACTCGATGACGGCCAACAGCAGTGGGTCGACGAGAGCTACCAACTCCACACCGGCTCCTATCTCGGCTCGCGGTCCCATATCCGAGCCTACAGCCCTCCATCCGGCGAGTGGACAGCCATCCAAGTTCACGAGGAGTACTTCGATTGGTTCCGGCTCCGACACACCGTGACCGACATTCACGACTCCTCGCGGCTCATCGAGCGGACGTTTATCGACCAGCCGTTCGTCGACGGAGTGAGTCGGACCTACTACGGCACCACTGGGGGCTGGAACGACGGCTGGATCACCGAGATCCAACTCACTGTTGGCCTCTTGCTGTCGACGATCCTCGCCCCACAGAGCCGGCAGCAACTCCGGCGTGCCGGGCATGATCTCAGCCGTGCGGCGATCAGAAACCGATACGGGTTCCTGCTGGCGGGAGCGTTGGCCGGGCTTCTACTTGGGGTTCGGATCGCCGGAATCGCACTCGAAACGGCGATTCCAACCCAGTCACCACAGCTGTTTGCGGGGCTGTTGTACCCCCTTATCGCCCTTGGTCCACCAACTCTTGTTGCCCTACTGGCCCCGCGGCTCCGCCCGCAGGGGGCGTTTGGATTTACAGTTGCTGGGCTGGGTGCCGGCTTCGTCTACGATTTCGCCGCCATCGATGTCGGCACGGTGCCGCTCCAGCTTATCTTACATCGACTTGGCCTGCTATTCACGTTGGGTCTGCTCGCAGTCGGGGTCGTGAACTCACACAATTCGGGACGATTCGGCGAGGAGGGAACGGTCACGGAGTCGGATCCGCCACTGATCGTGATCGCCTGTCTCGGCTGGTTTGTCGGGCTTGGACTCCCGCTGTTCGGCTATCTTTGAGAACCGATACCACTGCAGGGTTATGATCGTAGTCTTATTATATCTACCTGCGAACAATACATGACGAACAGATTTCGCCATATTTGATGACTCCCCCCAATACATCTTCGTCGCTCTCCCGCCGTGCAGTAATTGCTGGAGCCGCGGCCTCGACAGTCTCGACAGCAGGCTGTGTGGGCCAATTTCAGAACATTGGCGACGATTCCGAGCGATCACAGCTCTCGCTCGATATCAAGGTGCTGCCTGCCGACAGCGACCCCTTTGGGATTCAAATCGCTCAACAGCTGCGGTCGAACCTCGAAGCGGTCGGCATCAATGTCCGCCTGAGTCTGGTCAGTATCGGACAGTTCACCCAACAGGTGCTGTTGAACCACGACTTCGACATCTACGTTGGACAGGCCCCCTTCGCACGCCCACCCGATCCTGACGCACTGTATCCATTATTCAACTCGGCGTACACAACTGAAAACGGCTGGCAGAACCCCTTTGGGTTTACCAATCAAACTTGTGATACCCTTCTGGCGGCCCAACGCTCACACACAGGAGATAAGCGACAACAGGACGTGACGGCACTCCAAGAGGAACTCGCCCGCTCCCAACCGATATCGCCAGTTGTCTTTCCGGACCTGCTCACGGGGGTTCGGACCGACCGGTTTACGGGCTGGGATCCCGAGGAGCGTGATCCCGCGCTTGGAGAACCGACACGGCCACACAACCTCCTGTTGTTAGAGGGAGGCGACAACGAACAACCCACGCTCCGACTTGCGACCGCCAACGACCGACTCACCTCGAACCGGAACCCGATTGTGTCGACCTATCAGGGCGAGCAGTCGCTGCTCGATCTCGTCTACGATTCGGTCGCTCTCGAACAGGGCTCGGAGTACGTTCCGTGGCTCGCTCGCGAGATTAGCTGGGTCGACGGCACGGACACACCTGAGGTCGAAATCAGGCTCCGGGACGAGTTGCTGTGGCACGACGGCAAGCAGCTGTCGGCCTTCGATGTCGGCTTTACCTACGAGTTCCTCCAGGACACCTCGCTCGGAGCGGCGAGCAAACCGATCCCCTCGGAACGGTTCGGTGGGGAGGTCTCAGTTGTCGACGAGGTGACGGTGAAAAACTCCCGGCGACTGCGGCTCACGTTTACCGATACCACGCGGGCTGTCGCCCAGCGAGCCCTCACCGTCCCAATTTTGCGTGAAGACATCTGGGAGCCGCGGACACAAATCGGCCGACCGTCGAGTCGCGCAGGCCCGACGACCGAGGCACTCACGACGAACAACAGCGCGGCAATCGGGAGCGGGCCACTCCAGTTCGAAACCGCAGACAGCAGCGTTGTCGAGTTCTCCCTGTTCGACGATCACTTCCTCTGGCCGTCAGAGACGTCGACCCCAGACGGGACTGGCGATTCGAACGAAAACGGGTGGTCGTTCCCGTTTTTCGGCGGCGACGATGACAGCACCGCGTCGACGACAAACACGACAAACAAGACAAACACGACAAACAAGACGAACACAACGAACACGACGAACACGACGAACACGACGACCAACAGCACTGCCCCACAAACCGATTCGCAGCTGACAGCTGACAGCGACCTCGCGCCGCCGCCAGAACCGTATGGTGGCCGCCCGCCGTTCGAGACGGTCACGCTGGAGTCGGTGTCGACGACCGCGGTTGTCGGCCTACTCGCCTCGGGCAGTGTCGACGCCACGCTGGGGCCTGTGAGTCCGCAGATCGCGTCGATTGCCGACAATAGCTCCGATATCGAACTTATCGAGAATCGGTCAAACGCGTTTTATCATCTCGGCTTCAATACTCGTCGAGAGCCGCTTCGGGATCCGGACGTTCGACAGCTTGTCGCCCAGCTCGTCGACAAGTCGACACTCGCTCAAGAGAACTTCGATGGCTATGCCTCGCCGGCAGCGAGTCCGCTTGCCGGGACCGACTGGCTTGCCGACTCCCTCCAGTGGGACGAGGACACAGACACTGATCCGACGGTCCCGTTTCTCGGCACTGATGGTGAGCTGTCGGTCGAAGACGTACGTGACCGGTTCCGCTCGCTCGGCTACGAGTACAACAGCGATACCGAACTTATTTCAAAAATATAACTATGTTACGTGCAATCCTCGTGGAAGTCACAGCCGTCGTTGCGACACTCTGTCTCATCGGTGCAGTTACCATTGTCGGCCGGAACCGGCTCATGGAACTCCGCACGGAACTACAGCCACGTCTCCGTGACTCGGCTCCCTATCTGGCGGTCCTCACCGCCGTGCTGATACTCAACTCGGTTATCCGTGACTCGGCTCAGGATCTCTCCTGGCAGATCGGCTTCGAAATCACGTACTTGCTGGCGGAGTACGACGCTGGTATCGTCGCTGCGATTCAATCCTTCAAATCCGACGCACTGACGACGTACTTTTCATCCGTCTACGTCTATGGCTACGTCTTCGTGCTCGCCTTCCCGGTTTTGGCGTACATCGCGCTGTCGGATCGCAAGCACTTCCAGCGGCTCGTCGTCGCCTACAGTATCAACTATTTCATCGGCTTAACGTTGTACATTCTCTTTGTTGCGTACGGTCCACGAAACTGGTATTTAGGGGTAGATGCAGGCGCAGTTGTCTATGAGAACCTCCTGTACAGTGTGACGAACTCGGGAACTGCAAACGAGTTACTCACCAGTGAGGTCAACAGCCGCACCAACGTCTTCCCGTCGCTGCACACCTCGCTTTCGGCGACCGTCGCGCTGTTCGCCTACAAAACACGCGAGGACTATCCGATATGGCTCGGCATCGCGACCGTCCTCGCGGCCAGCATCATCATCTCAACGATGTACCTCGGTATCCACTGGGCCGTCGACATTCTCTTCGGCCTCGGACTCGCGGGGTTCTCGGTGTACATTGCCGAGCGGTATATCGACTGATCGGACCGTGGGAGCCGGTCAGCCGAGGTTTTCGAGCGAACTAAAATCGTCGACCGGCATCACCGAGTAGTCGACTGTCAGCGTGTCCTTGGTGGCCCGGATCTTGCCGACGAACGTCGAAATCTCGTCCAATCGGCCTTCGAGGACGAACAGTTCCATACAGTAGTGGTTGCCGACGTGGCTGTGGAAGTTCGACGAAACGAGTTCTTCGTGTTCGTGCCGCAGATGCATCATGCGTTCCTCGACAGTGGTCGTCTCGTAGTTGAACATCACCGTCACAATCGAGATCAGATCTCGGTCTTCGAGTCGCTTGTCCTCGAACTCGCCCAACAGGTTCCGGGCGGCCTCGCGGACGACCTCGCTTCGCCCTGTGTAGCCGTGTTCATCGGCAAAGGAGTCGATTCGGCTGAGTAGATCTTCCGGCATCGAAACGCTGACAACGGTCATATATTAACACATGGTGCGTCGAATAATAGACCTTATTATTAATTCGACTGACAGCCGCCGCTCATTGTGAATCGTGCCAAACAGTAGTCCGGATAGAAACCGTCGACCGCTCTTAGGAACTGTAGTTGTCTTTGAGATACGTCGAGATCTCACCGCTGTCAGCAATGAAGCCGTCAGAGTGGGTGTCGTCGACCAACACCGGGACGCCACGCTGGCCGGTAATCGATTCGAGTTCGTTCCGGTCGTCCCTCGACTCGGGGACGACGACCTCCTCGTAGTCGACCGAGAGCACATCGAGGACACGTCGCACGCGTTTCGAATACGGACAATCCGGCCGGTCGTACAGTTCGAGTGGTGGCATATGCATCCGTATGTGTCTCTCAATTATATATGTATTTCTGCGATGTATGAGTGGTACACAACCGCCAAACGCGGCACCGACAGCGAACACAGATCCACGTCGTATCGGACAGGACCGGTCGACACAGATGGTCGACTTACGGTATCTGATCGTGTTTCGGCTTCGTCAAACAGCGCGGAGCAAAGCTCCGCTGGCTTGACGAAGCTTACGCCTCGTCGAACAGGGAAAATCAAAGATTTTCCAGCACGACTTCGCTACGCTCAGTCGAACAGCGCAAATCGGAGATTTGCTGGCTCGATGAGGCTATGCCTCATCGAACAGCGTTTCGCCGTCGACCATGTGTTCCTCGACGGCATCCATGTCGAGGGTCACGCCGAGACCCGGCTTTTCAGGGATCTCGATGTAGCCGTCCTCGATGACGTCCTCCTCGACCAGATCCTCCCACCAGCCGAGTTCGTAGCTGTGGTACTCGACAGCCAGCGAGTTGGGGATCGCCGCGCCGACGTGGGCCGAGGCCATCGTCGCCACCGGCGAAGAGACGTTGTGCATCGCCACGGGGATGTAGTACTGGTTGGCGACATCGGCGATTTTGCGGGTCTCGCGCATTCCGCCGACCTTCGGCAGGTCTGGGGCAATGATGTCGACGGCTTGGTTCTCGATGAGTCGACGCTCCTCGGTGACGCGGTAGCGGTTCTCGCCGACAGTGATCGGGGTGATCGTGGATTTGGTGACTTCCTCTTGGACTTCGAGGTTCTCCGGCGGGACGGGGTCTTCGAGCCACCAGACGTCGTACTCTTCGAGTTCGGCCGCGAGCCGCTTGGCACTCCCACCGGAGAACGTCCAGTGGCAGTCGAAGGCCACGTCGGCCCGGTCCTTGACGCGCTCGGTGACGGCCTCGACGATCTCGGCTTTGTGGCGGATCTCGCCGGGTCGGAGATGGCGGTTGGCGCGGTCCTTTTCGAGCCCCGAGGGGACGTCGAGGTCGAACTTCAGGGCGTCGTACCCCAGTTCCTCGACGACGCGCTCGGCCTCGTCGGCGCAGGCCTGCGGGTCGGCCTCGTCGGCGGTGTGGCAGTCACAGTAGACCCGGACCTGATCGCGGTACTTGCCGCCGAGCAGCTGGTAGGCCGGAACGCCGAGGATCTTGCCCGCCAGATCGTGGAGCGCGATCTCGATACCGGAGATGGCGGTGACGGTGACGCCCTCAACTGATCCCTCGCCGGACATCTTCTGGACGAGATGTTCGTAGAGGCGGTCGATGTCCAGCGGGTTCTCGCCGATGACGAACGGTTTCATCCGCTCGATGAGTTCCGGGACGCCCGCGCCCCAGTAGGCTTCGCCGGTGCCGACGACGTCCGCGTCGGTGTAGATCCGGACGAGCGTCCACGGGAAGTTGCCGTCGACCATCGTCGTCTGTACGTCGGTAATCTCGACGTCGCGGCCGCCGCCGCGCTCGCCGGTAACACCCATCGTTTCCGAGGAAAGTTCCCGCATCGTGTACTCCGCGTTCGGATCGTGGAGTTCGTCGTAGCTGACCATACTCCGGTATCTATTCCTAACGGTAAATAGTACTGGCGTTCGTCGACAGGCGTCATACCCCGCATAAACGCCTGGTAGAGAAAATTTATTGTACTTCGAGTAAATATTTTCATGTTGAGGCGACTTCTCGGAGATCTCGTCGACGAACCCGAAGATTCACTCCCTCGGCAGCCTGAACGACACCAATGAGCGGGACGGAACTCTCACAAACCCGTGCGTGGGTGCTGGCAGCCAGACCTCAGACGCTGCCAGCGGCCGCGGCACCCGTCGTCGTCGGTGCTGGGCTCGCGTGGCACGACGGCATCTTCGCACTGTTGCCGACGCTGGCGGCGTTCGTCGGCGCGGCACTCATCCAGATCGGCACTAACTTCGCCAACGACTACTACGACGCCATACAGGGCGCGGATACCGACGCCCGCGAAGGGTTCACCCGCGTCACCCAGTCGGGGCTGATCGCACCCAAGAGCGTCAAACGGGCGATGTACCTTACGTTCGCCGCCGCCATCGGCGTCGGCAGCTACCTCGTCTACGTCGGTGGCCTCCCCATCTTGGTTATTGGCCTCCTATCAGTTCTTTCAGGCATCGCCTACACCGGCGGTCCCTACCCGCTGGGCTACCACGGACTCGGCGATCTGTTCGTCTTCGTCTTCTTCGGCGTGATCGCCGTCATGGGGACCTATTATGTACAGGCTACTGCCGTTCTCGCTGCGCCACTGTCGACCACAATCCCTCCAAATACGATCACGTGGACGGCGTTTCTCGCTAGCCTGCCGGTGGCGGCCCTGTCGACGAACATTCTGGTCGTCAATAACATCCGTGATCGGAAGGAGGACGCCACGACCGGCAAACACACTCTCGCAGTTCGGTTCGGCTACCGGTTCAGTCGACTCCAGTTTGCCGGGCTTGCAACGCTTGCTTACCTGATCCCGGTTTGGCTCTGGCTGGCCGAAGGCTTTGGGTCGACAGTACTGCTCCCACTGCTTACGATCCCGATTTCGGGACAGGTCACACGGACGGTCTGGAACCAGACCGCTGGCACGGCACTCAATCCGGCGCTCGAAACGGCAGGGAAACTGCTGGCGGCCTACTCGCTGCTGTTCGGGCTCGGGTTGGCATTCTAATGTGGGTCGACGCGTTTTCGCTCCGGCTCGACTCGCCGCTGACGACCGCTGCTGGACAGATCACCGAGCGTCGGGGGTTTCTTGTCGGCATCCAACAGGATGGCGTCTCGGGTCTCGGCGAGGCGACCCCACTACCCGGCTGGACGGAATCCTACGATGCCTGTCGGACTGCACTTGAGACCGTTGCTCAGTCGACCGACTCGGAGACCGAGCCGCCGGATCCAACCGACACGCCGGCGGCCGCCCACGCGGTCGAACTCGCCCACCTCGATGCAATTGCCCGGCGCGACAACCGACCGCTGGCCGCGGTGCTCCGTGAGGGTGTGTTCGATGCCGACCGCCCGCTTCCCGACTCGGTCCCTGTCAACGCAACCATCGGCGACGGAACTGTCGCGGAGACAGTGCATGCGGCTACTACCGCTGTCGACGAGGGGTTCGACTGGCTCAAACTCAAAGTTGGCGCACGCGAGCCGGATCAGGATCTCAGGCGGGTTCAGGCAGTCCGTGAGGCGGTCGACGACGGTGTTAGCCTCCGCCTAGACGTCAACGGTGGGTGGGATCGCTCGACGGCGCGAGCGATGGTCGACCAGCTCGCGGTAGTCGACATCGAGTATCTCGAACAGCCGCTTCCAGCCGACGACATCGAGGGGCTTGCCGAACTCCGCGGCCACGGTGTCGACATCGCAGTCGACGAATCGCTGGCCGAGCGGTCGCTTTCGGCGGTGCTTGCGTCGGGGGCGGCCGATGTCGCGGTGCTCAAACCGATGGCAGTCGGTGGCCCACGTCGGACTGTTGAGGCCGCAGCCACCGCCCGAGCCGCGGGTGTCGAGCCAGGCGTGACGACGACAGTCGACGGTGTGGTTGCCAGAACGGCGGCCGTCCACACGGCGGCCGCGATTCCTGCTGTGACTGCCTGTGGGCTGGCAACTGGCTCACTGCTTGCAGGTGATCTCGCAACCGATCCGGTCTCGATAGCTGATGGGCGCGCACAGCTACCGGTAGGTGACGGAGTTTGTGGGGACGGGTTTGCCGAGTTGCGACGCTAGAAAATAGATTAGTCAGTGGCTACTCGTCGACGACTTCGACGACGCCGAGCATACCCTGTGTCTGATGGGGCGTACAGACGTACCGATACTGTCCAGAATCGGTGAACGTGTGGGAGAACGTCTCGCCCTCTCCGGACTGGATCTCACTTTCGAAGACGCCGTTTTCCTCGGCAACGTTGTGGCCACCGCCGAAGCTGGTCCACTCCCACAGAACCTCTGTCCCCGTTGTGATACGAACTGCTGCCGGATCGAAAGACAAGCCGTCGACGGCTCCCACGGCGACGGTCACTGTCTCTTGGCCCGTCCGGTCGACCATGCCATCGTAGTTGTTCGCGTTGCTCAGCCACTGTTCGGTGGTCCCGCCGTCGCCGCCGAGACAGCCTGCGGTTGCGGCCGCAATCCCACTGGCAGCGGCTGTGAGCACGGCACGTCGACGCGGAGCTTCGTCCATAGACGGCGTAGGAACTCAGTACCAAAGAGTCATGCTTTTCAGGTCGACGACTGCGATCCCGTAGGCTGAAACGCTGGGGGTTCGTAGCCGTGCCCATGAGCCACTGGACGGATGCGATCATCGGCGAGCGAATGGCCGTCGACCAACAGTTCAGCGACCGCGTGGCGGCCTCGCAGTTCAGCAATGCCGAATGGGACCTGATCATGACCGCAACTGACCTCGACATGGAGAACGCCGACGACCCCGAAGCCGCACGGATCGTCGCCGACACCGACAGCGTGGCGGCGATCATTCCGGAGCTTGCGAGTATCCGCGCTCAAACGGCCTCAATGGCTGGCCAGCCCGGCGGTGACAGTCAGCAATCGGGTGGCGGTATTCTTGAATCGATTAAGCGGGCACTCGGATTCGGCGGTGAGGACAGTGACGAAGATGAGGTCGACGCCGAGAAGCTAGCGGCGGCAGAGGGACTCACACAGGAGTACGCCGAGGCTCTGCAGGCGCATCTCGAAGACAGCGGGAGCTTCGAGCAGGCCAGAGCCGCCTATCGTGAAAGCTGATCGGGGGAGAGGTCGATAAGCACACTCAGAGGTCGCCGCTTCTGAACATGGTAAGCTCCTCGGTCTCGAAGATGTTGATGAGTTCGGTGACGATCTCGTCGTACGTTTCGTCGTCCTGACGAAGCTGGTCGAGCCGGTCGACAGTCGCCTCGTCGAGTTCGATCTGGACCATGCCGACAGTACGGTTTCGGACCTCTTAGGTCGACTGGCAGTTCACATACTGAGAACACGTCAGTTAGTGTGAGTCGACGTTCGCCGCGTGAGTCGACTGATGGGCCGAGGCACGTGGGAGCGTCAGGATGATTCGCGTGCCAGCATCGTGGTCGGCTATCGTAATCTCGCCGCCGAGCAGCGAGACGGTCCAGTAGACGAGCCACAATCCCAGCCCGGTGCCGTGCTGGAGCGGCGTCTCCTCGCCGGTTTCGATAGCCCGCCGCTCGTCGTCCGGAATCCCGGGACCGTTGTCGGTGATCGTGATGTCGACCCAGTCGTCGGACCCCTTGGTTTCGGAACGACCGACAGCGACGCTGATCGCCGGCACCGCCTGATTGTTGTGGACGACGGCGTTGTCGACGATCTCCAACAGCGCCATTTTCAGGCGGACGTCGGCCCGGACCGCAACCGGTTCGAACGGTTCGATTGTCAGTCCCGCCGTGGGATGGCGCTCTTCGAACTCGCTTTTGAGCTCCGAGAGGAGTTCGCCCACGTCACAGGTGACGTTGACCTCTCGGCCCTGATCGAACAACGACCGAACGGTGCCGGCCTTCTCGCTGAGCTGCTCTAAGTTCTCGACGCGTTGTTCGATTGCGGTGACGTGTGTTTGGAGCGTCCCGTCGTCGATTTCGGCACTGAGCAGCGAGGTGTTGCCCCGAATAACGTTCATCCCGTTGCGGAGGTTGTGCCGCAACACCCGGTTGAGCACGGCCAACTGCTGTTGGCGCTCCTTCCGCTCGGTGATGTTCTGAAGCGCCAACTCGAATACCGTTTCGCCGTCTTCTTCGACGGCGATGCCGGAGATCTCACACCAGATTGGGTTGCCGTCGACCGTCTGGAGCTGGAGTTCGACCCCGTCGACCGATCCCTGTTCCAACAGCTGGTTGCTGAACCGCTCGCGATCCGTTGGGTCGACGTAGATATCGGCGACCGACAGCCCCTCGAAGTCGGCGCTGGAGTCGCCCTCGAAGATGTCGACGAACCCCTGATTGACGAGTCGAAACTCTCCTTTGGGACCCGGTGTCGTCCGGAAGACGCCAATCGGGAGGTTCTCGACGAGCCGCTCGTAACGCTCTAACTCCTGTTGGCGCTTCTTTTGGCTCGTGATGTCGACGTAGAGATGGATATACTCTCTGGACCCTTGGGAGTCGACCGGCACCCGGCGAAACAGGAACTCGCCGATACCGGTGGCGGTCTCACACCGGACCTCTCGTGGCTCCGATCCGTCGTGGAGACTGGTCGGTGAGATGTCCCCATCAGTTCCCTCGGGGATGATGAGATCGGTGATTGGCCGGTCACGGGCCGTCTGTTCGGTGTAGCCGAACGTGTTCTCGAACGGTCTGTTGACCCGTTTGACGCGCTCCTCGCCGTGTTCGATCACCGTGTTGACCACCGGCTCCGGAATCGCATCGAACACGGCTTCGAACCGGTTCCGTTCGGTGCGGAGCTGGCCTTCGACGAGCTGGCTCCGACAGGCTTCGGCCAGTTTCTCGTTGAGCGGTTTGAGTGCCGATTGGGTGATCTCGTCGATCTCGCCGCCGCGTTTGCCGAGCACGAGCACGCCGAACTCCGGCAGTTCCATCAGATAGTAGTGGGCACCGTTGTCGGTCTCGCCCGAAATCGGAAGCGCCTCGATGAACGACCGGTGGTCGTCGACCGTTCCGGGAAGGTGATCGATTGCAGCCATCAACGTGTCGTTGCCGTGTGGAGACGCAGGAATCGTCGCTGTGATGTCGTATCGAACGTCATCGTCGTTGAGCGTCCGCTGGAATATCGTCCCGACCGAACAGTTCAGTTTCTTCAAATAGCCAGAGAGTGCGTTGTCGGCGGTCGCTTTGAGCGTCTCCTTCGGCCCGATTGACAGCGAGATCTCGTACAGTGCCTGAATCCGTTGCTGTCTGTCGATCATACGTCCGAGAGTGCCCCAACGACGGCTGTTTTGTTGTAGTAGTCCAGATGCCCCGACCCATCGTTGGCGATCTCACCGATTGTCAGAGCACCAAACAGCGGTAGCGTTTCGGACCGAACGGCGTCCAGTTCACGGTCGAACTCCTCATCGAGATATAACATCCGCGACACGCAGTCGAACACGCAGAGCGCGTCGGGCCGCCGTGCCCCACTCAGCGCGTGGTCGTGGGCCGCTTGGGCCGCCGCGACAAGCGAATCGGGATCGCCCTGCAACACCGTGACGAACTCACCTTCCGGCATCTCACCGAAACAGGTCATCGAACCATCCGCGGCCACGCGGTAGGGATCACGAACGATCTGCTCGGCAGCCATCCGGCTGATACCGAACAGATAGGATTTCGCGCTCTCGAAGAAGTTCTTTTTCGTGACAGTTTCGCCTGCGGCCTCGCCGATAGCCTCACCGTAGACCGAAAAGGCGGGTTTTCCGTCGAGCGTACTGAGCGTCGACCCCTCGGCTTCGGTCACTCTAAATGGGCCGGCAATCTCCTGCCAACCGTGGTTGACGCCGATTTTGATCGGCTCTCTGAGCGTTGCGATGACGGCCCCGTCTTCGATCACGCCCTCGTTGGTGAACAACACGGGTCGTTGGTCGCCGTCCACCGTGCCAGCGCCTCCTCCAAGGAAGTTCAACTCGACGCTGTAGGTTCGGAACAGGGCCTCGATGAACTCCTCGACGTTGGTGGCGTAGGTGTCGACGAAGACGAACGCCGTTTCGTACCCCTTGGCGGGGAGATCCGGATCGAGTTCGTCCCTGAACGTTGTCGTGGGATCGCTGAGGTCCGTGACGGTGGTGACATCCGGTGTGGTCGACAGCCCAACGGTCAGTGCGCCGGTGTCTTTCCGGTCGCCCTGATACAGGATCTCCGGGAAGATGCCGCCGAAGATGGGCACGTCGAGAGCCCGGAGTACTGACTCGAAGTCGTCGGACAACAACTCCTCGTCAGGGGCCGCCAACAGCAAGATTCCCTCGACGGAATCCGAACTCGCCGTCGACGCGAGCGTCTCTCGAAGCCCGTCGACAGTCGAGTTGTACGTGACCTCCATTGTATATGATCATTCACAACAAACAGTAATATAATTGTGGTGAACCTCTCGTATACTTACCACTGAAACCGACGCCACGAGATCGGCTACTGTCGGTCGACGATTTTACAGTCGGTCGACAATTGCGGCCGTAACCTCGTCGGTGTCGGCGTCGCCGCCGAGATCGCCCGTTCGTGGGCCCTCAGCCAGCACACTTTCGACAGCGGTTTCGACCCGGTCGGCCTCCTCGGTGTAGCCGAGATGGTCCAACATCAAAGCCGCCGAGAGGATCGTTGCGGTCGGGTTGGCGATGCCCTGGCCCGCAATGTCGGGTGCGGTGCCGTGGACCGGCTCGAACAGGGCGTTGTCGTCGCCGATATTTGCGGATGGCAGCAGGCCGAGCCCACCGACGAGGCCAGCTGCGAGATCAGACAACACATCGCCCGCGAGGTTCGGACAGACGATCACGTCGAACTGCTCGGGATCAAGACAGACGTGCGTTGCAAAGGCATCCATCAGCACCTCGTCGGTGTCGACGCCCTGCTCTTCTGCGACGCCAACAACAGCATCGCGGAACCGGCCGTCGGTTTTCCGCATCACGTTGGCCTTGTGGACGACGCTGAAGTCGTCGTGGTCGTCGCTATCCTCGACGTAGTCGCAGGCGAAGTGAG
This sequence comes from Halohasta litchfieldiae, assembly GCF_002788215.1. NCBI lineage: Archaea > Methanobacteriati > Methanobacteriota > Halobacteria > Halobacteriales > Haloferacaceae > Halohasta > Halohasta litchfieldiae. The sequence continues at coordinate 345,438 of NZ_CP024845.1, read as the reverse complement.
CGAGTTTTTCCGAGGCCGAGGTGGTGACGACGCGCGTGAGCGTCGACAGGTCATCCGAGAGGTCGTCCTCGTGGCCCGAGTAAACGCCCTCGGTGTTCTCACGGAGAAAGACCAGATCGGTTTCGGGGCGGACGGCGTCGACGCCGGGATAGGCTTTCGCGGGTCGGATGTTGACAAAGGAGTCGACGGCATCCCGGAGCGGGAGGATTACGTCGGCGGCGGTCTCGCCAGCGGCTCCAAAGAGGGTGGCGTCGGCGTCGGCCGCGAGGTCGTAGGTCGACTGTGGGAGTGCCTCGCCCGTTGCCTCTTTGACTGCGTCGCCCGCCTCGCCCTCGACGAATTCAAAATCGAGATCGAGCGATTCGAGAACGTCGATAGCTGCCGGAATAACCTCCTGTCCAATGCCGTCGCCTTCGATGACGGCGATACGTTCACTCATGGAGTACTCTCTACGGAGGAATATAAAGAGAATGTCGATGTGTCGACCGAGTAGCTGAGAGCCGCAGCAGGTGGTCAGTTCTCAGTCGTCGGCCGGAATCTCGCTGTCCCGAACGTACGGCAGCGACTTGGCCTTCTCACGAACCGTGTTCGCGTTCGACTTCATCAGCGCGGTCGTATCCCAGACACCCTCGACCAGCGCCTTTCGCTGGGCATCGTCGACCGTCGCCTCGACGACCGTCTCGCCGTAGGAGACGGTCTCGTTTTCGACGTCGACGTCGATTTCAGCATCAGGGTTCTCATCGATGAAGTCCTGCAGGGCTTCGGCCTCATCGGGCGAAACCGTCACCGTCGGAATGCCGAGTGCCAGGCAGTTGCCCGCGAAAATCTCGGCGAAGCTCTCGCCGACGATGGCGTCGATCCCCCAGCGCATCAGCGCCTGTGGGGCGTGCTCGCGGGAGGAGCCACAGCCGAAGTTGTTGTTGACCGCCAGCACGTTCGCGTTCTGGAACTGCGGCTCGTTAAACGGATGGTCCTTCTCGTTGTCGTCGTCATCGAACCGGAGGTCGAAGAAGGCGAACTCGCCGAGGCCTTCGAAGGTGACGACCTTCATGAACCGCGCCGGGATGACCTGGTCGGTGTCGATATCGTTGCCGCGGACCGGAACACCGGTTCCCGAAACGGACGTAACGATCTCTGCTGGTCCGTCGCTCATGCGGCGACCACCTCCTCGAGTTCGCGGACGTCAGTGACCTCGCCGGTCACCGCGGCGGCCACGACCATGATCGGACTCATCAGGATCGTTCGGCCATCCTTCGAGCCCTGTCGACCGACGAAGTTCCGGTTCGACGACGAGGCACAGGCTTCGTCGCCTTCCAGCTGATCCTCGTTCATGCCGAGACACATCGAACAGCCAGCACCGCGCCAGTCGAAGCCAGCCTCCTTGAAGATCTCGTCGAGACCCTCTTTCTCAGCGGCGGCTTTGACGCGCTGGCTGCCGGGGACGACCATCGCTCGGACGTCTGGGTCGACCTCTCGACCTTCGACCAGTTCGGCGGCTGCGCGCAGATCTGGCAATCGGGCGTTCGTACAGGAACCGAGGAAGGCGACATCGATTGGGTAGCCCTCCATCGACTCGCCGGGCTCGACGCGCATGTGTTTCATCGAGCCACGGGCGGTCTCCTGTTTTTCCTTCGACAGCGTTTCTGGCTCCGGAATCTGTTCGGAGATGCCGATCCCCTGACCGGGAGTCGTTCCCCAGGTGACGACCGGCTCGATTTCCGAACCATCGATGGTGACGACATCGTCGTACTCAGCGTCGTCATCGCTGCTGATCGACTCCCAGTACTCTTTGAGTTCCGCGAATCGCTCGGGTTCGTGTTTGAACGCGTCAGTTTGTTCGAGCCACTCGTAGGTGGTCTCGTCGGGGTTGACGTAGCCCGCGCGAGCACCGCCCTCGATGGACATGTTACAGATGCTCATGCGGCCTTCCATCCCGAGGTTCTCGATGGCCTCGCCGGCGTACTCGTAGACGTAGCCGACGCCGCCGTCGGTACCGAGTTTCCGGATGATCGTGAGGATGATGTCCTTGGCCGTGACGCCCTCACCGAGTTCACCAGTCACTTCGATCTTGCGGACCTTCTGTTTCTCCATCGCAATCGTCCCCGTCGCGAGGACATCGCGGATCTGGCTGGTGCCGATCCCGAACGCAAGCGCGCCGAACGCGCCGTGGGTCGACGTGTGGCTGTCACCGCAGACAATCGTCATCCCGGGCTGGGTGATTCCCTGCTCGGGTCCGATAACGTGGACGATTCCCTGGTTGCCGGTGTTGGGGTCGTCGAAGACGATGCCCGAGTCACGGACATTTTCTTCGAGTTCGGCCATCATCGTTTCGGCCGCATCGTCGCCGTAGGGACGGGACTGGTCGGCGGTCGGAACGATGTGGTCGACAGTTGCGTGGGTGAGCTTCGGGTAGGCGACATCGAGTCCGCGCTCGCGGAGCATGCCGAAGGCCTGTGGACTCGTCACCTCGTGAATGAGGTGAAGGCCGACGAACAGTTGTGTCTGTCCGGTCGGCAGTTCAGTTACCTTGTGTTGCTCCCATACCTTGTCGTACAGTGTTCCCTTGCTCATCTGTGTGCTCCGTTCTGGGTCCCGCGATCCCAGATGTGTCGTACCGTGCCAGCCGTTGAGGTGTGGTCGACGTCTTTCATTGTAGGCGTCTCTACGTCCTCAACGGTTGATTTGTCTGTCGCCGCATCCGTGCCACCGTCGGCGGCCACCGGCCCGCGCCGGTAGACCGACCCAAACGTATCGCCGGTGTGTGGATGAGTGTGATCGGTTTCGCTCATCGTCTGGTCGTCTGTCATATATCTATTCCTCGTCGGCCCACGAGAACAGGCCGCGAAGCTCCTTGCCGACGGCTTCGATCTCGTGGTTCTTCTCGGCGTCTCGAATCTGGTTGTAGCCTGGTCGACCGGCCTGGTTCTCCAGAATCCACTGGCGGGCAAACGTGCCGTCTTGGACCTCTTCGAGAACCTGCTCCATCTGCTCGCGTGCGTGTTCGTCGACGACGCGGTCGCCGCGGGTGAGACCGCCGTACTCGGCGGTATCAGAGACTGAATCCCACATTTCGCTGAGTCCGCCCTCGTACATGAGGTCGACAATCAGTTTGAGTTCGTTCATACACTCGAAGTAGGCCATCTCCTCGCTGTAGCCTGCTTCGACGAGCGTCTCGTAGGCCTGTTTGACGAGGCTGGTGACGCCGCCACAGAGGACGGCCTGTTCACCGAATAGGTCGGTTTCGGTCTCCTCGCGGAACGTGGTCTCGATGGTGCCTGCACGGGTACAGCCGATTCCTTTTGCGTAGGCCAGCGCGCGCTCTTTGGCGTCGCCGGTGACGTCCTGGTAGACCGCGACCAGTCCGGGCGTTCCCTCGTCGGCCTCGTAGTTCCGGCGGACCAGGTGGCCCGGCGATTTCGGGGCGACGAGCGTCACGTCGATATCGTCTCGTGGCTCGATTTGGCTGTAGTGGATGTTGAAGCCGTGGGCGAACTGGAGGGTATCTCCCTCGTCGAGTTCGTCTTTGATCTGATCGTAGACGGTTGCCTGAACCGTGTCAGGGACCAGAATCGAGACGACCTCGGCCTGTGCGGCGGCTTTGACCGGGGTCAGGACATCGAGTCCGTCTGCTTTCGCGGCTTTGCGTGACGACGAGCCCTTTCGGAGCCCGACAACCACGTCGACACCGCTGTCGTTGAGGTTCTGGGCGTGGGCGTGGCCCTGGCTGCCGTAGCCGAGGACCGCAACCGTCGTGTCGTCGAGATACGTGCTGTCTGCGTCGTCGTCGTAGTAGATTGTCGCGTCGAGTTCGTCTGCCATGTATGTGTAAATTACTCCGCTGTTAGTTGGTGGTTTCGGCTTGGCTCTCGCTTTCGCCGGTCTGTTCACTGCCGCCGTCTGGCTCGACGCCGACCGCCGTTGCCTCCGCAGCGGGCTTCTCGCCGGGGGTTGTGGGCCGATCACCGCGCGAAAGCGCGGTTGGCCCCGTCCGGGCGATCTCGATGATGCCGAACTGCCGGTAGGCGTCGAGTGCGTCTTCGATCTCGTCGTGTTTGCCGGTCAACTGGACAGTGATCGTTCGCGGACCAGCATCCAGCGTTGTCCCGTCGTACATCTCGGTGATCGCCTGGACCTTGTCCGGCTCGCCGCCGTTGACCTTCAGGAGCACGAGTTCGGAGCGAATCGCGCGCTCTTCGAGTTCGCCCACCGAGATCACCGGCTTGAGCTTTGCCAGCTGTTTTTTGACCTGATCGATGCCGGGCTCGGTCTCTTCGACGATCAGCGTGATTCGGGCGTTGCCGTCGACCGTCGTTGGGCCGACGGTGAGGCTCTCGATGTTGAACTGTCGACGGCTGAACAGTCCCGAGACACGGGCCAACACGCCCGGTTCGTGTTCGACCAGCGCCGACACCATCGCGGTCCGGCTGTCAGGCTCGGCTTCGACCTCGGGGTCGATCCGAATTCCTTGGCTATTGCGCCGTCCATCTGGGTGTGGTCGTTCTTCAGGTCGTGGGCCTTCGAGACCCTGCTCGTTCTGACTCATAGCTGATCCTCCGAGAGTGCAAATTTGCCATTTGGTGCGCCGCTGGCGACCATCGGGTAGACGTTCGCTTCGGGGTCGATATGGAAGTCGATCACCGAGGGGCCGTCGTAGGCGAGTGCCTCTTCGACGGCGGGGGCGACCTCGTCGTAGTTGTCGACGCGCCAGCCCTGTGCGCCGAAGGCCTGGGCCAGTTTGTCGAACTCCGGCATCCAGTTGTACTCCGAGGCCATGTGGCGGCCATCGAAGAAGGCGTCCTGCCACTGCCGGACCATCCCGACGTACTCGTTGTTGAGCACTGCAATCGTGATATCCAGATCCTCGCGGACCGCGACCGAAAGCTCCTGCAGCGTCATGAGGAACGAGCCATCGCCGTCGAAACAGACGATGTCTTGGTCGTCGTCGGCCGCAAACCGCGCGCCGATAGTTGCCGGAAGCCCATACCCCATCGTCCCCAGTCCGTGGGAGGAAACCCACGTCCGGGGCTGGGTGAACTCCCAGTACTGGGCGGCCCACATCTGGTGTTGGCCGACACCAGATGTCACGATGGTGTTGTCGTCGGTTGCCTCGTCGAAGGCTTCGACGATGAACTCCGGTCGCAGGGGAGCGTTCTCGTCGACCGGGTAATCCATCGGATACTCGTCTTGCCACGTCAGACACTGCTCGCGCCATTCGCGGGCATCCGGGTTGTGCTCCATCTCGTCAGTCAGCTGATCGAGGACCGTGCCAGCATCCCCGATACAGGGGTAGTCGGCGTGAATATTCTTGCTGATTTCGGCGGCATCGATGTCGACGTGGACGACCTCCGCTTCGGGCGCGAAGGTGTCGATCCCACCGGTGAGTCGGTCGTCGAACCGCGTACCGACACCGATCAGACAGTCGGTATGGGTGATCGCCATGTTGGCGTAACCGGTGCCGTGCATGCCCGCCCACGAGAGACACAGCTCGTCGTCCTCGGGGAACGTGCCGATACCGGGCATGGTTGTGACGACCGGGATACCGTGATCGCGCGCGAAGGCGCGGGCGGTCTCGCAGGCGTTGGCCTTCATCACGCCGCCACCGAGCAGGAGAAGCGGTTTCTCTGCGCGCTCGATTGCGCGGGCGGCCTCGTCGATCTGCTCGGCGTCGGCCTCGGTCGGCGGCTCGGAGCCAGCCGGAACCTGTGGCTCGCCCGGTTCGACATCGGTCTCCTCGAAGCTCACGTCTTTCGGCAGGTCGACAAGCGTCGGCCCCGGTCGACCGGATTCGGCCAGCGCAAGCGCGTTGCCAACCGTGTTGCCGATGGTGTCGGCGGAGTTCGCAAACCAGTTGTGTTTGGTGATCGGCATCGTGACGCCGGTGGTGTCGGTCTCTTGGAACGCGTCGGAGCCGACCATATCGCTCGGCACCTGGCCAGTGAGTGCGACCATCGCGTCCGAATCCATGTTGGCGTCCGCGATCCCGGTGACGAGGTTCGTCGCGCCCGGCCCCGACGTGGCGAGACAGATGCCCGCCGAGCCAGCGACGACACCGTAGGCGTCGGCGGCGTGGGAGGCACCCTGTTCGTGGGCCATCGTGATGTGTTCGATATCGGAGTTCCACAGCGCGTCGTAGATCGGCATGATTGCGCCGCCCTGAACGCCGAAGGCGTGTTCGACGCCGGCGTTTTCGAGGGCGCGAACGACCGACGACGAGCCGTCAGTGACGGGCTCCTGTTCGTGGGCGTCGTCAGCTGCCGTCGACGCCTCGGAGTCAGCATCGGTGTCGGGAGTAGTCTGTGCGGAGTCGCTCATGTATAGGCTCCTCCCGCTGGAGTAGGTGTCAGTTTCGATCCGCTGGCTGTGCGTCCGGGCTGTGATGTGTGTGTGAATCTGGTCATATGCTGTCGGCTCGGGTTATGTTGGGAACTGACCACCAACTGGGTGGTCGGCTGGAAACTCGGCTCGTCTCGGTGGTAAAAGGTGTATGTGGGGCTTAGGCCCCTACAATACCGAGGACGTCGACAGCGACCGCTCGACGGGACCGAAGACCGCGAGTTGAGGTGCGCTGTCGCATTGTACCCGATGGAACACGGTCTGTCATTATAATACTTACGCGTTAGACGAGCCTCGGGATACTGCTGTTGCTCACCGGTAAAAGCTGTCCCGGGAGAGGCCATCAGGTCCGGACCTCCTCGGGCTCCCGCTGAACACCAACCTCGTCGGCAAACCGCTCGATGACAGTGTCGGTGACTTTCTGCTTTTCAGCACCGAACTCCTTGACGAGCTTGGTGACCGCCCGCACTTCGGAGTCAGTTGGCGCGTAGCCAGCCTCCTCCAGCCGTTTGCGCACCGAGTGGGTCCCGGTGTGTTTGCCGAGGACGAACTCTCGGGAGGCCCCGACCATCTCGGGGGTCATCACGCCGGGTTCGAACGTGTCGGTGTTTTCCATCACGCCAGCGGCGTGAATCCCACTCTCGTGGGCGAACGCGTTGCGGCCGACAACCGCCTTATTGACCGGAATCGGGATGTCCGACTTCTCTTCGACCAAGCGAGCCAACTCCGTGATCCGGGTTGTATCGATCCCGGTGTCGACGTTGTAGAGGCTCTCGGCCGACATGACGACCTCTTCGTAGGCCGCGTTGCCGGCGCGCTCGCCGATCCCGTTGACCGAGACCTGTGCCTGATGGGCACCGGCCTCGAAGCCCGAGAGGGCATTTGCGCTGGCCAGCCCGAAGTCGTCGTGGGTGTGGACATCGATCCGTGCGTCGGTGTGTTCGCCGACTACCTCGATGAGCTTCGCAAACCGCGAGGGGGTTGCGACACCGCAGGTGTCGGGGATGTTGATCCAGTCGACGCCAGCCTCGGTGACTGCCTCGACTACCTTGATGAGGAACGCCTCGTTGGTCCGGGTGGCGTCCATCGGTGAGAACATGACCTCCAGCCCAGCGTCCCGTACCATCTCGACGCAGTGGACCGCGCGATCGATTGCCTCGTCGCGGCTCGCGTGCATCGAGTCCTGGAGCTGCACGTCGCTTGTGCTCACGAAGACGTGAACCATATCCACGCCCGCGTCAATCGCCGCCTCGACGTCCTTGTCGACGACCCGGGCGAGGCCACAGGTCGTCGCATCGGTTGAGGCCGCAATGTCCGAGACCGCCTCGAACTCCGGCTCGGAGTTGACGGGGAACCCAGCCTCGATGACGTGGGTACCCATCTCGTCGAGCAGCTCGGCGATGGCGCGCTTATCATTGTAGTCGAACGACGTCCGTGGCGACTGCTCGCCGTCACGCAGCGTCGTGTCGAAAATACGTACTGACTCTATTTCGTCAGTGCTGTCTAATGTGCCCTCGAAGAACTCGATCCGCCGGTGAATCCGACGAGTCCTCCGTGTCGTTGTGAGACATGTACTTCATGGCATGGCCGACAGTGTATATAAATCCTCCGTTTTTGTGGGTCGGATGACCGTCCGTCGACCGGTACCGTTCGAATCTCTCTGGAGACATCTCGGGTTTCAGCCCTGCCCCATCCAGTTGGTCGACCACGGACTGATCGTCGAAACGGTTCCCAATCGTACATTTATATACAGCTCTCGACAGTACGAGTCCACTGTTCGGGCCACGAGATGGAGAGAGACGGTCGACCGAGGCCAGCAGTCAGCCGTTCAAATAGGTCCCTGCGTCCGAACGCTTTTCGTCTCCGGTGATAACGAACGGGTATGACCGATTTCGATCTCGATCTGCGGGACGCAGAGGCGGAACTCGGCGACCTCCCGAGCGATCAGGTAGTGCTGGGCGTACTCAACGGCGAGACATCCTCCGAGGAGTGGATTCAGGCGGTCACACAGGGCAACATCCTCGTCCTCTCGGTGGAGGGTGATCTCAACACACTGGCCTCCGGCTTCGCCCGTGAGGTCAAGGATATGGGCGGCGAACTCATGCATTTCCGAGAGTTTCTGGTCGTCACGCCGGCGGAGATACAGATCAATACCGACCGATTGTAGCCGACTCGACCGCCGCTTGCCCGGTTTTTAAGCCTGTTCGGCACCTGTATCCGGTATGCCGATGAAAGGAAACGGGTCGACAGCGCTTCGCGAGATAGACCGCTTCGAGGGTGGCGTGGGATGGATCGCCTACCCCGATGAGGCGATGGAACGCGCGAGTCACGCCCTTGCCACCGACGACGGCCTCTGGCTCGTCGACCCGGTCGACGCCGACGGTCTCGACGACCTGCTGGCGGAGTTCGGCGACGTCGCTGGCGTCGTCGTCTGTCTGGATCGCCACAAGCGCGATGCCGCCAAAATAGCCCGTCGACACGATGTTGCGGTCCACCTCCCGACGTGGATGAGCGGCGTCGCCTCGAAGATAGACGCCCCCATCGAGCGGTTCACCGGAGAACTCGGCGAGTCCGGCTACGAACTATTCGAGATCCGCACCTCGTCGCTCCCGCCGTGGCAGGAGGCTGGACTCCACAACCCCGACACCGGAACGCTCGTCGTCCCCGAGTCGGTCGGCACAGCCGACTACTTCCTCACTGATGGCGAACGACTCGGCGTCCATCCCATGCTCCGGCTGAGTCCGCCACGAGACGCGCTCGACCGATATAGTCCCGACCGAATTCTCGTCGGTCACGGCGATGGCGTGCTCACGGATGCCGCGAGCGCGCTGGATACAGCCCTGTCGACCTCGACACGGGATGCGGCCTCACTGTATGGAAAAACCGTTAAGCAGTTCCTACTGGGGTAGTAGTGGCCGTTTACGCTACTGAGGGACTCATCGAAGTCCTCATCGAGTTCGCCGAAGACCGGGAGCCACAGGAGGCAAACGTGCCCATTGCTGCCACGCCCGCCGGTGAACTGGAGGGAGTCGACGGCCACCTGTCGGGGTTAGATCCGGAGACGCCGGTGCTTACTCACTTTTATTTACCCGATGCCGCCGGCTCGGTCAACGCCGTCTTCGGGATGGATCTGGGGACGCCGTCGGGGGGTGCACAGGCACGGTTCGTTTCTCATCCAACCGGGCCACAGGCAGTGACGAAAACGGACGATCTGGCGGGAATCATGCTGGTTGCGGTTCCGCCGTGGGAGACCGAGACAGTCGCCGCCTTCGACCGGAGTGGGAATCGACTGAACCTCGTGCAGCTCGATGCGGAGCCACCGGTCGAAACAATCGACTAACGTTACTCTAGATAACCAAGATCACGAAGCTGATCGGTGATTTCGGTGAACTGGTCTTCGGTGAGTTTGCCGTCGGCTTCATCCACATCCTGTTGGTGTTGGATCACGATACTTCGCAGCAGGAATCGAACCAGATCACTCGTCGAGGTGAAACTCGTCCCCTCGATTGTCTCGTCGACACGTTCGGCGAGATCTTTTGGGATCGAAACCGTGGTATAGTCGGCCATATCGACCCAACGGTTGGCACGCTGAATAAAATACGTGTTTTTGTCGTTTCAGTCAGTGACGTACTGCCGATGTGGCTGGCTTTTTACTCCGTGAGTTCGAATACAAACTGATGGGAGCCAGACCGCCGCAGAACGATAGCTCGGAGCCCGAAGTAATCGAGTTCGGTATTGCCGCGCTTTCTGCACGGCTTGATGAGGCAGCTGTCGAGTTTCCGGCAACGAGCAGCGAACTCTGTGCAGCGGTCGACGACACCGCGATACCGGTCGACGGAGCGGGCAACACCATGGAGTTGGAGACGGCGCTCCAGCGGCTTCCACAGGACCGCTTCGACAACGAATCGGCGCTCCTCGATATGTTGCACCCGGTGTTCGAGGAGTACCGAAAGCAGGCTGGAGACAGCATTTTCGGTCGGCTTCGGACACTGCTGCCGTTCTGAACAGAACTGACTTCATTACTCTGATTACTCTGGTTACTCCGGTTACTCCGGTTTCTGCGGTGGCGAATCCGTCTCAGTCTCGGTCGACTCGCGAGGCTGAGACGGCGAGTCCTCGAAGTTATCGGATTCGAGGCGGTCGATCCGGGTAAGCTGTTCGCGGTGCAGTGACAGAATTAGATCCGCGAGTACGCCGAACATCAGCAGTTGGACGCCAAAGAGGAGCGATGCGGTGGCACCGACCGCGATGATCTCATGACCGATGCCGTCGACGATCCAGCGAAAGATGACGAAGGCGGCCAGGCCGAGACCGGTGATCGTCGAGGCGAGACCGACACTTCCGAAGTAGAACAACGGATTGCTCGTTTTGGCCTTCCGGTAGAGCTCCAGAAAGATGATGCCCCCGTCCTTGACCGGGTGAAGGTTCGTCGAGGAACCATCGGGTCGCTGGCGGTAGGTGACAGGGACGACCTCGGTTTTGACCCCGTTTTTCGCACATTCGACGGCCATCTCGGTCTCGATGCCGAATCCGTCGGCCGACAGCGTGAGCTGTCTGAACGAGTCGGTCCGAAACGCACGGTACCCCGAGAGGATGTCGCGGTAATTTTCGCCGTGAATGAACGTAAACCCGCGATTGATCATCCGGTTGCCGACCCGGTTGAGCTTCGTCATCGCGCCGGATTCCATATCCGCGAATCGGTTGCCGATAACGTGCTCGAAATCACCGACGAGCAGGGGTTCGAGCATCCGCTCGGCGTCTTCGGCCCGGTAGGTCATGTCTGCATCGGCCATCAGTACGTACTCGGCGTCGATCCGCGCGACGGCCTCGCGGATTGCCTGGCCCTTGCCGGTCCCCGACTGTTTTATCACGGTTGCACCGGCCTCGCGTGCGAGTTCGCACGTGTCGTCACCCGAACCGCCGTCGACGACGAGGATATTCCGAAGCCCAACCCCCTGATAGGCCTCGATCACGTCGACAATTGTTGCGGACTCGTCGAGGGTCGGCAGGAGAACACAGATATCCGCGCTGGGTGGCATTACCGTGGTGTCACGAGCCAGTAGGTAAAACTGTGTTCGTTTTGTGGATATCTGTCGACCGAACTGAGAGACGCAATCCCTCGTCTGAAATTCATAATACATTATAATGTGATTTAAATTTATACATTAAATACCAAATGCTATAACAAACAGAGGGAGAAATATACAGCGGATGTACGATCTAACCGGGTTCCAGCGGGATCTGATTTACACAATCAGCGGAACTGAGGAGCCATACGGGTTAGCCATTAAAGAAGCCCTCCAACAGTATCGTAACGAAGAGGTCAACCACGGTCGACTGTATCCGAACCTCGATACGCTCGTCGAAAAGGGATACGTAGAGAAACGGGCAAAAGACAGACGGACGAATCTCTACACGTTGACCGAGAGTGCCAGAACGGCAGTCAACGAACGGCGGATCTGGGAAGACAGCCAGTTGGCCGACTGACGGCCGCAGAAGGAAACGCCTTTTAGGTGGTGTCGGATAGAAGGGAGTGAGGGCTGGTAGCTCAGTTTGGCAGAGCGACGGACTCTTAATCCGTCGGTCGCGTGTTCAAATCGCGTCCAGCCCGCTTTTGCTCCGAACACTCTCGTGAGGAGCAACGCGGTTACAGTGATTTGAACGCAGCGAGCGAACGCAGTGAGCGAGTGAGTGTTCAAATCGCGTCCACCCCGTTTTTGCTCGGTTGATTCATCGAAAACAGAGCACAGAACCCAGTCGACGGAGCCAACTTTCAGATACAACCCGACTACCCACCACATATCAACGCAGTGGTATGAACCTCAGTAACAATCATCGCAAACAGGGTTATGACCGTCGAGACCCTAGTTTCGCGCATGAACGGACAGCCCTCCACAAAACAGACGCCAACGCGGCGGAAAACAGTCCTCTTCTGTCGAGGCTGTGAGTATCAGGGGCCACCCGACGGGCCGTGGATCATCCACCGGAAACCCGACAGCGACGTGTATCTCTGTCCCAACTGCAACACGACCGTTACTGTGCGTGATCGGTTCGACAACTGGGAGTAGGTTACTCGCTTTGTGTCGACTGGCGTATCGCAACTCTCGGAGCCTCGCTTCGGAGCCGGAGCTGGGTAGCGACTACGAGACCAACAGTGAGGAGATAGAGGCCGAAGTTGATCGATTGGACGGTGGTGGTGTAAAGTATCAGATCGCGTCCGAGGAGCATCGAGACGAACAGCACCGCGAGTGCGCTGCCGGCCAGCCACGCCCCGCGCCGGTCGACTGACTGAAGCCAGACAACTGTCGCAAGCAATGCGGCGACTGCGAGCAACGAGATGGCATAAAACCAAGCCTGTGCCCCCGGCGAGTAGCTCAGCAGTGGGACGCCACGGCTGAACAGCCCACTGACGAGCAGCGCGCCGAGGGCGACACCGACAGCGAGTCGACTCCGACTTCGTGGCGGTCGACGGTGGTGGTCTCGATAGGCAAACAGGGTCGTCATCGTCAGGAGCGTGAAGATCGACAGCGCGACGATGAGATGGGCCGCGTGTGTCGGCGGCGAGTAGCCGCCGGGGACGAGACCACCAATCGTCACCGTAATCGCGCCGACTGTGATCTGGAGCGGCAGCAGGACAACTGCGAGCGTTGCCGAGAACTTTGTCTGCCGGTTACCGCGTGTCCACGCCCAGCCAGCCGTGCCGAGGATGAAAAAGCCGGTAATCATCGCGACGACACGGTGGAACCATTCGATGAAGTCCGGATTGATCGTCAGTGCCGGAATCAGTTGGTCCGAACACAGCGGCCATTGGGCCTGACATGCGAGTCCGGAGCCGGTCGCTGCGGTGTACACACCGAGCGTGATCAACGACAGTGTGAGTGCGGTTGTAAACGCCGCGAACCGACGAAAAGACAGCCAATCGAGGCGGTCGGTCATTGGTTGTCTGTCGGGCCGCAGGCTACTTATCGTTATCCAACTGCAGCGAGGAGGGAGTGCTTACTGCTGTGCTTCCTGCGTGGGTGAGACGTACTGTCGTTCCCATCGACGCCGGTCTTCGATCAGCTCGTCGCCCTTCTCGGTGAGTTCGTAGTAGTTGGTTCGCTGGTCTTGACTGCCTTTCTCGACGAGGTCGTGTTCGACGAGCGCATCGAGGTTCGGATACAGTCGACCGTGGTTGACGTTGTCGACATGCTGTTCCATCTCACGGCGGATTGTCTGGCCCGAGGGCTTGTCGGAGCCTGCGATCACGTACAGGAGGTCGCGCTGGAAGCCGGTCAGTTCGAATATCTGAGTCATACAGGTGATATACTGTGTAGCCGTGTATTGTTAGTCGGTGAGAAATATGGATAATGGCTGAAAAACTCACACGCAAACCTGTTTATAATCCGTTGCGAATCGTTGCTAATATCGGCTGTTATATTCGTCACGACCACGCGTGAGTAGGAACCTCTTACTGATAGTAGAGAGTGATTAATCAGCAATATACGCCGTTTACGGCGGATCTCGGCTGTGAATAAGATCGCAGTACGGGTCGGTTCGGATTGAAGTAGCCTGCGCCTGTAGTGGACGTATGTCCAACTCACATCGTTCCTCGGAGTCAGCGGAGCGCCGAACTCACATCACAGCGTTTCTCGACGATCACGGTCTCGACGCGCTGTGGCTTGCCCGACCGGCCAACTTTGCGTGGCTAACTGGAGCATCCAACGTCGTCGACCGTGATTCGCCGATTGGTGTCGCGGCGGCTGGCTACAGTCGAGACGCGGGATTTCAGGTTCTCACAAACACGATTGAAGCACCCCGACTGCGAGACGAGGCACTTCCTGAGGGGTTTACCCTGACGGCCGCCGACTGGTACTCGGGGTCGCTGGCGGATTTGGTTGCCGCGGAGTCACCAACACCTGCGGCTGCCGACTTCGATGTTCCGGGACTCGCCCAGCCGGATTTCTCACACCTCAGACAACCACTGGCCGAGTTCGACATAGACCGATACCGCGCGCTCGGCGAGGAGACCGCTACCGCCGTCGAATCCGTCTGCCGAGAGCTCTCGTCGACCCAAACCGAACGGGCGGCGGCGGTCGACGTTCGGGCCGCACTCGAAGCACGCGGGATCGAAGCCCCGGTCGTGCTCGTCGGCGGCGACGAGCGCGCCCAACAGTACCGGCACTACACGCCGACGACCGCGGAGTTGGGCGACTACGCACTCGTCTCTGTCACGGCCCAGCGCGGTGGGCTGTATGCAAGTACAACCCGAACAGTCGACTTCGACGCGCCGGAGTGGCTTACAGAGCGGTTCGAGGCGGCCGCGAAGGTCGAAGTAAGCGCGTTGGCGGCCACCCAACGGGCCGCCCACGAGGAGTCGACAGCTGGCGATGTGTTCGGGGCGATCCAGCGAGCCTACGACGCGGTTGGGTGGCCCGACGAATGGAAACAGCATCATCAGGGTGGGGCGGCAGGGTTCGCGGGCCGGGAGTGGATCGCGACACCTACCCACTCGGCGCGCGTGGTCGAACCACAGGGGTATGCGTGGAATCCAACCGTTCAGGGGGCCAAAAGCGAGGGAACGGTGTTGGTGACCGCCGACGAAATCGAACCGTTGACGCTGACCGACTCGTGGCCGACGCGGTCGGTGTCGGCTGTCGAGTCGGTTGGGAGTGATCTCACCCTCCAGCGTCCCGCACCGCTGTCGGTGTGAGGTCGACGCCTCATTACGAACTAGTAACTTATTTTTCAGTTGAACGAAAACAGTGAGCTATGTCATGGTATGCTATCGAAAGCGTCGACGACGCTATCGAAGCCACTCGGTCGTTCCTGTTCCCCGTTGAGCTCTCCACGTGGCTGAAACTGGCCCTAATCTCGATCTTCGTCGGGGTAGGTGGCGGCGGCATCTCCTCAGTGTCAAATCTGGGTGGTGTTCCCTCGGAGACCCCTTCTGACCCCGCCACACAGCCGTCTGCGGGGGCACCAGCCGAACAAATGCCGGATCTCGTCCCGACTGACCCGGCCGTGATTGCTGCTATCGTGGGGGTCGTGTTCCTTTTCATCCTTGCGCTGACACTGCTGTCGGAGACGCTCCGACTCGTTCTGTATGATGCTCTCCGCACCCAAACCGTTCGGCTTCGGAAGCCATTCCGTCGACGGTTTGGACAGGCCGTTCGACTGTTCGGGTTTAAATTGGGAGTCAGTGCCGCCTTCGCGATCCCGTTTGTGGTGATCGGCGCGACCATTGCACTGACCGGCTTCGACCTCGGCGGTGGACCAGCACTCATCGTCGGAGCACTGCTTGCGGCAGTCATCGGCATACTGTCGTTCATCGCCTATCTTGTCATCAATCGGGCCACAAACGAGTTCGTCGCGCCGATAATGGTGCTGACCGACAGCGGTGTGCTCGACGCATGGCGGCAATTCTGGCCGGTGCTTCGAGGAAATCTGGCCCAGTTCGGCGTCTACGTCGTCGTTCATTTTCTGTTGCTGTTGGCGATCTCAATCGGACAGTCGATCCTCGCTGTCATCATCCTCGGCATCGTTGGCACGGTTGGCGGACTCATCGGCCTGCTACTGGTCGTCGGCATCTTCGGGGGACTCGGCGCGACACTCGCGTCGACGGCCGGGCTCGTTGCAATCGGCTTGCTCGTGGCGCTAACGCTGCTTGCGATGTTCGTGTTATTCCTGCCGATCAACATCGTCGTGCTCACCTACGTCTTCAGCTATGAACTGTCGGTGCTTGGGGCCGCCGACGAGGACCTCCGACTCCTTCCGGACTCCAGCGAGGACAGTACCGCACCAGCGTCGACATCGTCGGTGTAGCCCACCGGAGTCGACAGTCATCGAACCGATGAACCACACATAACTTTTTCAACTACCTTCCGCACCGCTTGGTATGAGTTTTGATGACGATACACGGGAGTATCACGTGATCCGCCCGGCAAGATCGAGATAGCAACCACGAAACCGACGAACACCCAGCGGGATCTGAGCCTCGCCTACTCGCCGGGCGTCGGTGCTCCCTGTCGGGATATCGCCGTCGACCCGGATCAGGCCTACAGGACACCGCCAAGGCTGTCGTCGAGGACATTCTCGATGGGACCTACGGCGAATATCGCCGGTATGGCCGTCGTCGACGCCCAATCGGAGTAGTTTCTCGTTGCACGAATGTATGATACATATTTATAATCTGATTGTCTATTGGTTGTCGTATGGCTGAGCGAGGCCCCGAGCTATCGGCTCCAGAACGGATCGAGAGTGGCGAGTTTGCGGGCGCACTCCGGATCGGCTCGCAAAACGAAAGGGAGGTCTACTGGTACGTCCCGAAGAACCTGATCATCGAAACCGAGGCGCCGGAGACCGCGCCGGACGACGCCGAAACCTACCGGCTCTCCGAGGAGACTGTCGGCGAGTACATTCACCGAACCGAACGTGACGGCAGTGTGTGGACACTGAACCAACTCGGCGAGTTCCTCCGGAACGTCGCCTCGTTTCGGGACGTTCGCATCCTCACGCTGAGACAGGAAGAGGCATACGCTCTCTGTCGGATCTCGGGCGTCGACAGCACAACGGCGTCGGAACTGCTTGGTATCTCCGAAACCCTGCTCAACGACCATTTGTCGACCGCACAGAAGAAGATCACCTGTGCGTTCAACCTCGTCGAAGCCGTCAACAAACACTGACTGGAACCGACCCACCTCAGCCACTGTTTGTGTTCGTGATATCCGGCTCCCACAGGCAGTAGCCACCGACTACTCGGCGGCTTCGGCCTCGATGACCGAGCCGATCATCGACCACCCGTCCTCATCTGCGCCACTGCGGCCGACCAAAATTGACTCGTTGTCCTCGCTTGAAACGAGTCGGTAGTCGGCGTCGTCGTCTTCGCGGGTCGCTTCGGCCTGAAACTCCTGTTGGAAAAACTGGGTCGACGACATCTGAAAAACTGCCTCGGTGCCGTCGTCGAGTGTGAGCCGAATCGGTTTCGGCGTCAGATTGTGAATCCGCTTTGCAATCGGGTTGAGATCCGCCATACGAGGGCGTTGGCGTCGGCTCGAATAAACGTCGACGGTTTCGACTGCTGATTACGTTCCAGCTTCCGATTGATTGTGACCAGCAACTGTACCCATAGTAATAGTATGTAGTTCCTACTGTTGTCGCAACGGTCTCAAGCAGTGCAAACGCTCTGCGGGGTATTTGTGGTTGGCCAACCGTTTCGTTCTTAGTGGTCCCACAGATGTCGCTCCCGCCTTCCATTAGCCGTCTCGGTCGCTTACTGCACAGTTTCCCGCTCTCCAGTGGCTATTTGCTTGCCTCAGCCCGTGGTATCGCGTTCTGGACTGCGATTGCCCTTCCGTTCGGCTATTTGCCGATGTTCGGCCTTGAGATGGTCCAGCTCTCCCTGGAGACGTTCGTCGTCCTCCTCGTTATTAACATCGTTGCACTGGTCGTTGGCCACTCCTACCATCGCTAATCCATCGTTTCGGCTTTTCTCACTGACGCCTAGTTTTGGTCTCCTCGAGTTCTGAGAGGAAGTCATGTCGCTTGAAACCGTGCCACTGAGACGGACCGGGCTTTCGGTGAGCGAACAGGCGGTTGGCACGGTAAGAGAGTTCCATTCCAATGGGGTTAGGTTCCCTCGGGACGGAGTGGGAACTATGACTGAGACTGACGATGAGACGCTCGAGGATGTCGACCGCTGGATGACGGAAATCCGGCAGATGCGCGCCGACAAGGACGAGTTCTTCACCGACCATCCACAGTCGCCAATCGATCCTGACTACCGCGATGCGTTCGAAGGATTGGACTACTTCGAACCGGACCCGGAGTTTCGGGTTCCGGCCCGCGTTCGCGTGTACGGCAACCCCGATCCAATCGAACTCGATGTGACCGCCGGTTCGCCGATTCGGTATCTCC
Organism: Halohasta litchfieldiae; assembly: GCF_002788215.1. NCBI lineage: Archaea > Methanobacteriati > Methanobacteriota > Halobacteria > Halobacteriales > Haloferacaceae > Halohasta > Halohasta litchfieldiae. The sequence goes on along the minus strand of NZ_CP024845.1, from coordinate 327,210 downwards.
GCTCGGTGATCTTCGAGTTCGAACTCCGCGGCGAGCGGATTCAGATGGCCGGCTACCGGCAGGAAAGCGACGATGACCGGACGATATTTATTCCGTTCCGCGACAAGACGACCAGCCAGCAGACCTACCACCGCGGTCGATACATGGAGATGGAACCGGACGACGATCTCGTCAACGGCGATGTGGTGACCCTCGACTTCAATCTCGCCTACAACCCTTTCTGTGCCTACGCCGAGACGTTCGCCTGCCCGCTTCCGCCGGAGGAAAACTGGCTTGAGGTCGTCGTTCCGGCCGGCGAAAAGAAGCCACCCGAAGCAATCGTCGACGAGTAATACCTGTGTGAATCGGTCGACACTCCGAGTCGACTGAAGGAAAACGCTCAATATCGTCCGCTTGTGTCGACAATGTATGGTAGACGTACCGAACCAAGCAGGCCTCGGCATCGGACTGATCGTCATCGGGACGCTGCTTTTCATCCCCGGTGCTGGAGTCAGCACCAGTGGACCTATCCTCGCCTCGTTGGTGGCTGCATCAGTGCTGTTGACTATCGGCACCTATCTGTTCGGTACTAGCGAACCCGGCCGCTCGGTCTGAAACCAACTGTTTGTCTCGGTTAGTCATCGTGTCGGCGAGCCGTGACTCGGTTAGTCATCGTGTCGGCGAGCCGTGACTCGGTTAGAGAGTTACTACTACGGCGTAAATGGTCTCTACTGTAGTTCTCAGTGTGAAGATAGCAAAGACAGACGTATCACTTAGACGTTGTGACGTGTCGGACAAAAAGTGGCCGGGGTGGGCTCCGAACCCACGATCTCCGCATAACCCAGGTACGAGGCTCGGCAGGCCTCAATGGGGCGGACGCTTCCAAGGCGATTACCGCACCGAATCTCAGTAACCCTATGAGTGCGGCGCTATGTCCAGCTAAGCCACCCGGCCTCACCTTCCTATAACCCGATTGCACTCTTTAAGCTTCTCATCTCCACCGGCTTCGTGGCATGCGATCAGGTCACTCTCTGTGAGTCAGTCACAGACGACGGTCAGTCGACAGTCCCAACCCAGCGAACAGATCAGAAATACTAATGTTCAGACCCGCGGATTTATCAGCCACGGACGGTACTCCCTCACAATGAGCCTGCCCGAGCTACTCGAGTCCGCCCTGGACGGTGAACCATCTGTTGCACAGGTCCAACTCGGCGGGGAAGACGTGTTAGTCGTCACCCCGAGCCGGACAGTGGTCTACCGCGCGGACGGACTGCTGTCGGACGAATCAATCGAGAGCTACCCGCACGATGCCGAACGGCTCGATCTCTCAGTTGGTCGACGGAAGGCCAAACTCTCCTTAGATTACGGGCTTGACGGGTCCGAAACGCTCGGGTTTCCGGCCAAGCGCGTGGAAAAGGTGCTGCATCCCATTTTGGCAGGCGTTATCAGCGCCGCAGGAATCACCGAGGCCGGCGAAACGGTTCACAAAACGTTCCGTTTCAGCGATCTCACGCTGATCGTCACGAGCAAGCGCGTCATCAAACACATCGGCTCGGCGGTCTGGGACACCGATTTCGAAGCCTTCGAGTACAGCGGACTGACCGACGTCGACTTCGAGGAAGGAAGCGTTGCGACCTCGATTGTCCTCACCCACAACGGTCGACAGAACCGATTTAAAACCCCAAACGACGACGCCAGAGCGGTCCGCGAAGCCATCGTCGAGGCGGTCTGTGAGTTCCACGGCGTGACGAGCATCGACGAACTCCGCCGGGCGATGGCCGGTCAGGGTGAGGGTGATGCCGAACCCGTCGACCGACTCGATTTCGGCGACGGTCCCGATCCACTGAGCGCCGAACCGGGAGAACTCGAAGACACACCGACGAACTCGACACAGACAGCCGCAACCGACACGACAACCGACGAGGAGCTGGCTGCCTCACTCGAGGAGACCGATACACAGTCGACCGACACGGCGCAAGCGACTAATCAGTCTCAGTCGGTCGATCAGGCTCAGTCACCCGACCAGACGGGACCGGCCGACACAGCCCAGTCGACTGAGCAGACAGAGGCCATCATCGAATCGACACCCGAATCGGAGCCAGCAGAAGCCGAGACGGTCGATGCTTTCGAGGGTTCGCCGTTCGAATCGGCTGGCCCAGTCGACGAGGAGGATCTCTCGGCCCAGATCGCCGCGCTCACCGAACGCGTCGACCAGCAGGAACGCCAGCTCGCCCGGCAGGCCGAGCTTCTTGAGACTCTCATCGAAGAACTCCGCCGCGGCCGGTAGGATTACTCCTCGCGGCCGAGAACTTTCCGAATACACGACGAGCCGAACGGTCCGAGTTCGCCCGATTCGAACTCGATGAAATGGCCCGTCGACAGCCCAGATCCACAGCGTCGACACTCGAACTCGCCCTCACGCACGGTCACCTGACTCTCGAACCGAACGAAGGTACCACCACGCCGGGTCCGAAGCCGTCCGTCCTCGCGGTCGATGATTCCCCGTTTATCGGCCGTATCCAAGATCTCCCGCGTGAGCGTGGGGTTTGTGGTGACGCACTCGAGCCGGTCGATAGCCTCGGCAAGGTCGAGTGCCTCGGTTTCGAGGTGGGCCAGCAGGTCGACGCCGAGCTCTATTTTCGACTGTCGGCTAGTTGGTATTGTCCCGTCTTCGTCGCCCGGCATCTCTGTCACACGCGGTGATTTCACGCCGGGTTACATAATCGTTCGTTTGGCGTCGAACACAAAGCGTATGTCAGTGCCTGAAAGCCGACAGGTATGCAGCGACGAACACGCCTCGGGATTGGCGGTCTGACACTGTTGGGTGTCTGCCTCATGGCGTGGTTCGTCTCACCCGCGGTCGCGCTCGCCCGGTTCGAGGCGCTCGCAAGCAGGCCGCTGTTGTTTGGGGCCGTGGTGCTTGCGGTTGCCATCGTCCGCCCGGTGTGTGCATGGCCAACGCTCCTGTTATCAATCGGCGTAGGCTATGCCTACGGGCTCGCTGGCCTTCCGCTTGCGCTGACCGCGCTCGTGATTACGAGCCTCCCGCCGTACTGGTTTGGAGCCTCGACTACCGGAGACGGTCGACTCACGACCGCGGGACAAACACTGGGGGCCGAGACCGGTGGCGTTCGTGGAATGACCGCCGCCCGCCTGTTTCCCCTCCCATCGGATGCGGTGTCGGTTGCAGCGGGGGCTGTGGGTGTTCGACTTCGTCCATACCTCGCCGGGACTGCTCTGGGTGAGCTCCCGTGGGCGATTCTCGGCGTTATCGTCGGCCGGTCGGTCGACCATCTCACCACCGGTGAGCTCTCGGGGGCGGTCGATCCGTGGCTGCTGGCTGGGATGACCGCCGTGGCTGTTCTGTTGCTGGCTGGCCCTTGCTACCGACTGCTGTCGACTGAGCAGTCGATGGAACTGCCGTCGACCGAGTAGGCCGCGCCTACTCCCCGAACGGTTACTCCAGCAACGACTCGCCGGTCATCTCCGCGGAGGGCTCTAGCTCCATCAGTTCGAGCAGGGTCGGGGCCAGATCACAGAGCGCACCGCCCGAGCGGACGGTTCGACCGCCGTTATCGCCATCGGGCGTGAGGTAGATTACCGGGGCCGGATTGAACGTGTGGGCCGTGTGGGGGTCGTCGACCGTGCCCATATCGTCGGCGTTGCCGTGGTCGGCGGTGATCAGTGCGTGGCCGCCAGCGTTCTGGATCGACTCGACGAGTCGACCGAGTTGTTCGTCGACGGCCTCGACAGCCGTGATAGCGGCCTCGTAGTCGCCGGTGTGGCCCACCATATCCGGATTCGCGTAGTTGATCACGAGGAAGTCAGGATTGTCGGAGTCAATCACCGAGAGGGCGGTGTCGGTCACTTTTGCGGCGTTCATCTCCGGCTGGAGGTCGTAGGTCGGCACGTCGGGGCTTTTGACGATCTCTCGGCGCTCGCCCTCGAATTCGACCTCCCGGCCCCCGTTGAGGAAGTACGTAACGTGTGCATACTTTTCGGATTCGGCCAGCCGGAGCTGTTTCAGCCCGGCATCCGAGACGATCTCGCCGATAGTGTTTTCGGGCTGTTCAGGCGGGTAGGCCACCGGCAGGCCGAACGTTTTGTCGTACTGTGTCAGCGTAACGAGTCTGATGTCCGGGGAAGCGGTATCAATCTCCCAGGCGGGGTCGATGTTCGCCAGCATCCGAACGATCTGGCGGGCGCGGTCCGCACGGAAGTTGAAGAAGAGCACTGAATCGCCATCATCGAGTGCGGGCTGATCGTCGATCAGGGTCGGCTCGATGAACTCGTCAGTGTCGCCGCGCTCGTAGCTGTTCTCGATAGCCTCGACCGCTGTTGGGGCCGTATACTCGGCCTTGCGGTTGACAATTGCATCGTAGGCTTTGTTGGTTCGCTCCCAGTTTTGATCCCGATCCATTGCGTGGTAGCGACCCGAGACAGTGGCAACATCGCCAGTCTCGTGGTCGTCGATCATTGCTTCGACTTCGGCGAGATAGCCAGCGCCGGATTTCGGGGCTGTATCCCGCCCATCGGTAAAGGCGTGGGTGACCGCCTCAACGTCGCGGTCACCCGCGAGTTCGATCAGCGCTTCGAGATGGCTGATGTCGGAGTGGACGCCGCCGTCGCTGACCAAGCCCATCAGGTGTACCTTTCCGTTGTGGTCGGTCGCATAGTCAAGGGCGGAGTTAATCGCCTCGTTTTCACGGAAGCTCCCGTCTTCAATGGAGTCCTGAATACGCGTAAAGGACTGTTTAACGACCCGGCCTGCGCCGATGTTGAGATGGCCGACCTCGCTGTTGCCCATCTGTCCGTCGGGGAGGCCAACTGGTCGACTGTGGGTTTGGAGCGTCCCAAACGCGCCGGTTTCGCGGAGTCTATCGAAGTTCGGGGTGTCGGCCGCACGGACGGCGTCGAGATGGTCGTGATCGCCGAGTCCCCAGCCGTCGAGTACGATGAGTGCGCCTCGCATGCGTGAATGTTCTCCCGCCGGAACTAATTACGCTTTGCTTCATTCGGTCGACTGTCCGGGAGAGAAACCGGTTTGAGTCGGCATCACGAACCAACTGTCAATGGTAGGCTCCGAGGGCCAGTCGCCGACGCTCCGTCGACCGCTCCCCGAGCAATACGCCGAGTCGTATCTCTCCGACGGCCCGAGTTTGGTCGCCTTGCTTGTCGTCACCGCGACGGCGTTTCTGGTCGGGATTCGGTTCTATGTCGACACAATGCCGGACGTGCCGACCCTGCTGTGGCCGCTGTATGCGGACTCACCGACCGCCATTGCCCTAGTGACACTGTCGCTGGCAACGCTGTTGCCGAATGTGGGGCGTCGACTGCGCTCGGCCCCGAGCAATCGACCGCTGGCCTATCTCCACACGTTGGCATTCGTCTGGCTCATCAAATACGGTCTGTGGACCGCGATTGCGCTGAACCTTCGACCCGCGCTGTATTTCGGGTTCAGCGGGACGGCAGTCTACGACTACTGGTTTATTATCGGCACACATCTGCTGTTTGTCGTGCTCGCGTTCGCAGTGCTCCACTACGGCCGGACGACACGCGGGGCGCTCGGCGTGTCGCTTCTGTTACTCGTTGTCAATGATTTGGTCGACTACGGGGTCGGCCTCCATCCACCGCTTCGGTACGAACCGGGGGTCGTGTTACCAGTAGTAACGGTCAGTCTCTCGGTCGGGGTCGTCGCACTAGCCGCATGGCAGTTTGAGCCGCTTGCTGACGGCTAAGCAGGACATCACCATCCCGTACAGCGATCTGACAATGTGTGACAGGGACTCATCAGCGTGGTAGACAACGTTTTATTCGCGCTCACGTATTATCCGGTATGGATTCGGCGGTACTCTTGGATCTCCTCGGCAACGAGAACCGTCGACGGATCCTCCGGCTGCTCTCACAGAAGCCCTGTTATGTCACCGAGATTAGCGAATATATCGACGTGAGTCCGAAAGCTGTCATCGACCACCTCCGCAAGCTCGAAGAAGCGGGGCTGATCGAGAGCCGAACCGACGACCAGCGCCGGAAATATTTCCACATTACCCGAAGCCTCCGACTGGAGGTCGACGTCTCGCCACACAGTTTCGGTGCGAAAAGCGCCTATCCAGCCAGTTCGACGCTGGATATGTCCGGTCGGTGTCCACATCTCTCGCTCGAAGAGACGGCGAAAAACGGACATGACGATGGGGACAGCGACCACACGGAGGGCGACCGGGGCGACATCGAGGAGCTTGCGGCCGAATTCGGTCGACTCCAATCACTGGATCGGGAGCTGTCGTTGGCCCAGCGCTGGGTTCACGGTCGACTCACCGAGACGCTCGAGGAGCTGACCAGTCGAACCGGCATCGATGCCGACTGCCGGTTTTACGCCAAGATACTGGCCGCAATCGTCGAAACTGATGGATCGACTGAGGCGGTCGCCGACCAGCTGACTGCGTCCAGCGACGTTATCGAAGACTCTCTCTCCCGGCTCGAACGTGCCGATGTCATCGAATACGATGGCAACTGCTGGCAGATCGGGTCGCTGGACGCCTGACCAGTTAGACCTCTTGGGTCAATCCATCGCGAAGATCTCGGCCGAAGTAGTGGCCAAGGAGGCCGACGACCACGCCGAGAGCGACACCGACGCCTCCGAAGGCGAGGCCGTACTCCCTGAAAAAGTCCATGCCGACCGGCAGGACGCCGGTCGACAGCAGACTTACTGCGAAGCTCGCGCCCACGATCCCGCCGCCAGCAAGCGCTGTTTCGAGATACCGTCGTTCGCTGGCTATGAGGCCGATGATGAACGTGGCAACAAATAGCCCACCCAGTGAGCCGAGGGTTCCCACAAGCGGGATCGCGCCGCCGCCAACGACACCGACGCCGATCAGCGCCGCCGACAACAAGAACGCTTTGAGCGAAAACAGTCCTGCAAGTCGACCAGTCGAGCCGTCATCGCTGGTGTTGGTGGCTGCCGAGCCAGTAGTTGACTCGTCGGGTGCCACCTCGTCGCTGACGATTTCGTCGACTATCTCCTCGTCGGAACGCGCCATACCCCAGTATTGGAAGCCCGAGGTATGGATGTTGTGGCGTTGTTCGCTTCACCACGGAGCGCCGGCGCTCGATCCGAAAGCATGGTTTCAAGTCAGCCGCTGGGCAACCCTGCGGTATGAATCCAGGCGACCGCATCCGCATTGAGGCCGGCGGCGTCGACAACGAGGGCGTCCTGATGCCCTCCTCGACTGCCGACCATCTCGTGCTCAAACTCGATGGGGGCTACAACATCGGTATCGACCGCGAAGACGCGACCGTCGAGGTCCTCGAAACCGACGTGTACGATGTCGGCGATGAGGACGAACCGGACGACGGCAGCGTCTCGGAGATCGAGTTCGACGACGACCTGCCGACGATCTCGCTTATTTCGACCGGCGGGACGATTGCCTCGACGGTCGACTACCGAACCGGCGCGGTCACCGCCCAGTTCACCGCCGAAGACGTGCTTCGGGCCGTCCCCGAACTCGCCGGGCGCGCCAACTATCGGGGCCGTGTCGTCGCCAACATCCTCAGCGAGAATATGGACCCCTCGATCTGGCAGCAGCTCGCTCAGGCTGTCCATGAAGAGATCGAGGCCGGAGCCGACGGTGTCGTCGTCATGCACGGCACCGACACGATGCAGTATTCGGCCTCGGTGCTCTCGTTCATGCTCGATACCCCCGTCCCAATCGTCTTCACAGGGAGCCAGCGTTCGGCCGACCGGCCGTCCTCCGACAACGTGATGAACGCGGTCTGTGCGGTCGAAGCCGCCAAAGCCGACTGCGCTGAGATCCTCCTCTGTATGCACGATTCGGCCAGCGACGATCACTGTGCGCTCCACCGCGGCACCCGCGTCCGGAAGAATCACACCTCTCGCCGGGATGCGTTCGAAACCATCGGCAACAAGCCACTGGCCCAAATCGAGTACGCAGCCGCCCAAGACGATGGCGCGGACGGCGACGTCGCCGCCGATGCCTTCGAGTTCCGTCGGGAGTACACCGAACGCGGCGCAGTCGACCTCGCACTCGACGACGACCTCGACTCTTCGGTCGAACTCGTCAAGTTCACCCCCGGTATGGACCCCGCGGCGTGGGACTACCTTGATGACAAGGCGGGCGTCATCATCGAGGGCACCGGCCTCGGCCACGTGCATACGGACCTGATTCCACGGATCGAGGAGTTGGTCGACAACGGAACCGTTGTTGCCATGACCAGCCAGTGTCTCGAAGGCCGCGTCTGTGATCGAGTGTACGACACCGGTCGTGACCTCATCGATGCGGGTGTTATCGAAGCCGGTGATACGCTCCCCGGCACGGCGAAAGTCAAACTCATGTGGGCACTGGCGAATCTCAGCGCGCCGGGCGAGGCGATGGGTCGCTCGCTCGCTGGAGAGATTACTGAAGCATCTCAGCCGTGGGAATAGCCACCGACTACTAAAGGCTAAACCGCTGGCTTCTTTCGTCTCTCGGAAAAGGAGTAGCTATGTCACCACTCACAACCACTGCACCACTGGTTGTCTCAGTCTTCCTTGACCAGCCGATTTTAGCCGTGATCTACCTCGTGACGATTGCCGTCGCAGTGTGGCTGTTCCGTGATGCTCTCCGCCGTGGAAAATCAATCATCGTCGCTGCGATATGGGCGGTTGGCGTCCTAATCCTCCCGCCAATCGTCTTTTTCGCCTATCTGTATCTTCGCCTCAAAACCGAGGGGAGCATGACCGAGCCACCGATCAGCGACTCCGAGTGACTGGGACAGAACGTCGATCAGTAGTCCTCGTCGACCGGGAGCATCACAACTGGCCGCTTGCTTTTGGTGATGAGTGCGGTCCGAACGCCACCTAAAAGCAGATCGAACCACGCACCATCGTCGCGGGAACAAAAGACAATTGAGGACCCATTGTACTCCTCGGCGACGTCGATAATCGTCTCGGAGACCGGTTTTCCGTACCTGATTTCGGTCCCGACTATCATCCCATCAGCAGCGGCCCGTGATTTGAACTGCTCGCAGGCGTCGTTGGCGTGCTGGTATTGGGCGTTGATGCTGTCGCTACCCTCGGTGTCGACGATCACATGCAACACGAGCGGTCGGCAGTCCGCTGGATCGGTGTGGGCCACCAAGGCGTTGTAGGTCGCCTCGGCATCCTCGGGTCCCGAAATCGGGACAACCGGACGGGAGAGCAGTTCGTCACTCGTCATGGGATGGGCCTCCCCAAACTGCTGGTGTCACCGTCGACGGTAGCCACTGACTACTATGCATACCGACCATTCAGCACGAACCGCAGAGACTCTTTGGTCAGTTATATGGCTGTTTACTATCCACGATCTCTCTGAGCTGTTCGGTCGCCGCCTCGTCGAACCAGAGCCGTCGACGCCACCACGGTCCCTTGCCCGAATCGTTCGAGAGCTGGGTGACGAGTCGGTTGGCCGTCGACCCACTGTCGACCGAACTGAGCGGGACGGCCCGGTCAAAGAGCTGTGAGTCCGAATCACCGACCACGAGCACCTTCGCGTCAAAGGGGTCGCGCTTGCAGTGGGCGTTGCTGGCGAGGCGTTCACGGTCGGTCTCCGAGAGGCTCGCGCAGGCCTCGGCATCGAACACGCGGTCGACCCGGAACTCGCCAATTATGTATGCACCCCAGTCGGGGGCGACCCAGTCGACTGCCGGGCCAGTGTTTAGCGAGTCGGGTGGCTCGTGGTAGCTCAGCGTGGCATAGAAGTAGAGCGAATCACCGGGCTGGAGTTCGGACAGCGGTCCGGCTTTGACGCCGTGTTCATCACCATAGGTGTACTGCGAACAGGTGGGATAGCCCGCGAACTCGGGATCGAGATGAACCGGAAGCTGTCGGATCTCATCGTCGACCACAAACGGAAGTGGATCGAGTCGATCAAGCAGGTCGGCGTACGTCGGCACCGCAGTCGTTGTCGGCTCGCGTTCCGGAATCGGTATATAAACGAACCTGCCGTCGGGATAGATCGGGCCGCGAAACCCCGGGAGGTTGGTGTTGGCGGCGACGTTGATCGCGATGCTTCGGGCCACACGGTCGACTACTGGGCGTCAGGCTGCCCTGCGTCCGGCAGGTCAGCAGCGTCGGGGTGTTCCGGAGGTTGCTTGGCATCCGGCGGCGACAGCGTCCGCTGGAACTCGTCGAAGATTTCAATCTCGTTGTCGATCTCGTATTCGATTTCGCGGTCGGTCTGGTTGGTGTCGAGTCGACCGTCATCGATGGGGTCGGCAACCGATTCCCAGCCGGGTTTGATTTTGACGCTCTTGGCTGGCATCCCGACGACAATGTGGTGAGCCGGCACGTCGCCTTGGACCACCGCACGCGCGCCGACGATAGAGTTTGCGCCGATCCGACAGCCGGCCCGAACCATCGAGTCGTAGGTGACGCGGGCATCGTCCTCGATGATCGTGTGGTAGTTTCGCACGGAGGTCTGGTCGACGATGTCGTGGTCGTGGCTGTAGATATGAACCCCATCGGAGATCGAAACCTGATCGCCAATAGTGAGTTTGCCGCGGTCGTCGAGATGGACGTCGTCGTGGACGACCGTGTTGTCGCCAACGGTGATGTTGTGGCCGTAGGTGAAACTGATACCCTTGAAGAATCGGCAGTTGTCGCCACACTCCTCGAAGAGGTGGTCGGCGAGCATGCGGCGGAACTGGAGGGCGAACTCGACGTTGTCGGCCATCGGTGTCGCGTCGAACTGTCGCCAGAGCCACTGGAGATGCTTCGAGCGTTCGAACTTCTGTTCGTCTTTTTCGGCGTAGTACTCCGCCTCGACAGTCGTGTTACAGGGATCGTACCCCTGCAGTCGGACGCGTGTCGCCGGCGAGACAGACTCTCCGGCCTGCCAGGCTTCGTAGGCCTCTCGGTCGCCAAACAGGTCGACGAGAACGTCTTCGACGACCTTGCAGGTTTCTTCATCCGAGGACAGGCGTTCATCCACCTCGTCGATGAATCCTCGGACCCCCACGGCGGCATCCGCAGGCAGTGACACGTGTCGCTTCGTCATTGCCTCTCGTTGGCGGCGAGTATGTAAAGGAATTCGGTTGTGCATTCGGTCTGTCCAGCCATCGCGCCTATTGTCCCCGAAAAATCAATATAGTTTGAGTGCGGAGTTGTTCGAATGCGCGTCAAGGAACTGATGAGTGCTGATATTGTGACAGTTCCATCGGGAGCAACGATGAAGGGGGCTGCCGGGCAGATGCTCCACAACGGTGTCGGCAGTGTCATCGTGATGAACGACGGGACGCCCGCCGGAATCATCACCGAGATGGACGCGCTGCGTGTCGGTTACGGCACTAACCGACCCTTCGAGAACGTGCCCGTTTGGAAAGTGATGAGTCGACCGCTGGTCACAATCGAGCCGAGCAAAACCATCCAGACGGCAATCGGTCGTATGGAAAAACAGGGAGTCAAAAAGCTCCCGGTAGTCTCTGGGTTCGATCTCGTCGGCATGCTGACGATGTCGGATATCGTCAGAAACCACGGCGAACTGTTGACCGAAGCCCGAAATCTCGAATCTGGCCACGGGAGCCGAGACCCCGACGAGTGGCGGGGCAACGACGACTAACCGTTCCCACTGAGTGAAAACGAACCAGTTTCGCTAAGTGGCCCGGCTTCCTACGGAGGAGTATGCAACAGCGAGAACTCGGCGAGTCCGGTGTTGAGGTCAGCGAGGTCGGCTTCGGTGCATGGGTCGTCGGCACCGACTGGTGGGGCGACCGGTCGAAAGACGAGGCTATCGAGATGATCCACCACGCTATCGATGAGGGGATCACCTACTTCGATACGGGCGATGTCTACGGCCACGGCAACTCCGAACAAGTCCTTGGCGAGGCACTCGTCGACCGCCGCGACGAGGTCACGCTCGCCACCAAGGTCGGCTACGATTTCTACAACAATCCACAGGCTGGCCACGGTGAGCTTCCCAAGGAGATCACTCCTGAGTACGTCCGCGAGGCCACCGAAAAGAGCCTCGACCGACTCGGCGTCGACTCAGTCGACGTGCTCCAACTCCACAACGCCAACGTTGAGGAGGTCGACGAAGATATCCTCGAAGTGTTTGACGAACTCAAAGCAGAGGGCACAATCGAGGCAACCGGCTGGGCGCTCGGTCCCTCGATTGGCTGGCTCGCCGAGGGCGATATGGCGATTGCCGAGGAATTCGACTGTCTCCAGTTGGTCTGGAACGTCTTCGAACAGGAGGTCGGCAACCATTTCCTGGAGACCATCGAAAAGACAGGGTCGTCGACGAGTCTGATCCCGCGAGTCCCCCACTCCTCGGGACTGCTCAACGAGCAGGTCACCCCCGAAACCGAACTCGGCGAGGGCGACCATCGCGGCTTCCGACCCGACGAGTGGTACGAGACGGGCTGGGAGAAGCTCGAAACGCTTCGGTTCCTTGAGGGCAGCAAGGATGGCGTTCCAGAACGAACGATGGGTCAGGCCGCCATCGCCTACCTGCTGAGCCACGAGGACGTGGCGACGGTGACCCCGACGTTCCGGACGAAAGCCGACATCACCGAGTGGGCCGGTGCCTCGGAGGTTCCGCTCACGGATGGGGAAGTCGACCGCGTCGACGACCTCTACGAGACGAACTTCGACATCGACCGCTTCGATGGGATGGACAGCCTTCGGTCCTCGGTCGACGGGGAGGATCTCCGAGACGCTGGGCTCGCCCGAAAAGTAGCCGGCGACTAACGATGGGTCGACTGGCAGTGCGGCGACGACTGACGGCGGTCCTGAAACTGACGACCGTGACCCACGCGATCCTCGCGGTGGGCGTGGTCATCCACAGTCGACTGACCGACCGCGAGGCCGGAATCTGGATTCCGCTTACGTTCGTTTTCGGTCTCCTCGGCGTCGCGGGCTACCTGTTGGATCGGTAGTTCACGTCGACGGCTTCCCCTCTGGTTCCGCTTGAAACCGCAGGACAGCAGCGGTGGTAGATCGTCTGTAACCACTTTCACTCCGAGGCATAAAAGCTGTCCGCGAACAACAGGTCAACTGAATCTGTGGCCAATGGCGGGAGAGACACAATCTGTAAGTGACTGTCTCACGACAGATCTAACATGTCGATTGCGTCACGGATCAAAGCTGACGGTCGACGGCTCCTCCACTCACCGTTCTGGACGGGAACTGCGGTGACGCTGTTTTTGGTCATGCCGACGTTCATCATACCGACGGTTCCGCTATGGGTTTCGATGGCGACGTTGGTCACGATGGGACCGATGATCGTGCTGGCCTGCTACCTCCTGTATGAGCGGTACGGTCGACCCGGCTCCGGGGACGCGTCGACCGAGGCCAGCGAGGAACGAGCCGACGCCGAAACGCCGTTCGACCTGCTCAAGCGTCGGTACGCAACCGGTGAGATTGACGAGGAAACGTTCGAGCGGCGGCTCGAACGGTTGTTGGAAACCGAAGAGCGGGCAGCTGAAATAGCGAATCACGAACCGGTCGACGAAGAAATGACGGTCCGAAATCGGTAGTCGGAGTGACGATCAGGCCAAGAAGACGTGTCGCGGCCGGTCGGCCAGTACATCACGGCCCCACTCGACGGTGTCGCGGAACTCCTCGGAGCCGAAGAAGCCCATCGCATCCTGTTGGGAGTTCCACTGACTGGCGATGAACATATCGTTTTCGTCCTCGTGGTTCACCATGAGATCCGTCTCAATGTGGCCCTCCGTCTCGGCGAGCACCTCGCCGACGGTGTCGAACTTGTCGACAAAGTCCTCGCGGGAATCGGGTTTGACGGTGTAGAACATCCCCATCGTGCCGAAGCCCGATTCCTCGCCTGCCCGCTCGACGATGTCGGGGAGTTCCGAGAGGAAGCCCGCGGCGGTGTCGGCGGCGCTGGCGGTTTCCCAGATGGAGACGACCGCGTTTCGGCTGTCGTCTTTCGCGCCGTAGACAGCGGTTTTGACGTGGGTATCGTAGTGATCGAAGTTCTTTCTGAGTCCGTCGACCTCCTCGAACAGCTCGGTTCGGTCGGCCTTCGAGTAGAGCACCGTCGCATACACGTCCTCGCCGTGGGGTTTGCCCGCATAGATGTCGAGATCGGCCAACTCGCCGCGGATCGACTCCTCGTCTGCTGGGTCCTCGCTGTCGGCGGTCGACTCGTCGTGACTGTGGGCGTGATCTTCGTCATGACTGTGGGCGTGATCTTCGTCATGACCGTGAGCATGGTCCTCGTCATGATCGTGGGAGTCACCGTGTGCATGGCCCTCACCGTGGCCCGCAGTCTCCCCGTGTGGGTGGCCTCCCGACTGGTCGGCCTCGCCCGTCGGGACCGTCTCGCCAGCGAGATACGCTCCCAGATCGCTCGGCGGGAAGCGTCGACCGATGTAGAAGGAGCCGAACTCGCCGTACTTCGAGGTTGCCTCGTCGAACCGCATCTCGTAGACGATATCCTTGATATCAGTCGGCTCGGCCGCAAACAGCGTCACGCCCCACTCGTGGTCGTCGAAACCGACCGACGAAGAGATGACCTGTTTGATCTTGCCGGCGTACCCTTTGCCGGTCTCGCCGTGGCCGCTCATCAGTTCGGCGCGGTCGTCGAACGAGAGGTCGTACCAGTTGTACTCCTCGCCGCGACGCTTACTCATCGGGTAAAACGAGACGTACTCGTCGTCCGGGATCTCGGGTTCGAGTTTCCCCTCGATGTATCGTTTGAGGCCCGTGTCGACCTCGCCGCCCTCGGTGAAGTAGTCGTCCGAAACGTAGCCCGAGACCTCGGTGACCGAAACGTAGGACGTCGACTGATCGGTGACGCCTGCAAGGGCAGTGGTTTCGAACTGGCGTTCGGCACGCGAGACCGCATCGAGCGTGGGTCGGAGATGCAAAATCAGCAGGTCGGCTTTGTGACCGAGGATAGAGAACACCGCCGAGGCTTCCTCGTCGACCGCCTCGTGGCGCTCGAAGTAGTCGACGCCCTCGCTGATCGCGCGCTGTCGCTCTGCGTCGGGGGTTTCGCGCCACGCGTCCCAATCAATCGTCCGAAAATCGTGCAGCACGTACCAGCCTTCCTCTGTCTGTGGAGCTTCGGGCATAGCTAACCCTTCTCTCGCTGGAAGTATGGGTTTTGCGTGTCGAGCCGACCCAAAAAGCGACGGTCCCGAGGAATCAGTTCAACAGCCGCGGCCCGAAGATCATGAGCACGAGGCTGACCAGCATAATCAGACCGACGCTAGTGGTGATCGCCCGCGTGAAGGCGGGTTTGGAGTCAATCGGGAGCCGCGAGACAATCGATTCGGTCGACGTTCGCAGAATCCGACCCCCGTCGAGCGGGAACGCCGGAATGCAGTTGAACAGCGCGAGGTTGACGTTGATCCAGCCGGTCCAAAACAGGATATTGGCCAGCAGGAACACCCCGCCCTCGCCGAGTACCGACAGCGGACCGACGACCTCGTAGAAGGCGGCGTTGGCGTCGACGAAGCCAGCGAAATTAAAGCCGAACGCTGGGTCGACAATCGAGGCAAACGGCAAGATCAGCAGGAACAACAGCGAGATTGCCAGCCCGTCACCGATATCTCCGGAGAGCACAGCGAGGAACTGATCGGCGGGGTATGACTGAATACCGAACCCGTCGACGCCGACCCCGCTCAGCGACGCACCGCCGAGAATCCCAACGATGGCCCGGTCGTCGTCGTCGGACTCACCAGTGAAAAACTCGACAGTGGACTCAACCCAGCCGTCGGGTTCGCTGGCGAGCTCGGCACTGTATTGGTCCCGCTCGCCGTCGACGTAGGCGACGACCGAGACAGTCTCGCCGGGCTCTCGATCATCGAGTACCGCTGTGACGTCCTCGAAATCAAGGATTCGCTCGCCATCGATACTGGTTATCACAATGCGCTCGCCGGTCGGTGCGCCGTCGGAGTCCAGTGGTCCACCATCCGAGACCTGTGTCAACACACCCAGCGGGCCGGTAGTCGTCCGCTCTTCGCCGGAGGTACTGTTACTGTAGGTAAGGGTGACGACTGACTCATTTGCGGCCGCCGCCTTGATCCCGCGTTCGGTCGAGACGGGCGTCTCGTTGACCGCGGTAATCGTATCGTTGACCGAGAGTCCCGTCTCGCCAGCAAACGGTGAATCCTCGGATAGTCCGGTGACGAACGCCGACCGTTCGACAGTCACTGTCCGACCGTCAGCCAGTTCGACCGACAGCGTCTCGGCGGTGGTCTCGTCGAGCACCGTCGACAGATCTGCGTTCGAATCGACGGTGACTCCGTCGACGGCAACGATCCGATCTCCTTGCTCGATGTCGGCAAACTCGGCCGCACTGTTCGGGAAGACTCCGCCGACGCCCGCACCCGGAGCGACCGCAATCGCACTCCCGACCGGGCCGAAAAGCAGTGCGAACACGAGCGCGGTGATCAACAAGTTGTTCAGCACGCCCGCGGCGAACATGCGGGTTCGGGCCCCGCGATTTGCCTCGCCGGCACTCTTCTCGTCGGGTTCGACGAACGCACCGATGGGCAGCAGGGCGAACAGCACGACCCCCATCGAGTCGATATCGATGTTCTCGACGCGACAGAGCAGTCCGTGGCCACCCTCGTGGACGACCAGCCCGACGAGGAGCCCGATGATGATTTCGGGCGCGACAGACAGCGGGAGGAACTCGTTGACGCCGGGGATGACCAGCGCGTTACGTGGGTTCTGGAGGACGGTCTCGGCGGGCGGCGACTGCAGGATCGAGACGCTCTGGACGATCAGCATGAAGAACGTGCCGACCATCGTCACCAGCGCGATCCCGACGCCGATGTTCGCAAGCGCTCGCCAAGCGCGTTTCGGGGTCGACAACCAGTTGAGAAAGGCACGGCCGCGGCCGGTGTGGATCGTCATCAGCGGGCCAGACACCTTGAAGGAGTCGGGCAACACCCCCCGTCTATCGAGGAGGACCGCAATGACCGAGTAGGCCAAAATCCCAGTGAGAATCCAGAGTAGGGTACTCATTGCCATTGCTTGGTTTCCCTAACACGAAAGCGGTTCGGGTCTCGACTGGTCGGTGATACCTGAACACACATATACCGGGAGTTCAAAACAGGAGCTATGAATGTGTTCGTCGACTTCATCGTCCGCCTGCTCACTGATGCGATCCAGATGCCGGGGCTGCTCGGCGAGGTCGCGCTTCGAAGCCCCCTGTCGGCGGTAATCGTCGCCACCGGAACCGTCTTCATCCTGCTTTCGGTCGGCGTGCTGGGATACAGCGCCCTCGGCGCGCTCGGCATCCCGCTGCCGAATCTCGGTCGGGGTCCCGGCGACCGAATCGAGTAACGGCCACAGCTGGTTCTCTGTGGAATCTATTGGTACTGAACAGTATCAAACGGTATCAGATGGTACACAAAACCAATAGCCATGACTCACACCGCAATAAAACGACAGAAGTTCGTTATTCGGCACCTACGATCGGTAAACAGTCTCTACGCCCAGTTAGTCGACGCGGTCGTAGGCTTCGGCTGCGAGGTCGATGGCGTTCTCCAGATCCGGCCCAAGCGGTGAGCCGACAACGATGCTATCGGCGTGATCGAGGACAGCGGCCATCCGGTCGCTGACCGCATCGACCGTTCCGGCCATACAGAAGGCATCGATCATCCCCGGGGTGACCAGTTCGAAGGCCTCGGAGAACTCTCCGGCACTGATGTTGTCGCCGATTTCGTTTGCGGTCTGCTTGTCGACGTTGTGCCGATCTAGGACCGGCGGAGCCGCCCCGGCCGTAATAAAGGCGACCGGCGGCCGGGCGGCCTCGCGGGCGGCTTTTCGGTCTTCGTCGACGCTCACACTCGCGTAGGCCGCGAGATCGAACTCGCCGCGGGAGTCCGGGCGGTCGGCGAGTCCCTTTTCAACTTGGTCGCGGGCCCACGCGAGGTCGGCCTCGTGGGAACCGTTAAACAGCAGTCCACCGGCGTGTTTGGCGGCCATCCGGCACATATGCGGGCCCTCGCCGCCGACGTACACTGGAATGTCGCTGCCGCTCGGTGGTTCGTAGTTGAGTCCGGCGTCGGTTGCCTCGAAGGTGCCGTCGTTGTTGACGCGCTCGCCGGCCCAGAGTTTCTGGGCGGTTTTAAACGCCTCAAGCACCGGGCGAAGGCCGCGGTCGTCGGCGTAACCGAGGTTTGAGAGCGTCGACGGATCGCCCGGTCCGATGCCGAAGACAGCTCGTCCCTCGGTCGCCTCGTCGATGGTGGCAACTTTCGAAGCCAGCGTGACGGGATGGATCTCAAAGGGGTTGGCGACACCCGGTCCGACACGAAGTTCGTCAGTGGCTGCGCCGATGTGGTGGAGCGCGGCGAACGCATCGCGGTTGTTGTAGTGACACGAGGAAAACAGGGTGTCGTAGCCAGCGTCCTCGGCCCGAACCCCGAGATCAGTGAGTCGCTCGATTGGGTGTTCGGGCGTGAGTTCGATCCCGAACATTAGGCTTCACCTTCCGTTGGGCTGTGGGACCAGCCACGCAAGGCTTGGCGAACGTAGTCGCCATCCAGATCACGGAAGTGGTTCTGACTCCCCGGCAGGTCGCCGAACTCGAACCCTCGGACGACGACAACCGGCGTGCCACCGTTGCCCTCACCGGCGACGAGGTTGGCGGCGGCGGCGAGTTCGTCGATGACGTTCTGGACCGTCACACCCATTTCGCGGCCGTCGCGGTCGACCTGTCCGCGCCAGTCGCGGCTTGCAGGCATGCCGTCCCAGCCGATGGCGACCCCGCGCTGGCCGTAGCGGAACGGTCGACCACAGGTGTCGGTGACGATCACTTGGTCGGCCGGCAGTTCGGTCTGGATTCGCGCCGCGCTTTCGCTGGGCCGCTTGGGGAGGAGAAGCAGGTCGCCGTCCGGCACGTTCGAGCGGTCGATACCCGCGTTGACGCCGACGTGACCGAACCGCGTTTCGGTGAGCAAAAACGGCGACTCCATGATGATCTCGACGCTCTCTTCGAGCACTGCCTGCGCAAATCGTGGATCTTTCTCGCGGTCTTCGAGATCAGAAAGATGGTCGGCGATCTCACGGGCGCGTGGTCCGGCAGGGTAGTCGTCGAGGTCGGCGATCCGGCCTTCGGCCTTCGAGACGACCGTGCTGGCGACACAGACGACGTCATCGGGTCGGAGGTCGACCCGCTCGCGGATGAGCGAAGCGAGATCATCGCCCGGCGTTACTTCCGGGATATCGGCGACAGCGAATAGTTCCATGGCATGTGTTTGAACTGTCGACTCAAAAAGGCCGACGATAGGGGCCGGTCGAACCGGTGTCGGCGACAACGCTCCGTCTCGAATACTGACCTCACAGATGTATAAGATACTAGAACAATGGAAACCATGGTATCGGTCGGCGACAACAGTAGAACGATGACAGAGATCGTCATTGCGTTCATCCGGAACCGTGGAGAGGTGCTGCTGACACGGCGTGGGGGCGACGTCGACATCGCGCCCGGCCACTGGGATGGGATCTCCGCGCGGATCGACGAAGGTACCAGCGCCGTCGACGCGGCCCGTCGACTCGTGCTGTCGGCGACCGGGCTGTCGTCGGTAACCTTAGCCTACGCGGGCGAGTCGTTCACCGCGCGGGAGGCGGGCCGCGAGCGAACGATTCACCCGGTCCTGTTCGATTCGCCGGGCCGTGATATCGGGGCGGTCGAGGGTGTCGAAACCGTCGAATGGGTGTCGCCGACGGCGATGCTCGAACGCGAGACAGTGGCCGGGTTATGGGAGGCCTACGAGCAGGTCGCACCCTCGCCGACGACGATTGGGGCCGATACGATCCATGGGGCGGCCACGCTGTCGATTCGGGCCTTAGAGGTGGTTCGAGACCGGGCGGCGGTCGCCAGCGACTGGAGAGAGTTGGTCGAAACGGCACTCGAACTCCAAGATGCTCGGCCGAGTATGGCGGTGTTGGAAAACCGGCTCAATCGCGTGATGACCACCGCCGAGCAGTCGACAAGCGCGGTCCACGACCGGGCCATCGAAGAGATCGGTGCGGCACTCGATGCCGATGCGACCGCGGCCGAAACCGCCGCCAACCGCATCGAGGGACCGATTGCGACGCTCTCGTGGTCCGGCACCGTCGAGGATGCACTCACCGAACTCGGTGCGCCCGTTACGGTTGCCGAATCCCGACCCAACCGCGAGGGAATCGAGATCGCCGAATCCCTCGCCCGGAAGGGCCTCGACGTGACGGTGACGACCGATGCGGCGCTCCCTGCAGTGTTGTCGGATCGAGAGTTCGAAGCTGTCCTCGTCGGTGCGGACACCATCCTCCCAAACGGTGATATCGTCAACAAGGTCGGCACGCGAGCGCTCGCGTTGGCCGCCGAGCGCGCTGATCTCCCGGTGTATGTGGTTGCAGCACGCGATAAGGTCGCCACCGACGACACGTTCCATCCCGAGCAGGGACCGGAGACGGCGGTCTACGACGGGGGTGAAGCGATCACGGTCCGGAATCCGGTTTTCGATCTGACGCCGGGCGATCTCGTGACCGGCGTGTTGACCGAGGACGGCCTGCTCGATCAGCGTGGCATCTCGGTGGTGGCGGCCCAACATCGGTCGAACGCCGACTGGGTCGACGATCTCTGAAAGGATTACTCGTAGTCGCGGAGTCGACAGAACGCGGCCATCACCGCCGCTTCGGCTTTGCGGAGGTGTTCTGCGGCCGTGCTCGTCGAGCAGTCCAGTGTGTCGGCGACAGCCTCGATACTGCCTTCGCGGGGGACCGCGTAGTAGTCGGCGTCGACGGCGGCCCGAACCGCCTCGCGCTGGCGGTCGGTCAGGCCGGGATCGAACAGCGACTGCCGCCAGTCATAGTCGCCGACGCGTTCGACGGTGACGTCGACCGCGGCCGGCAGCGACTGGAGCGTCGACTGGAGGGCTTCTGCCTCGCCGACAACGGTCAGCGTCGCTACGCCGTCAGGCAAAAACTGGATCGGCGGGACGACGATCACGCCGGTTCGCTGGAACGCGGCGAACATCGCCTCGTCGACGTCCGGCCGCTGCTGCTTCAAAAAGGTATAAAAACTCCGGTCGTCGATCTCGGTGATCTCGAAGTCGATGACACTCTCGGCGGCCGCAAGCGCGGCGGCGTAGGGGTTGCGGTCGCCGACGACGTAGAACAGGAAGGTGTCCTCGTCGCCGAGGGTGTTGCCGTGAACGAGCACGTCCCGGTCGACCGCGTCGGAGGCGTCGATGAACTGGTGGATCGGATGCCGCACCTCGGGAGCGAACCGGAGCCTGAGGTCGAGGTAGTTCACACCGGGCGTTTTCCATCTGCTTATAAATAACCGGCTGGGTGAGGCAGAACTGTCGGGTAGACGGCCGGGAGTTCATCGAGTATGTCGAGCCATGCCGCGAGCCAGTCTGTGGCGGAGTCGGATGTTCCAGCCGTTCTCGGGCCAGTTGTCGACCGGCTACAGGGTCGGGAGCAGCACCGAAACGCCCCCGCCGGGCGGGTCGCTCCGCAGGACGTGCCGGAGGTACTCAGCACGCTGAAAACCGAGGCCGGGTTGGACCATCTGGCCTGTGTTACCGCCCAGCAGTACCCCGACCGCTACGAGACGATCTACCACCTGCGGGACTACGACGACCCCACGCAGGAGGCCAGCATCGTCGTTCCGACCCCTAGCGGGGAGCCGCGGTCGACCTCCGCCGCAGAGGTATTCGAGACCGCCGCGTGGCACGAACGCGAGGCCTACGACCTCGTTGGAATCGAGTACGACGACCACCCCGACCTGCGGCGGATTCTCCTGCCCGAGACGTGGCAGGGTCACCCGCTGTCGCTGGACTACAACGACGACCAGTCCCAGATCGTCCCGCTCCGCGAGCAAGACGGGAGTCTCCACGACCGTGTTGCCCAAGCCGGCGAGGGCACGATGTTCCTCAACATCGGCCCCCACCATCCCGCTACCCACGGGGTAATGCACCTCAAACTCAGCCTCGACGGAGAGCAGGTCGCGGCCGTCGACCCCGACATCGGCTACATCCACCGCTGTGAGGAACAGATGTGCCAACAGGGGACGTATCGCTACCAGATCATGCCCTACCCCGACCGCTGGGACTGGGGCGGTGGCGGCCTGCTCAACGAGTGGGCCTACGCGCGGGCCGCCGAGGATCTGGCCGACATCGGGGTGCCGGAGTACGCCCAAGTGATCCGGACGATGGCCGCCGAGTTCAGCCGGATCCTCTCGCATATGCTCGCCATCGGGGCCTACGCGCTCGACGTCTGTGGGGATTTCACGGCGACGTTCATGTACGCGATCCAAGAACGGGAACGCGTTCAGAACATTCTCGAAGACCTGACCGGCCAGCGACTCATGTTCAACTACTTCCGGCTCGGCGGGGTCGTCTGGGACCTCCCCGAGCCGCGCGAGGACTTTTTTGAGGACGTTCGGGAGTTCGTCGACGGCCTCCCCGAACGACTCACCGACTTCCATAACCTCTTGACCGGCAACGAGATCATCCAGACGCGAACGGTCGGCACGGGTGTGATCGACGCCGAAACGGCCAAGGACTACGGCTGTACCGGCCCCGTGGCTCGCGGGTCGGGCGTCGACTACGACCTCCGGCGAGACGACCCCTATGGCTACTACGAGCATCTCGACTGGGACGTGATCACCGAACCCGACGGCGACAACTACGCCCGGCTACTGGTTCGCCTGCGGGAAGTCGAGGAGTCCGCGAAGATCATCGGCCAGTGTGTCGACCTGCTGGATGACTGGCCCGACGACGAGCGGACGATCCAGTCGAACGTCCCGCGGACGATCAAACCCGACGCCGACAGCGAGATCTATCGCGCCGTCGAAGCGGCCAAGGGCGAGTTGGGTATCTACATTCGGTCCGACGGCACCGAGACGCCGGCGCGGTTCAAGATCCGCGGGCCGTCGTTTTCCAACCTACAGGCGCTACCGGAGATGGCCGAAGGCGAGTACGTGCCCGATCTAATCGCCACCCTCGGGAGTCTGGATACGATTATGGGTGAGGTCGACCGCTAACCATGCCGCAGCGTGGCGGCGGATGCGTGGATTACTTACTCAGGGAGTTCGAACAGTGGCCGGTGGCAGTGACGACAGTTACCCCCTCCGAGCCCTTTGTGACGAGGACTTACCCTGAGCCACCAACTACTTTCCACACAGAGGTTCTATATACACGATCCGGAGTGCTTCATGACGAGGCCGGTCGACTACCGTAGCGACCCACCAGAGACCGCTTCTTTCATAGGTCCCAACACACACCCGCCGATGAGAGTCAGTAACACACGGAAAAGACGTTACAGTTCCACGGGGAGAACTTGTTGCTGATTAGCATGCCACGCTCACAACGCAGAGCGGTTCTCAGAGCGGTCGGGTCAGTAGCAGTACTTGGAAACCTCACTGGCTATACCCAACAGAACGGCACTGAAACAGCCGCACAGGACGACCAGCCGCCAGCAGCGTCCGACGAATCCGCCGTGTACCGTGTCGTGCATGCCGCACCGGCTGCACCGGATATCGACGTCTACGTCGACGACAGCAGTAGCGTCACGGATATGAACTTCGGTGATGTGAGTCCGTATTTCACTGTTGAGCCGGGAGAGTACCGAATGGAGGTCACTGAGGAAAACGACCGGGAGCAACAGTTAGCTGCCGAGGAGATCACAGCGACCGCCGGCAGTGTCACGACTGTTGTGGTCTACACTGAGACGACCGGCACGAACAGCACGGTCGCGGTCGACCGGCTCGAAGACGACCTCAGCCAGCCGGCTGACGGAACAGCCCGCGTCCGGCTCTTTCATGCCTCGCCGGACGCGCCACCGATCAAGCTCCGTGTTACTGAATCACTCGGCCCCAATACGAACGGATCACCGCGCAGTGAGGCGCTGGGTTTCGGTGAGGCAGCATCCATCGAGCTGTCATCCGGCAGACAAACGCTCGGGGTCTTCCCGGCAGACCAACAGCAACCTCCCAACGGCACTGCTGAATCGGGAGGGGCGCTTGCAGAGAGGGACCTGTTGCTCCAGAACGGCGGCGTCTACTCGCTGTTTGCAGTTGGCAACCTCAACCCCACAACAGGCGTCGCTGAGGAGGATGACGAGGAGTTCGAGTTGGTAGCGGTCCAAGACGCCGTCGACGGGACACGCTCCAAGGGAGGCATCCAGTAACTCGCTCGCGAGACGTGAGCAACGCCTCGCTTATTGAGTAACTGCTCTATCGAGTGCTTCACGGTTGACCGTCGACTCCGGCAGGCCACCCTCGTAAACTGTCCGGATATTCGCTGCGGCCCCGCGGCTCATTCGCGCTAATGCGTCGTGTGTGACGCCGCCGACGTGGGGCGTGAGAAGCACGTCGTCACGATCCAGCAGTGGATTGGCTTCATCCGGTGGCTCCTGTTCGAAGTTGTCGAGTCCGGCTCCGCCGATGACGCCCGCATCGAGTGCGTCGAGGAGTGCCCCCTCGTCGACGATGCCACCGCGGGCCGTGTTGAGGAGAATCCCCGTCTCACCGAGGGCCTCGAATTCGGCCGTCGAGACGGCGTGTCGCGTGCCGTCGACCAGCGGCACGTGAATGCTGACGGCATCCGAGCGGGCGAACAACTCGGTGAGGTCCGCAACTTGCTCGATGCCGGCCGGAACATCGTCGGCCGAAACGTACGGATCGTAGACGATGACGTCTTGACCGATGCCGCGGGCGATTGTGGCAGTCTCTTGGGCGATTGCACCGAACCCCATCAGTCCGAGGCTGTTGCCCTGTAGCTCGTGGCCGGTGTAGGCGGCCCGATCCCAGCCACCGTCGCGAACGTGGCGGTCCGCAGCTGCGAGGTTTCGTTGGACGCCGAACTGCAACGCGATAGCGTGTTCGGCCACCGACCGGGAGTTGACACCCGGCGTGTTGCAGACGACGATCCCGTTCTGCGAGGCCGCGTCGATGTCGACGTTATCCAGCCCGCTGCCGTGTTTGGCGATCACCTTGAGGTTCTCGGCGCGGTCGATGACCGCGGCGTCGAGTTCGGCAACCCTGACGATCACGGCGTCATATGTTGCAATATCATCGAGGGCAGCGTCGACGCTGTCGTACTCGTCCATCCCGGTACACTCCGCGAAGTCGCTGATCGACGATGGCCCTTCGGGGTCGATCTGAGGCGGCAGTAGTATCTGCCACGGTTCGGACATAGCATGCTGTTTCAAACAGAGGGTCAAAAGGGAACCTAAAACAGTCTGCTCGCTGCAGAGACACGTTTTCAATTGGACGCCAAACAGCGCAGTGATTTCACGTCTTCATCATAACGAGAATCCCAACTACGAGCAGTCCTACCCCCCACCACAGCGAGTCACCGGGAAGCGCCTTCAACATGAGCGTGACGATACCTGAGCTGATCAGCGACCAGCCTGCGGTCGTGTTGCGAGCCATACACCCGGTCGTGTCGCCACGCCCTTCAGAATCAGTACCGTCACGGTCGACTGAGTATCAGTAGTCGGTGCCTACTTTTTGACGAACTGGAGGAGATCGTCGCGCTTGGCCTCGTGGAGGTGATGTGAGAGCGCCTCGCGGAGCGAGTTGATCCGACCCTTTTTCGCGGTGATTGGCGCTATCGTATCGTCCTGCCACTGCTGCCACGGCGGAAAGAGACCGAGCCGATCACAGAGGTCGTTGAGCCGCTGGTCTTTGTCGTCGACTTTGTCCATCTTATTGACCGCGACGACGACCGGAATATCAAGCTCTTCGAGGAAATGGAACATCTCGACGTCGTGGGGGATGTTCCCGCGCTCGCTGTGGCGGTCGATGATATCGATCACGCTCTTGCCGTCGACCACGAGCACGGCTGCCAGAATCCCCTCGGCGTTGTCCTCCAGATAATGGACGATATCGGTCTGGATCGTCTCTTGGTGTTCGCCTTCGACGCCGGACATGAAGCCGAAGCCGGGGAGGTCGGTAAACATGAAGCTCTCGCCCGACCAGTCGAAATGGTTGGGTTTGCGTGTGACGCCGGGTTTCTTGCCTGTCGGCACTGCGTGGCCGGTTAGCTCCCGCATAATCGTCGACTTACCGACGTTCGACCGGCCGACGAGAACGATCTCGTTGTCGCGGGCGGGGCGATCTTCGAACATACAGTCGGTAGGGTGGTCAGCGGGTAAACGGCTTGCGTGTGACCGGTGTCTCTGCTACTCAGCAGTGACACGTGATCGGTTCGTAGCGCTTCCGGCGAGCGTCGGTCGGATCGGGTGATTCAGTCACGACTCCACAGTCGACAAGCTTCGACACCGACCGCTGGATCGTCTCGCGGTTGAGTCCCGTCTCTTGGACAAGAGCCGACTGTGTCCGTCCACCCTCGTGGCAGAGCACGGTGTACAGCAGTTTCGCGCTGGCGGTTGTCTCGGCCACGCAGGCGCGACCGTCGGTTGCGGTGGACATCACTGAGTCGCCAGCAGTTCCTCGAACAGCGCGTCGACGCGGCGTTCGATATCGTCACGGATCGCCCGGACGCTATCGAGTCCCTGTCCATCGGGATCGTCGAGATCCCAGTCGCGGCTCTCGCCGTTCCACGCCGCGGGACAGACGCCCTCGGCCGAACAGCCCATCGTAATCACGAGATCCATCGCCCGCAGATCGTCGGGGGTGACTTCCTTCGGAACGCGATCCGAGAGGTCGACCCCCTTTTCTTTCATCACCTCGACGACTTCAGGGTGAACATGGTCGGCAGGGTCGGTGCCGCCAGTAACGATCTCGATGTCGTCTTCAGCGCCGTGTTCGGCGCGAGCCAGTTCGGCGAAGGCGGTTGCCATCTGACTTCGACCGGCGTTTTGGACACAGACGAACGCAATCTTTGTCGACATAGCTTGATTTCGGGTGGGTGCCTCTTTGCTATTCCGCTCAGAGATTATATACTGCTCAATAGCTCTCGGTAGGCAGTGGCTACTAGCCAGTGAGGCCGCCTTGATGAACGAAACGGCAGTCGACAGACACCGTTTTCGGCGAGCCAACCAGTCACTCAATATGACCAAAGATGACCTCCGCGAGCGAATCTGGGACCATCTCGAAACCGAGGGGATAGCTCGGTTTCCGTTCCCACCCCATGGCCGGATTCCGAACTTCGAAAACGCCCGCGAGGCCGCCGACCGGCTGGCCGACACCGAGGCGTGGAAGCAGGCAGACACGCTCAAATGCAATCCGGATGCGCCACAGCTTCCGGTCCGTCGACGGGCGCTCCGCGACGGGAAAACCGTCTACATGGCGGTGCCGCGGCTCCGCGACGAGAAGCCGTTTCTCCGACTTGCCCCCGACGAGGTCGACGACATCGACGACGCAACAACGGTTTCTGGCAGTTCGAAACACGGCGTTCCGGTCGACCCCGAGGAAATGCCCCACATCGATCTCATCATCGCCGGGAGCGTCGCGGTCGACGAGACAGGTGGCCGCGTCGGCAAAGGCGAAGGGTACAGCGACTTGGAGTTCGCCGTCTTGCGGGGATTCGACCGCGTCGACCAGTCGACCACGGTTGCGACGACCGTCCATGACTGCCAACTCGTCGACGAAATCGAGACGGATCGTCACGACGTGCCGCTGGATCTGATCGTGACGCCGACCCAGACCATCGACACCGAGTCGAGTGGGCGTCGACCCGAGGGACTCTACTGGGAGGATCTCGACAGCGAGACAATCGAGGCCATTCCAGTGTTAGGTCGACTGCAACCCTAGCCTGCTAGGCGATTCGTTTTTGATCGCTAGAGGATCACCAAATCGAGGCTGTACTGAGTTCTTTAGTCGACCGCATGGAGGGATGAGTCGTGCGACTCGTTCAGGTGCGGGTTCCGGCTGGGAGCCAACAGAACGTGACCGAGACCCTCGACGATGCCAACGTCGACTACGTCGTGACCGACGAAATCAGCAGCCGCGAGTTTAGCGCCATCGTTACCTTTCCACTCCCGACCAACGCGGTCGAGTCCGTCCTCGCGGATTTGCGTGAGGTCGGGATCGACGAGGGGACCTATACTGTCGTTGTGGAGGCTGAAACGGTTATCTCCCATCATTTCGACGAACTCACCGAGGAGTACAAAGAGAAGGAATCGGGCGAAAACAAGATCGCCCGCGAGGAGATCCAGACCGACGCGAAGAATCTGGTCTCTGGGACGCAGACCTATCTGACGATGACGGTCATCAGCTCAGTGGTCGCAACGGCTGGGCTATTGTTGGATTCGGCAGCGACCGTCGTCGGCTCGATGGTGATCGCGCCGCTGATCGGCCCCGCGCTTGCGGCCAGCGTCGGCACGGTGGTCGACGACCACGCATTGTTCGTGCGGGGAGTCAGACTCCAGATCACCGGAATGATGGTGGCAGTCGGCAGTGCAGCCGTCTTTGCGGCTGTCCTCCGCTTTGGAAATCTCGTCCCACCAGGGCTTGATCCACTGACTATCGGCGAGGTCCGCGAGCGACTTGCCCCGAACATCCTCGCGCTTGCGATTGCACTCGGTTCGGGGGTCGCGGGGATTCTCAGCCTCATGACCGGTGTCTCGGTCTCACTCGTCGGCGTGATGATCGCCGTCGCGCTGATCCCGCCAGCGGCCGCCATGGGTATCGGTATCGCCTACGGGATTCCATCGCTGACGCTGGGCTCTGGCGTGTTCGTCCTCGTCAACGTGTTGTCGATCAATCTCGCAGCACTGCTCGTCCTGTGGTACTCCGGCTACCGTCCCGAAGCATGGTTCCGCGTCTCCGACGTCCGTAGCGCGGTGTTCAAACGTATCGTGATCCTCGTTGTCTCTATTCTGATCCTCTCGCTGTTTCTGGGTGGGATCACCTACGATTCCTACACCACATCCGTCGAAGAACAGGCCGTCGAAAACGCGGTTGCCGACGTGCTCTCCGAGCCACGCTACGATACCACACGAGTCGACGAGATAACCGTGAGCCGTACTGACGGGATCCTCTTCAGCCAAGTCGACCACGTGGTTGTCAGGATCTCAGTGCCGACGGGCCACCCCCTCCCAGCGATTGCCGAACCGATCCAAGATGCAGTCCTCGAAGCACTGGGCCACGAGGTCTCGGTCGAAGTGCAGTTCGTCTAGGTCGAAACAGCCGCTTAAAAATCGGCGTTTGGGGGGGACTGAATCAAGGTCGGTTAGTCGTCGTCGGCCGTCGACCCCTCGGGGCCCGACTGTCGGTTGCCGTAGGCTGGAGCAGCCTCACGAGCAGAGCCCATCCAGCGAGCGATATTCTCTTCGACGTACTCCCGACCGCCGAGTCCGATTGCGACACCAGCGCCGATGGCGATGGCGGCGGCGATTCCCCATGCCAGCGCGCGAGCGAAGATGTACAGAATCCCGACGTCGATGCCCATCGTGTCGAGGCCGATGACGATGGCCATGAAGTAGAGGAACAGCTTCGTTCCGGCGGAAAACGCCCCTGCGTAGGCGCTTTGGGTTGCTGCTTGGGTTCGTTTGATCGCATCGCCGAGGAAGTCGGCGACGACGAAGCCGAAGACGATCACTAACAGGCCAGCGATGAACGCCGGCAGATAGGAGACCGCGGTTGCGACCCACGTCGACAGCGTCTCGATGGCCAGCGCGTTGGCGGCCGCCAGCACGGCGATTGCGTAGACGAACCACGCCGCAAGCGTGCCGAAGGCGTTCGACACGGACTGTTCGGTCCCACCCAACATCTCGCCAAGCGGAGTGCTGAGGACAGCCTGATCGAGTTCGACCGCATCGGCCAGTCGACCGACGACTTTGGCCACAGCCCGGCCGACGATCCACCCGACCAGCAGAATAACAATCGCACCGATCAGCCGCGGGACGAACGCGAGCGTCGTCGCAATCGTCTCTTGGAGCCACGATGGAACCGTCTGTGCAACCGTCACCGTACTCGTCATCGGCGGTCACCTCCGATATTGATTGCACGACTGAGCTGTTCGTCGTGAACTGCGCGGGTGACTGGGGTGTGTATCTCGAACATGTGAATCACGGCAAGCTACCTTGTCGACCTGCGTATTTTGTTAGCACGTGATTTGAGATACCGCGTGGAGTGAGTGTCAACAAAGCAGGAGCCTGAATCGTCGTTCTGCACAGAGGCTTTTGGGACTGTCAGTGATTCGCTACCAGACACATCCAACAGTTACCATCAAGCGGTCTCTCAGGGGGATTCCGACCGAGAGCAAGTAAGCACAGCTTGTCTGTTGGGTCGCGTGACGAGCGTCCCAACAGGTTACTCGCCGCGGGAGGGGAGTTCGGGCTCGAAGTCGACCGCGTCGATGGCGAGATCGAGTACCTCGTCTACACCCTCGTTGTTTTTGACACTCATGTACGCGTCTGCTTCGACAGCGGTCGACTGGTCGCTCTTATTGCAGATCGTCAACACGGGAATATCACGGTCTTCGAACCGAGCAGCCACCGAGTCGCGAAGCTCCAACTGGACGTCAAGGGGGTAGCCACAGTTACCGGAGGCGTCGACGAAGAACAGAACCGTGTCTGCGAGATGCTCGATTGCGCCAGCGGCCTGTCGCTCGATATCGTTTCGCTCGTCTTCGGGGCGGTCAAGCAACCCCGGTGTGTCGATAAGCTGATACCGGATGTGGTCGCGTTCGACGTGACCGATCTGGACGTCTCTCGTGGTGAAGGGGTATTCAGCGATTTCGTTCGAGGCACGGGTGACGTGGTTGACGAACGAGGATTTACCGACGTTCGGGTAGCCGGCGATAACGATGGCTGGCTCGTCGGGTCGGATGTCGGGGAGGTTCTTCAGGGCATCGCGGGCCTGACCGATTGCCAACAGCTCGTTGGAGATCTGCTCCATAATGTCCGCGATCCGTGCAAACGCCTGCTTGCGATGTTTGCGGGCGACTTCGGGGTCGGTTTTGCGGAGCTTCGGCTGATACTCCCGGCCGAGGTCTTCGATCTGTCGACTCGCCCACGTTACTTTCGACAGCGACTGTCGGAGTTCGTCGACGTCGACGATGGCGTCGGCCAGTTCGTAATAAAAGGGATCGATGTATTCGAAATCCGGCCACGCTTTGACAACGTTCTCCAGATTGTCGGAGGTGATGTTAACCGCAATCGTCAGCATCGACTGCTGGGCTTCGAGGCCGCCTTTGGCCTTGCCCGAGCGAGCGGCCCGTGAAAAGGCCTTGTCGATGAGTTCCTCCGACCGAGGTGTCGTCGGAAGGTTCTCGAAAATCATATCCCGTAGTTAGATGCCGGGTACCTAAAAGCGCGTCCGTTTGGCGGTGCGGTCGCTCCTGCTGGAAAAACTGGGCTGAGAGGAGTAAGCCCCCTTCTGTTTCGACCCGACATTCGGCTGAGCGTCCGTCGTCGTGTTCGGACTACCTCGACGGTCGACCATCCACCTGCTGCGGACGGGGACCGACCGTCTGACGCGGACTTGCACCGGTGAGGATTCACCGTTCCATCCGTTCCTGCCCGTCAATATTATAATCATGGTGCTACGCACCACGCTCCCTCTGCGGGTTAACTCCCTTCCCTTACGGGTTGGTTCGCTCGCTCGCGGCGAGGCCGCGGGCGACGTCGGCCACCAGCGGCGGCCGCACGCGCTTCATTGGTCGGGGCAGGTGGTCTCGTTTCTGTTTCAGAGCCAGTCGTCTCCGACTCCGGGCTTGTGCCCGGTCACCTGTCCGAACGGTGGGGGGACTTTCCTCATGGCCGACGAAACTGCTCCGAACTGGAGTCAGTGTGCGCCGGGCCACGGGAATCGGGCTCTCTCTACCCTGTTAGTCTATGGCTACGGCTCAGATAAGACGTTCGGTCAGCCGAAGGCACTCCCTAACTCTGTTCCAAACAAATGGGAAGAATTCAAGTCATTGCTCTTCTTGTATATTGTTATGTCCGAGGCACAGACCGTTCAGCTGAGTTATGATGACGGCGCACGAGCAGTCGAACTCGCACGAGAAGCAGTCGAATCGTATGTCCTCCATGGACAGCGAGAGCATCCCGGCAGTATGCGGGATGCCTTCTATGCGAGAACCGGAGCGTTCGTCCGCATTCAGTCGACACGCGGACGAGGACGACTTCGGGGCTGTGCGGGAGCCTATCACGGCTCGGATCAGCTCGGTCACGCAATCGTCGACGCCGCCATTCAGGCCTCGTCGGCCGACTCGGCGGGATCGGAGATCGGCTCCAAGGAGTTGGACGATCTCTCGATTTCGGTCTGTGTCGTCAGCAATACCCTTCTCACGAACGATCCGCTGGAGGATCTGGAACTCGGAACCCACGGCGTTGCGATCGATCAGGGCGACAAACACGCGTGGCTCTACCCCACACTGCCGGTCGAGCAGAACTGGAGCAAAGAAAAGTATCTCTCCTTGGTCTGCAAAAAGGCCGGTATCTCGCCGGTCGCATGGCAGGACGACGACACCATGATTACGCTGTTTGAGGGACAGGTCTACCGCGAGCGACCTGACGGCGGCAGCGTCGAATCGCTTTAGAAGTCGACCAACGACGCATCTCGTGCGGCCCGTTCGATAGCAGTCTCAAGTGAGTAGTCGAAACTGTCGATGACGGATCCGTTCCGGATGAGTGGCTCCAGCAGTGCTTCGCTGTCGGGAGGTGCCTCAGTACCACGGAGACCGATATGGTGTTCGCCGTCGGCGGTTCTGTAGGCTGCTTTGATCCCTGAGAGTTTGCCACGTTTCGACACTGGTTCATTGTCAATGGCGACGATATCAAGGGCGAAATCGACTGGCTCGGCGTTCGAAATGTAGCTTCCGACACCGAAGCCGTCAGCGATATCTCGGAGTTCGCGCAGTTGTTGTGGTCCCAGCCCGCCGCTGAGAAAGATGTCGACGTCTTCGCGGCCGCGGGCATCGAGTTCCCACCGCACCTCGCGGATGATGTGGCGGAAATCACCACGCCGGGAGCCGGTGGTGTCGATCCGGACGCCATCGAGTCGGTCGCCGAGGGCCTCGGCGGCGCGGATCACTTCGTCTTTCTCGTCGCTGAAGGTGTCACAGAGCGCGATCCGGGGGACATCCTCGGGAACGCTCTCGTCGAAGGCTTGCCACGCATCCTCTTGATGGCCGTTGCCGAAACAGATGATCAGCGCGTGGGGCATCGTTCCACTGGCCTCCCGGCCGATCACGTCGCCTGCGGCCACGTGTGAAAACCCATCGACACCGCCCAACAGTGCGCTTCGCTCGACGACCGCCGCAATCGAGGGATGGACGTGGCGCGCGCCAAACGAGAGCACCGAGGAGTCAGGGGCGGCGCGTCGAGCCTCTAGGGCGGCGGTCGCAATACCGGAGGCATGCGAGAGCAGTCCGAGCAGGGAGGTTTCGAGGCGGGCGAATTCGAGATACGGTCCTTCGATGCGGAGCACGGGGCCGCCGTCGAACAGTCGACCCGGCGGGATCGCGTCGACGTCGAGATCATGGCCCGACAGCAGGGCGGCGGCGTCTTTGATACCCGCCAAGAGTTCGAACTCGCCGTCGGGGAACTGGTCGGCAGTTACCTCGGCGGCGACGTGTGGGTTTTTGTCAGCGGCTCGGAGCGTCGACTCGGTTCGCTCGAAGTAGGCGTCGGTTGCCCGCCCCTCTCGGATCGCTTCAGGCGAGACGATATCGAACGGGAGATCGGTCATACGCGGTGTTGGTGTGGCCGTCTCAAAAAGAGGTGGGCTGTCGGTTCAGTCGAGTCGACCCGCGATCACGACCGCGAGCAGTGCAGCCACCGCGGCCGCCACGCCGAAGCCGGGAACATCATCTTGGAACAGTCGTGACCCATCGTCGACGACCGGCGTCGGCTCAAGAGATGGCCGGAGTTCGAACAGCCCTGCCTCGGTGGGTGCGTGGACGATTGTGACGCGCGTCCCGTCGACCTCAACGCCATAGGTCCCGCTAAAGGAGCCGTTCGAGACGACGTAGGCTCCGGAATCGGTTTCGGCGGCGTCGTGGGCTGTCAGAATCTCGCCGTAGGCCTCTGCGAACTCGGTGGCATCCGCGGTGGAGTCCCATTCGAGGCTCCAGACGTAGCCGTCGTCGTCGCCGCGTTTGTAGGGGTAGAGTTCGTCACCAGCCCATCCCTCGGAGGGCTCGGAGACGTAGTCGTACCGGTCGTAGGGCTGGTCGGTGTTGGTGAACGACTGAGGGTCGATGGTATCAGCGCCGTACTCGCGGGCCTGATACCAGAACATGACGTAGATCGAGGCCTCGCCGGTTACCTCCGCGCCGCCGCCCTGCTCGGGGTAGCGTTCCCAACCGTCGGTCGACTCGTCGGGCACGTCGAGCGACGGAGCGTTCATGGGTTGCTGGTGGATGATTTCGGTGGTCGTCGTCGGTGGTGATTCGATGTGCTCGCTGACGCCCTCCCAGCCGTCCGTTTCTCTGATCTCGTGGATGTAGGCCGGGCCATCGGAATACGGCTGGAGCAGGAGAAACAGGACGCCCGGATTGCTGGTCGACTCACCGCTCCCGCCACTGCTGCCACCGGACGCTTGGGTGGTGTCGAAACAGTCCCACTGGCCGCTGGAACAGCGTTCGCTGTACAGCGAGCCGAGATAGGCAGCCTCACCCTCGACAGCGCCGTCGACCGCGAGGTCGCGGTCTTGGGTCACACCGCGATAGGTAGGTTCTGACAGGTCATGATACTGGTCCTGCATCGCGTGGCCGAGTTCGTGCAGCAGCGTCTGTTCGTTGACTGTCGGCGAGTCGGGCGTCGACGAGACGATGACGATTCGGTTTTCGCTCGGGACGTAGAAGCCGCTGACTGCCTCACCGATGGTGCCGTCGATGGCGGCGGCCGACCGCTGGTCGTCGCCGATGATGAACAGCCCTTTCCAGACCCCATCGTTCCAGCGCTCGAACGTCTCGTCGGTGCTGGTGTTGGTGACGAGGTTGTCCTCGCGGAACTCCGCGCGGCTCTGGACCTCGACTGGGACCTCGGAGTCGAACTTCTGGCCGCGGAGTTGCTCGACTCTGGCCATCGTTCGGTCGACCAGTATGTCGAGTTCGTCGTCAGTGAGGTCCGTCGCCTCGTCGAACGGGAGGTCGTCGTCGTAGCAGATCCCGTCGACACAGCCGACCGGCGCGCTCTGGTCGAGTTGGGGCTGAGACGTCGATAGCGTCCCAGATGTGGCTGTCGACGGCTCGGCGGCCACAGCCGCCGATCCGACCCCGGCAGTGAGGAGCAACAGCGAACAGAGGAGGGCAGTGAGACGAGTCATTGGAACAGTTCAGGGCCCGAGAGACTACTCGTTTTCGACCCATTCGAGGGCGTCGGATTGGAGATCGGCATCGAGTTCAGAGTCGACGGTCAGTTCCGGAACTTCCGTCGGCTTCCCGTCATCGCCCAGCGCGACGAAGACGAACACGCTCTCGGTCGTGAGGGTTCGCTCGCCGGATCGGGGCTGCTCGCGGAACGCCCGGAGTCGAACTTTGATACTCGTCTCGCCGTGGTCGAAGACGTAGGCTTGGATGAAGGCCGTATCGCCCTGTGGGATCGGTCGACGGAAGTTCATCTGGTCGATGCTCGCGGTCACACAGGTCTCGCCCGCAAATCGCATTGCCGCCATCGCGCCGACCTCGTCCATCCACTTCATGACGATTCCCCCGTGGGCCGTCTCGTAGTTGTTGGTGTGGTTGGGCTGGACGCGATGGCGGTTTTCGATAAACGTCTCTTCGACGGTTGGCATGCTGGGTGTGAGGGACTCCGGAATTAAAAGGGGCCCGTCGACCCGATGGAAACCGTCTTTTGTAGTTCACCCATTGAGTCGACTGGCCGATGACGAACGCACCGCTCTGAGACGGGGTGGCTCCTGTCGACGATGAGCCCTATGAGTGCCGAGGCTTTTTAAAACTGGATAGCTACGGACTGAGTTCCGTGTCGGCCGCCGATTCGGCGCGGTCGATCAGCGCTTGGAACCGCGGTTCGAGCGCTGCCACGGCGGCATCGCTGTAGGCCCGCTGGTCCTCGCTCGACAAAATTTCGAGGGCCTCCATCAGCAGCGAACTGACGGTCGACAGCTGTCGATCCGCCGTTCGACCATCGCCACGCTCGGCAGCCGTAGCTGCGGCGGCCGCCTCCTCCTGAGCGCGTGAGAGTCGATTGAGAATCTCGTTTTCCTCGCCATCTGCAAGACTGCGTGCCAACTCGCGTCCACCGCGGAGTTCGTCGACGAGCGTGGTTATAAGCGACTGCTTGCCGGTGTCGATGCCCTCGCGGATCGTATTGCCCTCCTCGTCGAAACTGTCGGGACCGACCCGGTAGGCACCCAGTCGACCATCCGTATCTTCGATTTCGACCGTATAGCGCCCGGCACGGTGGACCGCCACCGCAAACCGGTCGTCTTCGGCCGGTCGACCGTCGTAGACGACGCCAGCGTAGTCCTCGACCACGCGGATGTGAGCGATGCCATTGGTCTCTCGGCCATCGCCGCGAATCCACCCGGCGTCCTCGGTAGCGATCAGCGTCAACTCGCCGCCTGCTCCAGCCTGAAACAGCCCGCCCTCGTGGACAAAGCGCTGTGCGAGTGGGGCGAAGCCGGGACCGTTAACGACCAACTGATGCTCGCCGGAGTCGACGTGCAGGAGGCCAAAGACGCCATTTCGTGTCACCGTCGCCTCTGGATCGCTGGCCAGCCGGACGGCGACCTCGGTCGGGAGATCGTAGAGCGAGACGTCGACCAGTCCGTCGAGGGCCTCGCGGGGCGCCGCTGGGACGCCATTGAGGGCTCCATCAGAACCCGATCCGAGATACCGAACGCTACCGACGACGCGATTGAGAAGTCCTGCGGGGCGTTCGCCATCGATTCGCTGCCGGTGGGCGGGATCGGTGACATCGGCAAGCGGGTCGGTATAGCGTGGCTGTTCCCACGGGATGCCGACCGAGGTGATATGGCTGGCGTACAGCTCCTCGGCGAAGCCGGGTATCGCGAACTCGAAGCCCAACTGTGGGCCGACAAAGTCGTCGACCGTCTCCCGAACGCTTGCCATCGGCAGGAGGCGGTAGGTCGCATCCGACTCGGTCGGGCTGTCCGATGAGGTAATCACGAGCCCCGGCTCGCGGAGCGGGAGGTCGGTCGGCGGTCGCGGCAAGCCGCGCCAGGAGTCGACGGTAACGCGTTCATCGATGAAATCCTCGCGGTCGACCGACAGCGAGGGGTGCTGGTCAAGTCGGTAGCCGTCGAGTTCCGGCATCACGAACGGGAGTCGCGCGCCCTCGTCGCGGGGAAGCCCGTAGGCGAACGGCGTCGACAGCGACTGCGAGATATCGAGGAGGTCGTTGGTCACGTCCGAACGCCAGTCGTCGGTCGGAAGGCGCTCGAAACTCGGGAGTCGGTCGTTGAGTTCGCTGGCGCTCGAATGGGAACCGACCTCGGCGAGAATCGCGGGCCGGCGGTCGCCCGAGAGATCGGGATCGAGGAACTCGTTGTTGGGGCTCGCCCGCGAGTGGGCACTCGCCGACAGGAGAAGCGGTGTGCCGGTCTCGCGGTCGACAAAGACCTGCAGGAGTTCCCAGTCGTGCCAGTGGAAGTTCACGGTGAACTGATCGAACACCGAGTACATCCAGTACTGGATCGCGTCGACGCCCTCGGCGGCCTCGACGACACGGTAAAATACCACTGGGTCAGGTGGGGTTCCGGCGTTGTTGAACGCCGTCGTATACCCGTTGAGTGCGGTGTAGCCGTCGACGACCGAGCCACCGACCGTCTCGATGGCGTACTGTTGGGGATCGGTCGGGAACCATTTTTCGAGAGCTCCGAAGTAGAGATCCGGCGCGTGGCGGGCGACCAGTTCGGGCACCGACTCGGGGATCGCCTCCGGCGGTGCCGGGGCTGGGTCCGACGGCGCGTCGGGTTGTGAGAGCGTCCACGCCCCGGCGATACCTGTTCCGCCGAGTGCCGCGAGCGCCGCGTAGGTGAGGACGCGCCGTCGACTGTCCTCGGGTTGGTCGTCTCCCGATTTGTTCATCCCTAACATAGTTATTCTGAGACTGATAGGTGAGAGGAGTATAACTATCTTCTCTCCGAATCAGTTTGAGTGCGCATACAAGTAGCATGGACGTTGGGTTCGACGGATCAGATTCTTTCGAAACTGTGTGGAAACATCCGGCGTTTGTCGGAGGTCAACATCAATGAACACCGCCTACAGTGAGGCAGATCGGAAACAGTGTGAACCGATTTTCGTTAAATTTCAATAGTGATATTTTGAAGAGAGGATATTAGACATTTGATTTTAGATTGTACATAAATATTGGATAGTCCCGTTAAGGATCACTAAATCCAATTTTATCACAGACCACACATGTCAGTTAATATATCAAATAACCGAATCATAATTTTTGGTGTGCTGTTTGTTATTGTCTTAAGCGGTTGTGTGATCCCGTTCGTGGCCGCATCAAGCCACAGTGTAACGTATTTCTCCGTTACGGAGGACAAAATCGGTGCGGGCGATTCGTTTGATTACCTTCTTGACAATGACCAAACAGCATACGTCGTTATTGATGTTGATGGTGATGGAAACTATTCTGATGGGGATTTAAAAGATGAAGTGACAAATTTCGGGGAAGGTACGTTTCCTAGTAGCAAAACAGAGTTCTTGGATGGAAAAAACGACACGTACGATGTGTATGCTATCGAAACTAACTCACTTTCCGAAAATGACTCACTACCAACCGAATTTAAACAATCATTGATAGTTGATGGCACCACACCCTTCATTACCAATCCCAATCTCACGAACCCAGTCGACCAAGACCTCAACATCTCATTTAATTCGAGCGAGCAACTCGAAAGCGCGACCGTCGAACTCACACGCTCGTCGACGACGGTTGAAACATACACCAAATCGGATCTCGATACCCAAACCGTCGACGGCAGCTACCAGTACAACACGACCTACACCGGCAGTAGCGACGGTGACTACACGGTTGAGATCACGAAAGCCGAGGACGCGGTCGGCAACGACGCCGCCGGCAATCAGACGGAGGGACTGAGCGATTCGGTGACCGTTGAAACCACCCCGGTGGAAATCACCTCGGTCGAGGCCGAAGTTGGCAGCAATACGGTCAAGGTGACGTTCAACGAATCGGTCGTCAACAGCACCGACGAGGGACTGTCCCCAGAGGACCTGAGTTACACAAACGAAAGCGGTGATGGTGCGGGAACAATCACCGCCATCGACCACACCGCCGAATCCGATACGGCAACAGTCACGCTCGACGCCGCAGTGTCACGGACCGGTCTCGGTAACGACACCATCGCACCGGTCGACGGCCGGGTAACCGACAGGTTCGACAATCCAGCCCTACGCAGTCAAGCTACGGGATACTATCAAACCGGCAGCACCCACTGACCTCACCGCCGAACGGATCAACGCGACTACCGCAGGCGCATACAATCTAACGGTCCAACTCGAATCCGACCACGAAGCCGGGACCGTCAAAGTCGACCTCTCGAACGGTGGGACGGTAACAGCAAGCCAGTACGTCGATGCAGGCGGGAGCACGGACGTGGTGTTCGAAAATCTCGATGTCTCCGGGCTTTCGGATGGAGACGTCCCCGTCGACGCGTCGCTCACCGACGACGGCGATAACACGGCGATAAGCGGTATCGGGACCATCCAGAAAGATACGAATCCGCCGGGCGTCTCGGACGCTGGGATCACGAACGCCTCAATCGGTACGTTCGACGCCGGCGTCGAACAGACGGTGACGGTGAATTTCAACGACTCGATGGACACGACCGTCGACCCGAACGTGACTATTGAAGGGACCAATCTCAACCGGAGCTACAATGTCACCAAGCAGAGTTTCACTGGTAGCACATGGACGGGGACGGTGACCATCGTCGACGACAACGAGCAGGCGACCGCGAGGATCAACGTCTCCGAGGCTGCCGATTCGTTCGGTAACGTCATGACCGCCGACGACTCGAACAGCTTCGAGGTCGACACCCGCGGGCCACCCAAACCAGAGTCGACGACGGCGACAAACATCTCGCTGGCAAACGGGAACGTCAACGATTACGCAGTCACGGTCGGCCTCGTCGACGAGTCAGCCGAGAAGGTCCAAGTCAAACTGGAAGACGAGAACGGCAATATCGTCACCAAAAACGAGACGGTCGGGAGCACGACGGTGACGGTCTCCGGCATCGATACCGAACTGCTCGCAGAGGGCGAGATCAGCGTTACCGCCCGCGCGTTTGTCGGCGAGTACGACAACAGCGAGGGGTTCACTGCCGAAACGCTGGTCACGAAAGACACCATCCAGCCGAACGTGTCGGTTGTCTCGGTGCCGACGCTGATCGATGACTCACAGACCGGCACCAACCAATCGGTGACAGTCGAGTTTGACGAGCCGATGAACCAGAGCGTCGACCTGAACGTGACCATCGAGGGGCTCAACCGGAGCTACGATGTCAGTGGGAGCTTCGACAGCGGGACGGAGTGGACTGGTACTTTCAGACCGATAGACAACAACGAGGAGGCCACGGCGACAGTCTCGGTCGACGAGGGCCAAGACAAACTCGGCAACAGTATGACCGAAAACACCTCGACCACCTTCGAGGTCGACACGGTTACGCCCACAATCACCGATTTCAACGCCTCACACACTGGAAATCAGGATATCAACGTCTCGTTCAACGCGAGTCAGCCGCTGTCGACCGTCGATGTCAGCTTCACCAATAGTCCGGAGAATCCGACGCTCTCACTCAGCGATTTCGACAGCGAATCAGTCGACGGAGTGGAGGTGTACACCGCGACCGAAAGCGTCGGGAGCGATGGGGACTACACAGCAACACTGCAGACGGCCGCCGACGGTGCTGGCAACGACGGCGCGGCCAGCGAGACTGACTCGGTGACGGTCGACACGACCGCGCCGACGTTCAGCGGCTTCGATCCCGCAGTCGGCTCGATCACCGCCGACAACGAGTCGACGATCAATCTGACCATCACGGACACTACCACGAGCGTCGACAACGAGAGTCTCGACATCACGGTCACTGACGCCGACGGCACGGTCGTCCAGAACGCGACCGACTCGGATGCAGGGGTCTCCTACACCGGAACGACACTCAGTCTCGATCCGGCTGCGCTCACCGCTGACGGCACGTTCGCCGACGGTGACGTCGAGGTGATAGTCATCGCAACCGACACTGAAGCCAACCAGAACACGATCAGTTACAATGTTACCGTCGACACGGTGGCTCCGGCGGTCACCGTCGAGGACCCTGACGGCGATGATCTGTTCCGCGGTGGTGAGATAGTGGCGATCAACTGGACGGCGACCGACGTGGTCGACGTTGCAACCGATAGCATCACTATCGAGTACACCACCGGCGGGTCGAACTGGGAGACAGTCGAGAGCGCAACCGCAAATGACGACCCCTACTCGTGGACTGTCCCGAACGAGGATTCCGAAACCGTCCGCGTTCGGATCAATGCTACCGACACCGCCGGCAACGTCGGTTCGAATACGAGCGAGACGTTCACAGTCGACTCCACGTCGCCGACGATCAGCGATTTCAGCGCGGCGAACCCGACCGGCCAAATGCTGACGGTGTCGTTCAACGCAAGCGAACAACTCGGCTCGGTCGCGGTCGACATCCCGAACGCGAGCACGACGCTCTCGCTGAGCGATCTCACTGAAACCGACTCCGGCAGCAACTACGAGTACAACGCGACAGTGACAGTCAACGCCGACGGGATCTACGAGCCGACGCTCACCAGCGCGGTCGACCTCGCTGGCAACGACGGGGCGGGCAGTGAATCCGCCTCGGTCAGCGTCGACACGACGCCACCGGCGCTGTCGAACCTCTCGGTGACGAACCCGACTGCACAAGAGCTCTCGATCAGCTTCGACACCGACGAATCCGTGTCGACCGCCGAGATCAACGTCTCGGGGGCGGTCAACGAAACGCTCGACCGGAGCGATTTCACCGAAACCGCTTCCCAGAACGGGCTGTTCAGCTACGACCGAACGACGACCTCGAACACCGACGGCACCTACACCGTGACGGCGGTGACGGTCGCCGACGGGGCTGGCAATGATGGCGCGAGCAACGAGTCGGTAACGAACACAATCGACACGACCGCGCCGACGATCTCGAACGTCTCGGTGACGAACCCAACCGGTCGACAGGTCCGACTCGCCTTCGAGAGTTCCGAGTCGCTTTCGAGTGCGACGGTCGCGATTTCAGGAGCCGAAAACGCGACACTGGTCGTCAGCAACCCGACCGCAGTTGGTGGCGTCTACGAGATTGAGTACACCGGGAGCACCGACGGGAGCTACACCGCAACGCTCACCGCCGCCACTGACGACGCCGAAAACGACGGCGCAAGCGACGAAACCGGAAGCGTGGCCGTCTCGGTCGACGATCCGGTAATCTCCAACACCGACGTCTCGAATCCAAGCGGCCAAACCGTCGACATCGCTTTCGACAGTTCGACAGTCCTCTCGACGCTCAATGTCACGATCAGCGGCCCCGAGTCGGCCACACTCAACGAGTCGAACTTCAGCCAGTCGGGGAGCCGGTACACCGCGAGCT
Source organism: Halohasta litchfieldiae (assembly GCF_002788215.1). Lineage (NCBI taxonomy): Archaea > Methanobacteriati > Methanobacteriota > Halobacteria > Halobacteriales > Haloferacaceae > Halohasta > Halohasta litchfieldiae. The sequence goes on along the minus strand of NZ_CP024845.1, from coordinate 284,773 downwards.
ACGACGCCGGAACCGACGGCAGCTACACGGCGAATCTCACCGAGGCAGTCGACACCAACGGTGACAATAAAACCGATATCGAACTCGGATCAGTGACCGTCGACACCAGCGGTGGCGGTGGTGACGGCGGCGATGGCGGCGATGGCGGAGATGGCGGTGGAGACGGCGGAGGCGGCGGAGGCGGCGGTGCTGTCTCCAGCAGTTCCTCATCGAGCCCGTCAACGAAAGTGACTGTAACCGAAGACAGTTCGGGGTCGACGAACATCATCGTCCAAAACCCCTCCTCGGACCGCGTCGACGTGCCGCTCGGCAACAGCAGCCGAAGCGAGTCGCTGACCCTCCGTTCGCTCGGGCTTTCGAGTCGGGTGCAGTCGGACTAAACGCTCAGTGTGGCCGTCGACTCCGATGGCTTCGATGACACACCGGCGTTCGAGGGCCGAGCAGTCGGCTTCACGCGTGTCGACCACGGCTCGGCGGCGGGCGACACCGAAGCGGGTGACGAGGCGAGTGAGGCCGACGCGGCGGGCGAGGATTCCGAGGTCGCTTCGGCGACCTTCGAGTTCACCGTCTCGGCCAGTCGGCTCGACGAGATCGAAGTCGACGCCGACGACGCAACCGTCTACCGCCACCACGACGGCGCGTGGCAACCGCTCAAGACGGATGTCGTCGACCGAGACGCGGAGTCCTACCAGCTTCGCGCGGAGACACCCGGCTTCTCGATGTTCGCGGTCGGGCTCCAAGAGGCGGATCTGCTCTCGGTCAACGGAGCCAGCGCCACACGGTCGTCAGTCGACGTCGGAGCGCCGATTGCCGTCTCGGCGACTGTCGAAAACACTGGGCGCTGGAACGCGACTGGGTCTATCGAGTTGCTCGCCAACAACGCCACGACCGCCTCGGAGCCAGTGACAGTCGCGGCCGGTGACTCCGAGACGATTACGCTCGAAACCAGCTTCGACGAGGCCGGCGTCTACGAGCTGCGAATCGGGACGACCAACGCCGGGACGGTTGTCGTCGGCGATGGCGCGTCGACCGCTGGCGAGGGGTCGGCCGACCAAGGGTCGACTGACCGGGAGTCGACCGTCAGTGATGCCACCGGAGATGGAGAGTCACCACTCGGAGCGCTCTTCGTCGGAGTGGTCGTCACAGCGCTCGCCGGTATCGGGCTCTTATACCGGAAGCGGAATCTCGAATAGAACAGCGCAACCAGCAGGTGATTCGTTACTCGGTTTCGACGTCGGTCGACTCGTCTTTCGGCGTGCCGTCGAGATGATACTCCGCGGAGTTGTCCTGTGGATCGTAGCCCAAAATATCGCGGGTCGGCTCGATGTCGTAGTATTTGCGATTGTTGTCGGAAATGCCGTAGACGATTTCAAAGCCGTAGTCGGCAGTGACACAGCAGTCGAACAGATGCGCACAGTCCGTGTAGGAGAGCCACATCGCTTGGCCGCGCTCGTAGTTTCGCGGCGGGTGAGATTCGGTCAGATTGCCGATCCGGACACAGACCACAGAAAGGCCGTGTTCGTCGTGGTAGTAGCGACCGAGCGTTTCGCCGGCGACCTTCGAGACGCCGTAGAGGTTGCTCGGTCGGGGGAGTTCGGTGCCGTCGAGTCGATAGTCATCGTGATCGCGGTAGATATCGGGTTTGCGCTCGTCCTCATAGAAGCCGACCGTGTGGTTCGAAGAGGCGAAGGCGACTTTGTCGACGCCGACCTCGACGGCGGCATCAAGGACGGTTTGGGTGCCGTCGATGTTGTTGCGCAGGACGCTCTCCCACGGGGCGTTGGGTCGTGGATCACCCGCAAGGTGGATGATGACCTCACAGCCTTCGGCCGCGTTTTTGACCGCCTGCTTGTCAGTCACGTCGGTGACGTACACATCGCTGTTATCAATGCCGTCCGGAAGCTTCCCTCGGGGGAGCGGTTCACGATCCAGCAGTCGCCAATCGTGAGCATCACCCAGATCCCGAAGGATGGCTTGCCCGACACGTCCGCCAGCCCCGGTCAGGAGGACAGATCTCGCCATTCATTCGGCAAAGCGTGTACGATGCCTAAGTATCGCGCGGTTCCGTCCCGTCAATCATGTGGTTGTGTCTCAGTGACAACTACGCACGGAGAGTCGACAGCCCTTAGGTGGCCTAGCCGAAGGATTGAATATGGTTACCGACGCCCAGCAGGCCTGTTTCGAGGCCGGAATCAAATTCGGCTCCCTCTACCACCAGTTCGCTGGCACCCCGGTCAGCCCCGATAGCACCCGCAGCCTCGAAGCCGCGATGGCCGAGGCCATCGAGAATCAGCCGTTCTGCGAGTCGGTCGACGTCGCAATCGACGACGAACTCGTCAGGGCGGCTATCGACCACGAAAACGGCTACACGGAGCTTACTGGGAGCCTAATGACCGTCGAGATGCGAATCGCCTACGAGGGCGTCACTGCTCGCACGCGGATGGATATGGAAGATGGCTACCCGCTGATGAAGCTCGTTTCGGTCGACGAGTAATACGCGGCCTCACCCGGCGAAAGGGGCAGTTTCACTTTCACTTTCGGGCGTGTTTTTATACCAACGGGAATCAATCACTATTTATGAGCCAAACCAGCTTCGATGACGACGACCTGTTCGGCGAGGCCGCCGAAGAGATGAGCGACGACGTCGAACAGCATCTCGCGGAGGCCCGCGCGGAACTGCCAACGCCTGATTCGATCTGGGAGACCAGCGCCGACAACGTGCTGGGCGTTCTCAACGGACTCAAATCCGCCCTCGACGTGGGCGAGGCCGCCGACCATCTCCGGCAGGCCAAAAAGTGGTTCACCCTCGGCTCGCGGGCGGATGCCTTCGAGAATCCAGAGGAGCTTCAAGCAGAGATCGAAACCGTCGAAGAGCTTCTTGAGACCGTCGACAGCGCCAGCGACGAAGTAAGCGAACTGACGGCCACGATTCCGGCCCTGCGCGGTGATCTCGCGGATGCCCACGAGGCTGCCGAGGCCGCCGACGCCGACAGTGAGGAGTCTGTCGACGCTGCCGAAACAGAGGCTACCGAGGAAGGCGAAAAAGCCGAGTAACGCTCACTACGGGGATCGATCCCGCACAGCGACAGCCCCCAACAGGTCACACAGCGCGTCGGCCGCGTCGTCGATCAATGCTTCGCCGAGTTCGGCGGTTCCCTCGGTTGGATCGCCAACAACCCCATTCTCGGTGAACTCCACCGAGTCGTGAGCCAGATTGACGCCCGCGACCCACTCGCCCCAGTGATCGCTTGCGCCCTCGCTGGCCGTGTCGATCTCGTCTTCGTTTATCAGATCCGGTCGAATATGCCGGAGAACCGCCGTCTCGCGCGGGCCGCCGTGGCCCATCGAGAGTTCGCTGTCGACGCTGTCGAACCACGTAAATGCGACCGCGTAGGCGTCATCGTGGCGGGAGATTTCGCCCGTGACTTCTCGGAGCGCGTCGGTGTTGCCGCCGTGACCATTGACGATCACCACACGATCAAATCCGTGGTGGGCGAGGCTCGCGACGGTTTCCCGGACATAGTCCCGGAAGGTGTCGGGCGAGACCCACAGCGTGCCGTCGAAGGCGGCGTGTTCCTCGGCGATGCCGACCGGGATGGTGGGTGTGATTGGGATGTCGACGCCAGTTTCGTTTTTGTACGCCTCAACGCCCGCCGTAGCGACACCTTCGGCAGTGAGCATGTCAGTTCCGAGCGGTGCGTGGGGGCCGTGTTGTTCGGTGCTACCGACCGGGACGACCGCGAGATCAGTGTCGAGATCACGGACTTCGGGCCACGCTACCTCCGAGAGGTGCATGTTGCGTGGTGGGTCGGAGAGATATTTAAACTCCGGTTAGTCGACTGGTCGACGGTTCGACGGCTCCAAACCTGTTTGTGGGTGCCGAGCGTCATCTTAGGGGTATGGCTAATACAGGCACTGACGACGAGGACAACATTGAGGTCGAAGAAACCGACCAAGGGAGTCGGGAACTCGGCGTCGAGTTCGGCGAGTTGGACGACGAACTCGAAGCCCACGAGTATCCGACGCGCGTCGACACGCTGGTCGAGGAGTACGGCGACCACGAACTCGAACTGCCGAACGGCGAAGAGTCGTTTCGGGAGGTACTCAACCCCTATACCGAAGAGCCCGACCAGCAGTTCAACGACGCCGAGGAGGTCCGACAGGCCGTGCTGAGTATGGTCGGCAACGGGGCCGTCGGCGAGACTGGCTACAGTGATCGTGGGGTCGACTCGGAAGCCGACGATACCCAATCGTTCTAACTAATCTTCGGCGGCCTCGGTTCTGGCTTGTCGACGCGAGGCGCGCTCGATGAACTCCTCGGGCAGCGAGTCGATCTCGCCGGCCTGCACGCCCCAGAGATGGGCGTACAGTCCATCAGAGCCGATTAGTTCCTCGTGACTGCCGCGTTCGACAATGCGCCCGTCTTCGAGGACGACGATCTGGTCGGCGTCTTTGATCGTCGACAGTCGATGGGCGATAGCGAACGTGGTTCGATCAGCCGTCAGTTCGTCAAGGCTTCGCTGGATCAGCATCTCGGTCTCGGTGTCGACATCCGACGTCGCCTCATCGAGGATGAGAATATCGGGGTCTTCGAGCATCGCACGGGCGATACAGAGCCGCTGGCGCTGGCCGCCCGAGAGTTTGACGCCGCGCTCGCCGACCATCGTGTCGTACCCTTCCGGCAGATTCTGGATGAACGTGTGGGCCTCGGCAGCCTCGGCGGCCTCGCGGATCTCCTCGTCGCTGGCATCGAAACTCCCGTAGGCGATGTTGTCCTTGACCGTCCCGTAGAACAGATACGACTCCTGACCCACGTAGCCAATCGACTGCCGGAGCGAGGTCCGGCTGACTTCCCGGATATCCTGATCGTCGATTCGGACCGCACCCTCGTCGACATCATAGAGCCGAAGCAGGAGTTTCAGGACGGTCGACTTTCCGGCCCCGGTTGGGCCAACAAGGGCGAGCGTCTCGCCGCCGTCGACGGTGAAATCGATATCATCGAGAATCGGCTGGTCGTTTTCGTAGCTGAAACTCACATTATCGTAGTCGACGCGGCCCTCGGAAACGGCCAGTTCGTCGGTCTCCGAGTCGGACTCCAGAAGGGCGGTCTCGTCCATCAGCCCGAAGATGCGCTCGGCGGAGGCCTCGGCGCGCTGGTACATGTTGATGATCTGTCCGAACTGGGCCATCGGCCAGACGAGCTGTTGGGTAAAGAGAATAAAGACGACGAACTCGCCTGTGGAGAGGGTGCCGGTGAAGGGACCGGGGGCCGAGCCCGAAAAGACCCAAAAGCCACCGACGAGGAACGTGAGGATGAACCCTGCTCCTGAGATGAGCTGCAAGCCGGGGAAGAACCGAATTCGGATCGTAATCGCACCCCAGTTGGTTTCGTAGTAATCCCGAGAGACGTCATCGACGCGGCCCGACTCGAAGCTTTCCGTATTTGAGGATTTAATGACCTGAATCCCGCCGAGATTGTTTTCGAGCCGGGAGTTCACCGTGCCGACACTGGAGCGGACGGCGGCGTACTTGGGTTGGATCTTTTTGATAAAGATGTACGTAAAAACCGCAATGAGAGGGACTGGTGAGAGCGCGACGAGAGCGAGTTGCGGATTGAGATAGAGCAGGTAGCCAGCGATGGCGACGACCATGACGACCAGCCGGAACGCGGAGTTGAGCCCGTCATTCAGGAATCGTTCGAGCTGATTGACGTCGTTCGAGAGGATACTCATTAGCTCGCCGGTCTGTTTGTCGGCGAAAAACGACATATTCAGCCGCTGCATCGTGTCGTAGCTGTCGGTTCGGACGTCGTGTTGGATGTCTTGGGCGAACGAGTTGAATCCCCAGTTGCGGAGCCAGTGGAACCCCGCTCCCACAACGAACGAACCGGTGATCAGTCCGATGACGAGGAAAAACTGGTCGACTTCGGCGCTCGGGAGCCACGCTCCCGGCACCAGCGGGAGCGAGAAGGGTTCGACGCCCTGAAAGAGGCTGTCGATGGCGATCCCCAGCAGGATCGTCGGCAGGAGGTCGAGGAGTCGAGCCCCGAGGCTGGCAGCGATGCCGACGGCGACCGAGAGCCAGTAGGGGCGACCGTACTCGCCGACGAGTCGACGCATTGGGTCGTCGACGCGCTCCCGTTGCTCGGCAAACGGATCGTCTTCGTCCGACTCGTCGCTGCCCGCCTCAACGCCACTCATTGGCTGTGGTAGCGGGGGAGTGCCAAAGAGGGTTGGCTTCCTGGCGTGGCTCAGCGGTACTGCTCGGGGATCTCGATGCGGTCGCCTTCCTCGATTCCATTTTCGGTGGTGTACTCGTAGGGGACTTCGAGGACGTATTTGGCGGTGCCACGAAACGTCTGGTCGTCGTCGGGTTGGGCGTGGCTGATCATCGTGATTTCACCGTCGGCATCGATGTGGACGATATCGATTGGGAAGGCCATATCTCGCATGACATAGCCGTATCTGCCCTCGGAGTCGTGGATGAACAGCATTCCTTCGTTCTCACCGAGCGAGCTGGTGTTACTGAGGCCAGTATAGCGTTTCGAGTCAGTGTCTGCGATCCGGACGTCGACGGTAGCGAGGTCTTCGTCGGTGTCGGAGTCGACGGCAGTGACGGTGGTCCAGTTGTAGGCGCTATCTGCAGGTGGGTCGCTGAGCGCGACACAGCCGCTGACGGCGAGCAGACAGCAGACGGCCAAGATCGGGAGCCAGTTCGAGCGAGCAGCCATGTGGCTATCTCACCTGTGGAGCAGTATATTGGTTCCGACGCGGAAGGAAAACGTTATTCACGCGTAGGAAGTGGTTTCGAATGCGGGCTCGTGGTCTAGTGGTTATGACGCGGCCTTTACAAGGCTGAGATCGGTGGTTCGACTCCGCCCGAGCCCACTTCTGCCGACAGAATACGACGAGCGTAGCGAGTCGTCCGTGTCGGCAGGAGTGGCGACACGGAGTCAAACCAGGGAGTGAAGCGAAGCGGAACGACTGAGGTTCGACTCCGCCCGAGCCCGTATAAATAAACCAGAGCCAACACGTCGACGCTGATCAATTACTTATAAACAACCATAGAGCCCGTCGACATCTCGAAAGGCACTCAAACGAAATCAAACGCACCCAGAGACGTATGTATTCGGTCACAAAGTGTAACGAAGGGCTACGGTGGCGGCACCCGTTGGATGGATATCATGTCACGCCCCCCGGCACTCAGTCGACGGGCCGTTCTCGTTGCGAGTGGGCTGGCTGTGACGGGCTTCCAGGGGACTGCCGCCGCACAGCAGACCGGCAACCAGAACAACGAGACCGCGGGCAACGAGACCGATCCACCCACTACTGAGCCACCAGCGTTCGATCCAGCAATCGATCTCGACTGTTATGTGGCTCGCGTCGACGCCGAGGGTTACGACAGCGTCGACCTCGTATTTGCCGACGGAACCATCGAAGCGTTTACTGCGGGCTACAGCGGCACCACGCAGTTCGGCTTCAGCGGTGACGGGCGACTCGATCCGAGCGCCGAGACGACTGTCGAGGAGTTTCACGGGCCGATAGCGCGGGTCACCGTCACGAACGGCACCGCCACCGAGACAGCCACGAACTCGGGGCCCTGTGTGTTCGGCGATCTCGCGTTCAACTGTGATTCCGCCCAACACGGCCAAGCCGACGATGTTCGGCTGACGTTCGTCGACGGCTCCTCAAAGCAGTGGGACCCGCCAGCCACCGATCAGACGCAGTTCGGCTCACCCGGCCGTGTCATCGAGACGATTTCCGAGGAAAGCGTCGACATCACCGTGGAGAGCCCGACGCCGAACTGTTCGTCGGGCGCGTACGCTACCGTCTTCGACTGTATCGAGGTGACAGTCGGTCCCGAGGAGTTCGCCGCCGAGCCGACCTTCGAGCGGATTCGACTGGACTTCGTCGACGGGACCAGCCAGACGTTCGGCCAGCGCGGCACCGGGCCAAATTTCACGGCTCCCGAAACGTTCGCCGGAACCGACGACAACGCCGGCAACATCATCGAATCAGTGGTAATCGAAAAGTTGGGTGGCGATATCGTCTTCCAACTCGTGAATCCCACTGTCGAGGAGTGTGCCCAAGCAACGGGGTTCGAGCCGTCAGTTTCGGTGTCGCAGTATTCGGTGACCGTCGACGCGCCGTCCTACGACCGTGTCGTCTGTGGGTTCGGCGATGGCACCACCGAAACGTTCGAAGGCGAGTTCAGCGGCGAAAATCAGTTCGGTTACGTCGGTGTCGAGGCGCTGTGGGATGGGCCGGAAAACCGAACGTTCGAGACGTTTCACGGGCCGATTGAGCGCTGTGTGGTCGAACGGGGAGACAGCCAGTTCGAGACTGTCGTCGAGGCCACCGATCCCGCGGTCTCTGGAGTCCAGTTCAGCTGTTCGGGCGTCGAGTTCACCGGGACGACAGTCGACAGTCGACTCTACTACGCGGATGGATCGTTCGACTGGTTTGAGCGCGAGCAGTCAGGAGCCGTCCAGTTCGGCTCGCCGGGTCGACTGCTTGAGGGGATCCATCTCGTCGAGCAGGGGTTGTGGCTATCGAATCCGTCGACTGACTGCCAGCCAGCACCCGGCGACGAGGGGATCACCTTCGACTGTCAGGCAGTCAGGCTCACCGACGCGGAGTTCGGCCCAGCGTCGGGGGCGATCAACCGAATCCAACTCGTCTTCACCGACGGCAGCGATCAGGTGTTCGGGAGTCGGAACCCCGAGGCCACTGCTTTCGAGACGCCAGCAGTGTTTTCGGGCGTCGACGACCACGCCGGAAAGGTGATCGCCAGCGTGATCTGTGAACTCCCCGGCCGTGACGCCGTTTTCCTCCGCGTCAACCCCTCGATCAACGACTGTGAGACAGTCCCACAGCCGGTGGCAGTTGATCAGGGAGGCGATGGCGGGGGGTCGACGCTGGGCAGCGACGGTGAGCCGCCAGCAGTCGCCGAGAGCGAGGCCGAGGCGGTGAGTTCCTCGGCGACGGTGCTCGCGTCCGACACCGGCGAGCCGCTTCGTGGGCCGCCCGAGGTGCCGCCGGAGCCGGTCGAAGCCACCGGGGGATCGGTCGAGGCTCGCCAGCCGGCTGTCGACGCTGAGCCGACCACGGTCATGGCTGACGGGCTGCCGTGGTGGGGGTGGGTGGCTGGGATCGGCGCTGGGGGCGGGGCCCTGTCGCTGCTCGTTACGCGAGCGCTCGGCGAGCCACCCTCCGCGGAGTCGGACGGTGGGACGGACCAAGACGTCGACACAGTCAACGCGGATGATGGCGAGTCGGGTGAGACTGATGGCGAATCGAGTGCGGGCGACGGTGAGTCGGGTGCAGATGGGGCAGATAGTGGCGATGAGACGGGGTCAGACGTCGACGAGGAGCACCATTGGTGGGAGTATTTGGATGACAAGTAGGTCGACGGGTGTGTGAGGGAGGCTCTCGCCGCGCCGTCTTCGAAATCCTTTTTACTGCTATCACCCTCACTCCGAGTGCGCCGCCTTAGCTCAGACTGGGAGAGCACTCGACTGAAGATCGAGCTGTCCCTGGTTCAAATCCGGGAGGCGGCATACTTCTGTGGCCGACAACACGAACGAGCGGAGCGAGTGAGCTGTCGGCCGCGAATCTGGTTCCTGAGCGGATTTGAAGCACGGAGTGAAGTGAGCGTCAGCGAACGAAACGACTGAGGTTCAAATCCGGGAGGTGGCACCTCTTACTGTCGACCCAAAGAGTCGACTGAACAAACACCCAGACTTTCTTACGGCACGGAAATAAATAGAATTATACTAAACAAGCCTCGTGAACGATTTTATCGTTCTCGTTCGGTCGACGCGACTGCCCCGGAACAATCGGATCACTACAGATCGCACACTGCATGGCTCCCTCGTCGAGAGTCGACTCAGTCACTGGCTCTTCGGTTTCGCTCATCACGTCCAACTCGGTCGGTTCGAGCGTCGACACCGTAGAACCGACAGCGACCGCACCACCGGCCGCTACCAGCCCTCGCAGTCGCTTGCCCTTTACAAAGGACCGAACAGCAATGATTGCCAGCGCAGCAGTCGACGCAATGCGAACGAGGCTCCCGTTTTCGGTGATGGTTTTGCGTAGCTCCATACACACAGATAGGGCTCTAGACGCTTGAGTTCATGCCACTGGATATATGAGGGTCCGAAACCCGCGGCGGTCCTATTGCTTGCGTCGACATGCTGGGACCTAGCACGCTAGAGCCTATAGAGACGGTTGGAGACGTGTCGACACCACACATCTCACTCACCACGCACTCGGAGCAGGCAGCGACTACTCCGAGAGCAACTCGGGGAGGTGGTCGACCGGATCGATCTCCCGCTTTTTGAGTTCACGGATGAATCGGAGTGCCGCGACATAGCCCACGCCGCCACAGATGGCGGCGATGATGAAACTGCCGAGGAACACGCGACCGAACACCTCGGGACCGGTCGACAGCGAGAGGTCAGCCAGCGAAAATTCGGTCACTGAGACGCCGGGGACCGGGCCGAGAAGCCACGAGCCGAGCCAGAAGCCAGCCGCATAGATCGCCCACTTCACCGGCGGGTTCATCACAACGATTGCGGCGACCAGCGCGAGACTGCTTACGCGGTCGACGTACCGAGCGAGCGCCGCAAACAGGACGAGCGCGAGGCCGAAGTTCGGGAGCGCGGCAATAAAAAGGGCACCCGAAAAGCTCAGTGCGATCTCTTTCGGCGGATGGTCGGCTCCGAAGGCCGCTTCGAACTTTGCTCGAACCGTCGCTCGATACGACGATAGCCGCGTAGTGCCCACAGCAGTGACTCTCGCTCCGCGGATATGAACACTCTGTTTGCTGGTCGCTTACGTCTACATGCAGTCGACAGCGCCTCAATCTCGCTCGTGGCCTCCCGAACGAAACACAACCGCTGACAAGCGACCTTAGCTGGCAGCGCAGTCCCACTCGATGACCGTCAGCTTCCGTAACCCATCGTAGTCTCCGTCAAGCGGGCTGGGTTGGTACATCCGGTAGATCGTCATCGTGTCGACTGGCTGGCCGCGGGCGGTCGAAACCTCCTGACAGGCCCACTCGGCGTACCGCTCGGCAACCGCATCGGTGGTATCGTCCTCGCCGGAACGCCGGACTTTCTGCATATACTTCCGGTGACGGAACGTATCGTATGATTGAGATGCATCTGGCGGATGCTCGAAGCTGTCGGCGGTCCCACCGAGATCAGCAATCACGGTTTCGTTGCCCATCTCGAGGGTGTCATAGAAAGCGTCACACACGAAGACGCAGGATGTTGGAACTGTGTCTACGAGCGCCAGCATCCTGCAAGAGGAGACTTCTATCGACGAGTTCTTCAATGTAATGGCGACCGAGACGCTCGCGTTGTTCGAGCATCTTGAGTTCGACTTTCTCGAAGAATTCGATGTGTTCGCCCCCGCTCGCCGGGGGCGAACACGAGATCATCACCCACCAGCACTCTTCCGAGCGTTCCTGCACTGCTACTACAAGAACGTCTACGGCATCCGTCCAGTCACGCGAGAACTCCAGAACACGGTCGTCTGGCTCAGCTGTGGCTTCGATCGACCGCCGTCGAGAGACGCGGTCGATCGCTTCCTCACCGACCTCGAACACGTCGTCGACGAGGTCTTCGACCGCCTCGTCGAGCAGGCCGCCTGCCGCGGCCTGCTCGACTTGACCTACTCCATCGATTCCACCGACGTGAGGACGATGCCCGCCGACCAAGACGCGTCGAAAGGCTACGATCCAACCGCCGAAGAGTACTACCACGGCTACGGCTGTACGATCGTCTCGACCGGGCAAAAGATCCCGATTGCCGCGGAGTTCACCGAGAGCAAGCAAGCGCCAGAGGAGACGGCGATGCGCGTCACGTGTGACGCGCTCGCCGTCGAGAAACCGATCTGGATGCTTGGAGACAGCGCCTACGACACGCTCGGCTGGCACGACCACCTGCTGGCCGCAGGGGTCGTGCCAGTCGCTCCGTACAACGCACGAAACACCGACGATCCGAAAGACATCGAGTACAGGGTCGAAGCCCGCATCGACGAACACAGCGAGGACGTTCAGCTGAAGCAATCGACGCTAGACGAGACGTACAACCGCCGGAGTGGAGTCGAACGAACCAACGACGCCGTCAAGGACTGCGGCCTCGGGCACGTTCGCGCCCGAGGCCGCGTCCACGCACGAGCACAAGTGTTCCTCGCGCTGTGCCTTCGTCTCGTTATTGCGATCACCAACGACGAACGCGGAGACAATCCAGGAAGCACCGTCATCACGCTATGAGAACTATTCTATGACACCCTCAACACCTCGTACTGCTCTGGACCGCCACCCTTCCGAAGGTAGTCGGTGACGCCAGCCTCGATTGCCTCGCTGGCGATATCGGCCGATCCCTTGTTGGTAAACAGAATAAACGGCTTGTTGGGGTTTCGATCCCGGATCCGATGCAGGAATTCCAGACCAGTGGTACCGGGCATCTGGTAGTCGCAGACGATACAGTCGATATCTATCTCATCGAGAACCGCCTCCGCCTCATCAACGCTTCTGGCCGGCGTGACCGAAAACTCCTCCCTGTCGACAGACTCTTCGAGATACGTCTCCAGCAGGTCGCCGATGGCCTCATCGTCGTCGACATGGAGAACCCGAAACACGGACATCATCAATCGTTCAACATACAGCATAATAAATATGTATCAATATCGTATTATTTCTCCCTCTTATTAGTCGACCTTTTGACTAGTCGGTGCTTGTCGTCGACGAAGGCTACCGGAACCGCGGTATCGCAACGGCGTTCTACAACTACCTGCTCTCCTCGCTCCCGCCCGCCCTCTCCCAGCCAGCCGTGTCGACGAAAACGTGGAGTACGAACCGGCCACACATTGCGATCCTCGAATCCGTGTCGTTCGACTGTGTGCATCGCGTTGTCGACGACAGAAAAGCGGGCGTAGACACTGTTTACTACGCTCGACGGGTGCCGTAGGCAGTTCCTACCGCCTGCTACAGCGCTACTGTTCGACGCGAGTAACGTCGTCCAGTGTCTCGCGTCGACGGACGACACGTGCCTCGCCATCCTCAAGAGCAACTTCGGCGGGCCGTGGTTGGGAGTGGAACTGGCTGGCGAGTTCGTAGCCGTACGATCCGGCGTTCCCAATCGCGAGGACGTCCCGTCGCTCGGGTCGAGCAATCGGTCGGTCGGTCGCAAACACGTCCGCACTCGTACAGACTGGGCCGCCGACAGTGACGGGGTGGGCCTCACGCTCCGGCGCGGTGACGTTCAGCATGGGGTGATACGAGCCGAACATCGCCGGGCGAATCAGGGTTGCGAGACTGGCGTCGACGCCCACAACGGTCGCCGAGGGGGTCTCTTTGATTGTATTTACCGTCGTCAGAATGAGTCCGGCGTCGGCGACGATGTAGCGACCCGGTTCGAGTTTGAGCTGGGCCTCGATCTCGCCGATAGCCTCTCGAACCATCTCGGCAGTTTTCTCGAGATCGAGCGGTGGTTCGTCCTCGTGGTACGGGACACCGAAGCCGCCGCCGATGTCGACGAACTCTAGGGGACCGACCCGGCGGGCCATCTCGCCGACACGCTCGATTGCTCGGCAGTGGTCTTCGAGGTCGTCGGTCAGGACACCACTGCCTGCATGCGAGTGGATACCAACGAGGTCGAACTCCTCGCGGACTCGGTCGGCGACCTCGGGGACCTGTTCGTAGGGAATCCCGAACTTGGCGTCGTTGCCGGTGGCGACCTTCTCGTGGTGACCGGTGCCAATTCCGGGGTTGATACGGATCGCGATCCGCCCGTCGTAGCCGCGTTCCTGCAACCGGTCGAGGGTGTCGGTCGCGCCGATTGTGATCGTGAGGCCGGGTGCGTTATCAGCGAGGTCGACGGCGTAATCCAGATCGTGATCCGGCGGGTTAACCGCCGTATACTGAAGTGTGTTCGGGTCAGCACCCGCGTCGATGGAGCGCTGGAGTTCGCCCCACGCCGCACACTCGATATCGGCACCAACCGAGAGCAGGGATTCGAGTACTGACTTCCCCGTGTGGGCTTTCGCCGCATACATGACGTGCGCCTCGGGAAACGCCGCCGAAAAGCGGAGATAGTTCTCCGTGACGCGGTCGAGATCAGTGACGTACAGTGGGGTGTCGTACTCCTCGGCGAGTGATCCAAGGGTTTCGTCGTCCCAGTCAGCGAGTCGACGGACAGCAGGTGAGTTGTCGAGATCCGAATCGGCCATTATCCGGTGTGGGGTCGCTCAGCGATTGAATGCTTTGGTTCGTCAGTGTTGTGGCGTCAACGGCTGCCCGAGTCACAAGTTCGGTAAAAATGGTAACAAAAATAATCTTGACGAACTGAACAGACCAAATCACCTGAAACACATGATGGTTGTGAATCCGTTTTACTTCCGTTGACTGTTACTGTGTAGCATGGTTCATACCACGATTACTCGGAGGGTCGACTGCTTTCGGCTCGGACCTGTCGACGCGAGTTCGGAGCCCGGGCAACATGAGACCGCTACAAAACAGTGCAGCATGGGCTCCGGTGGACCAACTGCCGATGGCAGCGAGGCAGTCGGATGAATCCCATCTCACCGCTTGTCGACCGAATCAAAACGCGTGTCCACAGCGCAGGACAGCAGGTACCACCAGTTGTGCTCGTTGTACTCCTTGTGTTCGGTCTCAGTATTGCCCCACTCGGCGTCGCGGGCCAAGCGCAGACTCCATCGACTGGCCAAGAGGTCGACCAATCTACCGCCCAAACTGTCGACTACGATCCGATTAGCGAGGAGCTGATAGCACTCGCGGGGGTCGATCTGGATACCGAACCCGACATCTCAGCGGCGGCTCGTGAGGCAGCCGAAACCGGGGCCAGTGAGGGGATCGAACGCGCCGAAGCACGCGGTGTAACTCCGACGCCGGACGCCGAGGAGGCCGTCATTGCAGCGTCGGTTCACGCAGCCGCACAGAAACAGGATGCCTCGGTCGACCAGATCCAGTCCGCCAGTGCTGGTGGGAGCCATGGCGCGCTGCTGCAGAGCCAGACTGCCAACGTGACACAGCTTCAGTCAGCTGTGTACGGCGCTGCAGCCGGATCGCTCTCGCAGTCCCAAGACGCTAACGTGACACAGATACAGAACGCGGCCTACGGTGCGGCTCACGGGAGTGTAGCCCAGCATCAGGACGCCACCGTCAGCCAACTGCAGTACGCGGCGATTGGCGGGGCAGCCGGGGCAGCTCACGGAGCGGCCCAGTCCCAAACGGCGACCGTCACCCAGATTCAGGAGGCCGCACAGGGTGGCACCTACGGCGCGCTCGTCCAGCAGCAGGATGTCGCTGTCGACCAGCGCCAGGCAGCAGCCTTCGGCGCTGCTGGCGGTGGCACCGAACAGCCTGTCGAGGATCCAAAGAAGGTCCAAGAGGCTTCGATGGCTGCCGCAACCGGGGCTCTCATACAAAGTCAGGATGCCACCGTCTCACAGATTCAGGCTGCGGCTCGCGGGGCCTGTGTCGGGATACTCTCCCAATCCCAGCAGGTGACAATTATCCAGATTCAGATCATCACACAGAGTGCTGCGACTGGCGCGATTTCCCAGCATCAGGAGGCGAGCGTCGTTCAGATTCAGTCGGCTGCACAGGGCGCAAGCTTGGGGACGGCCACATTGACACAACAGCAGGAAGTGAGCATTGAACAGACCCAAAGTCAAACCCAGCGCGCGGCGGCCGACACCGTTCGGATCTCGGTCGAAAACAACGTCCAGCAGTCGACGGTAATTATCAACGAGGCCCGGAGCGTGGCCGAGACGCCCGACGCCGAGGAGCCGGATGAGCCAGACGAGCCCGAGGAGCTTCGCAGTCTCTCGGTCTCGGTCGACAACGGCTCAATAACGATTGAGAATCCGAACGACGTGGCTGTGATCGTCACGATAACGAGCGAAACCACGGACGAGGACGTGAGCCTCACGCTGCCAGCCGGGGAGTCGGTTACCGAGTCGCTTCCGCCGGGTGAGTACACCCTTACTGCCGAAACCGAAGACGGTCGCTCGGTCGACCTCTCAGGTGAGGAGTCGCTGTCGGTTACGATTGAGGAGGACGTCCAGGAACCACTTGATCTGACGGTCTCCGACGAGGGGACGAACGTCTCGATCACGAATCCTGGAGACGACGACGTCGTGGTGTTCGCTGAGAACGACGACGAGCGCGAACTATCCGTTCCGGCCGGAGAAACCGTTACCGAGACGCTTGCGCCCGGAACATGGACGTTGACCGGCGAGACAGATGCCGACCGTCCGGTCACCCTCAACGGTGAGGAGGAACTACCCATCGAAGTCGAAGACACTGAGCCGGATGCTGACGACGAAAACGGCACTGTTGCTGGATCGGTCACTGATGTCGACACTGGCGAGCCAATCGATGGGGCCACCGTTTCGGTCCAAGACACCGACAGCTCGGCGACAACCGATGCAGACGGTGCCTACACCATCGACGGCGTCCCGACCGATGGGCAGACTGTCGTCGCTGACGCGGATGGCTACGAAGACGATAGTCAAGCGGTCACCGTCGAGCCAGACGAGACAGTGACGGTCGACTTCGAACTGCAGGTCACCGAAACGGACACTGAAGAAGCGGATTCGGAAGACACCGACGCAGAAAACGGTACTGAGGCAAACGGTGATGAGTCGACTGGTGAGGGTGTGAACGAAACGGACGAAGACAGCGAGGACGTAGACGGAGAGGCGGAAAACGGCGAAAACGCGACTGAAGCTGCCGAAAACGGCGAGGAATCGAACGGAGCAGAGACAACTAGTGACGAGGAGACCGGTGACGAAGAGGAGGTGGATGAAGAGGAGGCAGATGAAGAAGAGGTAGACGAAGAGGAGGCAGATGAAGAAGAGGCAGATGAAGAAGAGGTAGATGAAGAAGAGGTAGATGAAGAAGAGGTAGAGGAAGAGGAGGCAGATGAAGAAGGGGCAGAGGAAGAAGAGGCAGATGAAGAAGAGGCAGAGGAAGAAGAGGCAGATGAAGAAGAGGCAGAGGAAGAAGAGGCAGATGAAGAAGAGGCAGAGGAAGAGGAGGCAGATGAAGAAGAGGCAGATGAAGAAGAGGCAGATGAAGAAGAGGTAGATGAAGAAGAGGAAGAGGAATAAAGTAGGACGAGGATACCGGTGAATAACGTTCACCATCACAGTGGCTGAACCATTCGCTATTCTTCTCGAAAGAGATTCTCACAGATGGTGTCGCCTCAGGGAACACGATTGTAAGCAGAAACGGGTTCTCCTCTTCGTGGTCGTTCAGTCGACTCCTACTACTGCCACGGCAGCGTTAGTCGTCGACTCCTTCGGCTGCGAGGTCGCCATCGAACTCGTGGGTAACTGCGCCGGTCAGCAGTAGTTCACCCCGGTCAGTCGCCGAGATACGGAGTTCGCCACCGGGAAGCGAGATGTCGACCGGCGCGGCCGATTCGATCAGACCGATCCGGCTGGCGGCCGCGGCAATCGCCACCGAACCGGTGGCACAGGCCTGTGTTTCGCCTTCGATACCGCGCTCGTAGCTTCGCTGGCGGAACCGCGGGACCCCCTCTCGGCGGGAATCTGTTCGCTCGGCAAACGTGACGTTTGTCCCGGCGGGGAACACGTCTGCATGCCGGACGGCGGGGGCAGCCGATTCGATGTCGACCGACTCAATGTCGTCGACGAAGGCGACCGCTTGTGGGACGCCGGTGTTGACCGTCGTCACAGTGAGTCCCTCGACGGACTCTTCGATGAGTGGCTCTGTTCGGTTGCCGGCGAGCGGAAGCCGGTCGGGAGCGAACGTCGGCTCGCCCATCTCGACGGCGATCCCGTCGTCGACGCGAGTCGCGCGGCGCGTGCCCGCCTGTGTGTCGATCATGACCGAGTCGGCATCGGTTCGGTCCATCGCCCAGACGGCCGCACACCGTGCCCCGTTGCCACAGATCGGGGCCACCGACCCATCGGGCTGGACGAGCGTCATAATGATTCGTGGCGGCGAAAACCGATCTTCGAGCTGTAAGAAGAGAACTCCATCAGCGCCGGTCTGTCCGTCGGTGTCGCTTCCGACGCCCGTCGACCGGTCGCAGTGGGTGGTCGCGAATGCGCTCCGGTCGGGGACCGGATCGGTTGCGTCTACAATAAGGAACTCGTTGCCGGTGCCGTGGTATTTCTCGAAGGCGACTGCAGTGGTAAGCGTACTCATGGATTCAACTGCTGCGTGACGGACACACTGTCGTGTGGGCTCCCTCCAACTGGATGCATTGGCGCAGTAGGGAACACCTATCGGCCGGACAGCCCGCTGCCGTGTGTCGTGCCGCACACGGGCAGTCCGTCGACGGGTTGGTAGTCGTTACCTAACCAACGACATACATACACATATGTCCACCGGATGCAACAGCAGTTGCCACGCAAATTGACATTCTGAAAAAACGACCGTCGACGGGAGGGCACGCAGTGGTAGGTGGTCCCTACTCGCGCAGTGCGTCTTCCTGCTGGGTTGCTTCGAGTGTCTCTGCTTCGACGCTGGTGGCGACGACGGCCGGTTTGTAGGCCCCGCCATCGAACAGCTCGTGGTCGCTGACCGAGGACTCCACGTAGCGGGTGAACGCTCGTCGCTCCGATGGGAGATGGCCGTAGATGACCTCTTCGTCGACGAGATCGTACACCGGAATGCGCGGTGTGAGAAGCGTGTTTTCGCCGACAATGGAGTTCTCGCCGATCTTGAACCCGGAGGTGACGCGACAGCCAGCGCCGAGCGAGACGCCGTCCTCGATGATGACCGGTGCGCCCTCGACCGGTTCAAGCACGCCGCCGATCAGCGTGTTCGCGCCGAGTTTGACATTCTCGCCAAGTTGGGCACAGGAGCCGACCGTATCACAGGAGTCGACCAGCGTGCCGTCGCCGATGTAGGCCCCGATGTTGACGAACGAGGGGCTCATCATGATGCAGTCTTCACCGAGGTAGGCTCCGCGGCGGATCGTGGTGCCGTCGGGCGTGTTGCGGGTGCCGCGGTCGTTGAGATCTGCGGTCTGGCGGAGTGGGAGGACGTCGTGGTAGTCGACGCCGCCGTGGCTGCGGACCTGTGTGTTGCGGAGGCCGAAGTTGAGGAGGATGCCCTGTTTGACCCACGCGTTGGCCTCCCACGAGGTGACATCGTCGCCGGTTTTTTCGGCCGAGCGGATCTCACCGGCTTCGAGTGCTTCGAGGAAGACATCGAGCGTGGCGAGGTCCTCGTCGGTTGCGTCGGCAGCGGTGAGGCCGTCGTCGTAGCGGTTCCAGAGGGTTTGGATTTCGGATTCGAGTGTCGACATTCGTGTGAATTCGGCTTTCTCGGCCACCCCATAAGACCCATCGGTTGCGGGTCGAGGAGTGCCGAATGGAATCGTCTCCGCGATAAATCAGCGGTCACTGTCGGTCGACATGCCAGATCACTGCCAAAGAAGAGTCTCATCAAACGGGTTAAATAGAGACATCTACCAGTTTCAGTCAATATCGATGGGGTTACAATCCTATTTCAATCTCAGTGAACACGGAACAGACGTCGAAACAGAACTCGTTGCAGGGCTGACAACGTTTTTCGCGATGGCGTATATCATCGTCGTCAACCCGGCGATTCTGTCACAGGCGATTCAAATCGAGGGCTATACTGACACGGAAGTATTCCAAATGATTGCGATTGTGACAATTGTTACATCCGCAATCGCGATGGTTGTAATGGGGCTGTACGCCAACCGGCCGTTTGGCCTCGCTCCCGGACTCGGCCTCAACGCCTACTTCACGTTCACAGTCGTGTTGGGACTCGGTATCCCGTGGGAAACCGCACTTGCAGCGGTCTTTGTCGAAGGAGTGATCTTCATCATCCTCACGGCAACTGGTGCCCGGGAGTTCATCATCAACATCTTCCCCGAGCCAGTGAAGTTCGCCGTCGGAGCGGGGATTGGTGTGTTCTTACTGTTGATCGGTCTCCAAGAACTGCAGGTCGTCGTGGCCGACGAAGCGACCCTCGTCACGCTCGGTGAGATCGGATCGAATCCGATTGCGCTCCTCGGTGCGTTGGGCGCAGCACTCATTTTGATTTTGTGGGCCCGTGGCACGACCGGGGCGATCCTGATCGGGGTGCTTGCAACCGCGATTGCTGGCTATGTACTGACGCTCGCTGGACTCGTCGAGCCGGGTGTCCTCGTCGACCGAGCCGTCCTCACCCAAGTGAGCGAGGATGGACTCGTCTCGATGGTTACCGGCATCCAGTACGATATCACGCCGCTTGCGGGTGCGTTTCTCGATGGGTTCCGAACCTCCGACCCAGTAACCTTCGGGCTCGTCGTCATGACGTTCTTCTTCGTGGACTTCTTCGATACGGCTGGTGCGTTGATCGGTATCGGTCAGTACGGGGACTTCCTCGATGAAGACGGGCAACTCCCGGAGATAAGCAAACCGCTGATGGCTGACGGTATCGGGACAACTATCGGAGCCATGCTCGGAACGTCGACGATAACGACGTTCATCGAATCCTCGGCCGGTGTGGAAGCAGGCGGGAAAACCGGATTGACCGCACTCACTATCGCTGGGCTGTTCGTCTTGATGATCCCACTCGTGCCGCTTGCCGCAGCGATCCCGACGTATGCCTCGTTCAGTGCGTTAGTTGTTGTCGGGATTGTGATGTTCAAGGGGGTTGCAGATATCGATTGGAACGATCCGTCGTGGTCAGTTCCTGCTGCGCTTACCGTCACCGTCACCCCGTTGACGTACTCGATTGCCAACGGAATCGCGGTCGGCATTATCAGCTATCCCGTGATCAAGACCATGGTCGACGGACACAGAACCGTCACTGTTGGCCACTGGGCGATGGCAGCGACACTGACCGTCTACTTTTATATCCAGACCAGCGGGTTGCTGCTATGATAGCTAACTCCTCTGCACCAGTAACGCCAACTGACTACTCGCGTCGACGCTGTTCGATCTCGTCGGCCTGCCGCTGAATCCGCGTAATCTCGCGGTTGGCCTCCTCACGACCGCCCTCGGTTCCGTACCGGACGGACCAGTCGAGTTGGGAGGGGACGAATCGGCCGTCGTTTTTGTTGTCTTCGTCGCTCGTGAAGCGATTGAGAAACCGCGCCAGCAGTGTCGTCGGCATATCGTGTTGTTCCGGTAGACGCAATATAAATGTTCAGTAATAAAACACGAACGGTCGTGGCGAGATTGTAGATTAGTCTTCGATAACCTCGAAGAAATCGTACCAGCCAGCCTCGCGTTCGGCGAGCCACTCGGCAGCATCCAGCGCACCGTCGGCGAAGATGCTCCGGTCGCCAGCCCGATGGGTCAGCGACAGCGCCTCGTTGCTCCCACCGAGCAGCACCTCGTGTTCACCTGCGATGTCGCCGGCCCGGCGAGCATGAACTCCGATTTCGTCGGTCGACCGCGGAGCTTCACCCTCCCGGCCATGCACGCGCTCGCTGAGATCCTCGCGGACTCCCTCGATATCGTCGAGCAACGTCTTCGCGGTCCCGCTGGGGGCGTCACGTTTGGCGTTGTGGTGGGTTTCGGTGAGTTCGATATCCGCATCGGGCAGCGCGGCAGTTGCTTCTTGGACCGCCAACCGGAGCGCCGCAACTCCTCGCGAAAAGTTCGAGGCTTTGAGTACGGCCGTCGACTCGCTGGCGAATTTCAACTCCGCGATTCCCTCATCATCGAAACCGGTCGTTCCGGTAACGAAGCCGACACCGGTCTCGGCGCAGGCCTCGCTGTACTCGATGGCGGATTCGGGCCCAGTAAAGTCGACGACGACATCCGGCTGGTAGTCGTCCAGCAGCGCCTCGAAGTTGTCAGTCGACTCGATGACGACCCCGGAAATCGGCTCGTCGACCGAGGTTCGGTTGACCGCGAAGTCGACCTCGCAGTTTTCGCGGTCGGCGGCCGCAGCAAGCACCTCACGACCCATGCGTCCGGCCGCGCCGGTAACTGCGATCCGGACCATCAGTCCGACGCCTCCCCGGCGGCCTCGGGGGTGGCTGGCTCGCCGTCGAGTTCGGCCAGCCGGGCAGCCAACTCCTCGCGGTGCTCGGCGGAGAGTTCAGTGAGTGGCGACCGAATGCGACCGGAGCCGTGGCCACGGATCTCCATGGCGGCCTTCACTGGGATCGGGTTCGTCTCGACGAACAGCTGTCGGGTAAGAGCGCCGAGTTCGTGGTGGATCGCCCGCGCGAAGGCGTAGTCCTCCTCTAATGCTGCCCCGACCATCGCACAGGCACGCTCGGGTTCGACGTTGGCAACGACGCTGATCGCGCCGTGACCCCCAACCGAGAGGGTTGGCAGGGTGAGTCCATCGTCGCCCGACAGAATTGCGAACTCCTTGTCGCGGGTTCGTTCGACGACTTCACTAATTCGGTTGAGGTCGCCGGATGCGGCCTTGTAGCCTGCGATGTTGTCGTGGTCGGCGAGTCGAACCGCGGTGTCGACCTCGATGTTGCGCCCGGTTCGACTGGGGACATTATACACGATCTGTGGGATGTCGACCGCGTCGGCCACCTGTCGATAATGTTCGTACATCCCCTCAGGCTCGGGTTTGTTGTAGTACGGCGAGATAAGCAGCAGGGCATCTGCGCCCGCGTCGGCGGCCTGCTGTGAGAGGTCGAGGGCTTCGGCGGTGTTGTTCGAGCCGGTGCCCGCGATGACCGGCACGTCCTCGACGGCGTCGACGACGGCCTCGATGACCTCGACGTGTTCGGCATGGCTCAGCGTCGCGCTCTCGCCGGTCGAGCCGACCGGGACGAGTCCGTCGACGCCTGCTTTTTCGAGTCGCTGGGCGTCCTCGCGGAGCGTTTCGGTGTCGATCTCGTTGGCTTCGGTAAAGGGGGTCACCATCGCCGGGAAAACCCCGCTGAAGTCGATGTTTGTCATGGGTTAGTGGATTGGTTGTCTGTTGTCGTCGGCTACTGTATAGTCACCGGACTCTGCGAGATGAATAAAAACACCCGAAACGGGACGCCACGCCCGCGACGAGCAGTCAGTAGAAACGCTTCTTTGGGCGCTTCGGACGCACTGCTGTCGAGACGCTGGCCGTGCGGTCGACACCAGTACGAATCACACCGAACAGTGTGGGGTAACTGAACTTATACGTTGTGCATTTGCCGAGGCGGCTCGTCGAAGCGTCGAAGCCCAGATACTGTCGACACACCGGATCACAAAACATACATTCTCGTTACGTGTATGATCTGTACTGCGTTACCCTGTCGACGCTCGGCGATCAGTATGGACCCAACCCAACACACCCCGAATCGGGCCGTTCGCACGCGCTTGCGTCAGCTCTGGGATCGGCTTGGGCCGCTCCGAGGTCGGATTCGCTCGCGGTTCGCGGTCGACACGCGTGCGCTGGCGGCGGTGCGTATCACCCTCGGGCTCACGCTGCTTGTCGACCTCCTGCATCGGGCCGGAAGCATGTCGCTGTTTTACACCGATCAGGGAGTGTACCCGCTGTCGGTGTACGAGGTCACGTGGGGGTTCTACAACTTCTCGATCCATGCACTCTCGGGTGAACTCTGGTTCCAACAGTTCATGTTCCTGCTGGCCGGACTGTTTGCCCTCGCGTTCATCTTTGGCTACCGAACCCGGCTGGTCGGACTCGGCTGCCTGATCTTGCTGTTTTCCTTGCACGCCCGCAACCCCGGCGTGCTCAACGGTGGGGACCGACTGCTCCGCGTGATTCTGCTAGTCGCCCTCGTCACGCCGCTCGGCGAGCGATGGTCGATTGATGCCCTTCGCCGCGGGGCGGCTCGCTCTTCGGTCGCCAGCTTCGGTACTGCAGCACTCCTGGTACAACCGCTCATTGTCTTCGGCTCGAATGCGATTTTGAAACACCGAGGAGAGCACTGGTATGCCGGTGAGGCCCTCGAAATCGCCTTCCACAACGATGTGATGGCGGTGTATCTCGGCAACGTTGTCGTCGACTATCCCACGCTTCTGACGGTGCTCAACTACGCGTGGGTGACCCTGCTTGCTGGCTCGGTACTGTTCCTGTTGGTGCCTGTCGGTCGGCTTCGAGCAGTCGCCGCGCTGGCCTACATCGGAGCGTTCGCTGGCATGGTGGTAACGATGAGCGTCGGGGTGTTCCCGCTCGGGTTGATCGCCTCGGTGATTCCGTTTCTGACGGCTCCGTTCTTGGATACCCTCTCGCGTCGCGTCCCGGCCCACTGGGTCGACCGACTGCCGACTGCTACGGCCCTCGGCCCGTTCAGTCGACCGCCCGTCGAGCGTCGACTGCTAGACACGCTTCGGGAGCGCGACCACGAGTTCGCGGCCTCCTACGCGGTCTCGTATGCCCAGTCGCTGCTGACGGTACTCGGGGTGTTGTTACTGATTTGGATGCTGATGTTCGCGGCCGAAGATGTCTCGGAGTTCAGTGTTCCTGACGAGATCGACTACTCGCACGTCGACCAGCAAAGTTGGGGACTGTACGCTCCTGATCCGTCGGATGCCTACAGTTGGTACGTCGCCGAAGCCGAGATGGAGGGTGTCATAGAATAGTTCTCATAGCGTGATGACGGTGCTTCCTGGATTGTCTCCGCGTTCGTCGTTGGTGATCGCAATAACGAGACGAAGGCACAGCGCGAGGAACACTTGTGCTCGTGCGTGGACGCGGCCTCGGGCGCGAACGTGCCCGAGGCCGCAGTCCTTGACGGCGTCGTTGGTTCGTTCGACTCCACTCCGGCGGTTGTACGTCTCGTCTAGCGTCGATTGCTTCAGCTGAACGTCCTCGCTGTGTTCGTCGATGCGGGCTTCGACCCTGTACTCGATGTCTTTCGGATCGTCGGTGTTTCGTGCGTTGTACGGAGCGACTGGCACGACCCCTGCGGCCAGCAGGTGGTCGTGCCAGCCGAGCGTGTCGTAGGCGCTGTCTCCAAGCATCCAGATCGGTTTCTCGACGGCGAGCGCGTCACACGTGACGCGCATCGCCGTCTCCTCTGGCGCTTGCTTGCTCTCGGTGAACTCCGCGGCAATCGGGATCTTTTGCCCGGTCGAGACGATCGTACAGCCGTAGCCGTGGTAGTACTCTTCGGCGGTTGGATCGTAGCCTTTCGACGCGTCTTGGTCGGCGGGCATCGTCCTCACGTCGGTGGAATCGATGGAGTAGGTCAAGTCGAGCAGGCCGCGGCAGGCGGCCTGCTCGACGAGGCGGTCGAAGACCTCGTCGACGACGTGTTCGAGGTCGGTGAGGAAGCGATCGACCGCGTCTCTCGACGGCGGTCGATCGAAGCCACAGCTGAGCCAGACGACCGTGTTCTGGAGTTCTCGCGTGACTGGACGGATGCCGTAGACGTTCTTGTAGTAGCAGTGCAGGAACGCTCGGAAGAGTGCTGGTGGGTGATGATCTCGTGTTCGCCCCCGGCGAGCGGGGGCGAACACATCGAATTCTTCGAGAAAGTCGAACTCAAGATGCTCGAACAACGCGAGCGTCTCGGTCGCCATTACATTGAAGAACTCGTCGATAGAAGTCTCCTCTTGCAGGATGCTGGCGCTCGTAGACACAGTTCCAACATCCTGCGTCTTCGTGTGTGACGCTTTCTATGACACCCTCGGTGTTGGCAAACCGGATCGCCAACGCCGTCGAGCAGGAGCGAGGACGGCTTGCACGCACCCAACTCATGGAGTCGACGGCGGTCATTTCGGGACTGTATGACGTCATCAACGAGACGGATCTCTCGTTCGAACAGAAACTCGACCGCGTCCTGACAATCGGGACCTCGGAGCTTGGCTACCCAATCGGCTACATTACGCATGTCGAGGGCGACTCGTTGGAAGTGATCGCCGCAGTCGGCGACCACGAGACGATCCAAGAAGACGCCGCGATTCCGCTGGATACGACCTACTGTAAACACACAATTGACGACAAAACGCCCAAAGCGATCAGCGATGCAGCCAGTAACCCGGAGTGGGCCAGCTCGGATGCCTTCGACGGGACTGGACTCCACTGTTATGTCGGCGCACCGATCATCGTCGACGGCGAGGTCTACGGGACGCTCTGTTTTGCAAGCCGGGCCCCGCAGAACGACACGACCGTCGACGACGACGAGCTCACGGTCAAAACGCTGGCCCAGTGGGTCGGCTACGAGATCGACCGCCACGAGTACGAACGCGAGCTCAAACGCCAGATCGACCGGCTCGAAGAGTTTACTGGCGTCGTCTCCCACGACCTTCGCAACCCGCTCAACATCGCCCAGGGGCGGATCGACATCGTCAAAGACGAATGCAACTCCGACAGTATCGGCGCGGTCAATCGGGCCTTAGACCGGATGGAGGCGATCATCGAGGACACCCTCACGCTGGCGCGACAGGGTCAGACCGTCGACGACACCGACATGGAGCCGGTCGAGATCGGGTCGGTGGTTGAGCACTGCCGAGAGATCGTCGAGACCGGCGACTCCGAAATCCGACCGGTCGACGACTTCACCGCCCACACCGACCGCAACCGGTATTATCAGCTGTTCGAGAACCTGATCCGCAACGCGGTCGAACACAGCCAGCAGCCGGTGACGATTCGGATCGGTCTCCTGGACGTGATGTTCACCTCCACCCGCGTCGAGAGCGACGGCACCTTCGGCTTCTACGTCGAAGACGACGGCCCCGGCGTTCCGGAGGAGAAACGCGAGGAGGTGTTCGAGGCCGGAGAGTCGACCAACCCACAGGGAACCGGGTTTGGCCTGTCTATCGTCAAGCGGATCGCCGAGGCCCACGGCTGGGAGGTCGACCTCACCGACAGTTTCGATGACGGCGCACGCTTCGAGTTCACCAACGTCAGGTAGCCAAACATCAGTCGAACCGAACCGCGATCCGGGTTATCGGGAGCCGAACCCGGTCCGGGCGGCGGACGGTTCCGTTTTCGGCGACGGCCAGTTCTGCAGTGACAGTCCCGTTTGCTGCGTCGACGCTCACGTTCTGGTAGCCCTCGTCGCGGAGCGTTCGCTCCCAGCCGGTGGCCCGCGGCGACTCGATCCGAACGCGGAGTTGGGTGCCTCCACCTCCAGCGTCGACGGTTCGATTGCTCAGCGTCCGCGTGTTCGGTCGATGCTCGCCGACGACGAGAACGGTTTGATCGCCGCCGACAGTGCTCGTTGTACTGCCTTGGGTAGCTATAACGGGGACGAGCGCCGTCTCCTCGTCGACGACGAACGGAAGCGGCGAGCGGGCAATGCTCGCCGAGCCGTCGGCCCGGAACACCATCCCACCTTCGTAGACGACACTGCCGCTATCGCTCCGGAAAACCAGCGGCTGAACGGTTACGTTGGTCGTGTTGGCGGTCACAAACGAGCCAGTGGCGGCGTCCCACCGCCCGACAGTGACCGTGATCGGCTCAGCAATCCCAATCGTCCCCTGGGCCAGTCGGATCTCGGTAGCCCGACTTGGGTCCTCGTAGCGGCCCATATCCTCGAAGTTGTCGGCCATTACGTCGAAGGCCCGCTCGACGTTGGTGACCTGTTCGGCGGCTTGGCGGTCTTCCAGCCCGCTAAAGCCGAAGACGCTCGCGGTCGTGATCGTCGTGACAATGATCGAAAACACGAGAATGTAGCCCAGTGTCTCGCTGACTGCGCGCTGGTCATCGCTCAGTGGGCCACGATCAGAGATCATTGTTCGACCTCCAGTCGACCAGTCGACACCGGCGAGCCAGCCGGCGGTGTCTCGTAGACGATCCGCACGTCGCCCCCATTAAATTGGCCGGTGGTCGAGACAGGGATGGCCGTCTCGGGATAGGTTACGTTTACACGCACGTCCGGATTCGAACTCCGGAGGATGATCGTGTCGCTGGTGATTTCGATGCGATACCTCGTTCCGGCGACCTGTTGGGGCAGTCGGACGTCGAGGCTGATCGCTCCCGTCGCGCTGGTGGTGTTGGCATCCGCGTGTGCGACTTGTGCAAGCCGGTCGGCCTCGTGGATGTTCGAGGCGACCTGCGTGCCGATAACGGTCAGTTGATCGTCGACGACCTGTTCGGACCGGCCCTCGATCAGCCCACTGCCGGCAGTCAACAGCGTCCCCATCAACAGCGCGGCCACCGCCAGCATGAGGACGTAGCCCACGGTCACCGAGACGGCACGCCGATCACGACGTAGGCTCATTGTGGCTCCCCCGGTGCGACCCGCACCGTCGTTTCGAAATCGAGTTCCGACGACCGATAGCCGATGTCGACGGTCGCCGAGTAGACGGCGTCCGTGGTGGCAATCGTTGATGATGCGCTATCGTCGACAGTCACCGTGAACAGCCCCTCGGCGGCATCGCCGTTGAGAAACTCGATCCGCTCGGGGTCTTCGTCGGGCCACAGTCCACGAAAACACTCGACCGTCGCGTCGTCAGTCGAAAGCTGCTCACGAGAGAGGTCGACGGTCGTATCTGACCCGCCGTGGTCGATCCGACAGCGAGTTTCGGGGTCGGCAGACGCCACTGCCGTGGCGACGACCAGATCATCACCGTCATTGTAGAGATACTGTGTCACGTTCTCATCGCTGGTGATAAATCGAACGGCGAAGGCGTTGTCTTCGATCTGGATTGCATTCGGATTGGACTCCGTGTATATCTCAGTCGGATCAACAGTAACGGTGAACGCTCTGGCGTCGGACAGACTCTCGACAAGCGTCCAGTCGGTCCCGTCGGCTTCGAAATCCGTGGACTCGATCAACTGTCCCGACGTCGTGCCGTTTCGAGCGAGGGTTGCAACCACCCCATGGCGGGCGCGCTCACGGTCGACCAGCGGTTTCATCGTCTCGATTCCCTCGGTAACGTTGGTCGTCGAGCCGTCTCCCTGTCGGTTTTCAGTTTCGATGAGATCACCGATGGCTGTGACCAGTTCACCCCGAAGCTCGATGGCCTCGGCACCCTGAGTGGTAGTGTCTCTGGTGGCGACGTTCTCGGTGAAGATGGCGGCGTTCAACAACAGCGCGACAGTCACCAAGATCACCGCCAGCGCGAGGGCGGTGATCAACAGCAGTTGGCCGCGATCCGAGGAGCGAGCCATTACATCCGCCATGTGATAATGCGCACCTCCACACGGTTGTACACCGGCCCGCTGTCGACGTTCGGTGCGTAGAACGACGCCCCGCTGTCGTCTTCGAGCTGGGCCAGCGTCGAGTCGTCACTCCCGGTGAGCGTGGTCGAGTCGTACAGCGTGACTGTCCGGCTTGCGGTCACCGCATTGTCGCTGGGTTGGCCCATCTCGACCATCGACTGGGTCCGTACCGAGGGCGTCCCGGTTGTGTTGTGATACCGTACCCTGACGTTGTAGGCGATGCGCCGATCAGCCAGTGTCCGGTTGAGCGACGCTAACAACTCGGTTTGGGAGCCGGAATCGGTGTAGTAGCCTGCCTCGGGACTGTCTTGGAACCCACCGCCCGAGGTGTTCCAGTAGAGCACCGCCTCAGTCAGCGAGCCGTCCTCGGCGGCCGTCGACAGCAGATCACCGGCCAGCGCACGCTGTTGGTTTTCGATATGCTGGTTCGAGGTGCTGGCCGACAGCGGCGTGACCGCGGTCGCCTGCATGGCGAACAACAGCCCGGTCACCAACAGCATCGCGGCGATAAACGCCTCGACCGTGTGGGCTTGGCCGCGGTCGTCAGTCGCGGCGGAGTGATTTCGTCTCATTGTGCCACCTTCACCACAAATCTGTAGCGGTCGCCCTCGATCAGGACGGCCCGGCTCGAGACCGTGACCGACGACTGAAGATCGGCCGTCCCGCGTGTGAGCATGTAGTCGACGCCGTCGACGGATCTGGTGACTGGTAGACCGGTGGTCGGCGATGCACCCAACTCCCTGACGGTGACATTGACATCGCGGCCCTCGATGCCGAGGAGCGTGGTGGTCGACGCCGAGGCGTCGAACCTACAGTCGGCGGCGTCGCCGAGGCTCTCGTTGGCACTGAAAAAGGCGGCCGTACAGGCCGCCGACAGCGTCGACGGCGTGGCTGGATCAGCGACCAACAGCGACCCAGTAAGATGGTCGGCCGTCCGATCGGCGACGATGGGAGAGCTTCCGGCGGCACTCGCAAACGGCTCGAACATCGTGGGGATAAAGGCGAAGACCACGCCCGTCGCGATCAGAAACACTCCGGCACCGACGGCGAAATCGATCACCGTCTGCCCGCGGTCAGTTGAGGCCATCAGCCAACCACCACCCAGACAGCCAGCGCAATCGTCTGGAGGATCACGACGAACTTGACCCCCGAGATCAGTTTCGCAGTTCGGATGTAGCCCGCAATCAGGCCCGCCAGCACCGCCTGAATCGTCACGGCGTGGAAGAACAACAGCGACAGCAGGCTCGGGTCGACGCCACCACCGAACTCCTGGCCGCCGCTGGCCGCCCCACCACCGCTGCCCGAGGCCTGACTGGTGAGCCCGGCCATCACGTCGATGAACTGGGTCTGCAAAATCGCCATCACACCCAGCAGCGTCAGATACGTCATCAGGATGATCGCGACCTGCATCCGGGTCCGAGAGACGCGCTCGCGTTCGATATCGTCGGCGTTCTCGCTGGCTTGGGCTGCCGTCCGCAACACGTCGGTGATCTCGCTGGAGGCCTCCTGGGCCTCGGTGATGAGTTTGACCGTCCGGGCCAGCCGCGGGAGGTGGTACTTGTTGTTGAACTCGACAAACGCCTCCCGGAGGCTCACCCCGTAGTTGACCTTCGCGTACATAACCTCGAACTCGTCGGCGAGTTTCCCGCTGGAGGTGTCGGCGACGGTCATAATCGAATCCAGCAGGGTCTGGCCGGTGTCGTTAGCACTCGACAGTTTCCGGAGGTTCGTCGACAGTTTCCCCGTGATCGCGTTCCGGGAGTAGGCGTTCCACTCGTAGAAGATCCCCAGCGGTATGCAGACCAGATAGATCGGGACGTACACCCATATGAACGTACTCCAGACGGGTCGTTCGATCCACGAGGGGATATCCAGCGGTGCCCGACCGGTTGCCACCGCAACACCAACGACGAGGAGCGCGGCAGGGACTGTCAGCGCCAGCGTTAGCAGTGGGTAGTCACGGAAAAACAGGTGCGGTGCCTTGAGAACCTCTTTGACTTTGTAGGCTCGCTCGCCGGATTTGATCCGGTCGAACACCCGGAATCGGCCAACGAATCCCTCGATGAGTCCGAGATGAGTGAGTCCCGCCTTGGTCGACTCCGTGAGGCGGTCGCTGCCGTTTCGTGGCCGGAGGTAGCCGTCGCCCGGGTCGTCCTGTTTGACCGTCGAAACCAACACCAGAAACGCCGCGCCGATGAGTGGAATCAAGACGTAGATCGTCCCGTAGAGGAGTCGCTCGTCGGCGTTGCCCAACATCCCCATGATGACCAGAATAATCACGAGCAGGAGCGGGAACAACGAGAGCGTCATATACATCTCGCCGAACAGCTCCAGGGTTTCGAGAGTCATCTCCTGTTGCTGTTTGGCCGTTCGCATGTGGGCGTCCTTCTTGTCGGCGAGGAACGACTCCATATCGCCGCCCGAGTTCACAATCGACAGCATGTCGGTCAGAAACTGCGCGAGCGGATCGCTCGGCGTCTCCATCGACTGTTTGCGGATCGCGTTCCGGTAATCAGTACCAAAGTACTCGGTTTCGTTGACGATGCTCTGGAACTCCCGAGCGATCTCGTCGTAGGTGTCTTCGGCCTCGGCCATCGCCCGCAGGATTTCGAGCTGGTTCAGCCCCCCGACCGACAGCGCATACATGAACGAAATCGCATCCGGCAGCAGGATGTTGATGTTGCGCTTTCGCTCGCCGGCCCGCATGTATGGCAGTCCGACCAGCCCGCCGAACCCAATCGCAAAGCCAAACGAGCCGAAGACGATGCCCGCAACCCCGACAGTCACCGGCACAACGAGTGCGCGGAGGAGGGCGGCGGTTTGGCCCGATGACACCGGAATGCCGAGACTGAGCATCTCCGGCGTAACGAGGCCGAACCGGAACAGTGCGAACCCCAACAGCGAGCCGATGATCCACAACACTCCACCGAGAACCGTGCCGATACCCAGCGCCCACGAGAGGTAGTGTTCGACGGTGTCGGCCATCCGAGCCTCGGTGAGTTTCCGCTCGACATCGTCGACGAAGTCGCTGCTGTCGTCGAACAGGAGTTTGTAGAGCGGGTAAAAGGCGTCCGCCAGCCCGTCAGTCTCGGCGTCGTTCGGACTCGTTTGGAGACTCATCTACTCGTCCTCGGTTGGATCGATCTCGTCTCTGTCCCGTCCCTCTGATTCCTCATCCGACGCGAAATCCATCGGATCGCTGTCCAGCGGGCCGCCGTCCGACTCCTCCTCGGCGAGATAGGAGTCAATCGCGCTCTCGCTTTCGGCCTCGGAGTCTGAGTCGGACTCGGACTCATCGGTTGTCTGCTCGTCGTCCGTCGACTCCGCCGGATCTCCCGTGCTCTCGGTCGACGTCTCGGACAGATCAGTGACCGTAGCGGTCGACGCGTCGGTATCCACGAGCGTCATTTCGGAGACCGGAGCTGTCTCTCCATCGTCCGGATCTGGCTCATCGGCGGTTGGTGCGTCCAACATCCCTTCGAGCGCCTCGCTGATCGAGGCCGCATCCCGGTCGCGGTACTCCTCGAACAGTTCCTCGCCGGTTTCGAGGATCTCACGGGCAACCGCCAGCTGTTCGTCGCCGGGCTCCGGCCGTGGCACCAACGCCTCGGTTTCGGGGTCGACGTCGATCAGCACGGACTCCATCTCCCGGAGGTCTTCCAGACTCGACTCAAGCTGGTCGGTGGCCATCAGCGCGAGGATCGTATCGGGGTCGTTGATGTAGGCCTGAGCGGTCGCTGCAACCTGCGTGTAGGTGTTGAGCCCACGGTCGATCAGGTAGGCCAATACGAGTTGGCGCTCGAACAGCTCCGACTGCAGCTCCTCGGTGGTCCAGCCGCGGTCGAACTTGATCTCCTCCAGCGTGTTCGAGGTCCCCATCTTCAGGAACTCGTCGCCCTCGGCCTGCCACTGGTAGATATCCTGAAGAGGGTGTCATAGAAAGCGTCACACACGAAGACGCAGGATGTTGGAACTGTGTCTACGAGCGCCAGCATCCTGCAAGAGGAGACTTCTATCGACGAGTTCTTCAATGTAATGGCGACCGAGACGCTCGCGTTGTTCGAGCATCTTGAGTTCGACTTTCTCGAAGAATTCGATGTGTTCGCCCCCGCTCGCCGGGGGCGAACACGAGATCATCACCCACCAGCACTCTTCCGAGCGTTCCTGCACTGCTACTACAAGAACGTCTACGGCATCCGTCCAGTCACGCGAGAACTCCAGAACACGGTCGTCTGGCTCAGCTGTGGCTTCGATCGACCGCCGTCGAGAGACGCGGTCGATCGCTTCCTCACCGACCTCGAACACGTCGTCGACGAGGTCTTCGACCGCCTCGTCGAGCAGGCCGCCTGCCGCGGCCTGCTCGACTTGACCTACTCCATCGATTCCACCGACGTGAGGACGATGCCCGCCGACCAAGACGCGTCGAAAGGCTACGATCCAACCGCCGAAGAGTACTACCACGGCTACGGCTGTACGATCGTCTCGACCGGGCAAAAGATCCCGATTGCCGCGGAGTTCACCGAGAGCAAGCAAGCGCCAGAGGAGACGGCGATGCGCGTCACGTGTGACGCGCTCGCCGTCGAGAAACCGATCTGGATGCTTGGAGACAGCGCCTACGACACGCTCGGCTGGCACGACCACCTGCTGGCCGCAGGGGTCGTGCCAGTCGCTCCGTACAACGCACGAAACACCGACGATCCGAAAGACATCGAGTACAGGGTCGAAGCCCGCATCGACGAACACAGCGAGGACGTTCAGCTGAAGCAATCGACGCTAGACGAGACGTACAACCGCCGGAGTGGAGTCGAACGAACCAACGACGCCGTCAAGGACTGCGGCCTCGGGCACGTTCGCGCCCGAGGCCGCGTCCACGCACGAGCACAAGTGTTCCTCGCGCTGTGCCTTCGTCTCGTTATTGCGATCACCAACGACGAACGCGGAGACAATCCAGGAAGCACCGTCATCACGCTATGAGAACTATTCTATGACACCCTCACGGCAGTTTCGGCTACTTCCCAACCTACTCGCTGGGGAGCGTGATGGCTGCCCAACTGTACGAGGCCGCCGAAAGCGAGATCGGTGATCTCGAATCAAAAACCAAAGCCGGCGAGTTCGAACCGCTCGGCGAGTGGCTCCGCGAAAACATCCACCGCCACGGCCAGCGCTACGAGACCAACGAGCTCGTTGTCGAAGCGACTGGCGACGATTTCTCGGCCGATGCGTTCGTCGACTACGTCACCGAGAAGTACGGCGAGCTCTACAGTCTATAACTGGCCGAAATCACCTTTTTTAGGGGGTAAATACGTGGCCGAACCCATTTACTCACTGGATACCGATTCTCGTTGAATTACAATCAACGACCCAACAATAACAACATCTGTAAAATTAAGTCGGTTACTGTGTCAGTATATTTGTCTACGTGAATCTAACAGATCACATTAAACAAAGTATCAGAAGTAATACTGTTCCTCTATTTGTAGATATCGGATTTATTGTCCCGATTGTCGCCACAAGCAAAATGATACTGACAGTATATTTACTCCAATTACCGTACACTGTTGAACCGATTGTCGTCATCTCGTTACTCTCACTCTCTATCTATCTACTTGACCGATTAGTTATCACACAAGAAGATACAAACTCGACAACGAAAACACGGCAGACACGGATATTAGATCAGTATCAGTTAGTGTTCTGGATCATCGCAATCTGCTCGCTTCTTACCTTTCTTATAATAACGTTTAGTACCCTTTCACTCGTACAGTTTTCACTACTAAATATCCCGCTCGTTGTTTTTTCTGTGTACTATTACCTCAAACAAACACTGTTCTTGGATACTGCTGGCATCGCAGTCGCTTGGGCGTCGTGTCTGCTGTGTACGGCAGTATTCTTCACAGACACACCTCCCAATCACGCAGCAATAGTTCCGACCTTCTTTGCACTCGGGTGTATGAAGGCATCCGAGACAGAGCTCGGCAACATCAGAGATATGTCAGCGGACGCTGCTGAAGGGAACAAAACGCTACCAATGGTAATCGGCGTGGAAAATACGAAAGTATGTATTGTAATTGGAGAGACAATTTCTGTTTTACTTTTCGCCTATATATCGAACTCACGTCTCTTTTTGGCTGTTTTGGTAGGATACCTGCTTCTGATCGGCGGGTTACTGAACAGCGCTGATCAAACGGTTGCTTCACAAACGATACTCAAGAATAGACTCACCAAAATCGTGTTCGGGGTCGTGATTCTCTTGGCGTTTTTGTGATCTAAGAGAGTACGTTCACTGCAACCATGTTTGTCGACTACGTCACCGAGAAGTACGGCGAATTATACGATCTCTAACGTCACATAATCACTCTCTAACAGTGGTACCATCCTGTTCGGCAGAAGGATTTACCGGGTCGACGCCAATTGGGGAGCATGACCCCACGCGAACTCCGGGAGTCGATTCCGGCGCTTGCAGAGACGACCTTTTTCAATACGGGCGCAAGCGGACCGAGCCCACAGCCCGTAATCAATGCCGCGACTGACTGTCTTAGGCATCACAAAGCCGAAGCCCCGGCGGCCGAAGGAATGTACACCGCCGCCCGCGAGGCGCGCAGCGAGAGCCGCGAGACGATCGCGGCCCATCTCGGCGTTGCTCCCGACGAACTCGCGCTCACCGAGTCGACCAGTGACGCGATCAGCGCGCTGGCAGCCGCCATTGATTGGCAGCCCGGCGATACAATCGTCCGCACTGATCTCGAACATCCCGCCGGTGTGCTGCCGTGGCAACGCGCCGCCCGGCAACACGGAGCGAGCGTTAGAGTACTCGAAACCACCGATGGACGCGTCGACATCGACAGCTACACCGAGGCGGTCGCAGATGCACGCTTGGTCTGTTTTAGCTCGCTGTCATGGAACTACGGCACGCAGTTGCCCGTCTCCCAACTCGTCGACATCGCCCACGACGCCGACTGTGAGGTACTCGTCGACGCGGTCCAGTCGGCCGGGCAGACGTCAGTCGATCTCGATGCGTGGGGCGCAGAGTACGTCGCCGGATCTGGCCACAAATGGCTTCTGGGGCCGTGGGGATCGGGCTATCTCTACGTTCGGGAGGGCTGTGGGGCTGATCTGCATCCGGCACAGGTCTGCTACAACAGCGTCGAAGATCCGGATGCCGACGAGTATACGCTGAAGTCGACCGCGCAGCAGTTCGAACGCGGGACAGCCTCACCAGCCCCCCACGTCGGGATGGCCGCAGCGGTCGACCTGTTCGAAGCAGTCGGCATGGACGTACTCGAAGATCGAATCGAAGAACTCACAGATCGGCTGAAGGCGGCGGTTCCAGACGGCCAGCTGCTGAGCCCCACAGGGTTCGAATCCGGACTGGTGACGATTGACGTGGCCGAACCCGAGTCGGTCGTCGAGACGCTTGCAGCCCAAGAGATCCGCATTCGATCCCTGCCGGAGCCGGATGCAGTTCGGGCCTCTGTGCATGCGTTCAACACCGAGGCGGAGGTCGACGCCCTCGTTGCAGCCCTCGACGACTGTGGCGCGCTTGACTGACCCAGTCGACCCATTTGGATACTGAACTTACAAACCATTGGACACCGTGAGTGACTGTATGGCATCCGAACTCGCCGACGAACCCTGTGAAGCCTGCACCTCCGAGGACGAACCGCTCCCGGAATCCGAATACGAGGAGTATCTCGCAGAACTCGACACCGAGGTGTGGGACGTGATCAACGGCCACCATCTCGAAGGCACCTACGAGTTCGAGGATTTCCGCGATGCCCTTGAGTTCACCTACGAGGTCGGCGAACTCGCCGAGGAGGAGTGGCACCACCCCGACTTTCATCTTCAGTGGGGCGAGGTTCAAATCGAGATGTGGACGCACAAAATTGACGGCCTCCACAAGGCCGACTTCGTGATGGCCGCCCGCATGGATCGAATCCACGAGGATTATTCCTAACGCCCGTCTGTCGACTCCAGAGCGAGTATGTTACATGGCCTTCTGATTTTCTTTTTTATTGGCGCACTTATCATTGGTATTCACAAGCTAGGCCACTATCTCGTGGGGCGCTGGCTCGTCGGTATTCCCAGCACAAATATCAAATTCGTGGTAGCGAACCTACCGCAGTACGTCGCACTCCGGAACGGTGATCGGTGGGCCAAGCCAACGGATTTTAAGGATTATCTGACTGCATACCACCAGCAGGACGCTGATCTGAGCCACGTGGTGGCGTTTCTCGCTGCTGGCGAACTCTTCCAGACGGTCGGTGTCGTCGCCATTGCTGGCGTCGGTGTACTGAGTGGTGTCGATATCGTGGGCCAGTCAGCGGTCCTGGTCTCGCTGATACTGACCAGCTACCACCTGTTTTCCGATCTTGGACTCAATTTCCATATGGGACATCCGACGGGTGATTTTTCAGCCCTCTGGAGCCACTCACCGATCACAGCCGTCGCTGTCTTTTTGTTGTTTGCAGTGCCGCACGGTATCCTCTATGCCGCCCTCATCTAACGTCGGTCATTATCTACGAGTTGTCAACCGCTCGTATGTCCGGAGACCCTCAGACGGTACGCTCGGAGGCAGTGAGATAGATTCCGAACAGAACAACCACCCCACCAGCGACCGTGTAGAGCGTCGGTGATTCCGAAAGGAACACGGCCGCAAGGATGGTCGCTCCGACTGGTTCACCGAGCAGCGACACCGAGACCACACTGGAGTCGAGATGGGCGAGTGCCCAGTTGATGACGGTGTGACCCAACAGCCCCGGCCCGACTGCCAACCCCACGAAAAGCAGCCACTCACGAGGTGGATACCCAGTCAGCGCGTGGCCATCGAGAACAACGATGCCAAGCAGTGTGGCTGTACAGACGCTGTAGACGACGACCACGTAGGGGATCAGGTCGACGCGCTGTCGGAGCGACCGCCCGGCGAGTACATAGCCGGCGGCCATCACCGCGCCGACCAGTGCGAGCACGTTCCCGTACAGCGGACGCGGGCCGACAGCTACCCCGCCGAGGAAGTCGCCGACCGACATTGCGGCCATCCCCGAGACGGCGACGGCGATTCCAACTGCCATCCGTCGGGTAACTCGTTCTCGGAGCAGGAGCCACGCGCCGAGTGCGACGAACACTGGCTGGGCCTGAACGAGGGTGACACTCGCCGCGACGCTCGTCCATGACAAACTCTCGAACCACGCCGCGAAGTGCACCGCGAGTGCGATTCCCGATAGGGTTGCGAACACGAGATCACGACGGGTTATCCGGCCGAAATGGTCGTGGTATCGCCAGACTGCAATCGGGAGCAGTGGAACTGTTGTGAACAACACGCGGTAGAACGCAGCGACGGAGCTCGGTGCTTGACTCCAGCGGATCAGTATCGCGCCCCCACTAATCGCAACGATTGCTGCAACGAGACCGAGTGTTGGCGATACTTGAGTGTTCGTCTGCACACCTAGTGGTTGCAAGTCGACTACTTACGGATTGTGAGGCTCGCGTGACAGTATCGCTGGATCAGTAGGACACCATCCCACCTAGGAGGCCGTGCTGACGATTTTGATCACGTCGCCGTCTTCGAGTTCGTAGCTATCCGAAATCCGGCGTTTCGTCTTACCGTTGACCGCATGCAAATACCCCTCGGCAATATCGGTATGCACTGCTTCGGCGAGATCCGTCGGCGTCGACCCCTCCGGAAGCAGGAAGGCATCCGGCAACACGTTGCCTTGGGCGTCGGTCCACTTCGTCTCGTTTTGGACTGGGTAGGCGGTGATCTGATCAAGGAGGTCGTACACGGCCGCGTTGAGCGCGCGCTGGACGCCGGTCCCGCCGTACTCGGTCAGTACCTCGCGGATCTGTTCGAGCCCAGCCTCTTGGGCATCGCTAATGTCGCCTGTAATTTCGAAGTCGACGTCGCCCGGCTTGTAGTCGACAACCCCTGCCTCAACTGCCCGACGCAGGGCGAGTTCACCGTCCGCAGTCGCTGGAATCACGATCTCGGCAGCCTCCTGCAGTCGGTCGAGCGTTTCCTCGGAGGCGATGTCGACCTTATTGGCGACCAGAATGATCGGCTTGGTTCGTGAGCGAACGGTTTTGGCCAGTGCCTCTCGGTCCGCGTCGGTCCACTGGATTGGGTCCTCAGGGTACTCAAGCGACCGCAAACAGGCCGCCACGTCGGCGGTCGACGCGCCGAACCCGGTCAGCAGGTCCGAGAGCGCGTCGTTGATATCGAAATCAGGCGAGCGGGATTTCCGCTTGACGGACTCCCAGTTGCGGTCGATGATGCCGGTCAGCCAGAGGTTCATCTCCCGTTCGATGAACTCGACGTCCTCGACGGGGTCGTGGCTCCCCTCCTCGACGGGTTCGCCCTCCTCGTCGGTGCTGCCGGAGGCATCCAGCACGTTGAGAATGGCGTCGGCGTTGGTGAGTTCATCGAGGAACTGGTTGCCGAGGCCCTTCCCCTCGTGGGCACCGGGAACGAGGCCAGCGACATCGATCAGTTCGATTGGGACGTAGCGCGTGCCGTCCCGGCAGCGGTCGTTGCCACACCGCTCGTCGAGATCCAGACAGGGACAGTCGGTGCGGGCGGTTGCGACCCCGCGATTGGAGTCGATTGTCGTAAACGGATAGTTGGCCACGTCGACGTCGGCCAGCGTGGCTGCGGTATAAAAGGTCGACTTGCCCGCATTCGGTTTCCCGGCGAGCGCAAGCGAAAGCATACCACGGCGTTCGTGGGTTGGGTGGAATTGCCTTTCGGTCCGATTGGGCCGTCTAGAGGATGTCGCCGATCCGCGCAGGTTCGCCCGACAGCGCCGGCTGTTTTTCGACGATCTGTAACACTTCGTGGTCGGTCACGTCCCGGTAGGATTTCTCGGTTGCCTCCTCGATGAGATCTTTTTCGAGGCGGAACTCGGTGCCCTCGTAGACGACGTCGACGCCGGTTTTGTCGAACGAAAGTACGGTCATACCCCATCTTAGATGCCGACACTCAAAAGGACGACGAGGTGGCCGCGCCACTGAATCGGTACCAACGGCCCACGTCTGCCACCCGTCTTACGGACTGTTTATTAGTGCTCAGCTACTGATTTGGCCTGTGTCATCTCCCGGCGACCCGCTCGACGAACTCTCGATTCCCGACGGCACGACCGTCGAGGAACACGACATCGTCACCGACAGCGACGTGTTGATCGGGAGCAACAGCCAAATCGAGTTCGGAATCCGGAGCCGAACAATCGCGGCCGGCGAGCGCGTCGAGTTCGGTCGACAACTCGAAGTCGACGGCGACTGTCGACTCGATATGCTGTGTGAGGTCCACGACAGCGTGCTGGTCGGCTCCGACGCCTACATCGGTGCCCGCACCCACATCGGCGGCCAACTCCTCGTGTCGGGCGACCTCGATATCGGCGACGACGTCACGATTGACGAAGGGTTCGAAGCAAACGGGTGGATTCTCACCCGGAATCCGGTGCCGGCGCTCGTCTTTTACTTTATCGTGCTTTCGCAGTACCTCAAGTTCGGCAACGAAGCCGACGCCGACGAGTTCGCCAGCGCGATCACCGGCGAGGCGGCCGAGCAGCGACCGCCGCTGGTGATCCCGCGCGGTGCGGAGCTCTCCGACGACGCCTGGCGCGTCTCGACGCCCGCGACAATCGGCGACGGCTGTCGACTCCACGGCAACATCCGCGCCGAGGCGATCACCGTCGGCACCGACACCACGGTCTTTGGGAGCCTTCGAGCGCGCGAGGATATCGAAGTCGGCTCCGGAACCGTCATCATCGGCGACGTGACGACTAGAAACGGTACCGTCACGCTGCACGCGGGGTCGGAGGTTCGTGGTGATGTCTCCTGTCAGGATCTCGTCGTCCACGAGGGCGCCGACGTCGACGGCGCGCTCCGAGCGAAAGGCGATATGAAACTCGTTCGGCAAACTGAGCAGCCAGTGTCGACGGACGAACCCGAACCGTCGACCGACGAAGACGAGATAGATACCGACGACGAGACAGAGACGGAAGAAACGGGCACAGAGACGACCAAAACCGAGTCGACGAAACCCGAGTCGACCGAACAGCCAACCGAGCAGTCGGCGGATTCGGCGTAGCTACTCGACCGACCGCTGACAGGCCTGTTCGAACACTGACTCGTGGAGTTCGTCAGTGACGGTCTCGGCCAGTGTTTCGAGGTTGACTGCGTCTTCTCGATTATATGAGATCAGCGTGTCGAGTGCGCCGTCGACACCGGCCCCGTGTTCGTTCCAGAGCCGGACTGCATCCCGACCGGAAATGTCTGGCCGGTCGCGTTCGAGTCCGATTTCCTGCTCGATCTTTTTTAATCCTCCTGAGAGGCCGAGTGTCTTGCAGGGGTACATCAAGTCGAGATGCGGGCAGTCGACGTCGATACCGAAGGAGGTCTCCAAAAACGGCTGATCGAACCGGATGCCGTTGAAGCTGACGAGTAGGCTCGCGTCGTCGACGGCGGCTTGGACTGCCTCGGCGGTCAGATCGTCGCCACGAACGAGCGTGGTCGTCTCATCGGCCTGATGGTAGCTGACGGTAGTGACCTTGTCGTACTCCTGATTGAGTCCAGTCGTCTCAATATCGAAGAAACAGGCGTTGTCGCGGAAATTCTCGTACAGTCGCCAGCGCTCGCTGCTTGGAAACACCTCGTCGAAGTAGGCTGTGTCGCCCGCGTCGAGTCGCTGGCGGGCGGTGTCGATGAAGGTCTCGATGTTGTCGGCGGTTTTCGGACCCACGAGCGACTGGTCGAAACAGTCCCAGTCGGTTGCCCCCTCGGCCCACAGCGTTCGCTCTGTCGTCTCCCCAACGCCACTGACCGGGATGAAACTGTTCTCGATTCGCACATCCGAGCAAGGGTAGTCGGCGAACCTAAAGCTCACGTCTCAGTGATCGACTACCCCGGTGGTCGACATCGCCGCTGCTAAGACCACGTCCTGCGTCGACCCATCCATGTGTGGTCGCTACACGCTCGCTACGGCTCCCGACCGGCTCAGCGAGCGGTTCGATGCCGACCCGGACCGACCGCTGTCGAGGCGGTACAACTGCGCTCCGGGCCAAGAGCTGCCGGTTATCACGGGCGAGGAGCCGAACCGAATGCAGTTCTTTAAGTGGGGATTGACGCCGGAGTGGGCCGATGAGGAGCAAGGGCTGATCAATGCCCGATCCGAGACCGTCCAGCAGAAGCGAAGTTTCGCGGATGCCTACGAATCCCGACGCTGTCTCGTCCCCGTCGACGGCTTTTATGAGTGGGTCGA
This sequence comes from Halohasta litchfieldiae, assembly GCF_002788215.1. Taxonomy (NCBI): domain Archaea; kingdom Methanobacteriati; phylum Methanobacteriota; class Halobacteria; order Halobacteriales; family Haloferacaceae; genus Halohasta; species Halohasta litchfieldiae. The sequence continues at coordinate 242,460 of NZ_CP024845.1, read as the reverse complement.
CCGCGACGGCGGCAAGCAACCCTACCGTGTCGCCTTCGAGGACGACCGCCCCTTTGCTGTCGCCGGGCTTTGGGAACACTGGCAGGAACCGACCCGCCAAACCGGGCTCGCGGAGTTCGGGAGCAGCGGGGACAGCGGTGAATCGTCGACGCTCGAAACGTTCACCATCATCACGACTGAGCCGAACGATCTCGTTGCCAACCTCCATCACCGAATGGCAGTCATTCTTCCGCCGGACCGGGAGTCCGATTGGTTGCATGGCAGCTCCGAGTCGCTGGTCGACCTCCTCGAACCGTATCCTGACGACGAACTCACGTCCTACCCGGTCTCACAGCGAGTGAACAACCCGGCCATCGACGAACCATCGCTCGTCGACCGAGTATCTACCTAACTACTGCTAGTAAAACGAGCCTACGCTCAGTCAGAGTGAGGCTACCGCGTCACTTACTGCGTCGTAGTCGGGGAAGTCGGGCCACTCCTCGGCGGCCCACGCATACTGGACCGTGAGTTCGCTGTCGACGAGGAAGACGGCGGGGCGTGGCTCGCTCACGCCGGCCATCCCGTCGAGATCGTTGACGATGTCGTAGGCTTCGGCCACACCGTTCTGTGGATCACTAAAGAGAGCAAACTCCATCTCTCGGTCGTCGATCAGCGTCATGTGTTCATACGGTGAGGAGATCGAAACCCCAACGACCTGCACGTCGTGGTCGTCCTCAAAGGCCCGGTCGCGGAGTTCGTTCCACATATAAGTCGACGGGAACGCCCCGTCCATCGGATGGAATACGAGGAGGACGGGCTGGTCAGCCGCCAACTCCGAGAGGCTGACGTCCTCCCACTGTTCGTCGGTCACCAGCGGGCGGGTGAAATCCGGGGCCTGCTCGCCCTCGGTAGGGTAATCGGTCTCGGGGAGGTCGACGACCTCGAAGCCGAGTTCCATTAGTTGGCTCCTCCGTAGGTTTTGTCGAGATATTCGACGATGTTGGCGCTCTCGGACATGGTGACGCCCGTCTCTTCGTCGACAATCGCTGGGACGGTTCGGGCACCGCTGACGCGTTTGACCACGTTACGGTCCGAATGCATCGGCTCGACGAACCGCGAGTGGTAGTCGAGATCGTACTCGTCGAGTTTCCGGACGACACGCTCACAGAACGGACAGGCCTGCAGTCGGTACAGCGTGATCGGCGGCTCGTCAGTTGCTTCGCTCATGGTTGCTAGTTGGTCGGTAGATAGGTAAGAACTTCGCTGAACTATGAGGTCGGCCTCAGTTGACGTCGACGATCTCGACGTCGAATTCGAGGGTTTCGCCCGCGAGGTCAGGGTTGAAGTCCACTTTGACGACCTCGTCGTCGACGTGGGTGATTTCGCCGTGCTGGCCGTTCTGGGCTTCGAGGAACGCGCCTTCCTCGGGGGTCTGGCCGAGCATCTCGACGAGTTCGTCGGTGTCGAACTCTTGGACCTGCTCTTGGCTCCACTCGCCGTAGGCCTCTTCGGGTGGGATTTCGAGGGTCGTCTCCTCGCCTGCGTCGAGACCGACCAGTCCGTCTTCCATCCCTTCGATGATCTGGCCTGCGCCGATTTCGACGGTCAGCGGTTCGTACTCTCGATCCGGCTGCGCCTGCGCGATTCCTTCTTCTTTGGCAACCGACTCTTTCGAGGTATCGAAAACGGTCCCGTCGTCCAGTCGACCCGTGTATTCGAGGGTGACAGAGTCACCGGTAGCAATCGTCATGGGCGAATGACGTCCGACACGCGGAAAAGCCATTGGATACGATCAGGAACTCATCTAGGGATTGATTGGTACGTCGCTCGGCTCCATTCTGTCATGTCTTCGTCACGTAATCGAACCTCCGCGCAGATACCACCGTTAGCTGTCCGCCTCGTCGTCAGGAGTTCGCCAGCGGATCGTGACCGACTGCTCCCGTCCATCGGTGTGGCTGGTGTGTTCGATCACCGACACGGTGTCGTCCGGTGTGGTAATCGGTCGGTATTTCCGGAGCGTGCCGTCGCGGTCCTGAATCTCGACGTTGTTCTCCGGTTGGCGTTCGGCCCATACCATCGCCTCAGGCTCCATCTCCTCGTACTCGCCGGTGAGTTGCTGCCGGAGTTCACGCAGGTAGCTCGCCAGCTCCGCACGATCAAGTTCGGTCGCGTCGACTGGACGCTCTGCACCTGTGGCGGCACTGCCAACGCCACCGGCTGCGCCCGATGAGTGGCCCCCGACGACAGCATTCAGAACCGCACCCAACAGGAGCACCAAACCCGAGAAATACAGCCACGTGATGACGACAATCACGCCACCGAAGACGCTATCGGAGCCACTGGTGAACGCGAGATACAGTTGGAACAACCCTTGGAGTGCCGCCCAGCCGACTGCAGCGAACACCACTCCCGGAAGGACGTCTCGCCAGCCGAGGTCGGCGTCGGGAAAGCGATAGTAGATCGGGAAAAATGCAACGACGAGCCCCGCGATAAGCACGAGCGGTGTCAGAACGCCGATGTACGGGATGGTGTCCGCAAAGATCCCAAACACGGTCGTGGCGACAATGGTCGCAATGATCGCGATAACGAGCGCGACCAACACGACGAGTCCGTCGACGATCTGGTCGACGAACGAGTTGTCGTCTTCGGTCTCGTAGATCTCCGAAAAGGCGGTGTCGAGGCCGCGGAAGACCTTGAGCGTCCCCCAGATGAGGACGATGAGGCCGATAACCGAAACGCCGGTGGCCGCACCGGCGGTGAAAATCTGTGTGACGACATCGGCTATCGGTCCCGGCAGCGATTCTTCGGCGGCCGACACCAATCGATCCTCCAACCCCCCGCCGACAAACGAGACCGCAAGGACAAGTAAGATCAAAAGCGGAGCCAACGAAACCAACGCGTTGTACGCGATGCCGCCCGCCATGAACGTGACGTTCTTCTCGGAGAACTCCGTCTTGACCCGTTTACCGAAGGAAATGGACTGGGAGACGCTGGGCATAGACACCAACTATGTGCCCCTCAACTAAGAGACTGACCGCCAACTGCCCGATTTCACGACAGTCGACCGCAGGGAACGATGAGCGTCGAGGCTGTCGACCGTAAATGGGCCATCTGCCAGTGGAATAATTCCCCGCTCTTAGATCCACTATGAGACCTATATTAGTATAGCAGTATATGATTTATGAGTCGTAGATGAAACAGCAATTGCTGTTTTTGAATTTATATACAATACCTAATCTTCTGGCAATATTATTGTCGACCGGTTAGCGTGTAGATGTTGGCCTCGTACGTTTCGCGGACCTGATCGCCCCAGTTGTGGGTGTAAGTGTCGATGATGTCGTCGGCCACGTCGCCACGGAGGTATTTGACGATGCCGCGGTCGCCGGTTCGCTCACGGAGGTGAGTTGTGAAAAAGTGCCGGAAGTAGTGGGGCGTGACGTTTTCGGAGGCGTCACCGCCCGTGCGATACCAGCCCATCTCGCGGGCATGGTCGGAGACCACGTTTCGGACTGCTCGCGGCGTGAGTCGGTCCCCCCAGTCGCCCACGGTGTAGACGAACAACGGTTCAGCAGTCGACTGGCTATCGGGCCGTACCGCAAGCCAGCGTTTGAGTTCGGTTTTAAGCTCGTCATCGATAGGTATCACCGTTGGTCGTTTACGTTTGTTCGAGGCGGTTCGCTCCTCGCCGTTGACTACTGTACCGCGCGAGGGGTCGCTGTCGACGTAGAGCGAATCCGGACGGGTATCGAGCTGTGGCCGGGGATCTGTCTCGAAGGCGGCCGCAACTGCTGAATCGTCGAGGGCGATATCACGGAGATCGAGGTTGCAGAGTTCGCCAACACGCATTCCTGTTTTAAGTAGGGTAACGATGAGCGCACGGTCGAGTGGGTGGTGGATTCCGGAGACAAATGACCGCATTCGGTCGACGCCGATCTCACGGCGTGCGGGGTCTTTCTCGATGGTTTCGTCCATCTCCTCGACGACCAGCGTCATCGGGTTCGCCTCGAAGACGCCGACTTGGGTCATGTAGGCGTAAAACCGGTGGAGATAGGCGGCGTAGCTGGCAATCGTGCTGTCGGCGACTGTTCCGCGAAGGCTATGGACCCATGCCATACAGTCTCGGTGTGTTGCTTCGGCGGGGGTTGCTGTCGAGCCAGCGGTGCGGTCGGCTAGAAACGACTCGAACCGCCGGAGGACTCTGCCGTAGGCCTCCCGAGTCCGCTCGGTTTTCCCATGGAACGTGAGATCTTCGAGGAAGTACGCAATCGGATCGTCCGGATCGTCGTTGGTAGCAGTCGAACTCATTGGTCGACCACCCGATACCCGCCGTCGCGGCCACTGTACCGAATCCGGTTTGTATCCTGTAACGAGTCGAGCGTCTCCTCCAGTCGATCCTCAAAATCGTTCGAAAGTGAGTCGACTAACTCGTCCCACGACAACGAATCGGCCGAATCGAGCGCATCGAGGACCCGTGTTTCGAGGCCGCTACCCCTGGGGTCAGAGGGGTCAGAAGACCCCTCCATATCTGGGCTCTCAGTGTCGATCTCGAACCCCTTTCGCCCGGCTTGTACCATAGTTCTGACATACTCGGCCTGACTCATCCCGAGCTCTTCGGCGTGGGCTTTCCACTCCTGTTTTTGATACGCTGGGACGTACGTCATGACAGTCGACCGTTCAGTATCCGACTCCTCGGCCATACAGAGGAGTTCGCACACACTCACTTCAATCTGACTGTACGACAGTCGATAAGGGATCTTATCCGCTGTTCTACAACCACTTAGTACCGGTGTGAACAAGAATATCGTCTGAGCTGCAATCACAAAATCCGCTATTTGTTATTACTACAGACGATATTACGTTAGCACAGTTATTCGGAATCGTGATTTCGAATTAATAGATATTGGTATCGTGATTGACTCGGCTCCGTTCAACTCACGCCAACAACCGTGTCGAATCGGAACGGGTAGTCGGCAACGCTCGATTGATGTGAGAAATGAGGTCGACTTCCGAACACCTCTAACGGCAAAAAAGTCTGAATTCTGATACTGGTTGCGGAGTGGGCTACGTACGGACTGCCTCGACGGCAGTCATCAACGCCTCGACCCGGTCGACATCGATCGGATTCGTGGTTTGGCCACCGTCTTTCAGTGCAGTGCCGACGATCGCGCCGTCAGCTACGGCCAGCAGTTGGTCGACCGAGTCGGCGGTGAGGCCGCTGCCGACGAAAAGCGGCGTCGACAGACCCCGGTCGGACCGAGCCGCGGCGATCCGTTCGAGGGTGTCTGTGTCGACCGCCGCACCGGTCCCAGCGCCGCTGACGATCACGCCGTCGGCCAGCCCTCGCTCGACGAGATCGGCGAACTGGTTGCCGACCGAGCGCTCGGCAGCGAGCGGCGTGTTTGACGTCGACATCGGCCAGAATCTTCGTGTCGACACCGAGCTGCTCGCGGAGTCGCAGGGTTTCGTGGGCCTGGCCCTCGATGACGCCCTGATCAGAAACTACCGCACCGGTGTGGACGTTGACCCGAACGTAGTCGGCGTCGATGACTGCGGCGACCGAGAGCGCCGCCTCGGCGTCGTTCCGCAGGACGTTGATGCCGACGGGGCAGTCGACAGCCTCGCTAACCGCAGTCCCAACGCGTGTCATCGCGGCGACGGTGTGTTTCGGCACGCCGTCGGGGTAGAACGGGGCGTCACCGTAGTTTTCGATCATGAGGCCGTCGACGCCGCCTGTGGCTAGTCTATCAGCATCCCTGCGGCCTCACAGACGATTGCAAGCCCATCTGTGGCTCCTGGAGCCCCGGGAAGCGGGTCGAGATGCACCATCCCGACGATCGGCCTGTTGGTTCCGAACCACGCGCGGAGTGTCATAGTTCGCGGTTCGGCTGCCGACTACCTACATCCGACGGTCGACCAACAGAGGGCCAACAGCTACAGCGACCACCTCCCGCTTCCAAAGGTCGGCCTCGCGTCTTGGAGTGCCAAAAATCGCTCCCAGGTAGTCGGCCCGGGGCTCCGTCTTCGGTTCGATCAATCGACTGCGACGATATCGCGTCCGTCACACGATATGTGTGCTACTGCAACGTCGTCATCGGTGCGATGTGTCGAACGCGAAGAGTCAGCGACCCGTTTGTGGAGTCTGTTACCTATCGTGTCGACGTTCGATCCAGTGATTGCCGATGTGTAGCCGACACATAAATTATATGCTGCTATACGAAGTTCGAAGGTGTCGATTGACTCGACGGAATGCTGAGTATTTTATACTGGCTTCAACAAAGGGCGAGCCAATGAACGTCCGTCGGATTCTGTCACTCGTGTTCCTGTGGCAACTCGCGGCGAGTATCTGTTACTACACCGTCTTCGCTGCAACACCCTTTTTCCGGGACGAGTTCGGGCTCTCGGGAGCACAGGTCGGATTGGTTCTGACAGCGCTGTCGCTCGGCTACGCTGCGTTTCTGCTCCCGCTGGGTGCGATGACAGACCGGTTCGGCGAGCGGCGGATGCTCACGATCGGCCTGATCGGGCTCTCGATTGGCTCGGTGCTCGTCGCCGGTGCGTGGTCGTACCCGACGTTACTCATCGGGACCTTCCTCCTTGGATCGCTGTACGGAACGGCGATGCCGGGAACGAACAAGGCCATCTTCGACAACGTACCCGTGGGTCGACAGAACCTCGCGGTCGGCATCAAACAGGTCGGCGTGACTGCCGGCAGCGGCGCGAGCGCGCTGCTGGTGACCGGGATCGCAGGGATACTGTTCTGGGAGGCTGGGTTCTACGTTGCCGCGGCGGTCGGAATCGTCGTCGCGGCCGCCTTCTGGATCGCCTACCGGGGCCAACCGGTCGACGACGAGGCCGAGTATCCCGAGTATCGTGCCCTCCTGGACAACACCCCCTACCTGTCGCTGACGGTGGTCGGGGTCTGTCTCGGCGCGGGACTGTTCACAACGACCGGCTACACGATTATCTACATCAATGAGTCGGTGGGAGCGACAGTCTCCTTCGGCGGATTGGTGCTCGCTGCGATCCAGGTCTCGGGCAGCGCCGGCCGTGTCGTCACCGGCTGGCTGAGTGATGTACTGCCGGGCGAGCCCCGGCGACGAATCGGGACGATTCTCCTTGTTCAGGCCGCCGCCAGCGCCGTGCTGTTCGTCGCTGTCGGTCTCGTCGACAGTCGGCTGCTCGCGGCTGCGCTGTTCGTTGGAGTCGGCTTTTTCGCACTGGGTTTTACCGGCATCTACTTTTCCTGTATGGCAACGCTGGTCCCGGCCGAGGAGATGGGGAGCGCGACCGGAGGCGGACAGCTCGCCCTCGTCACCGGCGCGCTCGTCGCCCCGCCGACGTTCGGCTATCTGTCGGACGTGATGGGGTATCGGGCCAGCTGGTTCATGCTCGCCGGGCTCTCGCTGTTTGCAACCCTGTTTATCGTCCGGGTGATCCGCCAGGAGCCGCCAACTCAGTCTCAGGCGGCGGTCGGTTCCACGGATTCCCAAGAGTAACTCGGATGTAAGGGGTTGGGCAAGGCGCTACTGTCGCCGGAGCAGCGTAATCCCCAGCGAGACACCGATCACAGAAAAGCTCGCAAGGACGAGGAACATGACCGAAACGGAGCTGTAGGTGAGCACTGTGCCGGTGATCGCCGCGCCGAGGGCACCGATCCCGAAGATGGCGAGGTAGGTGTAGCCGAACGACAGCCCGCGGGACTCCGGCAGGGAGTATTTGGCGATCGTCGCCTGCGACAGTGGCTGGATCGCAAACAGAGCGACGCCGAGGACGAAACTCCCGACCAACAGCCCCGCAAGCCCGGTTTCGACCAGGGGAACGAACACGATGGCGATAGTCGTGAGCACACCGAGCATGATCGTCAGCCCACGGTCCGGTTCGATGCGGTCGGTGAGCCGACCGCCCAGATACTGACCACCGATGCCGACGGTCAGCAGTCCGGCATACAAATACCGCGAGAGGTCGAACTCGGCGGCCACCGGGCTGTCGGGATCGAAGAGGCCGAGCTGGAGGTCACCGACAGCCGCTGTCAGGAAGTCACCGAGGAGCTCCGGCAGGAAGGTTAGCACCCCTCGGTAGTAGAGCCCGTTGAACGAGACGATACAGAACACCAACAGAAAGCCGATCGTAAACAGCCGCCGTGTCTCGCTGCCGAACGCTGCGAGGCTCGCCGGAGAGCGTTGATTCTGATCGCCGTCATCGACGCCGACGGCGGCGGTCGGATCGAACGAGACCGTGAGTCCGATGACGGCCGTGATCGCGGCCGGAACAGCGAGGATTGCCGCCACGAGCCGCCACTCGAAGGTGAGCAAGAGCAGCGCCGTCACAAGCGGGCCGCCAGCGATGCCAGCGTTGCCAGCCATCCCGTGGTAGGCGAAGGCCTGCCCACGATCCTGGACCCCGTTGCTGATGAGTGTCAGTCCGGCCGGGTGGTAGACGCTGGCGGCAAGTCCCCACAGCGCGAGGGCGACCGTGATGCCGACGACCCCCGGTGCGAGGCTCAGGACGATGAAGGACGCAGACATCCCGACCAGACAGGCGACGATGAGCCGACGGGACCCGAACCGATCGACCAACAGCCCGCCAGGCAGGGCACCGACGCCGAACAACCCGTAGCCGATCGCCGCCGCCGTCCCCAGGACAGCCGATGTCGTCGAAAACTCCACCAGCCACACCGTCATCAAAATCGGCACCGACAGCTCGTAAATGTGGACCATCGAGTGGCTAACCATTACAAATCCGACAATTGATCGGTCGTTGGTGTCCACGAGATTTGATAGTTACACTGGGTGGCTAATAATTATTGATCCGGTCGTGACCGCCAACCGACGCAGTTCGCCGGTAGCGGCCGAGAGCCGCGAGCGGCCCCTCGCAGATAGCGAACCGATTCCCGATTCATACATTCATCCTGTTGTCAATTTTTCACGATGCCAATGTCTCGAAACATATATTATATATCGTGATGAATCCTGAGCTATGTATCACGTGCTGCTACCGGTCGACGGCGATGAAGATCGACTCGCCAAACAGCTCGAGACGCTGACGACGCTGCCGGGAGACGACGAGATCACCGTGACCGTGCTTTATGTTCACGAGGAGGTCGACACGATGCCCGACGAGGCGGGCAAATCCATCATCGACTCGGTCAACAAGGCCATCGGGGAGCTCCAGGGTGTTCCAGAGACCGTCGAACAGGCCGTCGACGAAATCGAAGCCGCCGGCATGCCGGTCGACGTCGTCGAGACACAGGGGAAACCGACCGACCGCATCATCGAGGCCGCCGAGGAGCTCGATGTCGAGGCCATCCTCATCGCCGGTCGGCGACGAACGCCGGTCGGCAAGGCTGTGTTCGGGAGCGTCACGCAAGGCGTCATTCTGCAGGGCGAGCGGCCGGTCTTCGTCGCCGGATAACACCACACTGATAGCCGACAAGAGCAGTATATGGTGATAAATAGTGTTACTTATTTTAAACTTTCGCATACCACAAACCTGTATTATGGGCTAATCATTCAAATTATCTATCTTTTTTAACTACAACCGTTAGATTTATACTGACTTTCGAAAATGGGTATAACGTTCATGACAGAACATAACCTCGGCCGTCGGGACATGCTCAAAGGTGCTGCAACACTCGGTGTGATCACGACCGCGGGCTGTACCGGTGGTGGCGATGGCGAGGGTGACAGCGAGAGTTACCAGATCTCCATCGGCGGAACGTCCTCGGGGAGTTCGACACAGCAAGCCGGGCAGGCGCTTGCTCGTGCGGCAAGCCAGCACAGCGATATCCTCGATATCTCGGTGCAGGTCACCGACGGCTGGACGGCGAACCTCTACGAGTTCGACGGCGACAACATCTCCAGCATGGGTGTCGACAACAACTCGCTGTCGAAGGCGATGAACGAGGAGGGGCCGTTCGCCGAGGAGCCCGTCGACTCGCTGCCGATGCAAGGGTTCGTGTTCACGAACCTCGAGATGCACTGGGTTGCGATGGAGGACTCGGGCATCGAGTCGACCGCCGACCTCCAGGACGGCGGCTACACGATCTACCCGATCCAGCCCGGCTTCGGGACGCGACTCCTCACCGAGGAGATCATCAAAGAGGCAGGGCTGTGGGAGAACAACGAGATCAACAACTCCAACACCAGCGACATTCCGGGCGCTGTCGAGGAGGGCCGGGTCGACGCGCTCTGTGTGTACGGGGCCAACGGCGCGGAGCTCTCGAGTTGGGTCCAGGAGGTCGACGTCCGCAGTGGTGGCAACCTCAACCTCATGGAGGTCGACCAGAACTTCGAGGACGCCATCGACGCGACGCCGGGCGCACTCAAGAAGACGCTCGAACCCTACGGCTGGGAGCAGGACGTCACCGGCATCACCGATTCGACCACCTCGTGGGTGCTGGCCGGTCAGTGGGCCTTCGGTCCGGACGTGCCCGCCGAAGCAACCGAGGAAGTCGCTCGCCTCTCGGCCGAACACGGCGATACGATCCGTGATGCCGACCCGACGGCCCTCGACCACTCGGGCGTCGACTCGATGACCGAGGCGGTTATCCCCGATCTGGAGGTCCACCCCGGTGTCGCCGACTACTGGGAGGCCAACGACGCCTGGAACGACGAGTGGACACGCGGCGAGACCAACGAGTAGCGCGTCTCACCCCGTCGGTCCCCTCACGGAGTACACACGACCAACCATATTTCAACCACATAGCATGCAAAGAGACAATTATCGGTCGAACGGGCAGCGTGGCGTGATAGGAACACGGATCGACCAATTATGAGTGATACAACCGACGAGTCGACTGAGACCGACACCGAGGTCGGGTTCGATACCGAACAGCCAGGGGATGCAGAGACGTTCTCGCTGCGGAACCTGCTGATCCTGTGTTCGCTCCCGTTCTGGGCGGTCATTATTTGGTACGCATGGGACCAGACGTGGGCACGGGCCTACTACGGGGTGATTTTCCTCGGTGGGGTCCTCGAACTGTACGTCCTCTCGGAGCTCATGGATATGGCGGGCGGCGGCCGCGGACACATCATCGAGGATTTGAAGACGGCCTACGGACCCGGGAATCGACTCCATGCCGGGCTACTGACGTTTTCGGCGCTCGATGTGTTGGTGACGATCACCTACATCGCGACGAACTTCCAGGAGCTGTACGTCTCCGGACTCGGCCGGGCGGCTACCAACGAGTACATCATGGCGATCGTGTTCACGTTCGTCATCATTTATCTCACGTGGCGTTCCTTCGGACTCACGTTCCTGTCGGTGATCTTCCTCGGCATTCTGTACGGGCGCTACGGGGCGTTCGCACCGGGAGCGCTCTCACACGGCGGGCTCACGTGGGAGCGGATCCTGCGGACGCTCGTCATCAGCGTCGACGGCTTCTTCGGCTTCCTGACCCAGCTCGTCGCCGCGTGGATCGCGTTGTTCCTGCTGTATGCGGGCTTCCTGAAGTCCTACGGCGCGTTCGACCTCATCATGCGGCTGGCGTTCCGGTCGGCCCGGTACATCGATTCGGGGATTGCCCAAACCGCGGTTCTCGCGAGCGCAGTCATCGGCTCGGTCAACGGGAGCCAGACCGCAAACGCCGGGATGACCGGTTCGTTCACGATCCCGCTGATGAAGCGCAACGGGATGAAACCCGAAACCGCCGGAGCCATCGAGGCTGTCGCCTCGACTTCCGGCCAAGTGCTGCCGCCGGTCATGGGTGCGGCAGCCTTCATTATGGCGTCGCTCATTACGGGCGTCACCTACGCCGACGTGATCGTCGCGGGGCTGATCCCGGCGGCGATCCTCGTGGTGACGATCGCCATCGCGGTCCACTACGTCTCGGTGCCGCAGCTCGACGACGTCGACCCTGAGATCCTGATCCAGGATGCGATGCCACGCAGCGAGTTCCTCACCGAACTCGTCAAATACGGCCTCCCGCTTGCCATCCTCATCTACCTACTGGGCATCGTGCAGGTCACCGTGATGACCGCCGCGCTCTACACCGCGGTCTCGATGGTCGCCACCGGGACGATCATCCCGATGCTGCAGTCGCTGACTGGTGTTAGCGACGAGACGGCTGGCGAATCCGCCACGCGGAGCGTCTGGGAGACGCTCAACGGGATGCGTGAGGGCGTCGTCGTCCTCGCGCCAGTGACGATCATCCTCGCGGCGATCAACGGCGTCGTCGACATCCTCACTGCGACCGGCGTGCCGACCAAGATCTCGCTGACGCTGATGGATCTCTCGGGCGGCATCCTGCTGGTGGCGGCGATCTTAGCAATGATCATCTGTATCGTCCTCGGACTCGGTATGCCGACGACCGCCTCGTATACGATCGTCGCGTTGCTGATCGCGCCGACGCTGACAAACCAGTTCCTGCTGCCGCAGTTCGCGAGCCACTTCTTCGTGTTCTACGCGGCGATCCTCGCGGGGCTGACGCCGCCGATCGCGACCTGTGTGGCGGTGGCCTGCGGGATCGCGGGGGCGGACTTCTGGAAGAGTTGCCTGGAGGCGATCAAGATCTCCGCGCCGCTGTTCATTCTGCCGTTCACGTTCATCTACCATCCGGAGATCGTCTCGGCGGAGTTCGGCACCCAGACGTTGATCTCGGGGTCGCTGGCGATGATCGGCGCGATCGCGGTGATCCACGGCATCAACTACCGCTTCGGCTTCGGCAAGGCGGTCTCGCTCGGTGCCGGTGTCGCCTTCTTCGTGCTCGGAATCGTGACAATGGTCCACCCCTCGCGGGTCGTTCAGTTCGGGTCGTTCGCGGCCATCATCGCGATGTACGTCCTCCAGACGATCACCGGCAAACCGAACCCGGTTGCAAACATCCGAAACCTCGTTGGTTCGTCCGGTGGGTCGACAACCCCCTCGGTCGAGCCTGACACCGAGTAACACCGGCGGAACCCTTTTTTTGACACCCAGCCGAGCACAGCCATGCATATCGCAATCGTCGTCTTCGAGGGCGTCGACGAACTCGACGCCATCGCTCCCTTCGAGGTCTTCGAGAACGCCCGAAATGCGGGCGCGGAGCTCGAAGTTACGCTCTGTACACTCGACGACGCAACGGAGATCACCGCGAGCCACGGGCTCCGGATCGGCATCAACCACCGACTCGACGACCTCGATCCCCATCTCCTGGTCGTGCCAGGTGGCCAATGGGGGGCCCGCGGCGAGACCGGCGCGTGGGCTGAAGCCGAACGGGGCGACCTGCCTGAGGCAATCGCCCGACTTCACGACGAGGGCGTCGACCTCGCAGCGGTCTGTACCGGCGGGATGCTGCTGGCGCGGGCCGGAGTGACTGACGGTCGACCAGCAACGACACACGCGAGCGCACGCGACGAACTACGAGACTCACGGGCCGATCTCGTCGACGGGCGGGTGGTCGACGACGGCGATCTCGTGACCGCTGGGGGTGTCACCGCTGGGCTGGACCTCGCATTCCATCTCGTCGCCCGCGAGTTCGGCGACGAAGTGGCCGCGACTGTGGCGACACAGATGGAGTACGACCCACAGGACGCTGTCGTCATGCGGTAGCGAGTCGCCAGCACCGGGTTAGGACCCAACCGACTCGGTCTCAACGATCCCGCGGTCGGCAGGCTGTTGGCCGCGCTCTTCGGACACTACGTACTCGACCTCGACGAGGAGTGGCTCGCCGATCCGGTCGGCGAGGGCCTGATAAATATCGTCCGCGAGTGGCTGGTTCGGCCCTGGTTGCCGGCCAGTGACGGTGACGACGATCCGATCGACCGACCGGACCGGATAGTCGTCGTCTAGGACGACTTCGATCTCATCGCTTTCGATCCCGTCGTACTCGGGATTGTCGAGGACCGCCTCGACGCCCTCCTCCGCGCTGGCTTCCATCTGTGTCGTCTGGAAATCCAGCAGCGTGATACTGCCCAGTGGGGCCGCAAGCACCAGGAGGCCGACACCGAAGATCGCCGCGTAGGTCAGCGTCGGCCGCCGGGTGGGCGAGACCTCGAACAGCCCCTGCGGGCGGTAGCCCGCGACCCACAGCGTCGCCAGTGCGGCGACGTTGATCGACAGCAGATTGACGATGACCAGCGTGAACGCTCCCAGTGTCGCGCCGTCCATCCCCCACGCGGCGGTGATTCCGACGGCGGCCGACGGCGGAATGAGCGCGGCGGCGATCATCACGCCGACGATGGCTTCCGAAAAGCCGCGCGTGAGACTCAGAATACCGGCGATTCCCGCTCCCAGCGCGACCAAGATCGAAAGCAGATTCGGCGAGACGCGTTCTTCGAGTTCGGCGACGACGACGATATCGACGCCGCCCGGTTCGAACCCCGCCAGTCGAGCGAGCAACCCGAGGCTGACGGAGGCCGCGATCACGACTGCAACACCGATCACTTGGTAGCGGAACCCCTCCCGGCGGAGGTCGTCGTCGCCGGTGACGATCCCGATGCTGGCGGCGAGCGCCGGGCCGAGCAGCGGCGCGATCACCATCGAGCCGACGACGACGGCGGGCGAATCACCCAGCAGCCCCGCGGTGGCGACGACCGCACTGATCAGCAGCATCACAATATAAATGGGAAACGCGGGGGTGAACTCGTCGGCCTTCGTTCGGAGCACCTGCCGAGAAGTGCGTTCACCTTTGGCCCCACCTCCGCTGTAGCGGTCGCGGACAGCGTCGAACTCCTCGGAGATCACGGTTTCGGCGTTGATAACAACCACGCGGGCGTCTTCGATATCGACCTGCGCGAGTTTGTCCAGGATCGGTTCGACCGCCCGATTCGGCAGTGGGAACCGGACGACGTCGCTGTACTTCTCGCCGCTGGTTTCGTCGCTCATCACGTAGTCGACGCCCGCCTCGTCGAGCACGCCGAGGACGGCCCGTCGGCGACCCTCTGGGATCGTGATTTCGAGATAGCGCATTGGCAGGTCGTCGGCGACCAGATGGGTAGTTCTAGTTCGAATCGAGTGAGTGGTCGACGGGACGAACTGTAGCGGCCGTCTGTAGATCGAGCAAGGGACCCGTGTGACGATCCGGTTATAAAAGACGCACCAGTCGTGGCGTCGTCACTGGTCCGTGCTCGCGGGCTCGTCGGTGTTCCAGTCGCGGGAGACTGGTGTATCGCTCGCGTTGATGTTCGACAGCAGCCAGTCGACGGCCCCAGTCAACACCGCCTCGTCGGTCGCCGTGAGCTTCAGCCGGTTGTGGTCAGCCTCCCGGTCGGGATAGCAGCCGACGGTCACCGCGAAGCGATCCATCGCCTCCTCAAGGGCCCACACGATATTGGCCTCCGGTTCGACCGTATACAGGAACTCCGAGCGACGATCCCCGGCGAACTCCTCGGCAACCGACTCGAACATCGCTTTCAGTTCCTCCGGAATGCCGGGCAGCACGTAGACGTTGGCGACGACACAGCCCGGCGCGAGCCCGGCCTCGTTTATAAGTGGTCGGCTCTCGGCCGGAATCGCGGCCTCGGCCTCGCGGTCGACATCGATCTCGCGGTCCGGAATGCGCTGTTCGATCTCGGCGAGTCGCCGGTCTACAGCCTCGCGGGTCAGCTCCGAGGCAGCCAGCTCGCGGCCGAAGGCGTCGGCGACCGCCTCCATCGTCACGTCGTCGGGCGTCCCACCGATGCCACCGGTGACGATCACGCGGTCGAAGGCCTCGCTGTACTCCGTGACGTGGGAAGTGATCGTCTCACGGCTGTCGGGCAACGTGAGCACCCGGGGTACCGTCGCGCCGCGGTCGGCGAGCCGCGCGGCGAGCCAGTTGGCGTTCGTGTTCACCGTGTCGCCCGACAGCAGCTCGTCGCCGACGGTGATCAGGGCAACCTCCATTGGCGAGTGAAAGACCGGCCGAAAAATAGCTGTTGTGACTCGAAGCCCAGGCTTACAGCGGCTCCGGCTCGTCGGCCTGTCGAGCCGCTGTGTCGACCGAGGACAGCGCCGTCGCGGCGTGGGCTGCCAGGATCTCGAAGAGGTCGACGTTCTCGGTGTCGGGCTCGGCGAGGTCGTAGTAGACGGCGAACAGGACGACAGTGTCCGCACCGTAGGAGATCGGCACCGCCAGCGTCGACCCGGGCTCGCCGTTTCTGATCCCGTCGAACCCCTCGCCGTCGGTGAGCGTCTGGAGCTTCTCGCGGTCGCTGGCCTCGCGGGCGGCCCGGCCGAGCGCGCCGTCGGTGTCGACATCCGGGAGCGTGGTGTCGACGACCCGCCACGAGTCGCCGTCGCCATGGACAAACACAGCCCCGTCGCTATCCAGGACGAATTCGAGAACTTCGATACAGAGCGCGCTGACCGATTCGACGTTCGAGGACTCGTTGAGCACCTTGCCGTACTTGTTGAGCCCCTTCAGTTTCTCGGCCGACCGCTCGACGGTGGCCAGCGTTTGTCGACTCTGGGCGTCGTAGAGGCCGATCAGGAGTCCGGCAAGCCCACCAGCAGTCCCTGCGTCGGCGGCCCCGAACAGCAGCGTCAGGCCCGCCTGCTGACTGATGCCGGTGATGAGCGTAAAAACGGCAACGAAGGCGACCGCACTCCCGACGCTCCAGGAGATAATGAGCGTCGCGTACTCGCCGTAGGCGTCGTCGCGGACGATGGTGACGCCAGTGAAGACGATCGCTGCCGACACCAATATAAACGGGACCGTGTTGAACAGGAGGGTCGTCGCGGCTGCCGGGAACTGAAGATACTGCAACACCTGAAGCACTCCGAGGAGGACGCCGGAGACGACGAGGCCACCGCCGATAGCTGCTCGATACTGCATTTAAAATCACCAATGTCAGATAGGAACATAAAACCGCCTGCTCGTCGGTCCTTCTATTCGGGGCTGTTCGAAAGAATCACGCCGCTCGGCGACATACCAGCAGTCGTGAGTAGCCCACTGTCGGTTCTCGTCTACGACGGCCGCAAAGAGGCGTTTCGAACCGCGGTCGACGTGTTGACCTACGGGATGGACGACGTGATTCCGGTCCCATGGGAGTCCGACGTGGTCCAGGAGTTCCTCGAAGCCCAGTTCGGCAGCCGACCGTTCGTCTTCGTGCTGATCGAGGGCGATGCTGTCCACGCTGGCGAGACGGCCGTCAAGCGGGCGATGGATGCCCGCGGGATCGCCTCGCCGGTGGCCCGCGGGTTCGAAGCGCTGTACCCCAAAATCGCCGCGCCCTTCGGCCGTGTCGTCCACGGCGAGGCCCCCGCCGAGATCCACGGCACCTACAGACTCGATCCCGACGCGCGGGAGTTCGTCGAGACGATCCGACAGGACCACGCCGACTCCCGGCGGAAGTAGGTCGACCACTGACGGTCGTCGGTCGACTGGCAGGCGTCGTCGACCGCCGTCTCAGCGTTCGGCGGCCGCTCGGAGTTCGGCCAACGCGTCCTGGACTGCGGTCTCGATCGAAGTTTGGTCGATCGGCACGACGGTCTGCAGGTCGCTTGCGGCCTCGACGGTCACCGGATTGCGCATACTCTCGGCCAGCGCCTGGGCGATGTCGAACTGCACGTCGGTCGTCAGCCGGAGCCAGTACGACGAGAGCTTCGGCGTCATCACCGGCACCGGCACGATGTACACCGTCTTGCCTTTTGCTTTCGCGGTCAACTGGAGCAACGACTCGTAGTTCCAGACGGAGGGGCCGCCGATGTCGTAGGTCTCGCCGCGGGTTTCCTCGGCATCCAGGACACCGACCAGATAGCTGATCGTATCCCGAATCCCGATCGGCTGACAGGGGGTGCGAACCCACTGGGGGACCGCCATGATCGGGAGCCGGTCGGTCAGGTCGTGGAGGATTCTGAAACTCGCGCTCCCGGCCCCGATGATGACCGCCGCCCGCAGGACGGTCAGATCGAACTCGCCGCCGGTCAGGATCGACTCGACCTCGCGGCGCGATTCGAGATGCGGCGAGAGGTCGACCCCGGTGCCGCTGATGCCACTTAAATAAACGACGCGGTCGACGCCCGCTTCGGAGGCGACATCCCGGAACCGCCGGGCGTACTCCCGGTCGCGGGCGGCGAAGTTGTCGGCGGTCAGCGAGTGAATCAGGTAGTAGGCGACGTCGACGCCCGCACAGAGATCAGTGAGCGAGTCGCCGTCGGCGAGGTCACCCTCGAAGACCTCGACGCCGTCGGGGAACGATTCCTGGCTCGCGCTCCGCGAGAAGGCGACAACATCATGACCCAACTCCGCGAGCCGAGCGACCAGTCGACTACCGACGAACCCAGTCGCTCCAACAACGAGAACACGCATTGTAACTCCCTACGTTCGACACGGTCAATAGCGTTTTCCCATACTGATAGATCCGTTCTCTGTCTTTCCAAGGTGGCTAAGTCGGGGACACGACTTTATAACAGTCCTGTGAAAGCAAAACTGTATGTCAGAAAAGACAATCTACGAATCCGAAACGAAGCGGAGTCGACGATCAATTGCGTCCTATTTGCGCCGGTTGGCAACGGCGCTCGGTCGGGGGGAGCCAGTGCCGGTCGACGACGAACAGACGGTGACGGTCACCCCGGCGGCCGAACCCGAGTTGGAAGTCGAAATCGAACA
The DNA here is from genome assembly GCF_002788215.1 of Halohasta litchfieldiae. Taxonomy (NCBI): domain Archaea; kingdom Methanobacteriati; phylum Methanobacteriota; class Halobacteria; order Halobacteriales; family Haloferacaceae; genus Halohasta; species Halohasta litchfieldiae. Next base: position 223,973 of record NZ_CP024845.1, on the reverse strand, counting down.
AGACGGCGAGACACTCAGCCTCGACATCGAAATGGAATGGGAGGGTGACATCGAGGACGTCGACACCGAGACGAACGTGAGCAAAGCCCGGTTCGAGCTGTACGAAGACAGCGAGGGCAAATGGCGCTGGCGGCTCGTTCACCGCAACGGCAACATCATCGCCGACGGCAGCCAGGGGTATGCCTCGACCCAGAAGGCCAAACAGGGCCTCGACAGCGTCGTGGGGAACGCGCCGGGTGCGTACGTGGTCGACACCTCGAAGGACGATCACGAGAACACTGTTGAGGACGGTGGCAGTAGCGCGACGTTCGAACTGTTCGCGGACAAGGGCGGCAAATGGCGCTGGCGGCTCGTCCACGACAACGGGAACATCATCGCCGACGGTGGCCACGGGTATGCCTCGAAGCAGAAGGCAAAACAGGGGCTGCGGAGCGTCAAGCAGAACGTCCGCGGCGCACCAGTCGAAACAGAGTAGCGACAGTATCGGTCGTCGACGACCTGGAGAGTCTCACTTGTAGTCGTACTCGGTGTCGACGTTCTCTGTTCCTTCTGTTCGAGAACCGACCCACGCGCCCAGAGAGATCCCGTAGACGAGATGCCCGGCGTGAAACAGCGTGAGTTCGTCGGCCTCTAGCTGTGTATCGAGGAGTTCGTTGAGGACGACCTGCGTCCCAAAGACGGACAGCACCATCCCGAACACGGACCCCCAGACGATGCCCCGCTGTTCGGCCTCGATTGAGCGTTCTGCAGACAGGAGCGCGAACAGACTACCGAAGAGAGCCCCACTCGTGGTCCCGTACAGCAAGTGCAGAATAAGCCCAATACCGGGGTAGTCGTTGGTATCACCGCTGCCGACGTACATCGCCCAGAAGTTAGCAGAGGGCGGCAGCGACCGCATAATTGGGAGTCGAAACGCGGTCATAATGAGCGTCGCCACGAACCCCGCCTGCAGTCCACGGAGAGCGGCGACCACAGCGTGAATTCCACGCGGGCTATCCGGGAGTCGGTCGTCGGTCTGGGTCGTTTTGTGGAGCCGTTCCTCAAGCGAATTTTCGAGTGACATGCGGAGGGCTACCACGAACCGCTACCTAAGCCTTCTCGCCAACGCGGTCGACCGACGACCAAGCAGAAACAAACCGGCCACAATAGACGACTCCGAGGCGGCCAAACGTTGCTCTGCATTGTCTCTGACAGACACCCGTGGGTGTGCAGTCAGTTACACGATGGGGTCAGTGGAGCCGCCCCGACAGTGACGCAGTTCAAACCGCTGGACGCCTACGGGGTCGTCGGGAACCTCGAAACGGTCGCGCTGATCGGACGCGACGGCGGGATCGACTGGCTGTGCCTCCCGCGAGTCGACGATGCGAGCGTGTTCGCGCGCCTGCTCGACGGTCAGGGTGGCCACTGTACCATCGCTCCCGCGGAATCGTTCGAGGCGGCCCAGACGTATGTCGACCGAACCAACGTCCTCCAGACCCGGTTTTCGACAGCCTCCGGGGCAGCGACCGTGACCGATTTCATGCCCGTTCAACACCGGACAGCTGATGACCGCCATCGAACACTCTACCGAGAGGTCACGGGAAACGCGGGCACCGTCGACCTCGCAGTCGAGTTCGAACCACGGTTCGACTACGCAGCAACGATGCCAACGCTCGACCACACCACCCACGGCGTCACCGCGACCGGCGATGGCGAGACACTGACGCTCTCGGGGACCGTTCCCTTCGAGATCAGCGACGGGTCGGCCACAGCCAGCCTCAGCCTACAGGCAGGCGAAAGCCAGTGGTTCGTTCTCGGCTACGATCAAGCGGTTCGGATCAATCCCGACGCCCACCGGGATCTGCGTGCAGGGGTCGTCGACTACTGGCAGGAGTGGTCCCACACCTGTTCGGCGTCGTCCTGTCCCGTCGCGGGCCCGTGGCACGATCTGGCTGTCCGGTCGACGCTCGTCCTGAAACTACTGATTCAGAAGGCCGTCGGGACGATTGCGGCCGCACCCACCACCTCGCTGCCCGAAGCCATCGGCGGCAGTCGAAACTGGGACTACCGGTACAACTGGATTCGTGACGCCGCATTCACGGTCCAAGCCCTCGCGGAGTTGGGCCACATTGAGGAGATCGAGGCGTATTTCGAGTTGTGTCTCGCCCACTGCGGGCAGGATACACCCGCCGAGATGCAGCCAGTCTACGGCCTCTATGGCGCGACGGATCTCACAGAGCGGACGCTTGATCACCTTGATGGCTACCGTGACTCGACCCCCGTGCGGGTCGGCAACAGCGCAGCCACCCAACGACAACTCGACGTCTACGGCGAACTCGTCGTCGGCGTTTACGAGGCGGTTCAGTACGGGGCTGATCTGCTCGTCGACCACTGGGTGGTGATTCGAGATGTCGCGGATCACGTCTGTGAGGTATGGGACGAACCCGACGTTGGTATCTGGGAGATTCGCGGCGAGCCAGAGCAGTTCGTCTACTCGAAGGTGATGTGTTGGGCAGCTCTCGACCGCGCCATTCGGTTCATCGAAGAGGCTGATGTCGGGGAGGCTGACATCGAGGGACCAGTCGACCACTGGCGGGAGACACGTCAGACGATCCGCGATGCTGTCCTCCAGCGGGGATACAACGATGAGTTAGGAAGCTTTGTGCGCTCGTTCGAAGCCGACGAGCAACTCGATGCGGCGCTGCTGCGACTTCCCCAAGTCGACTTTCTGCCCGCCGACGATCCACGGATAGCGGGGACGATTGAGGCGATTCGCCGCCGCCTCACGACCGAGGATGGGTTGGTGCGTCGACTGGAAGGCAGCGACGGGCTGCCGGGGGGTGAAGCGAGGTTCGTCGTCTGCTCGTTTTGGTTAGTCAATGCGTTGGCGGCGGCGGGCCGAATCGAGGAGGCGACCGACATCTTCGAGCGTGTCTGTCAGTGTGGCCGCCCGCTGGGCCTGCTTGCCGAGGAGGTGACGCCGGAGGGAGAGCAGTTGGGGAACATCCCCCAAGCGTTCAGCCATATCGGTGTGCTCACGAGTGCAATGGCCCTCACAACCCATGGCGGGCACCACTACGCTCAAAAGGGGTATCCACCCTACTCGCTTGCAGACCAGTCGTCGACGGCGTATCCGGGGCTGAGACAGGCAGACGATCACTGATACCAGATCATGAATCAATCAGATAGCCACGACGAAGACGATATGCAAGAGCCGGGAACGATGATGTTCAACCATCCACGCAAAGAGACGTGGATTCAGTACGGCGTCATCTCGCTGGGGATCTGGCTCGTCTTCTCTCCGATGTCGCTCGGCTACGAAAGCATCTGGATGACCTGGAGCGACATACTTACGGGAGTTGTACTGATCGCCCTGAGTGGCCTCACCGTCTGGCGAGGCAACCGGTGGGCGTCGTACGCCAACGGCTTCGTCGGCTTCTGGCTGCTGTTGGCCCCAGTCGTCTTCAGCGCGCCGACAGCCGCCGCCTATGTTAATGACTCGCTGGTCGGGATTCTGGTGATTACGTTCTCGGTTATCATCATGATGCGGATGGAGATGTCTGGCGGGAGTGTGCCACAGGGATGGACATACAATCCGTCGACGGCGGCCCAACGGTTCCCACTGGTCGTCCTCGGTTTTTTCGGATTTTTCGCTTCACGGTATATGGCCGCCTACCAGTTGGGATATATTGATTTCGTCTGGGACCCTGTCTTTGGCGACGGAACGGTCCAGATTCTCGAATCCTGGGTCTCGGAGGCCTTCCCCGTCTCGGATGCTGGGTTGGGGGCGGTGGCCTACGCAATCGAGGGACTGATGTCGTTTATGGGCGACAAAACGCGCTGGCGGACGATGCCGTGGATGGTGGCGTTTTTCGGCATCGTCGTTATCCCGCTGGGCCTTGTGCAGGTCCTCCTCGTTGTTTTCCAGCCCCTGCTGGTCGGCACGTGGTGTACCCTCTGTCTGCTGTCGGCGTTCGGGATGCTTTGGATGATTTCGCTCACGTTCGACGAGGTCGTCGCCATGTTCCAACTGCTCCGTCGACGGATGAGCGAGGGCGTCTCACTGTGGCATGCGTTCTGGATGGGCGGCATGCTCTCAGAGGAGGAGGCCGGGCTTCCTGAAGGAACCCGAGAAGACCCGGACCGCGCGGCAGGAATGTTCTGGGGGGTGTCGCTGCCGTGGACGCTGCTGGCGGCGCTGGCACTCGGCTTTTGGCTCATGCTGTCACCGACTGTCTTCGGCTCGGAGGGGTTGCTTGCCGACAGTAGCCATCTCGTCGGGTCGCTTGTCGTCTCGGTGTCGGTGATCGCCACCGCCGAACCGGCCCGCCTGCTTCGGTTCGTCAACATTCCGCTTGGTGGGTGGATCATCCTCGCACCATGGCTGTTCGGCGCGCCGCTACTCACAGTTCTCAACGGTGTTGTCGTGGGTGCACTGCTCATCGCTGCCAGCATCCCACGGGGTCAGATTCGGGATCAGTACGGCTCGTGGTGGCCGCAGTATGTCAGATAAGTCGAGACTATGTCAGCAAACACAGACCCAACGGTCGTTATCACAGGTGCATCGGCTGGCGTTGGACGAGCGACGGCGCGTGCCTTTGCCGAGAAGGGCGCACGGATCGGTCTCCTCGCCCGCGGTGAGGCAGGGCTCGAAGCCGCCAAACAGGAGGTCGTCGACGCCGGGAGTGAGGCCGTCGTCGTCGAAACGGATGTCGCCCACCCAGAGCAGGTCGACACTGCCGCCGAGGCTGTCGAGGAGGCGTTTGGTCCAATCGACATCTGGGTGAACAACGCGATGACTTCCGTGTTTTCCCCAGTGAGTGAGATGGAACCCGACGAGTACGAACGCGTCACCGCGGTCACCTATCTCGGCTACGTTTACGGCACGCAGGTCGCCTTGGATCACATGCGCCCGCGTGACGAGGGAACCATAATTCAGGTCGGGTCGGCGCTGGCCTACCGCGGGATTCCACTTCAGTCGGCCTACTGCGGCGGCAAACACGCCATTCAGGGGTTTACCGAGTCGGTTCGGACCGAACTCATCCACGAGGACAGCAACATCCAGTTGACGATGGTCCAGATGCCCGCGCTCAACACGCCACAGTTCGAGTGGGTCCGGAGTCGACTCCCCAACAAACCACAGCCAGTGCCACCCATCTACCAGCCCGAAGTTGCCGCCGAGGCCATCGTTTGGGCGGCCCACAACGACCGCAACGAACTCTGGGTCGGTGGGTCGACGCTGAAAGCTATCCTCGGCAATCGAGTGATTCCCCGTCGACTCGACTACCTGCTGGCTCGCACCGGCTGGAACGCCCAGATGATCGACGAGCCTGTGGACTCCGATAGGGCCGACAACCTTCGAGAGCCAGTCGACGACGACACCGATTTCGGAGCCCGTGGCTCGTTCGACAACAAAGCACGCGAGCGGAGCTATCTGCTGTGGGCGATGACCCATCCCAAGCAGGTGGCCGCCCTCACTGTCGGCGTGGCGTTCCTTCTTTGGGACCTGCTCGGTCGACTGGGAGATGGGAGCGCCTAAACATTCGCTCACAGTCGACATACCCATTTATTCGGGATGTCGTTGTACGTGGCTGTATGACGCTCGGCGTGCTCACTGTCCCCCTCGGCGACCGAAGGCTTCGAAAAGCCAGTCGACGTGCTCTCACGTGCGATGTTCGAAACCGAACCCGGCGACGCCTACTGGGCGGAGTGAGAAGTCGTGACTGAGCCACTTACCATCGGCATGCTCGGCTACCGGTTTATGGGTCGTGCCCACTCGAATGCCATCGCTCGGTTGCCGATGTTTTTCCCCGACGCACCCGAGATCGAGCGCCACACACTCATTGGACGCGATAAGGAGGCCTTGGCCGAGGCCGCCGACCAATTTGGGTTTGCACAGACGGCGACCGATTGGGAAGCTGTCGTCGAGGAGGTCGACGTGTTCTACAATCTCGGGCCGAACCATCTCCACGCCGAGCCCTCGATTGCCGCCTTGGAGGCCGGAACACCCGTGCTCTGCGAGAAACCCCTCGCGCCAACGCTGGAGACCGCCGAACGAATGCGCGATGCGGCGAGCGAGGCGGGCGTCCCGGCGGGCTGTGCGTTCAACTACCGATTTCTGCCCGCGATCCAGTATGCAAAGCAGCTGATCGCCAACGGTGATCTCGGGACGATCCAGCACGTTCGAGGTCGATATCTGCAGGATTGGCTCGTCGACCCCGAGGCACCGTGGGCGTGGCGGATGGATTCCGAACTGGCTGGCTCCGGCGCGCTCGGTGATCTGGGCGCTCACACCGTCGACCTCGCGCGCTTCCTCGGCGGCGACCAAACGGGCGACATCGAACGTGTCTCGGGCCACCTCGAAACGTTCGTCGACGAACGACCAGTGTACGACGACGAGGAGGCTATCGAGGAGTACCGACCGGTGACCGTCGACGACGCCTACACTGCCCAAGCCGAGTTCGCCAACGGCGCGGTCGGGAGCTTCGAGGCCTCACGGGTGGCGACCGGTCACAAAAACGACCACACGATAGAGATTCATGGCACGGAGGGAAGCCTGAAGTTCTCGCTGGAACGGCTCAACGAACTCAAGCTGTTGACCGGCGACAATCGCGGCTACGAGACGATTCTCGTGACCGACGAAACCGACCCCTACGTCGACCACTGGTGGCCGCCGGGCCACACCATCGGCTGGGAACACAGTTTCGTCCACGAAAACTACGAGTTCCTCTCGGCGGTCGCCGATGGAACGGAGTTCTCGCCGTCCTTCGACGACGCCTACGATGTGCAGGTCATCCTCGATGCAATCGAGCGAGCCGACGATATCGGTCAGTGGGTCGACGTGAGAGAACAGTAACCACGTCTCCGATCAGTCTTCGGCGTCGATCTCTTTGGATTCGGTCGACAGATCCAGATTCCGCTCCAACTCGTCGGTAAAGACGCGGTCGGTGAATGTGGCAAACCCGTAGTCGATCCCGTCACTCTAGGCGGCCGTCTCGTTGGGGATGCCCGGCTGACATGGCCGTCAACCACTGCCTTGACTGTGTCGTGATGAGTGTAACAACAAACGGAGTGTTCTTCCAGAAGTGCCAAGTCGCTTAAGTTTGGGGCAGGTGTAGCAGTAGGCGGTCAGGTCGACTTGGCCTGTCCGTCTCCCCTGCCGGCCCTGCACGCCCCTCAGCCACCTCTCCCCCAAAGGCTGGCGCGTGTAGCACCGACACGACGCAGCCACGACATTCTCAGTGCGATCCGTCCCCCGGATGCTGCATGCGTCGTGTCGTGCCGGGCGGGTGACTTCATACTCTCATGCTCCCCCCGAGACCGAAACGGTTTTTCATGAACACGGAGAGTGGTAGCTATGGTTGAGGTTAGTGGGTTCGAAATCGTCATCGCGAGCTTTTTTATTCTGATCGCCGGCGTGGTTCTATCGGCCGCCGGACTGCTCGAACAGGGGATCACGCTGTTCGTCTTTATGTTGATGGGACTGCTTGGCTTTCTGACTGTGCGAGCGATTCGTGGCCGAAAATTCGACTGGCGGTGAGCGTTAGAACTCGTGGATGCCGGTCTCGGTGATAAGCTGGTCGATGTATTCGACCGGCGTCGCATCGTAGGCGGGGTTCTCGATAGCGATTCCTTCGACCGGTTCGAGCATCACTTCCGACGGCGAGCGGTGCTGATTTTGGAAGGCAAACCCTTCTTCGATCACTTTGGCCCCCGAGCCGACGACGACGACCGGCACGCCGAGTTCTTGGGCGGTCGCCGCCAGCGGTAGGGTGCCGACTCGGTTGTAGAGCGTGTCGTCGACGATACAGTCCATGCCGATCACGACGCGGTCGCACTCCGAAAGGAAGTGACCCAAGGCACTGTCGACCATGAGATGCGGTTCGACGCGGTCGATTGCGGCCAGCATGCGGGCGGTTCCGCGGCCGATGTATCGAGGCCGGGCTTCCATCACGTAGGCCGTCAGATAGTTGCCGTCGAGGGCGGCGGCCTCGACGGCCGCCAGTGCAGTCGTCGAGAAATCGTGTGTCAGAAAGGTTTCGCCGTCTTCGAACGTTTCGGCGGCGTTGGCGGCAGCGCGGCGTTTGCCGGTTTCGATATCCTCGACGACGCGGTCGATCATCTCGCGGGTGAATTCCTTGGCCTCGTCGACGGAGCCGGAGACGTCGAGTACCGAGCGTTCGACCGCCCGAACCGCGTTGTGGAGCGAGGCGTGCGATGGATTGGCTCGCCGGAGTGCGCCCGCGTTGCGTTCGAGGTCTCGCTCGAACTCCTCGACGGAGGCGTACTCGCGGTCGAGTAGCTCCGATAGCGCCTGTGTCGCCTTGATAGCGATCAGCGAGGAGCTATGACTCTGCATCCCTTGGATCTCCTCGACTGTTTCGTCGATCATAGCTACATCTTTTCGCCTCGGCTGAAATGTGTTCCGGGGTTCGAAGGGGCAACCCCAATTATCAAACCCGTTATCTGCTACGGAAGATTTTTGAGACGATGGTTCATCCGACACATAACCACCAGCGATGCCTTCAACGCCGACTCCCCGACGGTCGCCCTGCAGTATCTGTGGAACCCCCGTCGGGAGTGCCGCCGCGCACGTTCCGAACCCGGTCTGCGATGTCTGTGATAGCCGCGCCGAAACGGTCGACGGTCGGCCCGCCGATGCAGCTGGCGAGCCAAACCCGGTCGTCATCGACGGTCACACTTGCTGGCGACAGTATACACTCCCGGCCGATGTCGACGCCGGCGGTGTCGACCACCTGACGATTCGGGATGCGGTCGGCTGTGACTCGGTTCACGACTGTATTCGTCGCCACACCGACGCCGACGGCGAGCCACTGCAGTGGTTCGCCCCCGGCCCGACCGGCGAGCCGATGCAGATCCGGTCGGCTCCCGACTCCGGGGAGGCCTTGGAGGCGTTTTTCGACCAGTTCGATAGCTCGACGGCGTTTCGGATCGTGAGCGAGGAAGGCGGGTCGACATCAGTGACGGCCGACCAGCCGGTTGCCGGCCCGACGCGTCTGCCGGCGGCGGCCGTTGGACTAACGGCTCCACCCACGTTCGAACTGATGACCGTCGAAGCTTCTCCCCAGCGGGTTCAGCTCTCGGTGCCCGAAATTACGGCCGTCGAGGTCGTCACGCGGGCCTCGCTGCCAGCACTCGACGAGGGGTCGCCGGACGACCGCGTCGACCGTTACCGGCAGTTGGCGGCGGTCGCTCCCGGCCTGCTGAAAACCGAGTCGCTGTGGCCCTTGATCGACGACGACAGTACTGCGGTCCGGTACGACGCGATCCGCACGGTCGAATCTGTGGTTGAGGACCGCCCCGAGGTCGGGCTGACGGCGGTCGACCGGCTTGTCGACCGGCTCGATGACGACCGCCCGATCCGGCTGTATGCCGTCCGGAGTCTGGCGACCGTTGCCGAGCGGTTCCCCGAGGCCGTCGTGGATATCACTCCAGAGATCATCGATCAGCTGAACACCGAGAGTTCGCTGTTGAACGCGGCTGTTACCCAGTTCCTGCTGCCGGTTGCCGAACACAACCCCACCGCCGCGCTGGATGCCACCCCGGCGATTGCCTCGCTGTTGTCGCCGACGCCCACGCGGGCGCGTCGACAAGCCTTGGCCGTCCTGAGTGTGATCGCCGAATCGTTCCCCGAGGAGGTCCGGCCGCTGGTCCCCCAGCTGTGTTCGATTCTGGATGCCGACGACGCGCCCTACCGGATCAGCTGTACGGCGGCGCTCGGCCACGTCACGGCGGCCTATCCCGACGCCGCAACGCCGGTCGTCCCGACGCTGTTGGATCAGTTGACTGCTTACGATCCCGAACTCCGGGGGAACTCGGTCGGCGTGTTGGGCGACATCGCACAGGGGTTCCCGACGGATGTCGCACCCTACACCGACGAAATTGCGCCGCTACTGGATGACTCAGATCCGACGGTGCGGTCGAATACGGCGGGAACGCTGGCGCGAATCGCCGACGAGTTCCCCGGCCGGATCGATCCGTTCGTCCCGCAGGTCGTGGAGCTTCTGGAGGATAGCTGGACCCAAAGTCGAGTCCACGCCTGCTGGGTGTTGGGCCACTGTGAGGCCAGCGAGGCCGTCGACTCGCTGACCGAACACCGGCGTGAGGACCCCAGCGACGCGGTTCGAGCGCGGGCGGCGTGGGCGCTCAAACAGATCGACTAACCACAGCGCTACGTTGACCGGTATTACTGTCACTACTTGGTAAGAGATGGTACTTGCTGCCATCAAATGGTAACAAATGGGTCTTTGACTGGGTACGGTCGACAGTGTGTAGCGATGAGTCCGGGGGTGACCGGTCAAAGTAAGCCCGTCGACGCCCAACGAGTCAGTATGGGATATCCGGTCACCTACTACTGTCCAAAATATGTACGAACGTATGCACAATCATATTACGTTGGCATGAGAAATACCGTAATATGGCCTCTGACGATTCGGAGCATGACAAACAGCCAATCTCACTGAGAGTTCCTCAATCTGAACTCAATGCCTGGGATGAAGCTGTTGAGAATGACGAGTACAATGACCGGACCAAACTCATTCGCCGTGCAACAAATTTGGAAGTTAGTGGTGGATTTGATAAGCAATCTGAGCTTGAAAGTGTAGATGTTGACCTCGCTCCTGTAGAGAACCGTCTACAATCGCTTGAGAACCGATTCCGGGACATAGAGGAAACACTCAGTCGTTTGGAGACAAACATTGCTTATCTCATTGATTTAGAAGGAGAAACGGTTAACATAAAGAGTGAAGTCTACGAGACACTGCCTCGCTTTGAATCACAGCGGGATGCTGAGAACACTATCAAAAATAACGCCTATGAACTGACCAATCCTGATGGATTACGTTCAGACGAGTATGGCTGGGTACAAGATATTCAAACTAAATTCGCAGGATACAGTGACCAAGATGTCCTGAGTACGTTAGATACACTCATTTCAGATATTGGCTCAGTCAATCAATTCTCAAAAGATGGCAAGAGATTCATTTTTGAGGTAGAAGAATGAGCCAACAAGAGTCGTTCGAACAACTTAAATCAGATTTTCTTGCAGGTCTTCCAGAGAAATTAGCAGACAAGTCGGTTGTTAGTTATAAGCAGTCAATAAAACGCCTTGAGTGGTTTCTAGATTATGCCGATTTAGATTACACTGCAATAAATAAGCGGTCAGACCTTGTAGTTCATATACCCAAAAAAGAGACAAGTCTTGGAACTTCTAATACACTCTTAGATTACTGGGCAAAGTGGATGTTACATGAGAAAGGGTATGCTGAGAGCACTATAGAAACAACGTACAGTTATGCTCGTTCATTCTTTCTGTATCTCTATAATGAAGGCCATGTCACAAAGAATCTGACAGAAGATTTTGTGATTGGTAGCTATATTGATTACGGAGCTACACTCCAGCAAAATAAGTGGCCTGAAAATTACGTTGTTATCTCTCCTGAGCAACATAAAACAATGATTGAAAATGTAGGACCACCGAAATTCAGAAATAAAATGGTTCTAAATTTGCTTTATGAAACAGGGATGCGAAGAGCTGAGATTAGTTCACTTGAAAAACAGCATGTCGATTTGAAGAAAAACGAAATTATAGTACCTGCAGTAAAGTCCGACAAAACAAGACCAGCAAGTATCTCTAAAAAATTATCTACTCAACTTGAAATCTGGAGGGATGTCCGTCGGGAAGCATACATTAATTCTGATTCTGATTATTTCTTTATCACAGATGACGCAAGGTCTGAAAATGGAATGTCACCTCGTACCGTTGGTGATATTGTCTCGTATGCAGCCGAGTCCTTAGAAGAGCAGGACACAGTTACAACTGCAGACGACACAGAACGATATAAATATTCAACTCATTCATATCGTCACGGATTCGCAGAGCAATTTATCCAATCATCAGGAGAGGCCTCAATATATTCGCTTAAAGAATTATTAGGTCACAAAGATGTATCCACTACTGAACAGTACTTGCTCAGTGAGAAAGATGATTTCTTGCGAAGTGAGGCGGATAGACACGCACCGAGAATAGATTAATAATATTTATTCAAGATTGAGTATATTTGAAGCACAAGACCAACTCGATTAATTTTGGGTGGTGGCGGGGTTGGTCTCGGTATTGCTTTACGCTGTTTTCGTACAGCCAGCATCGGGCTAGTCCTGACCGTTCGGTTACTGGAACTTCACTGATTACGATTTGCCATTTCTCTTCTGGTATCAAAGAACACAAAGAGGGACGAGATATTTGAGTGCTCGCCGCGGGTGAGAGTGGGTATGATTGTCGGATTCTGAGCTATTCTACAACACTACCAACTTCGAATCCAAAGTCTTTATCGCTAATCTATTTCCCAGTTACGTTCATTGAGACATTTATGTTCGACTCCCTGACGAGATTTCGTCTAAATATTTATCCATTTCGTCAGAAGTTACTCTCTCAATAATATCTCCGTACCTCTCGACTATCAGAGCACAGTAGCTCGGAGAGACATTTGTTTCCTTAGCTAATTCAGACACCCCAATAGACGTGTCTTTCGCATAGGCTTTGAGAATACGTTGTTTGAGTTTAGTGAGTTCCTCAAATTTTGCACCTTCTGTCCGACTGAGCTCAAAGAAATCATTTAGTTTTTTCAGGATTATTACTGATGAGGGTACATCTGTTTCTCCTCGATGAAGAGCAGAGTCTGTTGGTTCAATTGCTAATCCCGCATCATCAAGAGCAGCGTTTGTGAGTCGAATAAGTTCTGAACTATCAACAGTGTTTGAATTGACTGCCGTCTTGATTATTACTGCATCAACTCTGTCTAATTCATCAGGAACCTCACTCTTCAATAGGTTCGCTGCCTCTGGGTTTCCTTTTCCGTTAATTCTATCTACAATTTCATTATTCTCATTAATCACAGAAACTGAATCAGCTGGCGAGAAACCGGTTTTGTTTTTATGGCCATAATGTTCTGAAAGAGAGATATGCGTCCGAACTAGCATCTCATTATCAAACTTTGCCTCACAAATTGAACATACGTATTTTTCCATGTTTAATCACCTTGATTAATTATAAGTCTAAGCATATGTAAACATACCGATTTGATTTCTAGATGAACATACTAAGTTATTCTTTATCCCAGAGATGTCTTCTACGCGCATATTAACAGAGATTCAATAAAAACTTACAACAGTAGAGTAGACCAACTGTTTTGTATCATGATAGAATCGTTCCAGTATGACCGAACAGCCTGAATCAGGTGAACTTCTCGTCGGTTCGTACCTTCGACTCGTAGAAGGATGCGAGTTGGTAATGTACAACCAGCGGTCGCAAAAGCAAGGTGACCAGCTCGAAATCGACGTGATAGGCGTGAAAAATACCGAACATGGCGAACAGGTCGTCTATACCTGTGAGGTTGTAACCCACATTGACGGTCTTCACTATTCGGGGACACCTAACACTGACCGATGGGCGGAATACGGGAACGAAGACTACCAGCATACTCTCGAACGCCTGTGGCAGAAATTCAAGTCGGACAAAGAGTATGTCACCGAACTCTTTGACTCGGATGATTATTCCTTCATTTTCCAATTCTGGTCGCCCGTCGTACGCGGGAACCGTGACGAAAAGTACCTGCTAACGGGCCTCTACGACATGACTAATGAGTTCGACGAGCAAACCGGTACCGAACTCGAACTCGTAATCAACGAGGAGTACACTGAATGTATGAAAGCATTGCGCGAAAAGGCAGGGCAAACCGAGAAGGACTACGGTGAGCTCGGATTCCGTATCCTACAGATACTTGAACATCTACGGTAAAGTGGGCTATTCGTCAGTGGCTAACTCATGGAACTACTGCCACGACCAGAAATATGTTGACTTGTCAATTATTTCTCCCGAATGTCTTTGAGGAGAATGTTCCATATCGGGCTCAAGTCCGTAACCAGTTTTTATCTCACACAAAATTTGGCACATCGACCTGACAATTGATGTTAGGTAAGGATGTCACGGGGGGCCAACTGCGCTATAGACTCCAAACGGGAGTATTATAGCTTGTTTCTAAGTTACACCCTATAGTTTCTTTTCGTTCCCTACTGTTATAAGTATTACCCTAAATTAACTAAATAAAATTCGTATTTATTGAAGATAAATTGGTTTGAGGATTCGGTTTCGAATATGGTTCGTCGTGAAATATTTTGTGACTCTTATCAAAACCCGTAAAATCTCTTGTTTTAACGATTTTAACTCTTTAGAATAGCCTTAGGTGACATTCATACCTGACACCAATCGTCAGACACTATATAGAATAATCCTAGAATCTAATTTTCTTAAGTTGACTTCGCTTCCTTCCTAAGTTCTTGTTCTGTTGTAACGATTTTTTTGTTAGAGGGAAGGTAAAGTCCGTGTCCATTCTTCCGTCTGTGTTCAAATTTCCCGTTACTAAGGTCCACTGCAGCCCTGAATGCACGTCCAATTTGTGTACTTGCTAGATGCTCTCCGTATTTTGATTCGTATAGTGTTTTCAAGTTGTTATTTTTAACATTTAATTTGCTGCCACCTGGTGTTTTCGAAGACCACTTAGAGAAATTCAGAATAATCCGTGCTGCTCTTATATCTCTTTGATGTTTGATGAAATCAGATTTTTCAGGGTCATTATATTTCACAATTGCATTTTCAATTGGAGACAAAGTAACGTTTCCTGCACCTACTGCTAAAGAATCAATATCATCTTCAATAGAATCCAAACTACGTGTGATACTATTAATTCGTGATTCTCTGAGTGTACAGTTATCTTCTAATTCTTTGAGACGTTCGGCTTGCGACTCAATTTGTTTCTGTTGCTCTTCAATTTGGGTTTGCTGTTTCTCAATGAGGTCAGATAGTGCCTCAATATCAGCTTTTGAATTAGTCATCTAAAATTAGTAAGGACAAATGGTTATTAAAACCTTTGCCGATTTTATAGAAAATTCTTAGATTTATTCATTTATTTGAGATTCTAACTCTGTTGAGAGCCAGCTTGTTGATTGAAATCATACTATCTAACGACAGATAGCCATTCAATGGTTGTCGTTCAGCTCAGCATACCATGTGATATGGTGTACTACACGGTCAGAGTTACACGGTCTACACACGGTTAACACGGTCAACCATGTAGAGAATAAATCACCCCTTGTAAGAAACTGGAACTATATTTTAGATGGTAGAGAACGCTCGTTTTCGTGGAATCTAGCTTTGAAAAACAATATAATTTGAATAAGTAAGGAATTTAATCTTATTTATAGAAATAAAAATGAATAGAAGTGAAATACATGTCTAGTTGAGAAATGGTGGGTAAAAATAACAGTGAAATTGACCAGAACGAGCAAGAATCAAAACTACTCACAGAAGTTGACTATATAGCACCAAAAGATTGCTTACCATATTATCATTCAGATTCAGACAGTGCAGATTATAAAGTCATCTCACGCAAGAATGACAGATTTGGGAATACCTTGTCTGGGATATTATCTGATGGAGAGAACTATGCATTTGGATATCGACGCGACGACTGTCAGAATCGAGATGGCTCTAAACCAAGTTGGAAAATATACCAGGCAGGGTCGGAAGTCAAGGTAATGCATGTAACGGGTCTACCAGAGCACATCAAATCCCAATTTAATTCCGTTGGAGAAGAGATTGAGGATTTGATAGAACATGAACTCGTGGAGAGGTTCACACGTGGTGAAGACGGCTGTGAGATACTCCAAATTGAGAATGGGTATTTAAAATTGAGAGAAGAATATAAAAATATTGGTGTATTTGAAGTAGAACTCCAATTCGAGAGTAAGTGATTTTAATAGTGACTAAGAGAGATTTTTCGGGGTTCTATGTTCCCTTTTGAGGAATTATTTGGGCTTGTTGGACAATGCTTCGCGGGTCTCTGGGGTCGTTGTGATTTCCTCTCGAATGCGGTCCTCACCTTTCCACTTGATGTATCGATACCAAATTCCACTTGCATCGGGTGTGGTCTGGTTGAGTTCTCGGCGGTCATTGCTGAGCCGATTAAATTCTGCCCTTACTTCCTCTGTACTCACTTCGTTTGATGCAACGGTAATAGAGAGAAAGTCACGGTATTCATCAAACAACGCGTGATACCGACGCGCCGACCGTCGAAACTCCTCTGCTCTGTCTTGCAAATTCGTACCTCTCCGATATCCGGTGATAGCTGCAATGAGCAATGCAGGTATTGCGATATAGCGATTCGGCATAACACCCCAAAAATTGGTGGCAAGAATGAGAGCTGCGGCAGCGAATATTAGACCATCCAGAGCCCGTGATAGAGCACGGTAGAAGTTAGCTGCTGCAAAGTGTTGCTTGTACGTATGAGGGTGTCATAGAATAGTTCTCATAGCGTGATGACGGTGCTTCCTGGATTGTCTCCGCGTTCGTCGTTGGTGATCGCAATAACGAGACGAAGGCACAGCGCGAGGAACACTTGTGCTCGTGCGTGGACGCGGCCTCGGGCGCGAACGTGCCCGAGGCCGCAGTCCTTGACGGCGTCGTTGGTTCGTTCGACTCCACTCCGGCGGTTGTACGTCTCGTCTAGCGTCGATTGCTTCAGCTGAACGTCCTCGCTGTGTTCGTCGATGCGGGCTTCGACCCTGTACTCGATGTCTTTCGGATCGTCGGTGTTTCGTGCGTTGTACGGAGCGACTGGCACGACCCCTGCGGCCAGCAGGTGGTCGTGCCAGCCGAGCGTGTCGTAGGCGCTGTCTCCAAGCATCCAGATCGGTTTCTCGACGGCGAGCGCGTCACACGTGACGCGCATCGCCGTCTCCTCTGGCGCTTGCTTGCTCTCGGTGAACTCCGCGGCAATCGGGATCTTTTGCCCGGTCGAGACGATCGTACAGCCGTAGCCGTGGTAGTACTCTTCGGCGGTTGGATCGTAGCCTTTCGACGCGTCTTGGTCGGCGGGCATCGTCCTCACGTCGGTGGAATCGATGGAGTAGGTCAAGTCGAGCAGGCCGCGGCAGGCGGCCTGCTCGACGAGGCGGTCGAAGACCTCGTCGACGACGTGTTCGAGGTCGGTGAGGAAGCGATCGACCGCGTCTCTCGACGGCGGTCGATCGAAGCCACAGCTGAGCCAGACGACCGTGTTCTGGAGTTCTCGCGTGACTGGACGGATGCCGTAGACGTTCTTGTAGTAGCAGTGCAGGAACGCTCGGAAGAGTGCTGGTGGGTGATGATCTCGTGTTCGCCCCCGGCGAGCGGGGGCGAACACATCGAATTCTTCGAGAAAGTCGAACTCAAGATGCTCGAACAACGCGAGCGTCTCGGTCGCCATTACATTGAAGAACTCGTCGATAGAAGTCTCCTCTTGCAGGATGCTGGCGCTCGTAGACACAGTTCCAACATCCTGCGTCTTCGTGTGTGACGCTTTCTATGACACCCTCTGTACGTATAGCAAACTGACTCAGCCTTGTTCTCGGCCCTATAGCGCAGTTTGCTCCGGATTCCGTCCATCAATCGATATCCTCCCCAAGAGCATCACCATATTTTTCATTTGCCTCTCTGCTGTCTCCGTCTCGACGACGTGTTCTCGCCTCACGCATCTTCTTCCGGGCAGCCTTTGCCTTCCTGATAGCTTCTTTCCGATTCGCCTGGTCCATATTCGAGTCCAATCGGTCCCCATTGACAGGGTCCCGAGTACCCCGCGAAACTCGACGAGGTAGTTCCTCGACGAATCCCTCGGTCAACTCCTCTGTCGTGGCATCCTTATTGGGATGATTATGGACGTAATCATACGCCATCACCTCCATGTGATACGAACTGACCGGTATATTCCGATTCTCACGGAGTTTCTTTGCAACGCGGGCGACCTTCTGAAGCTTGCCTCCACGAGCGTTATCGATGGCTTCGAACCGTTGCTTGTATCCTCGTGGATTTGTCCGTACCCAAGACTGTCCGTCACTATACGTGTCTGGGATTTTGTATCCACCTGTGTCATCTTTAAACGCTGGTGCAACGTCCACTGTGAAATCACTGAATTGGACGCTTACGACGTTTCGGTCGATGCTAACATTCGAATTAGGATACCGCTTTTCAAGTACTCGCTTTACTGCCCGAAGACAGTTACTTGACCCATTTTCTCCACGTTCCCATTGGCCGTGCTTCTCACGGCTCAGCACGAACATCACATCTGTATCGGAATCTTCCGAAAGAGGTCCAACCATTGTTCCGCGCGTAAAGGACCCGAACTGATGACTTTCAACAATCACCATCTCCTCTTCTAGAATCTGTTCCAGCCGCTCACGACGTTCGTTGATTGTCTTACCCTGCCGATTCGTAGGACCAGTCTCATCGGCATAATCATCTAACGAAGTCTGACCGGATTCATCGTGGCCTGGCCCATGCTCATCTTGATTTCCAGGGTGACTCGGCGGTGCAATACCAGACCCCATCAGGCCCACCCCTTCGAACTCGTAAACGTATGAAGCTGTGACTGCCCCGTACTCAGAGCAGCGGTAACCTGTCGGCTCCATTCGTCGTATTGATGTGCGGCCTCGACAACCGACACATCACGAGGGTTGCAGTTACGTAGCCACCGTTGACCAGCTGCTCCGGTCACACATGGTGGGAAGTCCGATACTAGGTTCTCCGATTGAAGGCCAATTAATATCATGTTCTCTGGTTCGTATTCGAATGAAATTTGTTGGACACGCTCAAGCAGTTCATTATACCGAAACCCGTAGCTGAAATACTGGACACAGTAGTAGGCTACTCTTGTACAGCCGAGCTCATCGAACGCATCATAACACAATCGACGTTCGTACTCGGTCTCACCTTTCACTAAAGGAACTACTTCGATACCAGCATCCCGGAAGTGAGGGACGATATCCCGGAGGTCCGCTACATACGTCTGGATGGTTTCAATCCGCTGAGCACGCGCGTCACGATTGTACACTGGTCGGTCGCAGGGGACAATAGCATCAGCACCGACTCGTTTGGCAAATGCTAGTTCACGGTCGGGGAACCATTCCTCCAGTGTTTCGTCCGGAATCGTAGATGCAAGAATGAGTTTGGCATCAATGTTTTCGAGGTCAATACCATTCTGGTCCAAACGACGGGCGTGAGGATAATCAAGCATCACAGCCTCAACTGTCTGCGCCTTTGAGACGAGGTTGAGATGCTCATCTTTTGCTTCTATCCGGGGGATAGGACCTGACAGATAGCTGCTCATCATCTACCAACACCTCTCATCTTATTTTCCTGCATTATCGGGGACAGTTACGTAGACGAACGGGTAGGGTTTATAACATAACCTAAACAACACAAATCATTGTATCATTAGCACAACTAAACAATGTTTTAATATACAACCACACAAGTGGTTGTTACTGTGTCAGACACCTCCGACCTTGATGAATCGCTCCAAACAATAATGGAGTGGGGAAAGTACGAAGCAGCTGCTTATCGGGTTCTCGTTCGATATGGGCCACTTGAGGCGTCAGATGTCGTAGTTCGAGCCGAGATTCCCCAAGGTCGTGTCTATGACATCTTGAACAAGTTACACAGCCAAGATGCGGTCGTGAAACAGGGCATCCAGCCGACGAAATGGGATGCTCAGAATCCACGTAAGCTCATTGAGCCAAACCAGCGGCGGTTCGAAGAAATGGCAGTTGAAGCCATCGAACGTTTGGAGCCTGCCTATGACCTGAATTTGGAATCCCAATCACATCCAGCATGGGTGACGACTGGAATTGCAGATACATCAACCAAAGCAAGCGAATTCTTTGAACAGGCTGAAAATCGAATTTGGATTCTTGAGCGCACTTTTTGATTCTCGAAACAAGATAAGAAATTACTCCAATCTAAAGCTGAATCGGGCGTTGATGTCCAGATTGTCGGATGGAGCGGCCGACCAGAGCTCCAGGATGTTGCCGAAGAGATGCCCGCTACCGAGTTTAGAGAAGCTGATGAGGTCGAAACATCGTTCTACATGTGCGACGAAGGGGCAGTATTGATTAATCTCAACCAAGGCGAGACTGGAATGCTCTTCCATGATACTGGTACGGCAAAGATTTTCACAGAGTATTTCCAATCTATATATAAGGACGCGAATGAGGTGACACCTAATGCATAGAAAAATGCTCCCAATGGCACTCTTGGATGCCTGCGAAGGAGACCAAATTGAGGGACGCACACGCCTACAGAAGCTTGTTTTCCTCATGGAGCAGGAGTTAGAAGATGATTCGACTGCATCGCTTGATAGCTCCGATTATAATTTCATCCCCTATGACTATGGGCCATTCTCGAAGGAACTGTACGACGACTTAGATTCACTTGAGGATGCTGGGCTGATTAATATGGAAGAAGAGGATAT
Source organism: Halohasta litchfieldiae (assembly GCF_002788215.1). Taxonomy (NCBI): domain Archaea; kingdom Methanobacteriati; phylum Methanobacteriota; class Halobacteria; order Halobacteriales; family Haloferacaceae; genus Halohasta; species Halohasta litchfieldiae. The sequence continues at coordinate 203,634 of NZ_CP024845.1, read as the reverse complement.
GGCGGACGGTAAGGTAAAATACAGCTATCGGCTCACAGAGGAAGGTCAGTCGTGGGTCCAGTACCAATTAGCAGATAAGAGTGCTGCCACAGCGCATTCATTAGCGGAGGACCTTGCTTCGGAGTACAACGGAATGTTACTGTCTGAGCTGATTGATGAGGTTTATGCTGAATATCCCGAATATGCCAAGAACAGCGTTTGGTAACAGTACGTTTTCTAATCAACTCTAGCTTGCTAATTAAATGTCCAACTCTTACAAGTTAGACATTATCTACATTTTACTAGTGACTCGATTCCGTGAGAATCCCTGCAGTTGTAGCTCGCGCCGTTAGTTGGTTATCAATATCTGTTTCAAGGAGTAGGGCATCTTGTGCCCAAGTCCAGTCATTGCCTTTTCCTACGTAGTAACCACGCCGAGTGATTGTACTATCTCCATCTTTGATGCGCTGAATTACCTTCCAATAGTTTTTATCGGAACCTCGTTCAAACACTCCTTCTTCCTCAGTTACCGTGCCGTGTTCGGAGCTACGCGGCGTCGGTTTGATTGCGTCTGGTCTATTTCCAAATTGGTATCGTTTCTCATTTTTCATCTGCACGCCTCGTACTTAGTAAGAGTATATAAATCAAGATTGAGAATGATACTGTATGATTGAGTGTGAGAAAGTATTAACCATTAATACAAAACCCGTACCGCTCGTTTCTAACAATACCAACAGCTATTCTGGTTTACTCAGAACAAGAATATTTTCCTTAACATCGTCGTAGTCTGCTGTGGTTGCGGCCATGTTTCTCCAGAGCTTGATTTCAGCATTAACAAATCCGACTCGTTCTTCAGCAAGTTCTTTGAGAATTTTCGCAGTCGGAATCTCGAACTGCCAATATGAACCAGAGTCACCTACAACATAGGCCGCCTTTCCACCCGGTGACATGATGTCGTAAACCTGCTCGAAGTGATGTTGCATTCCTGCAAAATACTCTTCGACGACACGAGGATAGTAATTTCCAAATCCATGTGAAATATCCTCATCGATAATATACTGCTCCATCTTAGACGCGATTTCATCTACGTGCTCATTTTCTCGAATATTGACTTGCTCACCTTCATTATCAGCTACGTAGATATTCTTAGTGTGTGAACGGATATTCGCCTTCTTGATTTTCTGAAGGTCTTTGTTATCGTCAGCAGCGTTCAACCAGATTAGTTCAAGACGCTGATTCCGAGTGTAATCATGTTCTGCTGGATACGGTGGAGATGTGATTAAATAGTCAATCTCACCTTCGTGTTTCTCACTATTCAGTAGAGTAGATTCTTCTCGAAGCTGGTCTCCAATTTGCCTCGCATCTCCACGAATAATTTCAACATCACCAACAACGACATCATCCTTATTGGTGGTCTGTTGGACTTTCTCTAAGTCATCCTCCATTTGCCGGAGCTTCTGTTCGAAATACAGGAGGACATCTTTATCACCCTCTTGTTTCCGGTCACGCGTAGCTTCTGGTCCAAACCGAACGTTACCGACATCCTCTGGAAGAATAGCAATCATAGCCAATTTGAAGAGGTCAGTCACATCATTATCGGGCATCTCCTCGATGTGGTATTTCATGACCTTCATCTTCTTCAGCGGCTTTTCACTGAGCCAACCTTTCGGCGTTTTCTTCGGCTCTGTGAAATCATATTTTTCAAGAGAAATTTCATTCTCTTCTTCACTGCTGGAAAAGTCACCTAATGTTTTGTTCTCTCCTGAACCAATTTGACTAAATATCGGTTCAAGAGTATCAAGAAGCTCCTTACGTCTTTTCCTGAACTCGTCAAGGTCTACATCCCAATTAGTCTTAGTTCGAGCAGAGAGAACGCTTGCAGGACTAGTATCTGTTCCAATAGCATCGATACCTAATTTCTTGGCCGCTAGCGTAGTTGTGCCTGTTCCATTAAATGGGTCTAAAATCAGGTCATCTTGTGTGATTCCAAATTCATCAGCCAACCCAGTAATTACTCTATCAGAATACGCATAGACGAATCTGTACCAACTGTGGATACTAACATCATCAAGCCGCCCGATATTGCTCTGGTGCTTCAACTTATCTACCTCGTTGTCTCTGACTGTATTCATAGTTCCGAGTAGGATTTACGGTTACTATCTTTGATATAATTCGATTCTTCCATCGAGATTCTACAAAGACAAATAACGTATAGATTCATAGTATCTTCGTTTTAAGGAAGCTATTTTATACTTCTATTATGAGTCGCTACTGTGTCTGAAGAAGAACAAAATCTAGCTCATCAAGAAAAGCTGCATAAGGTTCTGAGTTCAGAAGTACGGCTTAGACTCTTGATGAAAGCAACAGAGAGTAATGCAATTTCGGCTCCTAAGTTAGCTAAGACTGGTGATTTCGATATTACGCCAGAAAGCATCGTGAACAATCTCAATCAGCTTGAGAATGTGGGACTGTTAAAATCTAAAAATGTGCGCGGCCCCGGTAACAGGCCAAGGAAAGAATTCTATATCCCTGAAGACGGCAAAACACTCCGGTTTGAATTGGTTCCAGACGATTACCACTTCAGCTTCGAAGATGCTGGTGTAGCTAAATTCTGATTTTTTAGTATATCGAGTTTCTTCAAAGATATCTGTTAGTAGTCTTCGAATATATAAAATCAAAGACATGTTTAATTCTCATCTGTGTGACTGTCTGGTTGCATGGCAAAGTATGAACCTGTGATTAAACGGGTATTTGAGAAGAAGGCTGAGGAGTATGGAACTGAAGAAGAACTACCGTTCCGTCGTAGCGATATTGAAGACGCAATGGACGAGCTTGACATTAGTGTAGGCAACGTTCCAGACATTCCGTACGCATATCGGAGCCGTCGTCCACTCCCTGATGAAATCGCAGAATATGGGTATACAGCAGTAATCATCGATGACACGCGCGAAGGCTCAGACCCGACGTATATGTTCACCAAGCAGGACCAACTAATTCCTGTTCCAAGTGATGATGATGTTGATGAAATCTATACCACAACTACAGCAGCTCTTCCAAAACCTGTTCGAGACTACATCGGACAGGACGAACAGGGAGCACTAACCCAAGTTCGATATGCAGGTTTGCTCGAAGACTTCACTGGGCTGGAGGCGTACCATCTCCAGAGTCACCTTCGAATGAGAGTCAATGGACGTGAAGCTGAACTGGATGACCTATACGTAGGTGTTGATGAGTATGAGGAACATCATGCAATCACTGTTGAAGCCAAAGGAGAGGGTGAAACACTGAATCGGAATCAACTGATTCGCAACACGCGTGGAATTGAGAATAAATCAGACTATCCAAACTCTGTCGAGACAATCGCTGTCAAAGTGGACGAGAACGGTTACTTCTACCTATTCGAATTCGACGTATACCAAGAAGACGGCGAAGACAAGCTGAGCACAGAGCGTGTTTGGAAGTATGAATTCGAAGCTAAATCTACGGATTCAACTCTAAATAGTTTCTAGGATAGTAGAGTCCTGGATAATCATTACTCCACATATTGAAATACGAAACCGAATCCACGTTGGCGTATGCAACAGTACCGCTTGGCCGACCGCGTACGTATAGACATACCTGATGTGAGAGATTCAGATTTCAGATTTCACGGAGAGCATGGGATGGTACTCTCACGCCAAGATAGAGTCTATGAAGTTGCGCTTGACGAATTCAGTGTCGTGCTGGAGGTCACTAAGGAAGAAGTTCGACCACCGTTCTATTAATCAATAATCTGTTTGTTCAAACGTTATCCATATTCCAAACCTCACAGATTATATCTGCCATCTTTTCACTACGGTGTTTAATTTGTTCAATTCTCCACTCATCGTATTCTTCAGCAACAGCTTGAGTCATGAGGAAGTCTGTTTTATGTTTGTAAATTTGACGTTTTTGTTCAAATGGATTATCTGACGCAGTTTGATTTAGACTATCGTTTAGCAGAGTAAGATTCCCAATCCTCTTTTTGTACTCTTGGAATTCCTCTTTAGTACAGTTAAGGTATTTTTCCCATTCATCATATTTGTCAGCACCAATCCGTTGTGGAGCAATATGCTCAATATCTACCGTATCTCTATTAGCAACCGATTTTTCATTCCCACTAGAACGCATATAGTGTTCTTCTTCAATTCTATCAAGAATGTATTTCGTAAAGTCGTTGTTTTTGAAATCTCGATTAATAATCCGCTCCTTCATTATCGTATTATTTGGTGACCGTTGTTCTGCAATCCGTCGTAAGTACATATTCGGATTATCATGTTGATTCATCTTAGAACATATTTTAGACCAGAATCTATCACGACTAGTGTTCGAATCTCGTCCTGCAATCTTATCTCGTGTATTCAATATCTCTAAGATGTTGAGAGCTTCAAGAACCTCATCAGCACTCTCATACTCAATGACAATCTTCAGTAAGAGAGTTCGAATCCGGTCATTCTTAATCTGCGTTGAACGTAGTTTTGAGTTGAGTTCCTGAATCCTACTCTTCTGGAAATTCTCACTGACTTCACAGTTTTTGATATCAACATACACTTCAGCTTTTGTACGCATATCCTCTAGCATCTCTTCAAGAGAAATACCATTGTTCGCTAATTCACCAGATAGAAGCTCATCAACATAGTCATAGAGTTTGTTTTTGGAAACGTTATCTTTGATTTCGGGAGAAGGTATGGACATATAGTAGTGAGTGAAGAACCGATACATCTGGTTAATTTCAGGACGAATGATAGTCATTATATCTTCCCAGAGGGCCTTCACTCTCTCTTCATCAATAGAATCATTTTGATTGGCTTCCATAAACACTCGATTCTTCACCAAGTCAACAGCACTGAGGTCAAGCCCTTTATCGTTCAAGCTCTCGAAAAGCCGGAATGCAGAAACTTCACTACCACACTCAATCTGAACTAGGTAAATTGAATTGACTAGCTCATTATAAATTTCACGTACTTTCTCAATCTTGTGAGGTTCAATAATATCAATTATATATTTTTTTAAATCATCATCCATAATAGATAATACATTTTAAACTATTAAATTGTTGTGATAGTCCAAAATAACAAATTGATAGTTTAAATGTAAAAATTGAACTAATTTTTACACATTATCGATATGAACCAACTCACTGAAGTCCATCCATTGACTACTAACGAAACCAACATCGAATGGGCCAGACATTTCAATGTATGAATACTCAACACCGTCAATATCTAAAGTACCCAACGTTCCACCGAGTGGTTCACCAACATTATCAATTGACAGTTCATCGAGTCCAAGTTCAGATGATGGAACTGCTGTCGTAACGTGACCCACAGCATTCACATCACCTTCCTCTGCGATATATTGGTAAACCTCTGGGATACAGATTACATCAGGATTCATGTTGAACGGCTCCTGCTGTAGAATCGCATTACCAAGAACCGTATAATCCTTACAGTCCCCAAGCCCTCGTGCTAGAGTTGCTACAGGATGTGCTGTTCCGGGTAGTAGGTTACTTGGACGACCAAATGGGAGAGCATCTTCCGAAGTGTGTGAGAAATACTGAACAAAGTCAGCAACAACACGAAGTTGTTCAGATGGATGCGTAGCATTCATCATCTCACAAACATCACCGAGTTTAGATGCAACTTCCTGAACGACATCATGGTTCATTACTTCTGGAGCATTCACAAGAGCCTTTACATCGTTGGTCTGTTTTCCTCCAACTTTATACGAAGCAGCCGTTTTCTGAGCTTCTTCAAATGTAGAACGGTCAATTTCGTATGATACAGTCCATGGGTACTGAAGGTGAGCATCAAAGTATTCTGGACCCTGAGCACTTGCTACCTTTACAGAATTAGCATCTGCAAATTCATTGCGAATTCGCGGACTGAAACGCCCATAGTTCGATAATCGGGTGATGTGAGCATCAAACGAGTCCCCCGATTTATCAATATTATCTCGATAGATATCGCTCATTTTGTAATCTCGATTGTCGTTTCGGATGAAACCCTTACTATCCCAATTAGGGTTGATAATGAAATTTCCATTGTGTGTTCGTAGGTAAATATAATCATCTTCACCAACGCGAAGCATCGGTGCTGTATTAGCGATTACTTCTCCACCACGAGGGCTGTCCGTATTCTCATCTTCCCATGTAAGTGTATAAACGAATGTTTCATACATTTCTGGTGGACTTTCGAGTGAGAATTCGTTTACACGACTCCATCCATGACTATAGATATCTTGTCGGTAAAATGCTCGGTTATTGATACGTTCTTCTCCCACCGTAACATCTTCATTCCAATATGCTTCGCTTGGAACCGTCAGTGAAGAAACATGTTCTCCGACTTCTGTGTTTTTGAAATCATACTGAAGTGTCTTCGTTGCATCCTGATTTGATGGAATCCATGTATCTGTTTCAGAATCATATTCTGCATCTTGTCCATAAACTGGGTCTGTAGAATTCTTGAAGACCCATTCCCCATTATCATTAGCCGTTACAGGATTATAGTGAACCGTGATATTATAGTCCTCGATTGGGTTTAGGCTAATTGTCGTTTCGATAGTTACACTGTTATCCGTAATTGTGTCTACGCTCGCAACATCAAGATTATGTCCTTTAATCAAGGAACCATCTTCCACACGCTGATTATACACTTCATCTAATTCTTCATTAAGCAGTTCTTCCTGCTTTTCTTCGGAGAGGTCATCATAACTAGTGGACTCTTCGCCCCCCATAGGTTCTGCATCTGAATTACCGCCCATACATCCAGCAAGAGCGGTCACCGTACCAACACCAAGGGACGTAAGTAGTTCTCTTCGGTTCATACTTGTACTTTATTTTATTTATTAATAAGTGTTATGATATCGTTTTAACTATAAGTAAATAATATTTATATACAAAATGTGTTTTAATTTGTACAATAAAGAGTCTTATATTACCCTATATCTGAAGTTACATCGATACTAAGTTTTTCTCCGAATATAAGGTTTTGACTATTCTATTCGCATAATATTCATAAGCATCCTTGATTTCCGAATCGTCAATAAGGTCAAAGTTCCCATCTAAAACACGTTTGAAATCATCATTATGGAACTTATTCAATTTCAATTTATTATGGGTCTCTCCTGTGGTTGGATTCTTTATTTGTAAGAAGTTGCTGTTAACCAATTCAGGTAAATTAGAATAATCATCGTCATCTTCAGCCTCAAATCGGTCTCTAATAACGCAGAGTAAAATTGAGATAGTCGTCAGTCTTTGTTGGCCATCCACAAGCTCCAACGTTTTGATGTCTTCACTCTTGTTATTGATTACAACTATCGAACCTAAGAAGTGATTATCTCTCTCACGGGTAAGAGCATACACATCATCCCATAACTCTGCCCACTGGTCTTTCGACCATGAATACTCCCTCTGATAATCTGGAACACGAATCTGATGAGACCCTTGTAGTATCTCATTGATGTCGTAATCGTCGGCTGAAAGATTGAAACCTGATGTCGGCATTATATACTATCCAAGTAGCAACAATATATAAACCCTGTATACTATGAATTACGACTAACGAAGTTCAACTCGCATTCTATTAACCAACGTTCCATGTATTTTGTTGGTTAAGACCAGTCAATAGATAGATTGGATTATACACTGGAAAGCAGGGAGTAAGCTCGAATTTATTGTATTATCTGCGGAGGATGCCTCTCACCACAGGAACAAGGATACCCACCTTTACTTTTATATTTTAGAATGAGATTATGTGAGATTCGTCCCCCGTCTGGACACCGATAGTAGAGTTTTCGTAGAGTCCATTGTCGGTCTTCGTCATACCATGGGTCTCTTCCATCGACCTCGTCAAAGTGACCCCAACAGAGTTTCCATTCACCATTGGGGTGTCCATTTTGGCTTGAGATTGCGTGTGTTGCTGTTGTTTCGCACCCTTTTGCTTGGCAGATTGGAGAGACTCTAATCTGGTTCGTAGAACCTGTTCCAGAGTTGGCTTCAGTCATTCTTCCTCCTTATTTCATTCTGCTCTTCTTCATCGTACAATACGAGTCGGTTATTTGTATCTCTATTTTCAATTTCAGTCAGTTGGAGAGAGTATTTCTGATTATAGGTTATCACACTCTCAAACATTTCAGCCTTCTCAGTATGCGTCTCAAACCTACCTACATCAGCACCAACGGGCACATGATATAAGATGTGACATTTGTTTTGCGAGAATGTACCTTGGTCAATAGCAATAAAGTCGCTCCCAGCATTGTACAGGAGCTCAGTTATTATATCGAACGTTGCTTCATCAGGTGATAAGAAAAGATACTCATTATCGTTTTTAAAATCGTACTTGTTCATGATTACCGTAATCTCGCAGTCATTTTGTGTGTCTTCAAAAGTACTCATTATTGCTCACCTCCATTAGAATATGCTTCTGCAGAGCGAGGACAACCATCTGCAACATACGCTTCTGATTTTGAAGAAGCTACACTAACGTGCAACAAGCTGCCGAACTGTTCTACAATTTTTTCTGAAACCTCTACCATTTCTCGACTCGTATATTTTCTTAGCATATAATATCATAAAGAAAGTATTAATATAAAGGTTTCGGTGTAAATACAATAAAAACAATTTATTGAGATTGTTTCAACCGTTATTATTAGAATATTAGTTTTAAGTCGCCCTATATTGGCATAGTGCGGAATCAGACTCTGTAATTGCCATCTGCAGGGTTGAATACAGTTTCATTCTGCTCCAATTTTTGCACGAGTGTAATTTATTGGAGCTGACTGAGGTGAGGGCCGAATGCAGCGGGGGCAACTGCGGTGGAGGCCGAATGCAGCGGGGGCAACTGCGGTGGAGGCCGAATGCAGCGGGGGCAACTGCGGTGGAGGCCGAATGCGGTGGGGGCCGAATGCAGTGGGGGACTGCGGTGGGGGCCGAATGCAGTGGGGGACTGCGGTGGGGGCCGAATGCAGTGGGGGACTGCGGTGGGGGCCGAATGCAGTGGGGGACTGCGGTGGTAGAGGTAGGTTTTGTTCTAATGGGCTATCCTGGTTTCACCAGTCCTCTTCTTCGATTTCATTTTTTAGCTTGAGCAGTTTGAAGGATGATTTCATTATTTTTGATATCACATATAGACATATACTGGTTAACTACTTAAGTATAATGATTTTATTTTAGATTTGTAGTAGATACGAGTGTATAGTTAAACAAATCTAGTGGAAATAAGTTAGTTTGTAAATTAGGTACTTACAGAAATCTGGTATTGGCAAATAAACTAACACTACCGGTACTCTATGGACTGTTTTCATACGGGTGTCTTTCTCACTGTACGAAAAGCGCGTCTTTTAAATATAATTCACCCTGTACTTTAGGTATAGAACAAATAAAGAACAAAGAGAGAATTGTCGCCACCTATGTCCGCGTATCAACTGAAGACCAACAGCCAGAGAATCACCGTTCAGAAGTAATCGAATTCATAGAAAGCGAATTTCCTGAGCATGACCAACGAGAGTATGCTGACATATATACGGGGACAAGCACCGTTGGACGGGGAAGAGTATAACAGATTACGAGATGATATTAAAAAAGAAAATATACACTCAGTAATCACGACCTCTGTATCTCGTGTCGCTCGTTCGATTCGAGACTTTAGCGATTTCGTCCATGTATACGAAGAGAATGAAACTGCATTGTACTTCATCAGAGAATCTATTAAGTACGACCCACGAACCAACTACCCTTATCAAAGAGCTATGTTGCAGATGCTCGGAGTATTTGCTGAGCTCGAAGCCAAAATAACTCAGCAACGAACCAAGGAGTCTATCAGGCAGATGAGGGCCAATGGGTACAAATGGTGACGGTCTCCGTTAGGATTCTCAAAAAATAGTGGAGACCTGTATCCGACCGATGATTTTGACCGTATCTGTGGGGTTCTCGATTTGATTGATAGTGGTGAGTTGAGTCAATCGAAAGGAGCACACATGTTGAACACTTCAAGAACCACTATTAAGCGGATTCTGGAAGACAATGAACGACGCAAGTTGTATGATTTATCAGTTTCAAAATGATTATTGTTGTGCTCGAATCATTTCTTTACCAATGTCTACCTGCAAATATGAGAGCATCCTAGCACCCTCCGGCGTGAGATGGTGATAATATCCATTTCCTCCAGTTAGACTGACCTTGCTAATTAGGCCAATCTCGTCCAAGTAGTTCCCATACCAATCAACCAACGAACTTGGAGATTCCCCACTCCAGCTCCGACCAGATTTTTTTGGATACCACTCTTCGAGAGCGTCTGAACTCACTCGGTCTGACGAGCGCGAAAGGTCATAGACAGTATCAAGGAAGACGACCATACCAGTAGTGACATCTGAATAAAAGGGCCGTTCGTAGAGCAACTCAGTGATAACATCTGCCTGTGAGACGCTGAGTGGGGGAACCCGTTCTGGCCCGTCTAGCATCTCTTGGTAATAGGTTTGTCCTCGCTCGGTTAGGAGCAGTTTGTCATCGTGAGATACTCTGAGCTGGCTCACTTGTGTAAGAGGTGGCTTTCCTATCTGTTGAATAAGATTAAGGCGAATACCTAACCGAATGAATTGTCCCATCCGGGCGTCTGGATGATTCCAACTAGGCCTCTTTGCGATTCGTTCGAGATTGTTTACACAGTCGTTCTTAGTTTTCGGTACATCAGATTCACCAAGGAATCCAATGAGGCCACTAATCAGATGAAGTGACGCTACTCCGGTACTCACCGGCTTGTTCTCAAACATCGCGTGGCCAGTGAAGAGCTGATTCTCAAACTGTTGTAGAACATCGCCAATATCAAAATCTACAGCTCTCAGGCCTCGGTTGCTACACGCAGAGCGAATACGGTCAGATATTTCAGGTGCCAGTAGAATCGGTACTAAATTTGATGCTGAAGGATACTTCTCGCCGATTACGACCTGCTCGTAATGGTCGCGGTACTCCTCAAGCTGCTCTACGTGAGCCTGGGTAGCGGACTCAGCTTTCAATTCAATAAGAAGCAATTCGTCTCCAGACAGGAACAAGAGGTCTGTCCGACCAACCTTGACCGATTGCTGGCGAGCTAGGAAGGTGAGCGAATCTGGCTGATAGTTGAGCACAGATTCAGTTATATTGGGATATTTGGCCAGTACATCCTCAATCGCTTTTTCGCTTGCATTTCGGTTGTCTGATGACATTTGATGAATGGAGACAGAGTATGAGTCTGTATAATGATGTTGACTATGAATCAAACGCCTGTTGATATACACTCATTCTTCGTTCGATAAGGTGAAGAGCATCAGAGACACCTTCCTCACAGCTTTGACGGTACCAATTATACTCAAACTCAACCACATCTAATCCCCGTGCCATTATGATTCCGACTTCAGCAATTGTCATTCCAGTAAATGTGATAAGTCGAAGAGCTTCGTCAATTGATTTGATATATCCTTCACCATAGAGTCGGCTAAATATACCTCCATTCTGATAATTTGCCCAATGACGAAGCACCAGCAGTAGGTCGTAGAAAGTAATGATATGTTGATTATCTTCCCAAGTGATTTCTGAGGCTTGGGGGTGTATTGTAGACAATGAGTTCTTAGCAATACTCTGAAGTGTGTCCTGCTGGTCTTCGTAGAACTCATCTTGGATAGGATATGGGACAGTCCAATCAAACCATTTACTTGAATGAGGGCCACAATCTCGTGGAAAGAACATAAACGGAAATACGTACAGTTTGTTTCCCAACACTTCCATGAATTCCGAACGATGCTTCATCCACATTCCAGAATGGGGAGACCCATCTGTTATTTCGTCAAACTGTGTTCGCATTAAAGCGCTATGAGATTTGAAAATCGCATAATACGCCATCGAAATCCGCCATTCTGTCGTTCGCATTCGGTCCGCCGCAGAACCACTGATGGGGTCGTTCAGTGCAAACTCGTCACGCCATGCATTAGAAAGGTTATCTCGAACTTGTTGGATTTGAGAGACGGGCCGGACGTCTTCAAAAAAGTTGTCTAATTCTTGTTCGTGTCGAATAGCGTTTGAAACGACATGATACAATACATGGTTCTGAACATCAATCAAACTATCCCCCCACGTACCACGTGGTGTACTCTTTTTTGAAAGGTCTAAACCCCATTTTTCACGAGGAGCCCCCTCACCATCATCTGCCGCGATTCCGCCTTCTGCATAGTCATGTTTATCAAATTCATACGCACCATAGAAGCTATCGTTAATTGAGCGCAGTAGCTTTGCAACCGGGACGGCCTCCCGCATGAATTCCTTGGCACTATGGACCATTGACTACTTGCGAGGTCACGTTATCAGGCTATCAATCTTCATACATAGGACAGTTCCATCAAAGATAGAGAATCGTCCCCACTATAACCCGAACAACAAGGACTTATCCACGATTCACTGCAACATCTGACAATGGATAAGGAACGAGCGAAAGAACTGATGCTTAATGAACGGGAGGACGATGAGGGATTCAAAGACTCGATTGTCGTCCTCGAAATGGAACTCATTGAGGAAGACGCCGGTATCATTCGGGGTGAGCTGTTAATCGAAGGCGAAGTTGATTCTACTGGGAGTCTCCTCGTACCACTTAACGAGCCAAAGCCAGAGAGTTGGCGAGACCTCAAAGTCGGTGAAACGAAAGCGTACGGCCTTCGGGTTGATTCTCGGAAAGAGACTCTACGAGAGAAGATGAACTCTTTCTTCAGTCGGAGTTTAGAGGAGGGACGCGTGCAAGACTTCGTTCCTGGGACACCTCCCGGAACTTAGATATACTCTCTCTCGAATGCCCAAAAGCTACAGAATAGGGCGTAGCTCTTCTTTGCGGTTGTTTCTCGGTCTTTATTTCACTTTCACCTCGCCACCGTTATGTTTTATATGAATGTCTGCGTAACATCACTTGTCTCCCAACGAAACACATCGGAGACAGAATACCATGGCTGCCACGAAACTCATTCCGTACACTGTACAGGTACATCCACCTAGAAAAACCAGCGAAGACGACCTCTGGGATTTGCGAGATTTCCAGCAGTACGATACGACCTACCAGAGCCGTCTCAGTGACTTGAACAATCAGGACCAAGTCACAAACGTCAACTCATTCATTGAACTGTTCTGTGAGTTCTGTCGGCAGTATGAATCGGACCTTGAGGACTTGGGTGAAACATTTGAGCGGATGTCAAACAAAACGTTAGCAGTAAGCTCAGAGTGGAAATCGTCTGAGCTGATTGTCGAAGGGAATCTCTTTCTTGGCAATTATGGTGTCAAGCGAAATCTCACCAATAGGCAGAGCGGTGAGCGAAGAGAAGGTGAGCGCGATTTCGATGACGCTGAAGAGAAACCCCTCTACTTCTTGTTGTATATCCCACCAGAAAGCACTACGACAAGATACCTTCTTCTTGAGCGGTCCCGCCGATACGGTATAAAAGAGCCGTTCCATGTTACGCTTCGTAAGTGGGTCTGGGACAACTATTCTAACGATATCAATGTCAAGATGGACCCCGTCAAAACTGAGGACATCTTTCCCAAGATGCGTGAAGCCGACCGAACTTCTCGGCTTCGACTAGAGAAGGACGGGTCTCCAGACCAGCTTCATTCTGACTTTGACTCAGTCTTCGACCAAGAAGAGATGAAGCAGGCAATCGAATTCCGGCCAGAGGGCGGTGACGATATGAACCTCATCGTTGACGAACTAGAAGCTTGGCACAACGAGTCGGAGACTGCATTCGAGACGATAGACGGCGTCTCGTACAACAACGTCAAGGTCACTATCGAGAAGAATAATTCCGACGAAACCATCTCCCTTACAAAGGGTGAGACGGAACTACGGAAGAATATTGACCTTAGCGATATAGCCGAAGAGGGGGATATCCCAGCCCTGTCGGAAATTTCCTCACGAGCCCACGGCTTCCTCACCACAGTTACAGGGGGCAGAACTGGGACAAGTAGCCTGTTTAGGTAGTCGGGTTTACGTTATGTAGGGTCTGAATAGCGAACCCAATCCGATAAGGTGCATCTCCAGATTGCAGTCAATTTTGTTTATTGAACGATTAACATCCGACATTAGTAATATACAATATATGCCCACAGTGAGAAGATTCTGACGTCGATGGGAGAGCTATTATAAATCGAGAAAGTATTAGTCTCAAACAAGGATGAAGGAACCACCTGAAGGCATAGAAATCAGCCACAATTACACTCAGGAGGAAATTGAATCTGCGTTCAACACTGGTTTCGGCTATCGAATCTCCGGAATCAATCCAAGACGCGACGAACAGGATAGGCGCTATATCCTCCTCTTTGCAAACGAAAATGGGCCGTACAGCGATTCGGTAACGCAAGGGCGATTCGAGTACATCGGGGAAGGGTTGAGTGGTGACCAAAATAAGAAGTCTCCTGGCAACTCCACCCTCATCGACGCCATCAGTACCGACATTCCTATTTACTTCTTTTATAAGAGAGCGAGAGATGACGGATGGGAATATCAAGGCCTCGTCGATGTGATTGACTACGAGTTTAGAGAGCAGGATGAGAGAAACATTTTAGCTTATATAATGGAGTATAGAGAGGACTTTTCTTCAAATGGCCTCTACCTGATTCCTGTCAGCCAAGAGTGGCGAATGCGATTTAGAAATTCCGTCGAAAATCCTCACAACCTAAGCGGATATGAGGAAGTACCTCCACAGTTGGTAGGCTATGAAGAACTACGGATTTGGGGGACGACTGAGACAGACTCCGCAAAGAAGCAGGCCGCTATCGAGAAGATGGAGGCTGGTGACTACATTCTCTTCTACCACGGCGGAGATTTCATATTGGGTGCTCGCGTGCAACGCACCTTCGACAACTCCGACGTAGGCGCTCTCATTTGGAGTCAGCCAGAGAGTCGCCATATCTACATCCTCGATGAAGTCACCACTGACGTTCCTTCCGTCGAACAAGTGTGGGACTGGTTAGGCTACGAGGGGAGGGAAGTCGTCCAAGGATTCACCCGAGTCGCCAATGAGAGGTTAGCCCGCTTGAGGCAGGAGCATGGTTCACTCCAAGCTGCTATCTTCAATGTCGAACGAGAACCGACTGAGGACGAGATAGAGGAAGAGAAGTCGGCTTTGGAGAAGGTAGTTGATTCCCCGCCACAACTCACAGAGGACGAGGAATTATATACGGTGAGTCGGCGGAGGGCGAGAGATTCTGCCTTCGCACGATTGGTGAGAGAGGCCTACGATTCCCAGTGCGTCTTCTGTGGAAGTCAGAGAGAAACCCCTAAAGGAAATCCCGAGACAGAGGCCGCTCATATCTACCCAAAAAAGGAAGGCGGAAGCGATGATGTTAGAAACGGAATATCACTTTGCAAACTTCATCATTGGGCCTTCGACACAGGATGGCTTTCAATCTCGGATGAGTACAAGATATTAGTGAAAGAGGAACCAGAACGAAACGGCTATGATGAATTTAAAGAACTGGGAGAGAATAAGATGCGACTTCCTAACGAAGATGCTGTGAAACCTCATCCAATGTTCCTTGCAGAACATCGCCAACTCAACGGATTCCATGATGACTGAAATTGGCCTCGTCAGTTGCGTGAAGACCAAGCGAGATGAGTCAGCTTCTCCGAGGTATCTCTACACCTCTCCGTATTTTGAAAAGATGGGTGCCTATGCTGAACAGAATCACGATGAGTGGAGTATACACTCAGCCAAACGCCTTACACAATCGTGATACAAATTCTATCTACCCCTACGATAAGTTTTGATTAATTTCACCAATTTAAGATTGTTATTCTGATAATAGGGAAATCAATAGGTGAACACACTTGGGCCATAATTATGCACTAATGCTTCTGCTATGCATAAGTTTTAATTTATTGTAGACCATCGAATATAGTAGATGAGAACAACAATCAACCTTGACGACAATATACACGAGCAAGCAAAAGAAGAGGGAATAAACATATCTCAAGTCTGTAATAAGGCGCTGAGACACAAATTAGATAAATCTCAGTGTTATATTTGGAACACAAATAAGCAGCATTTCCCGGAAGGAGAGGACGGAACAGAAGCACTTTACCAAGGTGTTGCTGCAGCGTATGGGGATTATGACCAATGGGGAAGTCAGTTAGAGGAGCCGTCGATTGGTGACCAACTCATCGCATACGTCAACCGAAAAGGGTACTGCGCAACCGGTCGTGTAGTCGGCCCATTCAATGGTCAAGAAATCCAAAACGAAGATGAAAAAATTGACCCAAGGGTCCCTGAGTGGCACCTCCCAGTCCGATGGGAAGCGGTTCTTGACTTGGAAGATGCTGTGTCAAGACAGCATGGAAATGGTATTCTGGATTACAAAGAGAAGTATTCGCCCAGTGAGACCGTTCGCAGAATCAAAGATACCGAACGAGCCCAACTATTAGTTGACCTCATTCGGGGACGCGCATAGGTTCGCTGTTCGAAAGAAACAGACGAAGTGAGAATTGAAGAAGCCACCACTTCCCGATTCCAAGACCAAATTAAAACTCACAATAAGGGGTAGACGCAGCCCCTAAGGCCGTTAGTGCACTGGGCTATGTCTATAGAGTAGACCTCCGCTACGTTGCGGGGAAAGGTATACCTGATAGGCTAGGTCTGCTTGAATACAACCCCGACGACTGGCGACTCCGAGACCGCAGATAAAGATGACGACGCTTAATGTAGCGGATGGTCCGCATACTCAAGAATTTCGACATGCTGTACCTCCCCTGTTGAGACAGGCTGCCCATCCGTAGGGCTGATATGATATATCTTGATTCGCTCTCCTGTATCCGTGAATCGGTATGTCGCTCCACCGGAGTTCTCTGCAATGATGTGGCGAGGGAATTGGCTCTCAGGCGACCGTTTTTGTGTGAATACTTCGTAGCCTGCGTAGAGACAATAGTGGTCTGTGGTGAATCCTAGCACATCACCTATATTGATACGATAGAACAGTTTCCGAAGTTGCTCAGTGGACATCTGCCTCTCATCAATCCGAACCTTGTTCAGTGCAGTTCTTGGCTGTGATACCATACATCTATATTTATGTTACAACCTAATGAATTTATCCGGAGATTTACATATATTTTATCTGGACACAGGGTCTGATATGGAGATTTTGTCTATATGGCCTTGGATTACTGTACCACTCCTGTTCAAATAATCGTGTATTCGGGTACCGCCACCTTGTGCTACAGAGACTTTTTAGTTAGGAGATTCAATCGAATGCGCAAGGCTGAGGACAAGCATTATTGTATTACGGCTTTATGTTAATTGTATGTACGGAGTAACATATTACTGTCCACACTGCGAGGCGCTCGTCGAACTCCAGCGCGAGGGCTACCTCGCGGACAAAGCGGTGACGCCGTTCCCGTTCGAGGGCTGGGCCTACGTCTCGCCCGACGAACCGTTCGAGGACCGCGAGGACGTCGACGGCGTCGCCTTCACCTGCGGCGAGGACGGTCTGTTAAAAGATGAGGAAAGCGAGGGCTGCGGCGAGTCGTTCTATCTCAGTTTCGTCAAATTCGAGGACGGCGAAGAACTCGATCCCCGCAAGCCGAGCGAGCGTGTCGAGATCGCCGACGAAGGACCGCAGTCGACGCGCGGGCCGAGCGGTCCAAGTGGACCATCCGGTCCGAGTGGCGGGTTCTGGTGACCAAGCAGGCGCTTACGGCGCTGGGGTCGCGACGCGGCTCGGTTGCTCGTCGGTGTCGTCGACCCCATAAATTGCTTCGAGTTGATCGATTGTGTGTTCGACCGAGAACTGTTCGACGGCTGCTCTCGTGTCCCGCTGGGTCGTTAGGCAGTCCCTAACCGCACGCTGCATGTCGTCGACGTTGCCGTATTCGAACCGAGCCCCGTTCTGCTCGCCGATGGTCGTCTCGAACGGTGGGACGTCGGCCGCCACAACCGGGGTGCCGCAGGCGTTGGCTTCGAGCGTCGACAACCCCAGCGTGTCGCAGGTCGACGCCGTAATGAAGACGTCTATTGAAGAGTAGTAGTTCGGCAGCCTATCGCGCGGCAGGAACTCCCGAAACTCCACGTTGTCCGGAGCCATGCGTTCGAGTTTGGCCTTCGCCGGTCCTTCGCCACCGAGAACGAACCGATACTCCGGACAGGCTTCAGCCAGCCGAAGGATTTCGTCGATATTCTTCTTCTCGTTCATGCGACCAGTGTAGCCGATCACCGGTCGCTCGCCGTCGAACATCGTGCCCGCTTGTGGCTCGAAGACGTCCATCTCGATGCCGACCGGGAGTTGGCGATGGTCGACGTTCCGCCGGATGCGGGAGGTCGAGGCGGTCACGCAGTCGAACGACTGGAGGAACCGATTCTCGTAGGCGACATACAGATCACCCACCAGCTGGGAGAGCGATTCGAACTTGAGCGCGCCGATCAGGTAGTCCTCGATTGGCGTATGGTGGGTATACACCGATTTAACGTCGTGTTTCTTCGCGTAGCGTCGACCCAACAGGCCGGTCGTCGCCGGGCCGTGACAGTGGACGATATCGAGCTCCGGCAGCTTCGAGAGCGGGGTGTAGATTGGGAGTCGGTACTGGCTGTAGAAGGGGTTGGGGAGCGAGCGAACGGGGATTTCGTGTTGACTGGGGCTGTAGCTACTGTCGGGGTAGATGACGTACACCTCGTGGCCGCGGGCTTCGAGCCGCTGTCGCCACGCCTTGATCGTGTACGTTACCCCATCGATACCGGGAAAGTAGCTATCGGTGAAAAACCCGATTTTCATTTATTGTTTTTCCCTTCTGTGTCGACTTCCTTATATCATCTGTCCTGACCTGCGTCCCCAGCGCTACTCTCTGTCGGCCAACACACGGTCGACGAACGCCGGAGCACCGTTGTCGTAGCTGGGCTGGACGTCCGACCCACAGTACTCAACCACCCGGTCGATGACGTGCTCGACTGAGGTAGCTTTTGAGATCCCCTCGATCCCCATCGTGTCGGCCCTGTCGGCAATCGCCTTCTGGAACGGTAAGAACGGATAGATGACACAGGGCGTGCCCGCAACGACGGTATCGGCAATCGAGGAAAAGCCGGTACAGACGACGACATCCGCTGCCGCAGTGTAGGGCGTCATCGTGGGTTTGGTCTCCCACTCGTCGTCGCCCACAGTTCGCACATCGTACCCCATTCGCTCCAAGCGACGCCGGATTTCGTCGAAATCCTCGCCGTGGGTGCCCGGATTGAGCAGCACATCGTAGGGCTCGATGGTCGACTCGGCGTTGGCTTCACCTTCCTCGGCGTCACCCTCCTGAGCGAGTGGTCCGACGCGCGTGATTCCGGGGGGATCGGGTTCGTCTTCCCACAGCGAAGTGACAATGATCCCGTCGCTGAACTGGAGTGAGACCGCGTTATAGATTTTGAGCGGTGTGCCCCATACTGGGCCAAAGAGATCCGTCGTCAGATGGTCGATGCGGTAAAAGTCGATGCCCAACAGCACGGCGGCGAACATCGCAAAGATGTCGTCGGTGACAAGCGTCTCCGGCTCCTCGGTTTTCAGCCAGCGGTAGATCTCCCGAAACCGTCGCACTGCGGAGGGGATAAGATCGAATAGGGTGTGTTCGAGAAACGCCCGTGGTGTGCTGCCCGCGACCGAGACCTTGGTGAACGGCGGCTGGTCGAAGCCGTTCATCGAGACGAATTTCTCGCCTTGGCCGCCGCCGCCGATGACGACGTCGACGCCCCGAGATTCCAACTCCTTGGCGACTGGAATACTTCTGGCTGCGTGGCCGGCCCCGTCACACCAGTAGACAATCGCAACTTTCGGACTCATAGACGGCTCTTGTCTTTGCTCATCGGATGCGTGCTTATAAACTACGCGTAGGAGCCCAGTCACTGAAACTGAACCACGGTTACTAACTGCGTGCTACTGTAGAGAATACTATATGGACGCTGTTTCGGGCCGAAAAAACGTCGTCTTCCTCGTTTTGGACTCCTTGCGTACGGACCGGGTCTCGGCGTACAACGAGGACGTCGACTTCACTGAGCACATTCAGGCGGTCGCCGACAGATCGGTCGTCTTCGAGAACGCCACCACACAAGCGCCGTGGACGCTGCCGTCCCACGCATCGATGTTCACTGGACTGTATCCGTGGGACCATGGCACGACCCACGCGCGAAGCTACGCCACCGGGGATCACGAGACGTTTATTTCGGCGCTCAGCGACGCCGGATACACCACCAGCGCGATCACCCCGAACGTCTGGATCACGCCACACAAAGGGATGACCGACGGCTTCGACACCGTCGAGAATTTTCTCGCGGCCGACAACTCGCTCAGTCGACGGATCGCCAAACTCTCGACCAAACTGTACGACAAACTCGGCACGCTCCCCAAGCGAATCCTCGGTCGACAGATCGACCGGACCTTCCAACTGTTCGGCATCGATGACTCCTGTAAATCCGAGGAGACCGTTGGGGCCGTCGAGCAGTATCTCGCCGAGCGGAACCCCGAGGAGAACTTCTTCTGCTATGTGAATCTGATGGAGCCCCACGAGCCGTATCATCCCCCGCAGGAGTACGTCGACAAACACGGAGTGACCGATGAGTCGGCTGTTCCCCATCGGCAGAAAGACATGTTCACGAAGGATGATATCGACTTCGGGGAACTCGAAAAGATGTACGACGCATCGGTCGACTACACCGACGATCTCGTGGGCCGAATTACTGATGCGCTCGATACCAACGATCTCAGCGAGGATACCGTCGTGGTGTTGCTGTCGGACCACGGCCAAGCGTTGGGCGAAGACGGCGTCTTTGGTCACCAGTTTACCGTGGCTGAGTCGGTTATTCATCCGGTGTTGATGGTCGCACATCCAGATATAGAACCTGGGCGAGAACCGCGGCCGATAGAGCTACGGGCACTCCACGACCTCATTCCCTACTACGCAGGCATCGAGTCGACGCGGCCCGAGGTGTTTCAGGAGACCGTTAGAGGTGGCTACGAGTTCCCCGAGAACTTCACCGGTTACATTCCAAGCGCGGAGTGGGACGACTACTACAGACAGCAGCGATACGTCACGCGCGACGGGACGAAAGTCGTCAAATCAACCGGTGAGGACGGCAACTCACGCTACGAGGCGACCGATCTCGACACGGGCGAGACGGTCCCGGTTCCGGCCGATCTCAAGCAGGCCGTCGACGAGATCGGCGAGGTTGATGTTGGAGACGGTAGCGAGAGCGGACCTGACGCCGACGAGGCGGTAGAAGAGCGGCTCGAAGCCTTGGGCTACCGCTGACACAGAAGTGAGACATGATTGTGCAGTGATCTGTAGGTAGTAACAAAGACATCTTATATGTGAGGGCAGAACCCTCCCCTGAGAACCCGATCCATAGCATGGAGACAAAACGTGATTGACCGATCCCTACGAGATGGCTTGACGAGACGAGAGTGGCTCTGGTACGGAGTCACTGGGCTGCTGTTCGTCATTCTGCTCTACTTTGCGGACCTCGGGGAGTTTCTGGTCTCCCTTCGAGACGCTGATCTTTCGCTGTTTTTGGTGGCACTCGGCGTCGGCTTTTCGTCACTCCTCGTCTGGGCGTGGGTCTGGCACCGGTTTTTCGACAAGTTGGGGATTCCCGCAACCGTCTCCCAGACGATTCGCATGTTCCTCACGGGGCATTTTCTGAACTCGATTACCCCGCTGGGACAGTTCGGCGGCGAGCCGATCATGGCCTATATCATCTCGGAGTCGACCGGCACCGACTACGAGCGGGCGCTGACCTCGGTGGTGTCGTCGGACATCATCAACGCCGCCCCGTTTTTTACGTTCACACTCGGTGGGATTCTCTATCTCTCGGTGATCACGACGCTGAGTGAGTTCCTGTTTCGGATTGGTGTGATCGCCGCGGTCATCCTGACGGTGGGCGGTATCGGTGCGTATCTGCTGTGGTCCGACACCAAGACGCTTGGCGGCACTGTAATCGGCGTCGTCGACTGGATCGAACGCCGAATCGGGCGGGGTGAGAGGCTGTTCGAGTCGATTCGGGAGAGCATCCTCGAAGTCGAAACCATATTTCACGAGGCAGGCAACGACCGAATCTTCCTGCTGGAGACCGTCTTGATCTCACATCTCGCAATCGTCGCCCAGATCATCTCGCTGTACTTCGTATTCCTCTCGATGGGAATCGAACCGCGGTTCGTTCCGATCTACTTCATCGTCACCCTGTCGACGATTGCCACGCTGTCGCCGACGCCCGGCGGGTCGGGCACCTACGAGGCCGCCTTCTCGGGGTTGATGACGATCTTCTACTCGGTTCGACTGGCGACTGCGCTGACCGCCGCCGTTCTCTTCCGACTGACGACCTACTGGCCCGGACTCGTCGTCGGATATATCGCGATGCTCACGTTGAATAGCGCTGAGACGGACGAGACGGTCGACGAGGATGGCGAGAATATCGAGAGCGACGACCACACCCTCCACGACAACGAGACCACTGCCAACCGAGAGTGATCGGTCGACCGCGAGTTAGCCTTTGATATTACAGACCGGGAACGTCCGAGCGACTGCATCGCCAATTCCGAGTTCTTCGGAGACCCGAACCACTTCGTCGACGTCCTTGTAGACGCCGGGAGCCTCCTCGGCAATCGTTGCGCCGCTTTGGGCTTTGACGTAGATCTGATTTCGTTCTTCGAGGTCGTTCTGGACAGTCTCGCCCCTGTAGTCCTTTTTTGCCTGCGTTCGACTCATCGTCCGGCCCGCGCCGTGGGCCGTCGACCCAAACGTCTCGTTCATGGATTCGGCCCCACCGCGAAGCACGTAGCTGCCCGCGCCCATCGACCCCGGAATGATCACTGGCTGGCCAACGTCGCGGTAGGCTCGCGGCACCTCCTCACGGCCCGCGGGGAACGCCCGCGTTGCGCCCTTACGGTGGACGTAGAGCTCGCGGGTGTCGCCGTCGACGTCGTGTGGCTCTTTCTTGGCGATGTTGTGAGCAACATCGTACAGCAGTTCCATCTCCATGTCTTGCCAGTCGCGGTCGAACACGCGCTCGAAGACCCGCCGCGTCTGGTGGGTGATGAGTTGGCGGTTGACCCACGCGAAGTTGATTGCCGCACCCATTGCGCCGTAGTATTCGGCCGCAAGTTGGCTTTTCGCTGGTGCGGCGGCCAGATCCTTATCCGGAAGCGATTTGAGGAAGTCGCCGTGTTTCTGTTCAATTCGGCGGACGTAGTCCGAACAGACCTGATGGCCCAAACCGCGGCTCCCACAGTGGATCAGGACGACGATCTGGTCGGGCTGGAGCCCGAAGGCGTCGGCCACGTCAGCCTGATAAATGTCGGTGAC
Source organism: Halohasta litchfieldiae (assembly GCF_002788215.1). Lineage (NCBI taxonomy): Archaea > Methanobacteriati > Methanobacteriota > Halobacteria > Halobacteriales > Haloferacaceae > Halohasta > Halohasta litchfieldiae. Next base: position 180,316 of record NZ_CP024845.1, on the reverse strand, counting down.
GCGCTGGACTTCGAGGAAATGATTCCCTGAACCGAGGCTGCCGAGTTGGTTTCGGCCGCGGTTTTTCGCTTTCTCGGAGACGTAGTCGGCCACAGCATCCGGCCTACGACCCTCGTCCTCGCAGTGGAGCATGTCTTCGCGGGTCGCATACCCTTCCTCGACGGCCCAGTCGAGGCCGCGTTCGAGGACTTCGTCGACCGTGTCGACGTCGGTCTGGACGATGCCACCGCCGCCGAGCCCGGAGGGGATGTTTTCGAACAGGGAGTTGACAAGCTCACGCTCCGTGCCTTTCAAATCGTCGTAGGTGAGGTTCGTCCGGATCATTCGGACGCCACAGTTGATGTCGAAGCCAACAGCTCCGGGCGAGATACAGCCGGTTTCGGCGTCAATAGCGCCGACGCCGCCGACCGGGAACCCGTAGCCTTGGTGGCCGTCGGGCATACAGAGGGCGTATTTTTGCATGCCGGGGAGCTGGGTGGCGTTTTTCAGTTGTTGGAGTGTTTTGTCGTCGCCGATCTGTTCAAGCAGCTCCTCGCTGGCGAGGACGCGCGCAGGGACGCCCATTGGCTCCTCTTGGGGGATCTCCCAGACGTGTTCCCGAAGTCGTTCCAGCGTAATCCCCTGGAACTCGCGTGTCGTTGTCATACCTGAATATCTGCGGCGAAGGTGAAAGAGGATTGCGTCCGCCGCCGCGACGATCGACCGAGATCGGGTGCTCGGGAGTGTCGACCGTTGTCGTCAGTCGTCAGTCGACGCTCAATCGTCAGTCGGCGTCTCGTCGACCGACTCCCGCTCGGTCGTGGGACCGGCCTCCCGTTTGGCGACCGCGCTGGCCGTCCGCACCCGCTCTTTGAGCCAGTGGTCGACCGAGTACGGTCCAGCACCCGTAATGAGGAGCGCCGAAACCAGCCCGAAAAGTGAGATGTGGGCGACGACCGGATCGTCCGGCAGGCCGAACAGCGTGGTGGTAAACAGCCCGAAGGCGACAAGCGAGAAGCCGCGGGTGAACGCCCCAGCGATGAGCATGACGCCGACGAGGGCTTCGGTGAGTCCGGCGCCGATCACCCAGAGTGCGGGGTCGACCGGGACAACCGATGTGAGGTTGTATTTGGCGACGACACCGAGTGCTTCGCCCGGTCGCAGCAGCTTTTGGGTGATACCGAGGTAGATGAACGCGATACCGATGCCGACCCGAAGGATGACCGGAGCCAGTTCCTTGTACGGTTTGATTCGTCCGGCAAAGGGAACCGCAACGCGGCGGTAGAAGGGATCGAACTGCGAGTACACCGTCTTGTCGTCGTCAGCCATCCGGGCGATGACGGCATCAGCACTGGGTCGACCGCCACCGACGAGTGCGACCGCCAGCAGGCCGGGGACGTACTCGAAGGCCAACAGGAGCTGTGGGTGGGACGGAAGTGCAACCAGATACACCGCGAGTGCCCAGACGGCAGTCACGCGTGTTGCGAGCCCAAAGAGGAGGAAGAAACCAACCGAGATGCCGAACAGCCGGAGGGCTGTCGGAAACGGTAGCGTGACCGAGGGGCTGAACAGATACCCCTCGAACCCGGCGGCGATCAGCGGCATACCCATGCTGAGTCGGAGCAGCCACCCCAGCAGATCCCGGTAGTCGTCCATTGCTGCGCGGAACGCTGCGATATCGGCCGGAAACGGCCGGAGATACAGATAGCCCGCAATTCCCCCGACGACAGCGAGAAAGCCACCGATTAGCGTGGCGATGATGAATGGGGTCGTGAACGCCGCGACGAGGAAGTCGACGACGTTCGCTGGCTGACTGCCGGATGGCTTGACATACTCAACGTGTGCGGTTACGGAGCCGACGAAGGCGGCGAGTGTGGCCACCATGGCGGCACAAACACCGAGGCTACGACGAAGATGGGTGGTCATACCCGAGATAGTAGCTTCGGGGTCCTAACTGCAACGATCTCTTCAGTTCTGACGAGTGTTCAGCTCAGACATCAAAAACAACGTAGCCGTACCAACCAGCATCGCGCCGGTCGACGTCCATTTCGGAGTAGGTGACGGCTTTGATCTCGCGGGCAGAGACCTCGGCCAGTGGCACACCGCGCGCGCTGGCGGTAACAAGCCATTCGTTTTGATCAGGTTCGCGGACTTGGGCTTCGTTGTCGACAGGCAGCACCAGTCGCACGTCCCGTTCGTAGATGAGTTGGTCGAGATACTCATACAGCAGTGCCTCGACCGATTCGGCGCGACACTCGATCTCGAAGCGGTCGCCGCAGTCTTCGGAGATCGACTCGCACATCGCGGCGGCCAGTCCGTCGGCAATCGCCCCGAAGAGGCCGCCGAGATCCGGCGCGGTCGCCTCGACAGCGATATCGGCGGTGTGCTCCCGAAGCCTGTAGCCCATTGCTGGCTATTTGATCGCTGTCGACATGACGGCTTCGACTCGGCTGGTGAGTCCGTCTCGGAGCGCGCCGTGGATCAGGAACAATCTGGGTCGGGAAACTGTGTGGATCGGGAGATAGCTTCGGGGCGAGTCGGGCCTCGATAGCCCGGAGGAGTTAATATGCTTGTGGGCAATATACAGGTTAGTGAGCGCGACCGTCGAGAAACGAGTCGACGCGGCGGGTGAAACCGACTACGTCGACGCCGCCTGGCAGCTGAAAGAACACATCCACAATAAAGAGGGTGTGCTCAAACAGCGCCGCGGCTTCTTTATCGACGCCTATCGACGGTCGTCGACGCATCTGTTTTTCGAGGACGGCGAGCTGGTCGCCTTTGCCTCGGTTCGCCGCGATGGCTACATTCTGTTTTTGGCTGTCCGACCCGATGCCCGCGGGCGAGGCTACGGCCAGCGACTGATTGCCGAAATCGCCACCGAACACAACACGGTGACCTGCCACGCGCGCACGACAAACGAAGACGCACTCGGGTTCTACGAACACCTCGGCTTTCGGATTACGCGCCATATCGAGAACTACTACGAGGACAGCGGCGACGCCTACTACCTCAAACTCGGCGAGGACAGCTCCATTCGGGACAAGGTCTCGGAGTTTTTTAGCCGCTGAGGGTCGACCGTGGGGGTAAGTGACGTGGCAGGCGCGGAACGCACGTTTTATAAGCGAACCGCAAGTATTCGAACCCACGACTATGCCGAGTTCCAATGGGCCCATGAAGGGGACGCGAGGAAAGCTATCGAACGACCCACGCGACCGTGGCACATCGCCGCCACAGCGCGCAATCCAGGAGTTCGAGGCGGGCCAGAAGGTCCACCTCACACTCGACCCGAGCGTGCGAGAAGGGCGGTTCCACCCGCGCTTCAACGGTCTCACCGGTGAGGTAACCGGGAAACAGGGCAGCGCCTTTACGGTCGCAATCAACGATGGCGGCAAGGACAAAACGGTCATCGCCCGCGCCGCCCACCTCAAAGAACAGACTGAATGACTATCTTCAAGGAGAAAGTCGACGAGGAGTACATTACCATCTCGGAGGTCAAACCACTCCTCGGCGAGGTCGAAGCCGAGCGCGCGGCCGACGAGGACCGTGAGCTGCGCTACGAACTTGCGCGTGCCATCGAACACGTCAACCGCTATGCGGTGCTCGACCCCGAGGAAGCCCGCGAACTCGTCGACCAGCTGATCGAACTCGACAAGGTCAACGAGAAGACCGCCCACAAGATCGTCGACATCCTCCCGCAGGACCGCACCGAACTGCGGTCGATCTACGCCAAAGAGCGCTTTGCGCTCGACGGCGACGAACTCGACGAGATCCTGAATCTCGTCTCGAAATACGTCTAACTGCTGTGGGCCACGGGACTCATTCCCGTTGTGGACCACGTGCTTCGTCTCTTCGGCGCTCCGTACAGATAGCGACGCCCATGTTGTATCAGCCGTAGGCGATTTTTTAAGTGGCTTGTCGCCGTACCATCCTGTATGTCCAACTCCGAGAACGGTACTGGTGATGACGACGAGTCGACGACCCACGCCGTTGTTCTCGATTATCTCCCTCACGGTCGGTCCGACGACAACCGACCACAGTATCAGAAAAACCCCGTCGCCTACGCCCTCACCGAGGATTCTTTCGATCTCTTCGAACTCACGCTGACCGACGAGGCGGATATTAATATCGTCGACCGCGTGGCGGTCGATCCGCTGGATGACGAACAGATCGACACCCTCCAACAGATCGAGTTCGACGACCTCACCAGTTCGGCCCAATCTGAACTGGAGTACGCAATCGAGGCGATCATCGACGCCGACGAAGGGCGCTTTGTCGACTTCTACAACGAGGCCCAGCCGATCACGCTCCGGCTCCACCAACTGAATCTGCTGCCCGGGATCGGCAAAAAACTCCGAAACAAGATCCTCGACACACGGAAGCGGGGACCTTTCGAGAGCTTCGAGGAACTCTCCGAGCGCGTGGGCGGGCTCCACCGACCCAAGGAGGTCCTGATCGAGCGAATCGAAGAAGAAATTCGGGACGAGGATCTGAAGTACAAAATCTTCGCCAGATCGGAGTAACCCGTCGACGCTCGACCGATGGCAACGATCAGACGATAGGTCACAGACCCACCCACCGAGAAGCGGGATGTTTAGGCCGACAGAGCCGGAAAGTGGGTCAATGACTGTTTCCGACCACTCTGACCCCGGAACCCGCGATCCGGACGCCCTCATCCGGCGGGCTGGCAACCGCGGCAACCCGGATTTCGACCAACACTTTCTGGTCGACGACCGCGTCGTCGACCGCATCCCCGGCTTTCTGCCCGACGATGCAGACACCTCCCACGTCCTCGAAATCGGTGGCGGACCGGGCGTACTTACCGACCGCCTGCTCGCGGTCGCCGACCACGTCACGGTTATCGAGCGCGACCCGAACTTTGCCGCCCATCTCCGCGAGGAGTTCGCCGAGGCTGTCGATGCGGGGCAACTAACTGTGATCGAAGGCGATGCGCTCGAAGTCGACCTTCCTGACTTTTCGGCTTGCGTCTCGAATCTCCCCTACAGCGCCTCCAGCGAGATCGCGTTTCGACTCCTGCCGCTCGACAAGCCGCTCGTCTTGATGTTTCAAAAGGAGTTCGCCGACCGGATGGCCAGCGAGGTCGCCGCCGATGAGTACGGTCGACTCTCAGTGAGCGCCCAACACTATGCTGACGTCGAGATCGTCGAATACGTTCCCAACACAGCATTCGATCCCCAGCCAGCGGTCCAGAGTGCGATTGTCCGCCTCACGCCGCGGGACCCCGATTACGAAGTCGACGACGAGCAGTTCTTCCTCGATTTCGTGAAAGCGATCTTCACCCAGCGCCGCAAGACGATCAGAAACGGGATTCGAAACACGGCCCACATCTCCGGGCTGGACGATCCAGCGGCGGTTGTCGAGGCGGCCGACGAGGAGATCCTGCGGCGGCGGGCGGGCAAGGTCGCGCCGCGGGAGTTCGCCGCGCTGGCGACGCTGGCGGCCGACCACGGGATCACGGATGGTGAGTAGTCAGTAGGCGATGGCGACAGAACTGCTTGCTGGCATTGTCGGGGTGGTCGACGTGGTTGGGTCGAACGCCGGGAAAATTCTCATCACGGTCGCCGTGCTCGGTGGACTCGGCGTTCTCAAACAGTTCGTCAACCGGTGGCGGCGGGACCGAGAGGTGAGTTCGCGGCTCGCGCTGGCGGTGTCTGCGGTGCTCGCGGTGCTTCTCGCCAGTGGCCTCTTTGGGCTTGTGGCAGTCTGGGGACTCACTGGCGTGCTGTACAACGCGTATGCCGGGCTGGATCTCGGGACCCAAGTCGCCAACATCGTGCTGTCGGTTGTGATCATCGGTGTGAGCTATGCGCTGTCGGATTTCCTCGGCCACGTGATCAAGGATCTCGCCAAAGAACAGACCGCGATCAGCGAACACGAACGGGAGATCCTCCACCGAATTTCGCAGGTGACGATCTACACATTCGCGCTGTTGGTCGTCGTCGGGCTGTTTACCGACAATATCGGCAGCCTACTGGTCGGGGCTGGGTTTCTCGGCATCGTCGTCGGGATGGCCGCCCGCCAAACCCTCGGCGCGGTGCTTGCGGGCTTCGTCCTCATGTTTTCCAAACCGTTCGAGGTCGGCGACTGGGTCGAAATCGGCGAGGACGAAGGGATCGTCAGCGAGATCACAATCGTCAACACGCGAATCCAGTCAGTCGACGGCGAATACATCGTCATCCCAAACGATCTGGTTAGTGGCAATCCCGTCATCAACCGCACGCGCCGCGGTCGACTCCGCATCGAGGTTGAAGTCGGCGTCGACTACCGAACTGATCCCGACCGCGCGGGCGAGATCGCGGTCGAGGCGATCTCGGAGCTCGACCGCGTGCTGAACGGGCCGAGTCCACAGGCCGTCTCCAAGGAGTTCAGTGACTCCTCGATACTGCTTGGAATTCGCGGCTGGATAGACAACCCGAGCGAGCGGCGGCGCTGGCGGGCCAGAACCCAGATGATCGCTGCGATCAAGGAGGCGTTCGCCGACAACGGGATCAAGATTCCGTACCCACAGCGGGAACTCTCGGGTCGCGCCGAGACGGGCGGGTTCCGGCTGGCTGACGGCGAGCAGTCGACCGAACCGAGAGAGGTCGACGGTGAGGAGTCGACGCCAGCTTCTCCCGACGGCGAGTCGACTGCCACCGACGGCGAGTCAGTTTCCGGCGACGGACAGTCGACTCGAAAGGGTCAGGCCGAGCCACGCGAGAGGGGAAACAATGACTGACTCGCAGCGCGAGGACTCGAAGTCCGCACTGGCCGAGCGTCGCGGCGTCGACCCCGACGTCTACCAGCCAGCCGAGGATTCGGGACTGCTGGCCGAGGCCGCCATCGAGTCGCTGTCGGAGCCGGAGCTCGTATTGGAGGTCGGCACCGGCTCGGGGTGGGTCGCCGAGCAGGTCGACGCCGAAACCGGAGCCAGAGTAATCGGCAGCGATCTGAACCCCTATGCCTGTCGACAGGCTCAAAATCGGGGCATCGAGGCAATTCAGGCCAACCTCGTCGCGCCTTTCGCGGATGGCGTGTTCGATGCCGTGCTGTTCAATCCGCCCTACCTGCCGACCGATCCCGACAACAAGTGGGACGACTGGATGGAACACGCCCTTTCGGGCGGCGAAGACGGTCGACGGCTCATCGTCCCCTTTTTAAAAGATGTGAGCCGCGTACTGGCACCCGGCGGCGAGGTTTACCTGCTCGTGAGTAGTCTCACGGGGTACGATATCGTGGTTGAGCTGGCCGAGGAAGCCGGGTTTTCGGTCGACGATATCCGCCAAGAATCCTACCCCTTCGAGACGTTGTCCATTCTCAAACTCACCGCAAAATAACTACAGCGCATAGAATACATTAGTAAATATTAAGCGACGTCATCACTAATCCGTGTGTATGACAGAGCGCGTTGCCACGACACCGGGGCTGTTCCCGCTTCCCGATCAAGCGAAACAGCAGCTCTCGGACCTGAAGGGCCACCAGAAACACGATCTGATCTCCGGCGCCGAAAGCGCCCAGATCGCATCGGCCTACGAGGAGTATCGAGGAGAGGTCATTGGCCAACAGCAGTCGACCGGGCTTGATCGAATCGTCGAGGGCCAACTCCGCTGGGACGACATGCTCGCCCACCCGCTGACGACCCACGACAACGTCAACCCCGACGGGATCGTCCGCTACTACGACAACAACAACTTCTACCGCGACCCAGTCGTCGAGGGCGATCTCACCTTCTCGGGCGATGTTGCCGGAGAGCTTGAAGCCGCAGCCGAACTGCTCGGCGAGGATGACTCCCTGCAGGCCACCCTTCCGGGCCCCTACTCGCTGATGGATCTGGCGACCGACGACCATTACGGCGACGAAGGCGACTTTTTCGAAGCCATCGCCGACTTCCTCGGCGGAGAGGTCGAGGCGTTCCCCGACCACGAGACGCTGTTCCTCCTTGAGCCGTCGCTGGTCGAAAACCCACCCGACGAAGACACCCAAAATCAGCTCGCAGAGGCCGTCGACACCGTCGCCAGCCAGACTGACGCCGACGTTGTCGTTCACACCTACTTCGGCGCGCTCGACGAGAAAACCTACGCCCACCTGATGGATGCCGACGTCGAGGCGCTGGGCTTCGATCTCGTCGCGGGCGACCGCGACCAGACGCTCTCGAACATCACCGAGTTCGGCACCAAGGACGCCGCCGCCCTCGGCATCGCCGACGGCCAGAACACGCTCGTCGAATCGCCCGAGACGCTCGAAGAGCGCGTCGACTGGTTCAACGACCAGATTCCGGTCCAAGAGTTCGACCGACTCTACCTGACGACCAACACCGAGCCGTTCTACCTGCCAGTGAACAAACACCGCGAGAAACTCGCCGCCATCGCCGCTGCGGCCAACAACACCGACACCGAAGAGGAGGTAACAGCATGAGCCGACCAGCCGACAACCGAGAGCAGTTCCGCCCGGATGACCACCCCCACGACAACTTCCTGCTGACGACCGTCGTCGGTTCGTATCCGAAGCCCAAGTGGCTCAACCGAGCCGACGAACTGGTCGACGACCAAGATTCAAAATTCGACGCCGAGGATCTCGAAGAGGCCCACGACGACGCTGCCCGCGTCATCACTCACGAGCACGAACGTTGCGGATTGGATACCGTAGTCGACGGCGAGGTCAGGAGGAATGAAATGGTCGAGTTCTTCGCCGAGCGTATTCCCGGCTACGAGTTCAACGGCCCAGTCAAGGTCTGGGGCCACAACTACTTCGACAAACCCTCGGTGTCGTCGCCGGTCAGCTACGACGAACCGTGGCTCGTCGACGAGTTCGAGTTCACTGACAACGTCGCCAGCAAGCCAGTGAAGGTCCCGATTACGGGCCCCTACACGCTGGGCAACTGGGCGTTCAACGAGGCCTACGAAACCGAAGAGGAACTCGTCTACGAGCTGGCAGATCTCGTGAACATCGAGGTCGAGCGTCTCGTCGAAGCCGGAGCCAAATACATCCAGATCGACGAGCCGGCCCTCGCGACGACGCCGGACGACCACGCCATCGTTGGCGAGGCCCTCGACCGGATCGTCAGCGGAATCCCAGACGACGTGCGGATCGGTCTCCACGTCTGTTACGGCGATTACTCCCGTATCTATCCGGAACTCAACGACTACCCAGTCGACGAGGTCGACCTCGAACTCTGTAACGGCGGCTACGAGCAGATCGACGTGTTCACCGACCCTGAGTTCGTGCCTGATCTCGCGCTTGGGGTTGTCGACGTTCACACCGCCGAAGTCGAGAGCGTCGAAGAAATCAAGGAGAACATTTTGCAGGGCCTGAAGGTCGTGCCACCGGAGAAACTCACGATCAGCCCCGACTGCGGTGTGAAGCTGCTGCCGCGAGAGGTTGCCTACGGCAAGATGGAGAACCTCGTGAAAGCAACCCGTGAAATAGAGGCCGAACTCGACGCCGGCGAGATCGATCTCGACGAGCCAGTGCCGCTGGCCGACTAACGCAACTACCGGCTCTTTTTAAACTGCGACTGGTAGCTCTCCGAAGATCGTGTCCATGAGTTTCTGCTGTCCGACGCGGAGGTGCTGGTGAAAGGTTGGCGGCGCGATCCCGAGGCTCTCGGCGATCTCCGCGCCGGTTGCGTCCCGCGGCCACTGGAAGTAGCCCGCCGCGTAGGCGGTCTGGAGCACAGTTCGCTGGCGGTTGGTGAGTTCGGCCACCGCCGACTCCTGGATCTCCATGTCGACCTGTGAGTCGACGTGGATCTGCCTGCGGGCCAGCAGTTCCGTGTTGGGAAATACCTCACAAACGGTCTCGACCATCTCTCGAACGTTATCACCCGAGGGGAGATGGACCGTCAGATAACAGTCGCCGTTGGAGAGCACTGCCGTCTCGGTCGACCAGCCATGCGATGCGAGCAGCGGGATCACACACTGCTGAGAGAGTCGGAGTGCGATCCGAACCGACTCACCCGAACCGCCGATAACGGTCACCGCCGCCACATCCAGGGGATCGATGACTGCGGCAACCGCCTCGATCTCGGCTTCGGTCGTCGTTCCGTACATCGTGTAGTCGTCATCCGGGCCAGCGACGGTTTGGGTGATCTCAACGGTCCAGTCGGTCGACGGGGATTCGTGGGGAAACAGATCCCGAATCCGGAGTTCGACCTCGATGAGCTCGTCGCTCATCAGGGCCTGTGTCCGCTCGCTGGCAGCGATTGCGTGGCCGACGACCTCCCCGAGTTCCGAGAGCGTGGTTCGCTCCTCGGTGCTGAAGGCGTCGGGTCGCACCGTATAGATCGTGAGGACGCTGTACAGCGTCTCGGCATGCCTGATCGGCACCGCCGCAACGGCACGCTTTGTCGCGACCGGTGGCGCGTCCTGTCTCCAGTCGAAGGCCGTGTTTTCCCGCCTGTGGGTGGTCGTCTGTAGCTGTCCGGTCCAGACCGCTTCCCGAATCACGGTCGCACCGAACAGCTCGTCGGACTCGGTGCACTCCTGGATCGATCCAAAGCGGCCCGCACTGGCTCGAACAGTGAACCTCCCGGTTCGGCCGTCGACCTCGCCGATCCGCGCACAGTCGTAGCCGTTTGCTCCGGCCAATTGGTCACAGACTGCCTGTTCGATCTCCGACCGCGTCGACTGGCTGATGACGGTCTGGGTGATCTCTCTGACCGCAGCCGTGAGATCGGTGAGCGCTTCCAGACGCGCGACCTCCGCTTCGAGTTGCCGCTCGCGGCGTTTCTGGTCGGTGATGTTGATGTGGGCGACGACAGCGTGTCGCTTTTGATCGAGTATCACCGGCACCGCCACGAGCAGAAACCAGCGCTGTTCGACCGGCGAATGACAGGGGTACTCCAGCTGGAACTGTTGGCGTTCCCCTGCGAGTAGCTCCGTGAGCCCCCGGCGTGCGGCTGTCGCTGTCTCCGTCTTCGACCGGTCACAGACGTTTAGATAGTTGACACCGGCGGTATCCGGTCGCATCCGAATCCCGTTTTGTTCGCCGAACTCCTGCCACGATTGATTGGTCTGGAGGATCATTCCCTCGGGGTCCAACACGGAGACGTTCACCGGGAGCGCATCCAGTGATTCTCCCAACAACTGCATGCGATTGCTCATATTCCTGTTTCGGGGACCGACGGGAATAAGCCCATACTGATACATAGTAGACACTCTTTTTCCATCATACAGTTGAAAAGAGTCGTTTGCATACAGATACATTCTATAACTACTTCCTACTATTTGGACAGAAGTAGTATGCATACCTGTCGTGATCTAAATTAGACAATTAACGTTATAAATCACACAGTAATACCAGCCAGATAGTAGTCCCCAGCCGAACAGTTAATCCGTTGGCTCGACTCGAACAAAATATAGACCATGACATTTCGACATGGGACAAACCGGGCAGCTGGGCCACACGAAGCCGATGGGACCGGTGGCTCACCGATAGATTCTGAGCGTACCGACAACGCGTCCGAGACTGTCGACGACGTTCCACCGGCGGACTCGGTCAGCGACGATCAACGCCGCGAGTGGCGACGCTGGGTCGTCGAGGCGTTTCTGACTGCCGACTACGCTGTCATCCCGGTCGACCACCTCGTTGAGACGATTCTGGACCGCGAACCTGAGAAAACCGACCGGTCGACCGTCCGGTCGACACTCACTGAAACGGTGCTGCCAGCGTTGGACCGCGAGAGCGTCTTGGAGTATGATGTCGACCGCGAACTCCTCATTAAGTACGACAATTAATCCTGATAAATCCCGCAGGCTCTTGTACCCCGACGTGCTACAGGCAGGGAGATGTCGAATCCACAGCTCCATCCGGACATCGAGGAGACCGCCGCCAAGATCGCCTCGATGGAGATTCGGGGGGCCGCAACGATTGCGGCGGCCGCCGCCACCGCACTCCGGACCCAGGCTATCGAGTGTACGGCGGCCACACCGCAGGATTTCGAGTCGACGCTCCGGGCGGCGGCCCGCCGACTCCATACCACGCGACCGACGGCGGTCAGTCTCCCCAACGCGCTCCGATATGTCCTCCGGCGGATGGCTGGCGAAACCGTCGGCACGCTCCGAGCAGGGGTAATCAACGCAGCCGACGAGTTCGTCGACCGACTCGACCGGGCACAGGCCGATCTCGGCGCGGTCGGTGCCAACCGACTCCGGGACGGCGACACCGTGATGACCCACTGCCACTCGACGGACGCGCTGGCCTGTATCGAGACCGCCGTCGACCAAGGAAAATCGATCTCGGCGATTGTCAAGGAGACCCGGCCCCGAAATCAGGGCCATATTACGGCGCGTGAACTCCGTGAGATGGGCGTCGACGTGACGCTGATCGTCGACAGCGCGGCCCGTCGCTATTTAAATGCGGTCGACCACGTCATCGTTGGTGCCGACAGCATCGCCGCCGACGGCAGCGTCATCAACAAGATCGGGACCAGCGGGCTTGCAGTCAACGCGCGAGATCGTGGCACGCCTGTCATGGCCGCCGCCCAGACGATCAAGCTCCATCCCGACACGCTGACCGGTCACACTGTCGAGATCGAGATGCGGGACGAACGCGAGGTGATCGACAGCGAGACCCGGGATTCGATTGGCGACATAACTGTCGACAACCCCGCCTTCGACGTGACGCCGCCGCGTTACGTCGACGCGATCATCACCGAACGCGGTCAGTTCCCGCCCGAGAGCATCGTCACGCTGATGCGGGAGCTGTTCGGCGAGAGCGTCGACGAGCCGTGGGAGGAATCCAAGCGGGAGAAAGACGTGTGAGTGTCGTCTGTGCGGGTCACATCAACTGGGACGTGACGATGCACGTCGACAGCCTGCCCGAGGCCGACGGCGAGGTCCAGATCCACCAGCTCGTCCAGTCGGGCGGCGGCTCGGCGGCCAACGTCGCGGTCGGGCTCGTCGGCCTTGGTCTGGAGGCGTCGCTGTACGGCAGCGTCGGCGGCGACGACACCGGCGCGCTTGCCCTGCGGGAACTCGACGGGGTCGGCGTCGACTGCGGCCACGTGTTCATCGATGCCGAAGGGACCACCTCGGTCAAATATCTGGTCGTCGACGCCACTGGCGAGGTGATGGTGTTCGCCAACGAGGGGGCCAACGAGGCATTCTGTGAGGCCAATATTTCGGCCGAACTGTTCCGCGGTGTCGACCACCTCCACCTGACGAGCCAGTCGCCGGAGATGGCCTCGCTGTTGGCGACGCTGGCGAGCGATCTGGGCCTCTCGGTGAGCTTTGATCCCGGCCGCCGAGTGGCCGACCGTGGGTACAGCGAGGCGCTGGCGGCGACTGATCTGCTGTTTTTAAATCAGCGGGAGGCCGATCTCGTCGCCGAAAGCGGGACCCTGTCGCCGACCGAGCCCAGCGAGATGACCGTCGTCGTCAAACACGGCGGCGATGGAGCGACCGTCTACACGCCAACGGAGAGCCACACCCATCCGGGGTTCGTCGTCGACCCAGTCGACCTGACGGGCGCTGGCGACGCCTTCGCGGCGGGCTTTCTGGCCACGCTCGCTGATGGCGAGTGGGTCGACGACTCCGGGGCGACTACCGAGGTCGCACAGTACGTCGACGCGCTGGGGGTCGGCAACGCCTGCGGCGCGCTGGCCGCCCAAGACGTGACCGCTCGAACCGAACTCTCGTGGGCTGCGGTCGAGGAGTTCGTCGACGACGTGTGAAGGTCGTTCTCGGCTTGCTAAGTACAGTTAACTAAATATAATCGTAGAAACAGATCGGCTTGAGACTGACTCTTATATTGGTCTCAGAACGCCCGGTCGTACTGCGGCGACACTGCAACCTGGTCTTCACGGCCCAACGCTCGGGCCGCGTGGAGCGTGAAGTACGGATCGCGGAGGTGTTCGCGGCCGAGAATTGCCATATCTGCCCGCTCGTTGCTGATCAGTGCATCGGCCTGTTCTGGAGCGGTGATCCCGCCAACCGCACCGACTGCGATATCGGATTCGGTCTCATCCTTGATCCGGTGAGCGTAGGGTACCTGATACCCCGGTCCAGTCGACGGAATCTCTTGGTCGGGATGAATCCCACCCGCGCTCACATCAATGAAGTCGACGCCCGCCTCCGCAGCGCGATCAGCGAACGCGATTGATTGGTCGACGTCCCACGACTCCCGATCAGCGAGCCAGTCAGTCGCCGAGATGCGAACGAACAGTGGTTTCTCGTCGGGCCAGACCGCTCGGACTGCTCGAATGACCTCCAGTGGGAACCGAATCCGACTCTCGAAATCGCCGCCGTACTCGTCGTCGCGGGTGTTTGTTACCGGCGAGAGGAACTCGTGGAGCAGGTAGCCGTGGGCGGCGTGGACTTCGGCGATTTCGAAGCCCGCCTCGTTGGCTCGCTTGGCGGCGTCGACGAACGACTCGGTGACTGCGGCCATCTCTTTCTCGCCCATGCGGCTGGTCTCCGGGGATGTCTGGTCGCCGTAGGGGTATGGCTCGTCGGTCGGTCCGAGCACGTCCCAGCCGCCCTCGTCAGGCTGGAGTGGATCGTGGCCCTCCCACGGTCGACTGGTTGAGGCTTTTCGGCCAGCATGCGCCAACTGCATCGCCGGGACGCTCCCCTGTTCTTTGATAAAGGACGTAATATCGGCAAGCGCGTCGACGTGGTCATCGGACCATATCCCGAGATCTTCCGGCGAGATACGGCCCTGTGGGTCGACGGCGGTGGCCTCGGTCATGACGATGCCAGCGCCACCAACTGCCCGGCTGTTGAGGTGCTGGGCGTGCCAGTCGGTGGCCCGACCGTCACGATCCTCACAGGAGTACTGACACATCGGCGAGACCATTACCCGGTTCGGAATCGTTGTTTCCCGAAGCGACAACGGTGTAAAGAGATCAGCAGTCATCACCGGACGAAGGTATCCTGCGGCCAAGTATGCACGGATTGGGGGAGTATCGTCAGCTTCTACTGACCGGTAGCGTCCAACCACTCAGTCGACGGTAGGAAACTGCGAGCACAACAAACGCGGAATGGTCAATATAGTATAGCATAATGCTGATTGACATATATCTATCAAGCTAGTATATAAGTAAATAGATGAGTTACCGATATTATTCTCATATCTACACGTACGACCGATACAATCGAACAAAAATCGCCGTAGCTGTCTTTTCTACGGGGTAGTCTCGAATCTCATTCATACGTCTCCAACCACTATCTGGTCTCTCTATTTCAATTTCACGATTTAAATAATTGAATAAGTATTATATGCCAATAATACCATGGATCGGTGGTTATATCATAATTGATGATTGTGTTCGGGCTGCATGCTCGAAGGATTACCACTGGTACTGTTGCTCGCTGCATCGGTAGCGTTTATCATCATTGCCACGGCGAAGTTGGACCTGCATGCGTTTCTTGCACTCCTCATCGCCGCCTATCTGACCGGTCTCGCCGCGGGAATCGATCCTGCAGAGGTCGCCTCACTGGTGACAAGCGGGTTCGGCGGCATCCTCGGCTACATCGGGATCGTCATCATTGCCGGGACGATCATCGGCACCTGTCTCGAACGGTCCGGTGCGGCGATTGTCATCGCCGAGACGATCCTCGATTACGTCGGTGAAGAGTACACGACACAAGTAATGGCGATCACGGGGAGTTTCGTCTCCATTCCGGTGTTCTGTGACTCCGGCTTCGTCATCTTCTCGGGACTGAACCGCTCGCTCGCCGAACGCTCGGGGCTCTCGCTGTCGACGCTCGGCGTGGCGCTCGCCGGTGGGCTCTACGTCACACACGTCTTCGTGCCGCCGACGCCCGGCCCGATTGCGGCGGCGGGGATCATCGGCGCAGATATCGGCCTCGTCATGCTCGCCGGGATCATCGTCAGCGCGCCGATCGTCTTCGTCGCCGCGCTGTGGGCCGACAAGGTCGCATCGAACTACCACATCGATCCCGATCCGGAGATGACAATCGAAGAGATCAAAGACGAGTACGGGAGAATGCCCTCGCGTGCCGCGTCGTTCGCGCCACTACTCATCCCGATTCTGCTTATCGCGCTCGGATCGATTGCCGCCTTCCCCGAAGCGGCGAACCCGGAACTCATCACCGGGCCGCTCCAGCGCTGGCTCCTGTTCATCGGTGATCCGGCCGTCGCGCTGCTCATCGGCGCGTTCATCGCCTTTGCAATCGTGCCCGATTTCAGTAGCAAAGTCACCGATGACTGGGTTTCCGACGGGATCAAGAGTGCCGCGGTCATCCTCGCGGTGACCGGCGCTGGCGGCGCGTTTGGCGAAGTCCTCTCGGCGCTGCCCCTTCAGAACTTCATCACCGACACATTGGGCGGCCTCGGCATCGGGCTGTTGGCCGCGTTCGTCGTCGCGGCGGCGATGAAGACGGCGCTCGGCTCCTCGACGGTCGCAATCTTGACCACGGCCAGCCTCGTCGCGCCGCTGCTCGGTTCACTCGGACTGAACACGGAGCTCGGTCGGGTGTTCACCGTCCTCGCGATCGGTGCCGGGAGCATGACCGTCAGCCATGCCAACGATTCCTACTTCTGGATCATCACGGAGTTCTCCGACATGGAGACGGCGACGGCCTATCAGGCGTGGACGCTTGCGACGCTGGTGCTCGGCGTCACGAGTATCATCTGGATCGTCATCCTCCAGAACATCGCGGGAGTGATCTTCTAGTCGACGACCATCACTCGCAGATCGTTGAGGTTCGTCCCGGTCGCTCCTGTCAGGACGAGGGCGTCCCGGGATTCGAGATACGGATACACGTCGTTTTCGGCGAGGGCCTCCCGAGCCGCCTCGGGGTCCTCGACGGTCGTCTCGTCGATCAGTGCGCCCGCCACGTCGGTCGCACCGTCGATGCCGTCGGTGTCGACCGCTGCAACCACGATTTGTCCCTCGCCGTCTTCTTTGCCGTCGTCGAGTTCGAGCGCCGCGCTCGTCGCAAACTCCTGATTCGGGCCGCCAGACCCGTTTCCGCGGATCGTTACCGTCGTCTCGCCGCCGGAGAGGACCACGGCCGGTGGCGAGATCGGCGTGTCGGTCGCCCGTACCTCCTCGGCGATGGCGACATGCGTCGTGGCCGCATCGCGGGCTTCGCCGCGAACCCGCGAGGAGAGTACGAGCGTCTCGTATCCGCGTTCGGCCGCCGCCGCTTGCGCCGCTTCGAGCACCGTCATCCCGTCGGCGACCACATGGTTCGAGACGGCCGCGAGCGCGGGATCGTCCGCGCCCGGCGTTTCGTCGACCTCGCCGGACGCGCCGCCTTCGAGGTGCGCGACAACGGCTTCGGGCGCGTCGATCCCGTACCGTTCGAGCACCGCGAGCGCCTCGTCAAACGTCGACTCGTCGGGCGCGACGGGGCCACTCGCGATCACGCTCAGGTCGTTGCCGACGACGTCGCTGAATATCAGCGAGACCACCGTCGCAGGGGCCGCACGACGTGCCAGCCGACCGCCTTTCAGCGCCGAGAGGTGTTTCCGGACGGCATTGATTTCGTGGATGTCGGCCCCGCTGGTGAGCAACGAATCGGTCGTCGACTGGAGATCCGCGAGCGAGACGTCCCCCGCCGGTGCGGGGAGAAGCGCACTCCCGCCGCCGGTGATCGTCGCGAGGACGAGCGTGTCCTCGTCGGCCGCATCCGCCGCCGCGAGCAGCTCTCGCGTCCCGTCGACCGCCCGCTCGCTCGGCACCGGGTGGTCGCCCTCGTGCACCGTCACGCGCTCCGTTTCGACGGGGTCGTCCGTGACAACAACGCCACGGTCGATCCGGTCGCTGAGGATGGCTTCGAGTGCGACCGCGACGTGTGCCGCGGCGTTGCCGCCGCCGAGGACGACGATCTCCTCGTAGTTGCCGAGATCATACGTCGACTCGGCGATTCGGAGGCTGTCTCCGTTGAGCCCCACGGCGTCTCGGACGATCCGCCGGGGGTGGCCCGCCTCGATGCCCGCCTCAACGCACTCGACTGCCGTCTCGTGGGCCTCAGTGGTGGTGAGGCGATCTCGGTTCTCGATCATGCGTAGATACCGCAGGCGGCTGGTGTGGTGGCGCTGCTGCTCGGGGACTCGTCGACTGAAAGCGGCGTCGGATCTCGCGTCATCGACGCTGTCGTGATCGAGTCGACTGTTCGACTGACGGGTTTCAGTTCGTCCATGGACCAACGGTATTTCGGAAATCGCTAAAAGCTATGGTAGTGAGTGAAACTCCTTGTGGAGGGTCGCTTGAGACGTCCCTCACCGAGCTATCGAAAGTAGCGAAAACCCAGTCGACTACGCCGAGGCTATTCGTACTGCCACTCGGCGGTGACCTGCTCGTAGTCGAGCAGTTCGTCGTCATCGAAGAACAGCTCGATTTCGCGTTCGTTCGAGCCGGGGTCCTCGTGGTCCGAGGCGTGGATCAGATTGCGGCCGAGATCCAGGCCGTAATCCCCGCGGATCGTGCCCGGCGGGGATTCGGCGGGGTCGGTTTCGCCGACCATCCGCCGAACCTGGTGGGTCGCGTCTTTGCCTTCCCACACCATCGCGAACACCGGTGCGGAGGTGATGAAGTCGACCAGCCCCTCGAAGAAGGGTTTGCCCTCGTGTTCGGCGTAATGCTCTTCGGCCAGCTCACGGTCGAGCTGGATCGCTTTCGCGCCGACCAGTTTGAGCCCCCTATGCTCGAACCGCGAGGTGATTTCGCCGATCAGGCCGCGCTGGACGCCGTCCGGTTTGACCATAACAAAGGTCCGTTCGTCGTTGCTCATGGGTACTGTATTCGGTGGGGGTAGTTACTACTGGCGGGTTGGAGTCGCGATAAAAGAAGGAGAATACTGCCGGTGAGTAGCTAGTTGCCGCTGTTTTCGCGGCCTGCTTCGGTCCACTCGAGGTCTCGGGCTTCGCGGCCGAGCAGATAGTTCTTCTCTGCTTTCGAGTCCTTGAAGTGGAGGATCGTTCCGTCCTTTTTGACGAACATCGTGCCCGTGCCGGGCTCGATATCGTCGCCTGAGTAGTCGCACGTACGTTGTTCAACCATTATTGGCCTCCAATCGAGTCCGCATCACGCTGGGTCTCGCGAAGCTGCAGGACGTCGCCTTCGCGGATCGGACCCAGTACGTTGCGGGTAATGATACGGCCCTTGTCCGAGCCTTCGCGGATGCGGCATTTGACCTGCATGGCCTCGCCGTGCATCCCGGTCTTGCCGACGACCTCGATGACCTCTGCGGCCGTCGAGTCGGTGGCGTTCTCCTCTGCGCTCATGGTGAGTTACTGGAGTTCCTCGACCTTCGAGCCGATGTCTTCGATGTCGTCCGATGCATCGCCAGCGTCGACGATGGCTGCGGCGGCCGAGCCGACTTCGAGGCCGGCGGCGTGACCGACATCGTCCTGCGTCTCGACGAAGACGACCGGAATGCCCTTCTCCTCGGCGATCTCGGGAAGGTGCATGACGATCTCCTCAGGGGAGACGTCTTCGGCGACGTAGACGAGCTGGGCGTTCCCGCGCTCGACGGCCTTCGTGGTCTCGTTGGTTCCTTTCTTTACACTGCCTGTGTCTCGGGCGACTTCGAGAGCGTCAAGCGCGCGCTCTGCGAGGTCGGCTGGGGTGTCGTAATCTACGTAAACTGGCATATTTTACCTCTCCTATCTTCGGGCTCGCACATCCTCGCCGAACGGTAGGTCCCTGACGGCGAGGAGTATCATCAACCCGGATAGGCTGTACACTCTCGTTTGACGCTCCCCCATAAAAGCGCTTTCAAAGTCCCTTCACCGTGTGAGGGCGAACCACGGTCTCTCGCGGCTGTCTATCGGTTAGTTATCCGTGACTATTTCGGTAGCAGACGCTCACTCCTCGCGGCGTGCGAACATCACAATGCCGACCATCGTACAGACGGGTTCGTCGTCCCCATTCGTTGTTTCGATTCGGAGCCGAACCGTGCCTCGGCTTTCGCTGTCGACGGCTTTGTCCTCGACTGTGGCCTGAATCGAGAGGCTGTCGCCTGGTTCGACCGGTCTGCGCCAGCGAAGTTCGTCGACGCCCTTTGCGCCCATGGTGGCTGCATCGCTGAGAAAGTTGTCGACTAAGAGTCGCATCGTCATTGCGGTAGTGTGCCACCCACTGGCGATCAGTCCCTCGTATGGTGACTCCTCAGCCGCGCGGTCGGGGTCGGTATGGAACCACTGGGGATCGTACTGGTCGGCAAACTCTCGGATTTCGGCTTCCGTAACTGCGTACTCGCCGCTGGTCCACTCGTCGTCGACCGCAAGGTCGTCGAAAAAGATCGTCATGGGTTGGCTTACGGTGCGACCGGCAAGAACCTTGACCACTGCTACAGCAGGCGAGGAAGGTTGTCCAACAGCGATAGCCCGCTGTCGGCTCCCAGAACGCCGCTATTCGATGTCGACGGAGTCGATTTCGTCACCGTCGTGGTAGAGGTAGACGGTTCCCTCCTCGTCGGCGTCGACGTGGAACGTGTCGCTGGACTCGCCGTCGACGGTGAGTTTCTCGCGGTGCTTGGTGTCGCCCAGTCCCCACGAGAATTTTATATCGTGGTCCGTGTCGTTACAGATCTTGAGTTCGTACGTGTCGCCCTCGTCGCCTTTCTTTTTCGAGACAAGCTTGAGGTCGACGTCGTCCTCGACATCCGGCTTTTTCTTTTTGTCGTCATCATCATCCTCGTCACCATCGTCGTCCTCGTCGCCGTCGTCATCCATGTCATCATCGTCATCATCGTCATCATCGTCGTCGCCGTTATCCATGTCGTCGCCAATGATCACGAGGAGGATGGCTCCTTCGAACCGTTCGCCGTCCGCCACCCCGACCGCCCGGAACTCGTAGGTGGTACCGGGTTCGAGACCCTCGATCTCGGCGTCGAAATCGCCGGGTTCGTCCAGCGTCTGGGTGTCGGTGGTGTTCCACTCTTCGGTGCCGACTTCACGCCACTCGAAGAAGACGTCGACCTCGTCGAACTCGCCGAGGTCGGTCAACTCTCCGTTGAGCGTGGCCGATGATCCGTCGATGTCCGTCGCTGGTGTCGTGATGACATCGGGTATGTCCGAATCACAACTAACGTCGAGTGTCGTGATATCGAGGCCGATCTCGCTGTCGTCCGTTTCGAGCGAGTACGTTCCATCCGCGAGCCCATCCACCGTTGCCGAACTCTCCGCGGGAACCTCTATCGTCTCTTCGAACCCATCGGGACCAGTGATCGTGACCATCACCGGGCTGTCGTTGGTGTTCGTTAGCGTGATCTCACCGTCGCCATCGACACACTCTAGGCCCACTTGTAGGTCGACGACATCGCAGTCGCAGCCGGTAACGCTCGCCATCTGAAGGTTGACATCGGTTTGGGCGTACAAACAGCCGTCGACCGACGCGTTGGTGAGGACGTTGATCCCCGTTTGGGCCAACACGACTCCCGTAAAGTCAGCGTCTGTCCCGATCTCGACACCCGCACCGCCATCGACTACCCAGACAATGTTTTCGGCCTGCGCGCCGCCGGCCAGATTGACTGTCACCCCGCTCGCCACGGTGAGATCCCCTGAAATCTGGAAGATCCAGGTGTCGTCCGGGCCACCGTCGATGGTAATATCGTCGTCGATCAGGACGTCCGTACTCCAGTTATAGATCCCGGGCGTAAGCGTCTCTCCACCGATGTTGCCGCTGGCCAACTCCGTAACGTCCGGCGGGACGCGGCCGAATGCATCGGTGTACGCAGCTTCCAGATCGTTCACAGCCGTGGTCAATCTGGACGGGGTCGGCTCCGCATAATCGGCCGCGTACACCCGCCCGCCCACCTGCGTCGATGTCGCGAAGACGCCCGTCGCATCCAACGTCAAATCGAATCCGGTTATAGCAGTCGACGCGATGGGGCTCACGCCAATGTCGCCTGCGATATCGGAGTCTGGAACGCTTGATATCCCGGACTTTGCCAAGATCGAAAACTCACAGGCCGTCCCGAGGTCGACCGGTTCTGGACCCTGTGGATCGTCGTTTTCTTGAGCGGAACCCACACAGCCAGCGAGGCCAACTGTGAGCAGCCCACTCGATGTGAGGACTGTTCGTCTGGTAGGAGTGTACTCCATACCCGAGTCTCACCAGACATGGCTATTGTAAGTCAGATCTTACCCACGCGAGTTTACATGTTGTTTCGTTTGATTGTTTTGATTGTGGTTTATGTATTGAATAATAGCTAATTAACAGCACGTTACCGAGGGTGTCGGTGTCTGTGGAGTGTCGGTAGGTCTATCGGGGCAGCTGAGCGCCACACCCGGAGAGGGTGTCAACGAGCGGATTCCGATTGGCCTGCGTCCCCGTCTGGTTGTGCCGTCCAAAACGAATACAACGCAACCAAAAACTCACAGACTGCGACTATCTAGATACATACCATACTACTGTAGGATACTTCAAAAATAGGTAAGTCATCCCTACTCGGGGTGTTCGTGGCGGAATTATCCGAACGACAACAGTCGACCCTCTCCGAGCGATTCGCCGCCTAGCTTCGTTTGCCGATCTCTTCGCGGAGCAGTGAACTGATCGTCTCGCCGTCGGCTTTCCCACGGAGTTGGCCCATACATTCGCCCATCAGTCCCGAGAAGGCAGCCATTCCCTCCTCGTCGACCTGCTCGCTGTTTCGCTCGACGACACTGACAATGACCTCACGAACGTCATCTTCGTCGACGCCACCAAGTCCGGCCTCTTCGACGGCTTCCTCAGCAGTCATCTCTGGCTGTTCGGCCAGTACCGTCAGCACGTCTTCGACGCCCTCCTTTGCGAGTTCGTCGTCGGAGACCAACTCGAAGACGCCCAAGAAGTGGGCGTCCGCAAGGTTCTCCACCAGAACGCCATCGCGGCGGAGTTCGACGACCGTGCTTTCGAGCACTGACGCGGCGAACGTAGCGTCGACGCCCTGCGCGACGGCTTCCTCAAACAGTGGCATGCGTCGACCGTAGGCGACCTGTTCGGCCAGCCCGCTGTCGAGGCCGAACTCGGCTTGATAGCGCTCGACCTTCTCGGTGAGGAGTTCCGGCTCCTCTACTTCGCTCGGATCGGGTTCGACCGGCGGCACGTCGGTTTCGGGGTACATTCGGGCTGCGCCGGGGAGTGGGCGAAGATAGCGCGTTGTTCCCTCTTGGGTCGCATCGCGGGTCTCCTCCGGGACACCCTCGATTGCGGTCTCGGCGCGCTCGGCGACCGCCTCGATAGCAAGCTCTGCGGTCTCGGGGTCGTCGGCAACGATAGCCACCGCGTCCTCCGGACCGGCGTCGACCGCCTCTCGGAGTGCCGCGACTTCCTCGTCAGTCACGCCGTAGGCCGGGAGTTCGTCGGTGTGGAAGATCCCGCCCGCACCGTGGCGTTTAGCGTGATCCGAGAACTCCGTGCCGAGTCGACGGTCCGGCTGGATCTCGTGGCCCACGAGCCCATCAAAGCCGAACAGCGGGACTGCTGTCACGTTGCCACCGGAGCCGAGCGCACCGCCGATGACACCGGAGTCGGTATCCTCAAAGACAGCGGTTACATCTTGGGTATCGCCGACGCTGGCGCCTTGCTCGGCGAGTTCGGCGGCGATGTCGACCAACTCGGACTGGCGCTGGACCTCCAGTTCGACGATTTCGTCGATCTGATCGAGTGCCTGCACGCCTTTGACTTCGACGCGCGCGCCCTCCGCGATGGAGACGTTGACGTCCTGCCGAATCGTTCCCAGCCCGCGTTTGACTTTGCCAGTCGACCGAAGGAGCATCCCGATGCGTTTGGCCGCCTCCTTGGCCTGCTGTGGGCTTCGGATGTCCGGGCCAGTGCCGATTTCGACCAGTGGGATACCGAGGCGGTCGAGGCTGTAGAGCACGCCGTCGTCGCGCTCCTCGATTCGCTGGGCGGACTCCTCTTCGAGCAAGAGGTCGACCACCGAAACGGGACCGTCGCTGGTCTGGATTTCGCCCTCTTGGCCCAAGAGCATGGTGCGCTGGAAGCCCGACGTATTCGAGCCGTCGATGACCAGCTTTCGCATGACGTGGAGTTGGTCGACGATGCTCATATCCAGTAGGGAGGCGATCTGCATGGCGACAGCGAGGGCTTCGTCGTCGACCTCGCTTGGTGGTTCGTCGTCCTCCTCGACGAGACAGGTCGTGTCGTACGAGAGGTATTCGAACTCGCGGTCGACGCGGCTCTCTTCGAGGGCGGCGTCGTCGAGTTCGCCCAGTTCGCTTTTGGTTGGGTGCAAAAAGCGGGTGATCGTGCGCTCGGACTCCTCGGGCTCGCGGATCGCGGTTGGCGACGCACAGAACAGCTTGGTTTCGGTGTTGAGCTGTTGGTGGATCTCCAGACCGGCGACGAGGCCGAGTGACTCGTAGTCGTACTCGGAGCTACTCATTAGGCGAACGTGGGACACGGGGGCGTAAAAAGGATGGAGATGCCGGCGCGAGCCTGAAAAATGAACGCCGGGGTCACCCCACGGGGCGGGTGGCCGGTTGGCGGTTGTTAGTTGGAGGATTGTACGCGTCGGAGACCGTCTCCGAGCCCCTCGGAGTTGCAGTCATCGGTTGGGCACTCATAATGCCACCCATCGCGGGTGGCCTGGCCCTCCGGGAACGTCGATCCACATTTTCGGCACAGTAGCAAGTCGCGTCCCCGTGTCTGAAGCTGAGGCATACTTCTCAATTCTATAGGTAAGGGCTTCAAAATATCGTTTTCGGGGCTAACGGCCAGTTAGTGGTACTAACCCCGCCACGTCGTGTGGTTTAACTGGTTATCTGATGGACTGTGTGTCACAATTTCAAGCACAGTCAGTGATAGTATCTTTTGAGTATTCGTTCGTATCCATCAGTACAGCAGATTCGACCGCCACGATCAATCGTGTAGATTATGGCGCAGGTAGGTACAGTCGACTGGTCGGGTTCCGAGACCGACCACAAACCTGTCGACGGGGTCGAAGTAAGAAAATGAAACCGAGGGGACTCGCTATTCGTCGGTGCCCAGAATCCCGCGGTGGGTCATCGCTTCGGGATCAAGTACCTCGTCGGCCTCCTCGGCGGTGAGGTATCCTTCATCGATTGCGACCTGCCGAACGGTTTTGTCTTCGGCGAGCGCCTTCTTGGCGACTTTCGAGGCCTTGTCGTAGCCGATGGCGGGGTTGAGCGCTGTCGCCAGCGCCATCGACTGTTCGACCTGTTCGGCGCAGTACTCCTCGTTGGCTTCGAGTTCGTCGACGAATCGCTCGGCGAAAATCTCCGAGCCGTTAGCGATGAGTTCCGCGGATTCCAGCAGATTGTGGGCCAAGACGGGCTTGTAGAGGTTGAGGTCGATCTGACCCTCGCTTGCGCCCGCGGCAACCGCGGCGTCGTTGCCGACGACCTGTTTGTGAAGTTGATTGACCGACTCGGCGACGACCGGGTTGATCTTGCCGGGCATGATCGACGACCCGGGCTGGTTTTCGGGCTGTTCGATCTCGCCGAGACCGTTGCGTGGGCCCGAGGCGAGCAGGCGGAGATCGTTGGCGATCTTATTTAATGAGCCAGCGACCGTGCGGAGTGCACCGTGGGCTTCGGCCATCGCGTCGTGGGCGGCCTGTGCCTCGAAGTGGTTGTCGGCCTCTTGGAAGCCGAGGCCGGTCTCCTCGGCGATGTAGTCGGCTGCACGCTCGGGGAACTCCGGATGAGTGTTGAGGCCGGTGCCGACCGCGGTGCCGCCGAGTGCGAGTTCGCTGAGGTGGTCGGTGACGTTATCCGCGCGGTCGACTCCCTTTTCAATCTGGGCGCGGTAGCCGCCGAACTCCTGGCCGAGTCGGACCGGGGTGGCGTCTTGGAGATGCGTGCGGCCCGTCTTCACGACGCCATCGAACTCCTCGGCCTTGTCGGCGAGCGAGGCTTCGAGCGTTTCGAGCGCCGGAATCACGTCTTTGACGACCGCTTCGAGCGCCGAAACGTGCATCGCGGTCGGAATTACGTCATTGCTCGACTGACCGTAGTTGACGTGGTCGTTGGGGTGGACGACGCGGTCACCGATCTTGTGGCCCATGAGCTCGGCAGCGCGGTTGGCGATGACCTCGTTGGCGTTCATGTTCGAGGAGGTACCGGAGCCCGTTTGGAAGATGTCGACCGGGAACTGATCGTCGAGGTCGCCAGCGATGACCTCGTCTGCGGCCTCGATGATCGCCTCGGCGATTTCCTCATCGAGCAGGCCGAGGTCGCGGTTGGCCTGTGCGGCGGCCTTTTTGACGATGCCCAGCGCGCGGACGAAGCGTCGACCGAATGAAATTCCAGATATGGGGAAGTTCTCGACGGCGCGCTGTGTCTGTGCGCCCCAGTAGGCGTCGGCTGGGACCTGCATCTCTCCGAGACTGTCGGATTCAGTTCTGAATGAATCGCTCATAGGGTCCGCAAGGACAGAAACCGACCTAAAAGCTACTACTCACGCCGATAACTGTCCGGCTGTCAGTCGACAAGAGCGAACGGTTTGAAGTCGTTTTTAAATCTCTTGATCGGCGTACTCTTCGGGCGTGTAAGTCTTGAGTTCGATAGCGTGAATGTCGGTCGTCATGCTTTCTCCGAGGGCGTCGTATACCTGCTGGTGTTGGGCGACGAGGCTCTGGCCTTCGAAGGCGGGCGAGACGACGACGGCGGCGTAGTGGGCGTCTTCGTGTTCTTCGTCGACTTGCCGCGGGAGACTCACGGTCGCCTCTGCCTCGGCGATTTCGGCTTCAATCGCGGCTTCGATGTCGTCTGCGTTCATGTCTTTATTTTGTATTCACCCGGTAAAAACAGGCGGGCTTCGGCTGGCTCACTCTTTGACAATCGTCCCATTGAGATAGGCCTCTGTCTTGTCGTTCGTCCGCTGGATTCGTTTCGTAAACGTGAGCAGACGCTCGCCCTCTATGCGGCGATCAGTCTCGATACTGATTGTCAGGCCCTGATCCCGAAAGTGCTCAAGCAGGGCGTCGACAACCCGCGGCTCAGCACGCACCGTGTGCTGTTCACCGATTCGCTCGCCGCTCTCGATTTGCTCGATAGACTCGGTCATTGGCAACAGCAGTGACTCACCGAGACCGTGGGCGCGCTCTCGTCGACGGGACGCCGACTCCTCGAACTCAACTGACTGAAACCCCTCGCGGATCAGCCGCCGGAAGGAAAACTCTCGACCGTAATCAAAGGGAAACGTAAACGCGAACGCCAGATCACCCTGATTGGCCGCCGACGTGGTGTATTTCAACTGTTGGCTCCCGCTGAGCGTCTGCATCACAATTCCCTCCCGTCGCTCGGCATCGAGTTCACGGACGATTTCGGGGGTCGACTCGACGGCCTCGGCGGGCTCATACGTGCCGAACAGCTCCGTCTGTGGAATGTCGAACTCCTCGCATATCTCGCGGCGATCAAGCACTGGCAGTGGTTCGCCGCTTACGTGGTCTCGAATATCGAACGCCCGGAACGCAATCGAGTCGACATCGTAGCATTCCTCGACAGTATAGGGATTTTCCGGCCCGATCATCTCCCCGCAGAGCATGCGGTCTGGATGGTGGTCGAAAAACCGGTCGACGGGGAGCAGCGACCGCACCTTGTGAGTCGTAAACGGACAGACGATTCCACTCCGTGTGAACCCCAGTACGTCGCCCTCGATGCGTGCGACCCGGACATTGTAGCCGTTGAGCTTCTCTTCGACCGCAATCGACTCGTCGAACTGCTGTGGAATCCCGGCGTCGAGAACCAGACACCGAGGAATCTTCGGAAAGCCACGTACCACTGTGTCATCGATAAGCACAGTCCCTTTTTCGACCGACTTTCGGTAGCCCGGCAGATGGCGGTAGGCTCGGCCCTCGTAGCTATTCTCGTGGAGATACTCCGAAATCTCCTCGAACTTCTCACGTGAGAGTCCAAGCTTGTCGTGGTATTCCATAACACATCCTACGCCATCGGCGTACATCAATCTCTTCGCCAACCCTGTCACGTCGTGCGAATTTCACGGATTCCAATGTCGACATAGCCCACAGATGTGGAGCTACAATACGGATGGGGTCGTAGTCGACGCCATGGTCGAGCGCTCGTTCAAACAACGGTTCGTCCTCGATACCTCGCTGTTTATCACCGAGGAGATCCGTCGCGACGAGGAGACTCTCGAAGAGGCCATCGACAGGCTGTTGGATCTGATTGCTACTGCTCGATTGGAGCTGGATATCTCCTGTTACATGCCGCCGTCGATCCACAGCGAGCTGACGACGATGTTGGACGACAGACCGGTCTCCGAGGCCACGCGCTCGAAACTCAACACGTGGGTGATCCGCAAACACCCCGACCGCTACACGGTCTCGATTCCGGCGGACGTGGTCTATCGGTTCGTCGACGAGATGAGCGACCGCGTCGACAGAGGGCTGCGGGTCTCCGAGGAGGCGGTCCGCCGGGCCGAAACCTCGGCTGATGAACTCGTCGACGACCACAACCACATGACCGAAATCGACGCCGTTATCTCGGATCTCAGAGACCGGTATCGGCGCGCGCTCAGGCAGGGTGTTCTCGACTCACGCGAAGACTTTGATCTCCTCATTTTGGCCCGCGAACTCGATGCTGGCGTCGTCACCGAGGATACGGGCATCATCGCGTGGACTGAGGATTTCGGACTCCGGTATCTGCACGGTAAGGATTTTCCGGCACTGCTCTACGATTATCTGGAGGCCGTCGACGCTGTCGACCAACTCAACCACAAACGAGAAGAGTAAACGAGCCGCTAGCTCCAGCGATCCAGTCCGGTCTGGACTATCGAGGACTCGATGCGCTCGAAGCCGCGGTCGACCTCGCCAGCGTCGACATCCCATTCCTCGGTCACATACGCCCGCGCGGCTTCCAGATCCGGCTCAATCGACCCCTCGAACTCGTAGTCGTCGGTTACAGGTGGCTCGAAAAACAACTCGCGAATACGGTCGGCAAACTCGATATGCTCGCCGCGGGCTTCGAGGACCGCAAACAGATCGCCGTGTTCTTTGATGAGTTTGATCGCGGTTTTCGGGCCGATTCCGTTGATTCCCTCGTTGAAGTCGGTCCCGCAGAGCATGCCGACGTCGACTAACTGCTCGTAGCTGATCTCGTGGTTCTCAAGGGTTGCCTGGAGTTCCATCAGTTCGGGGTGGCCCTTGCTCGTCAGCCCGCGCAGAGTTCGCGGCGCGCCGAACAGCAGCGTGTCGTAATCCTCGCTGCCGACGTAGTCGACGTCGCCGATCCGGTTCATATAGGAGGCCTGAGCCTCCCCCTCGGCGGGCGCGTCGATGTAGGGGACGTCAAGGAGGTCCAGCAGTTCGCGGCTCGTTTCGTGGATCGTCTCGGTGAGTCGGACGGTTCGGGCCGACAGTCGGGCGGCCTCGACCGCGTCGCCGTCCTCTTTCGCCTGTTCGAGTCGTTCTTCGGCGTCCTTGCGGTTCTCGCGTCGACGCTCGACTTCGTCGTCCTTGAGGTCGGTCACGCCGCCATCGAACACGAAGACGGGCGTGAGATCGTTCTCGAAGAATTTCGGGAGGCCTTGAATGATCCCGACGAGGTTGGCGACTTCGGTGCCGTCGTCGGTCGTATAGATCGAATCGTTGGTCCATTTGACCGTCGTCGTCAGGTAGCGATACAGCCAGTTGTGGGCGTCGACCGCGATGACGCTGCCTTCGATATCGGCAAACGGGCACTCCGAGAGCGCCGCCAGCGAGCGAAGATCCGAGTTTCCCATGGCTACTCGCTGGTGCCCGGTGGATTTGAAACCCCCGAGTCGACGTGCTGTGCTGATCGGCCAGTGTGAATCGGCTCCGGCGGGTCGACCGACTCGTGTTCTTGAAGGAACGTCTCCTCGGCATCCGACAACCCCTCGCGCTTGCGGAACTGATCGAGACCGCATTGGTAGGTCGACATCGACACGTTGGCCTGCGCGTCGGTGGGGGCTTCGAGAATCAGTTCGGCCAGTCCCGTCTCACGGCCCGTGGCGGCGAACCCTGATTTATAAAGCGCATGGTAGGAAAAGACGTTGTTAACCGCGATACGGACTGTTGTATACCCTCTTTCGGCTGCACGCGCTTTTATAAAGGCTGCCAGCCGTGGGCCAAGCTCAAGCCCGCTGCCGCGGAGATCACTGCGGACGGTGAGATAGCGGAGCCAGAGCGCCTTCGGGTCGGTTCGGTCGGCGTTGAACGCGACCGCAGCGAGAATCCCGTCGTCGAACTCGGATTCGCTGAGATCCTCGGGGAGCGGCCCAAGGGAGTCGACGGAGGTCGACTCGTGGTCGGCGGGTGGCTCGCCACGAACGACGGCGATGCCGGTCTTGCCAGTGACGAACTTCCCGGCGTAGCTAAACCGGCGGTAATCGAGCCGGAGCCGTGGTTCATCGACCGGCCAACCGAGGAGGGCGAACTCCATACTACTCTGTTTGTGATCCAATCACAAGAGGACTGGTATGTGGCTGCTCTCAGTGGGATCACACAGTCGGTCGACACCGGTAACACTCGTGTCACCGCGAACTCAAGTAGGCCGAGAACCTCATAGCAGCTAATGACAGATGCGACACCGACACCGGGTATTCACCACGTGACAGCCGTTGCGGGCGACCCCCAGCAGAACATGGATTTCTGGGTCGAGACGCTCGGCCTTCGGCTGGTCAAGCGGTCGATCAACCAGGACGACCCGTCGACCTATCACTTCTTTTTCGCCGATGCCGAGGGGACCCCTGGCACGAGTATGACGTTCTTCCCGTGGGAGAACCTCCAGCAGGGGCAGGTCGGCACCGGACAGGTCTCCCGGACTGCGTTCCGGGTTCCTGAGGGGAGCCTCGACTACTGGGAGGACCGCTTCGACGAGTACGGCGTCGACTACCACGACCGCGTCGACCGATTCGGTGAGACCGTGCTTCCATTCCGCGACCCTGACGGCCTCCCAATCGAACTTGTCGAGGTCGAGATTCCCGACGACGACCCCACAGTGCCGTGGACCGAGTTCGTCCCCGAGGAGTCGGCGATTCGCGGCTTCCACTCGGTGACGCTCTGGCTGGCCGACCCCCACCAGACCAAGGAGCTACTGCGGACGATGGGACTTGAGGAAGTCGGCACCGAGGAATCGCCGGGCGACACGCCGGGTGACGAGCGCACGCGGTTTGCGGCCACCGGGCCAGTGGGCAAATACGTTGACGTCCTGCCGACGATAGAGGGGAGTCGACAGGGCCACGGGACGGTCCACCACGTCGCCTTCCAGACGCCGACCGACGAGGATCAGGCGGCGATGAGAAAGGCGGTCAGTACCCACAGCGTCCGGCCAACCAACCAGATCAATCGTCACTGGTTCCGGTCGGTGTACTTCCGCGAGCCAAACGGGGTGCTGTTCGAGCTGGCGACGAGCGGACCGGGCTACACCAGCGACGAGCCGCTGGACGAACTCGGCGAGACGTTGATTCTCCCCGGGAAATTCGGCGGCCAGCGCGAACAGATCGAAGCCGGGTTGACCGATGTGACGATTCCGCGAAAAGAGTAACCAACCGTTCAACTCACGTATTCAAAACGCGTCGACCGGAACCCGGATCAGTTTGTCATCGCCCTCTCGTTCCTCTCCCCGCCCATCGGTATTACTGGTCGACAGATACAAATTCTCACCGTCGGGACCGAGCGCCACTGCCCGCAGCCGGCCGAAATCGCCAGCAAAGTGGGCGACGAAACTGGTGACCTCGCCGTCGACGATACTGGCTTCGTACAGTCGCTCGCCACGCAGTCCGGCGAAGAAAACGCTCCCATCAGTGGCGGCCGCGCCAGCCGGAGCCCACGTCGTGTACTGTGAGGAGTGGAAGGCGGGCGTGGCCATCTCGGGGGTGGTCTCGCTGCCGGTGATGGTCGGCCAGCCGTAGTTGGTGCCTCGTTCGATCCGGTTGAGTTCGTCTTTCGCGTTCGATCCGTGTTCAGTGGCCCACAGTCGACCCTCATCGTCCCACGTGAGTCCCTGCGGGTTCCGATGACCGTAGGAGTACACCGCGTTGTCGAAGGGGTTGTCCGCGGGAACCGAGCCGTCAGGGTTCAGTCTGAGGATTTTGCCCGCCAGCGAGTCGCGGTCTTGGGCCAACGTCGAGTTGGCCGAATCGCCAGTGGTGATGTAGAGCTTGCCGTCAGGCCCGAACGCGATTCGACCGCCATTATGAATGCGGTCGCTCGGAATCCCGTCGATGATGACAGTCTCGTTTTCGAGTGCTCGGTTCTCAAAGTCGACCTCGAAGCGTCGGACCGTGTTTTCGACCGACTCGCGGTCGACGGTCTGGTAGACGTAGAGGTACTGGTTTTCCGAGAAATTGGGGTGGAGCGCGATGCCGAGCAGGCCACCCTCACCGAGCACTGGACTCTCTAAATCGTCAAAGCTCTCGATGACGTGCTGGGTTCCGTTCTCGACCAGTAGGAGGTCACCGGTGCGTTCGGTGACGAGATAGCGGTCCTCGTCGAGGACGACGATTTCCCATGGCACTTCGAGGTCCTCAGCGACGACTTCGTGGTCGACGTCCTCGGCGGCCATTCCAGCCGTGGCCCCGCTCCCAGTCGGCGTAAACAGCAGGTGGGTCGGTAGCCCGAACACCGCAAGCGAGCCGATCAGCAGGACGGTGACGCCGACCGCGAGTCCGAGTCTGCGTCGGTTCATGAGTTGTCGACAGGTCGGTCAGTAGACTGATAAATACCGCGGTGGCACACCGGCGACGAAAAGACGGTCGCATGGTCGACTGTCGATTACGTCGACAGCCTGTCGCAGGTCCAGCCGGGGTCCTCTCCAGTTACCGTAATGTGGTCGGCTCGGCAGGCCGGACAGTAGTCGGGGGTCACAGCATCGTTACGGGGGACATACACCGCGCCGCCGCACTCCACGCAGCCATCCACCTCAATAGTGACGCAGTCCGCACAGACGTTAAAATCGTCGACCGTCAGCTCTCGCAGCGGTTCGAGTTGTTTATCCAAGATGTACTCGTCGATGACCGTCTGGCAGCTGTGACATGATTGCATAACGATCCAGTTTGGCCCATGTGACCATGACACATATACTTGTCTCCTCCCGCAACCAGTCGGCAGTCGACTGAGCGTCCGCTGTTGTGTGGTTAAAGCCTCCTTATCGGGTGTTTCAGGGCCTGAGGAGCCCAAATCTGTAGTTCGCAACCATTATGCCTGTCTCGGGTGTATGATTGATTGCAATGGCAAAAGGTACGGTTGACTTCTTCAACGACACGGGCGGCTACGGATTTATTTCGACAGATAGCGACGAGGTAGACGATGACGAGGACGTTTTCTTCCACATGGAAGACGTTGGCGGTCCGGACCTCGAAGAGGGCCAGGACGTCGAATTCGACATCGAATCATCCCCTAAGGGACCCCGCGCAACGAACCTCACGCGCAACTAATTTCGGAGCTATCTGTCGCTCGCAGTGAGTGACGGTATCTTCGCTTTTTCAACTCTCTACACACCTACCAGTGGTTTCGCTACTAATTAGGTGTAATCTACCCGAAGAGCCTACGCTGGCGGCTCACATCGCCAATAATCAGCTTGTTCGACAATCGAATAGTCGACCCGCTCTAAGATATCTCGTACCTCACGGCCAGTCTCGGTCGACAGCCCTTCCTCGTGGACCTCGATAAACAGCGTCGGCTGGTGAGTTTGAAGTGTCTCATGTGCACCGTGAAGGACGCCCGGACTCGCGCCTTCGACGTCAATTTTGATCGCATCGGGAGCGGGATGGTCCTCGGCAACCGTGTCGACGCGCCGAACAGGAACCGTGATGGTCTCGGCAAGCGAGGCCTCCCACCGACTCGCGCTCTCGCGGTCGAACCCCGAGAGTTCGGGGTACGTCGAGAGGTAGAACGGGCGGGTGCCGTCCTCGTCGCCGACGCCGCAGTCCAGCACGTCGACCCGATCACCGAGGTCGTTGCAGTCGACGTTGGCTTGGAGTTGTGCGCGAATCCGGGGTGCCGGCTCAAATGCGAGCAGTCGACGCCCCGGCGAGTCGGCCGTGAGTGCCAGCGAGTAGACGCCGACGTTGGCTCCGATATCGTAGATGGTGGCGTCGGGCCCGCAGTGGTCGTGGATTTCGGCGAGCATCGGGTCGCTGCCGTGACGGTTGAGCAGGTCGTAGCTTCGGAACTGGCCAGCCGGGGTTTGTTTTTGAGTGGCTAGCCACTGATAGTCGTAGTTGGCCTCAACCAGTCGGTAGTAGCTCCGGTAGCCCACCCACCGGGCCCGCTGAAACAGCCACGTCGAGAGTGAACTGGACACAGCTACGATACTGGTCCGACAGCTAATGTGTGTTTGGAGCAACGAATATACACCACGCCCGCCAGTCGACGGTATGCACGGACTCGGCGACGTGCGGTTTTTCGACCGGTTGGCACCGCTCTACGATCTGGTGATGCCAGCCGCCGACCGCGATGCGCTCACCGCAGCACTCGCCCGCGTCGACGGCCCCCTCGACCGACTGCTGGATCTCGGCGGTGGCAGTGGTCGCGCGACGATTGCGGTCGACGTCCCCGAGCGAATCGTCCTCGATGTCTCCCGACCGATGCTCCAGCGCGCCCGTTATCGACAACCCAACCAGACAGGTCGACGCAGTCGCCCTGCCGGGACTGTCGGCCCCCTCTCAGCAGTACAGGGCGATGCCGGTCGACTCCCGGTAGCCGACGACGCGGTCGACGCCGCGATGGTGGTCGACGCCTTCCACCACATGCCGGATCAACAGGCCGTGATCAAGGAGGCTGCGCGGGTGGTTCGGCCCGGCGGCGTGTTCGTCATCCGCGAGTTCGATCCGAGCCACCCTCTCGGCTGGTTGCTCGTGCGCGCTGAACACACGATTGGGATGGCGTCGACGTTCCATCGACCCGCCGAACTTGCCGAGCGACTGGCTGATGGTGGCTTCGATGTCTCACTCCTAACTGGCGGCTTCGAGTACACGTTGGTCGGCCACGTCGACTGAGACGAAGCTATCCCCATCGTCGACCATACCGACAACCACACACAGCGCGCATATAATACTGTCATTCAGCAGGTAGATAAGGCAGTGTGTGGGGTGGCACCATACCGACCGAGTCAAACCACTGATGATTTTACCTATCAGGCAAACGGTCGACCATGGCA
This sequence comes from Halohasta litchfieldiae, assembly GCF_002788215.1. Taxonomy (NCBI): domain Archaea; kingdom Methanobacteriati; phylum Methanobacteriota; class Halobacteria; order Halobacteriales; family Haloferacaceae; genus Halohasta; species Halohasta litchfieldiae. Next base: position 145,315 of record NZ_CP024845.1, on the reverse strand, counting down.
GCACTCAACGGGCGCGTCGACGCGAGCGCGCTACCGCTTGCAGTCGGGGATCTACTGGCGATCCTCGGGGTACTGACGATTGGAATGCTCCAACACGGGACGCTGATTCCCGGCCGGGCAGCCGGTGTCTACGCACCGTTCCTGATCGGCTGGGGCGTGGCAGCCCTGCTCATCGGGGCTTACTCCGCCGGCGCGGCCGAGTCAGCGAAGGCGGCCATCCCACTGGGCGTTCGAGCGTGGGTACTTGCGGCCCTCGCTGGCTTCGGACTCCGGGCAACAGCCGTTTTCCCCGGCGATCTCGCCATCGCCTTCGTCCTGATTACGCTCGTCCTCACGGGCGTCCTGCTCGGCGGCTTCCGCTGGCTGTTCTTCAAAATCACGGGCTAAGTCGACTCTCTTTTTCTCAGTCCCAAGCAACACATCAACAGAGCCAATACTCTTATCGGCCCGAGTAATCGTCCAAGCGTCGTATAGCGACGTTTGCCAGCACAGAAAGCGTAATAAAAACACTCACCAAAATCAAGGGGAACCATCCGGTGAGTAAGAAATAAATGGCTAGTGTCATAAACAGAACGTCTTTCTCGATTCCATTTACTGTTGACATACGATCACGTTCAGTAGAGTGTATATATGTCTTATTGTGTAACCGCCGTTTAGAGACGGCACTAAACCCAAGCTAGCGATTTCGTCTGAGGTAATTTCTCCGTCCCTGAGCCGCACAAATGGGCACAAAACGACGGCGCAAATGGATCAACACTCACTTTATCAACCAGATTGTAACTTGAATAGTTACATGAGGAAACATAATATCTACCAGGCGCTTACGCTCTGGTTCGTTATTTTGATTTTCATCCAAACGGGTTCGGACCCGTCGTCTGGACTGCTCATGAGAGGTGCCGGGATGGTTGCAATCGCCCTCGCATACGTAATTCCCGGCTTCGTAGTTGTCGACCTTCTATCTGCATACACCAACGAACGAGCCACAATGTGAGTTCGGAGATGGCCATACACTACCTCTCGAACTATCAATCGAACTGGAACCGATCGACACGCCGCCGCGCGTAGAGCGCTGAGACGAGGCTGAACGCTGCGGCCAGTATCACCGTCGCGGCCAATCCACCAAGCCCGACAGAGACTGGCGAAACCCCGGCTATCGAGGAGATCCACTGGCCAACAAGTCGACTGTGGCCGAGCAGTAGCGGCAGTGAAACGATCCCAATCACCAGCGAGTAGCCGATAAAAGCGAGCGTGCTCGGAATAATCGCTTTTCGGCTCCGAGAGACACTGACAGCCTCGTAGCGTGGGAGTGCCGCCCCGATGCCGGTTGCAATCGCCGCCGCGGCAGTCCCAACGAGGAGGGTGCCGAAGGTTAGCGAGAGCACAGAGATCGTCGACAGCGGGCTGAGGAACCCAATGAGGACGACCGCACCCGCAGTGACCGGGAGGCCGACCAGCGTGCCAGCGAGGATATGGCCGCCGACGATTGCTCGGCCGGACGACGACGCAAGCAGCGTCGACGGCAGTACCGCGCCCTCGTTGCCAACGATGTTGAGCGTGAACAGCACGCCGGTGATCCAGATGCCAGAGAACGCAACCAACAGCACAAAGCCAGTGCCGACAGTCCCGGTTTCAATCGTCTGGACAAGCGGTGTCATCAGCAGAAACAGCGGGTAGACCGCATACGACAGCGAGATCGGCGCGCGCCGGGCCCGCCGCCAGTCGACTGTCACGACGCCGACCATCGGCTGTGGCAACAGCCCCGAGAGCCGCGAGTCGCCGGTCGAACTGGATGTCGACTGCTCGATTTCCGGCCCGTCAGCATACCAGAACCACGGGACCAGTCGATTGATCACCGGCAGCCCGACGCCGAGGCCGACGATGCCGACCACCAGCGCGCTCCCACCCCGGAGCACCGAGGCCTCGATGCCAGCCGACACCAACGTGAGTTCGCCGAGCCAGCCGAGTGGCGTCGGCGTGAACAGGACGTAGAGCGGATCGAGCACGGCTCCAACCGAGCCAGTGAGAAAGACGCCCATGTAGACGATGAAGACGGTGACGCCTGCTGCAGTCCGGAACCGGCGCAGCAGTCGGGATCGGGCACCGCCGGTTTTGATCAGCAGTGCAACGCCGATCCCGGTCAGAAACCCGGTCGACACCAGAAGACCGACCGAGACGAATACGGTCGGTGCAGCGAGGACTGAGCCGACAGCCACCGCGAACAGCACCGCGGCCGCCGCCACCACGAGACTTGCGGGCACGCCGTAGATGATCGCTTCGGTAAGCAGCAGCCCAGCGATGAGCTGTTGGTGCGAGATGGTCGTCAACAACCCATCTCGGCGGTCGGGGTCGAGCACGGTCGCAAAGCCACGGAAGGCGGCCGCCGCCAGCCAGAGTGTGACACTGAGTTGGCGCAGCCGAAAAATCGGTGTCGAAACCTCGCCCGACACGAGGTAGGTGCCACCGAAGTAGGCACCCGCTGGAATCCCAACCGCCATCGGCAGGAAGAACAGCGAGACGACCGCGAGGCTGAGTAGCTGGGTCGGATTGGCTTTGATCGCCCGCCAGCGACGCCGGAGCTCAGTCCGACTGATCGCCCGCGTCCGGGACCACGTCACTGACATCGGTATCACCGACATCGCTACTGACCCGTCGACCCGTCGTCGACTGCTGATTCTGTGGCTATCTCACCGTTTTCTGCCTCCGGCGCGGTCGACTCACGACCTCGCGGATCGGGCCTGTGGGAATCAGTCGCCCGCGAGCCGGTCGTCACCGCGAGGAACACGTCTTCGAGCGTCGAGCCGTGGTCCTCGCTGTCGGCGTCGACCTGGGCGACGAGCTCTGCTGGCGGCCCCTCAGCGACGAGTTCACCATCGAACAACACCCCCACGGTGTCGGCGAGTTCCTCGACGACCGAGAGGATGTGTGTCGACAGAAAGACCGTTTGCCCATTATCGGTCAGCTCCCCGATCACGTCGAGGACGGTGCGGGCCGCCCGCGGATCGAGTCCGCTTGTCGGCTCGTCGAGGAAGACGACCGGCGGCTCGTGGAGGAGCGCTCCGATCAGGCCGATTTTCTGTCGCATCCCTTTCGAGTAGTCGTCGATCCGCTTGCCGGCGTCGTCGGTGAGGTCGAACCGGTCGAGCCAGTCGGCGATCCGGTCGTCGGCCTCGTCGGCCGGAATATCCCGCAGTCGGGCGACGTACTGAAGCTGTTCGTGGCCGGTGAGTTCATCGAACACCGGCGGCTCCTCGGGGAGATAGCCCAGATTGCTTCGCACGCCGTCGCGGTCGGTCACCGAGGCACCCATGATCTCGGCCTCCCCGTCGGTCGGCGCGGTGAGCGTCGTCAACATCCGCATCGTGGTTGTTTTGCCCGCGCCATTAGGGCCGAGAAAGCCGTAGACGGTCCCGGGTTCGACAGTGAGGTCGACGCCGTCGACGACGGTCGTCGTGCCGAACTGTTTGGTCAGTCCGGTGGCGTGAATCGCGGGCTCCGAACTGTCATCTACTGTCTGGTCAATCGATGAGGAGAGCGGATCGTTCAATTTATCGAACTGTTCGTTCGAATCGTATTTTAATTGTCTGGTTGATTCCCAATCCGACACTGGCCGTTCAGTTCGAGAGCGTCGACAGCGAGAGCCGTCTTTGCTCCGGTGCTGACTGTTCAGTACCGATGAGCGCCGCATCAGCGTCGACAGCAGTCGTCGGATCGTCGACCAAGACGGCAGTGGCTCCGGCAAGCAGCGCTGCGACGAGTCCGCCGCCAATCGTTTCGGGCCGTGATAGCGGTGTCCGGATCGCCAGCCGTGATTCGGTTGTCAGTTCGAGTTCGTCGACAACCTGCTCAGCCATCGCAAGCAGTCGCTGGTGGCTGTAGGCCTCGTCGCCAGCGAGGAGCACCGTCGACTCGGGGTCGACCTGCGTCGGCGGGAACGCGGGGTTCTCGCTCCAGACCTCCTGTTCCCAATGGGTCGTTGTGGTGGCCTCCGGCGAGCCACCGAACACCGCGAGTCGACCCTCGCTGGACTCGTAGGCGGACTCGTCGTCGACTGGCACCAGACGCACGCGAGCGTCGGCCTCAGGATCGAACGTCGCTGTCGCACCGAGTTGGGCTGCCCCTAAAAAGGCAAGCAGTGGTTCAGGACGAGGCGAGGGGTCGACCGCGAGCGTCGAGTCGGCACTCAGTCCCAAATAGCGAAGCACGTTGCCCGATTTATAGGCAGTCGTAATGAAATCCCGATAGCTCATCGCTCGGTCGACGGCCGGACACTCGACGGCGGGCTGGCTCCGCCGGTTATCACGAGCCAACAGGTCGCCGACTACTGCCGCATTCATACGTCGTATTGGCAACTCCCACTCAAAAACACCCCGCCTGTTGGGACGTATGCGAACGCGCCCCATACACACCACGCTTCCGGTGAAATGCGGCGGTAGCGCCGCTACAGGGACTAAATATCGTCATCTGAGAATTGAACAGTCGACCGGAAATAGATCGCCGACGGTGAGAGTGCCGACTATTTAAAACGAGTTCTTGATTTTCTCGAAGAAGCCTTCGGAAACGTCGACTTCCTCGCCACCGGCTTCGGCGAAGGCTTCCAGCGCCTCGCGCTGGTCTTTATTAAGCGAGTCGGGCGTGACGACTTGGACGGTCACGTAGAGATGACCGGAGCGTCGACCGCGGAGCCGTGGCATCCCCTCGCCGCGGAGGCGGAACTGCTCGCCGCTCTGGGTGCCGCCGGGAATATCCATCTTCTTCGTGCCGTCGAGGGTTGGGATCTCAACTTTGTCGCCGAAGACGGCCTGCGGGAACGAAATCGCGTGGTTGTAGTGGAGATCGTCACCGTCTCGCTCGAAGGTCGCGTGGTCTTTGATCTCGATATCGATCAGCAGGTCGCCGTTCGGCCCGCGGTTCTCGCCGGGTGCGCCCTCGCCGTTCATTCGGAGCGTCTGGCCCGAACGGATTCCCTCGGGCACTTCGACGGTGAGGGTGACCTCGTTTTCGTCGATCCCGTCGCCGCCACAGGTCGAACACTGTTTGTCTGCGGTCTCGCCCTCGCCGCCACAGCGTCGACAGGTCGACCGCTGCTGGACGCGGCCGAACGGCGTCTGCTGGACGCGGGTGACCTGTCCGGTCCCGTCACACTCGCGGCAGGTCGACACCTCGGCGTCGTCGGGGTGGCCCTTGCCGTCGCAGTCCGAACAGTTCTCGGGCCGCGTGACGGTGAACTCCTTTTCGGCCCCGTTGTAGGCCTCTTCGAGGGTGATCTCCATCGCGGTCCGGAGGTTGCGACCCTGTCGGGGCTGGTTTCCGCGTTGGCCGCCGCGGCTACCGCCAGCGCCGCCGAAGAACTGCTCGAAGATGTCTTCGACGCCGCCCATCCCGCCTGCGCCGCCGCCCATACCGCCCATTCCTCCCATGCCACCTGCGCCGCCACCGCGGCCCTCATCGAAGCCGCCGCGTTTCTCGGCCTGCTCGAAGCGGTCGTGGCCCATCTGGTCGTAGGCCTGCCGTTTTTCCTCGTCGGAGAGGACCTCTTTGGCCTTCTCGATCTTCTTGAACTTCTCCTCGGCGTTCGGTTCGTCGCTCACGTCGGGGTGGTGTTCGGCCGCCTTTTTCCGGTAGGCCTTCTTGATCTCGTCTTCGGACGCATCGCGTGACACGCCGAGTGCCTCGTAGAAGTCCTCGCTCATTAGTTAACCACTGTTATTAGCCCGGACTACTTGAAAAACGCGGCTCCCGCTTCGTGTGTGAGACATCCGCGTGAAAAACGAAAATCGGCGTGAGCGATCGAACGACTACTCGGCGAATTACTCGTCGACTTCGACAACGACGACGTCGTCGACGGTGAGGCCGTCTTCGGCCGCAACCGAGTCGCCGGAGACGAGATCGGTTGCGTCGACGGTTTTGTCGATGCCAACCGTCGTGGTCTCCTCGCCGAAGTTCAGCAGGACGACGTACTCGCCGTCGTCGCTTTTCCGACCGAAGGCGACGACCGAATCCTGATCGTCGGCCTCGTAGTTGATCTGCAGGAGCTCGCCGTTCTGACCGAGCGAGGGGTGGTTCTCCTTGAGTTTGATGAGGTTGTCGTAATGCGAGCGGATCTCGTCGCGGGCGTGATCCCATGCGAGATGGTCACGTTTGCCGCGCTGGCCGAGTTCTTGGCCGCCGTACAGCATCGGAATCCCCGGCAGCGTGAACAGCGCGCCGGCGGCGGCCTTGGTGGCTTCGTCGCCACACTCGACGAGGTAGCGCGTTTCGTCGTGGTTTTCGAGGTAGAGCATGAAGGCGGCGTGGTCCGGGAAGCCCGAGCGTTTCCGGCCCTCGACGGCGTCGAGAATCGCCTCGGCTGGCTGGTGGCCGTTGCCCACTTGGCGAAGGGTGAAGTAGAGCGTCGTATCGAAGTGGATGTCGAACATCCCCTCGTGGAAGTCCGCGATGTACGGAATCGTCTCGTCGAGCAGCAGGAACTCCGGATCTTTGGACTTGAGTCGCTCCCGCATCTCTTTCCAGAAGGATTCGGGGACGGCCCACGCCATGTCACACCGGAAGCCGTCAGCGACCTCGGCCCACGTGTCGACCGCCTGAAGGAGGTGCTGGCGAACTTCGAGGTTCGTGAAGTCGAAGTTGGCGATGAACTCCCAGTCGAAGTAGGTGCCTGGCTCGCCGCTGTCCTGCCATTCGTACCAGTCGTAGTACTCCGAGGCCGGATTCTGGTAGGCGTCTTGGAAGTATGGATGGTCGCGTGCAGAGTGGTTCATCACGAGGTCGAAGAGGATCGACATGCCGCGGTCGTGGGCCGCATCCACGAACGCCTCGTAATCCTCGCGGTCGCCGAGGTCGTCGGCAATCGACAGGAAGTCGGTGATGTTGTAGCCGTGGGGCGCGCCGTCGTGTTGGAGCACGGGCGTGAGCCAGAGGCAGTCGACGCCGAGTTCTTCGAGGTAGTCGAGGCGTTTTTCGAGCGCCTCGAAGGTCGTTTCGGCCTCGTCGTCGTCGGCCGCAAAGCCGCGAACGTAGATCTCATAGAGCGTGACCTCTTTGCCCCACTGCGGCGGCTCGTTGAGCCGGTGGACGGCGAAGTTGCCGGTCGCGGCCACGCCGCCGTCGGCTGCGGCCACACCGCCGTCGGTGGCGATCTGTTCGTCGCCCAGTCGGTCGACGCTGACGGCGTCGGCCACACTGTAGCTGTCGCCGACAGCGACCGCGTGAACGCGTGCCTCGTCGCCGATGGCATCGAGCGGGATGCGAAGTTCGCGGTCGCCGATGGTGACATCGCTTTCAGTAACGCCGTCGCGGTCGTCCAGCAGGAACTCCACGTCGAGTTCGCTGGCGTCCCGCTCGGAGTCGGGGTGTGTTTTGACTGTCGCGGTGATGACTGCCTCGTCGCCGACGATCTCGCCGTCGAGTCGGATCCGTGGTCGACCCTCGCCGTCGCCGCTGGACTGGCCGAGTGCGGCCGAGCCGGAGCCTGAGCCGCTGACGCCACCGCTCTCGAACGGTCGCGCCGAGCCGCTCTGGCCACTCATCCCGCTGTAGCCGCTCATCCCGCTTCGGCCTGCGCCGGAGCCTTCGCCGGTCGGTCGACGGTCGCTCGGGAAGACGCGGATCGTCAGATCGAACCGATCAGAGGGGGTGCGGAGCGTTGCGGTGTAGCGACCGGGCACGTCGGGAACGAACTGCTCGACGGCCTCGTCGCCAACGCTGGCCTCGCTGGCAAGCGGGGCTTCGCTGATCGTCCATTCGTACTCGGCCTCAGGGTCAGGATCCCGAGGGGCGAGCTGTAGGCTATCGCCGACTGCAATGAACTGCGGAGGTCCTGGATGGTCCATATCGGTACTAAAAACACTCTCTCACTTTGGTCTTATGTATTTGGAAACTACTAATAATCGAGATGTTGGATGATTTATTTATATTTTTCATAACTATCTTCTGTTGTTTTAATACTCAAACGGGCGTTCTCAACCGGCGTGTTTATCACAGTTATTCACACTATACGGCGGGAGTGAGCCGCCAATACTTAGTTGTGGACCCCCAATCAGAGGGTACATGCGACTTCGAACAGCGTTGAACGAGTACAAACGCAACGGTGGTCGACGCTTTCCCGAGGAGTGTCGGACCACCGATGGCGCGTTTTCGGCTCACGGAGATCGGCTCGTGTACGTCGATCCCGAAGGCAGTCTCCGCGACTATTCGTCTGCGCTCTCTGGACTCTACGGCATCGATAGATCACGACTGGGCATCGAAACCGCCGACGGCACCCAGTGGTTCGATGAGTTTTCGACGGTCAGACAGCACTACTACCGGGAGACCAATGTGGTCGAAACCGAGTACGACGCGCGTGGATTCACGGTCCACCAGTACGACCTCACGCTGGGCCGGGCACATCTCACCCACGTCGAACTCCGCGGGGCGATCCCGCCGGAGGCCGAACTGACGGCGTTTCTGACGTTCGCCCCCGAGGGCCGGGAGACACAGGTCGGTCGACTCATCCACGAGGATGTCGGCCCCGACGATACCAAGACCGTCGAAGTGTTCCACCGCGCCGAACACGATTACGTCACCGCATCGAACGGTATTACTGATGTCCGAGGACAGATCCCCGAGCGGTTCGAGGAAGTCATCTCGGAGGAAGCCCTCGACTTCCCGCGGGATGCGGTTATCGACCGCTACGAAGACACCCACCTCAGCGGTGATGTCGTCGTCAACGCGCCGCTCAAACGCAGTGGACGAGCCGCCCGAACGACGCTCGTCACCCAGCTGTCGGACCACGACAGTCTCGGTCGGGAGTCCGCACTCGACGACATCCGCCGCTGTGCGGAGGCCCACCAGACTGCCGACGACATCCGCGCCGCGGGCCGCGAGCGCGCGACCGTCTCGGTACCGGATTCAGCACCGAACGGCACGGTCGTTCGGTCGGACCTGCGGGCACTGTCGCTTTTGACCGCGCCGACTGGCGCTCACATCGCCGCCCCGGAGTTCGACCCGTTCTACAGTCACTCCGGCGGCTACGGCTACACCTGGTTCCGCGACGAGGCCGAAACCGGTCGACAGCTCCTTGAGGCCGACAGTCTGCTGGATCTGGACCTCCAGCGGGATATCGAGGCCACCGCGCAGTTCTTCTGTGACACCCAACGCACCGACGGCTCGTGGTCACACCGCGCGTGGGCCATCGACGGCTCGCTTGCCCCCGGCTGGGCACACAGTCGCGTCGAGGGGGCGGGCAACGACGAGTATCAGGCCGACCAGACCGCCAGCGCGGTTGCCTTCCTTGCGACCCTTTTGACCGAGCGCGAGGAGACTCTCTCCGAAGAGCTGCGGAGTTCGGTTCGTGAGACGATTCACGACGGCCTTGCGGTCCTCGACGAAACGCTCGAAGACGACGGGCTTCCAAGCGCCTGCCAGAACCTCTGGGAGAATATGGACGGTCGCTTTACCCACACCGCGGCGACCTATCTGTTGGCCTACGCGACGGTGGCCAACGCGCCAGTCGACCACCACACTGCCGAGCACGCCCACGAGCAGGCCGCCACAGTCGTCGACAGTCTCGATCTGCTGTGGAGCGAGAACCGCGAAATCTATGGGCTCCGGCTCAACAAAAGCGGGAAGATTGACAACCGTATCGACTCGGGGACGTTCGCCATCGTCGACGCACTCGTCGCCTACAATCGAGTTACAGAACTGGATGAGGCGACCGTCGACCGGCTGACCAATCACATTCGACACGTCTTCGATGGGCTCTACCGTGACCCAGATGACACCGATGTCGCGGGACTGGCCCGCTTCGAGGGCGACACGTGGCGCTCTGAGGGCCAAGCCGGCGAGAAGATCTGGAGCGTTGCGACCGCATGGGGGGCAAACGCGGCCGCGGACCTCGGCGTTCTCTTGGAGGAGTACGACCGCGAGGACGATGCCGAGGAGTATTTCGACATTGCCGAAACCCTCTACACGCTCCTGTTGCCTGATGGGCCGCTGACGACCGATGCGGGCTATCTCACCGAGCAGGTGTTCGACGACGGCACGCTCGACGGGGCCTCGCCGCTGGGCTGGTCCCACGCGCTGCGACTCCGGGCGACTGCCGCCCTCAGAGAGCAAAATGCACTCCCTGTGTCGACGCCTGCACCATCGGGTCCCGAAAGTCGACCGCGCTGGACCACCGGCGAAAAGTACGGCGTCGGCACGGTTGCGGACCACGGTTCCGACGAGGCCTCGAAGGTCTGGTACACGCTGACCGAGGGTGCGCTGACCGAGGTGCGGTTCCCACGCGTCGACCTTATGAACCTCCGAACGGTCGACTTCCTCGTCACCGACACCGGAGAGAAGTCGACCTACACCGCCCGAACGCACAACGAAACGCGGGTCGACGACGATACCGAGACCATCGAGCGGCGCGTCGAGCCGACCGACGACGACGCGCTGCTGTTCCGTCACGTCGTCACCGAGCGGGGTGACGGTCGGGGTCACAAGTGGGAGCTGTCGGTGGAGTACTCCATCGATCCAAACCACGACGCCATTCTGGCGAGCGTCGACTTCGAAGCCGACGACGACAACGAGTACGAGGTGTACGCGATTGCTGACGTCGCACTCACAAACACCGGCAACCGGGACCGTGGCTATCGGCTCGGCGAGACCGGCAACTACCATCTGGCCGCCCGCGATGCCGAGGCCTACGACACCGGCTCCGAGCCGATTTTGACCGACGAGAACGGCGATGTCTACAGCGTTGCGGCAGCGATGACGACATCCAGCCGCTTCGATTGGGCAACCGTCGGCTCCGCGGGCTCCGATCACCTCTCAGAGCTATTTTCATCCGGCAAGCGACCGGTGCCAAACGACCGACTCGACGACGACAACATCGTGCTCGTCGGTCGGATCGGGACTGGAAACGTCGACGAGACGGTCGCTATCGGCTTCGGCGAGAACGCCGACACCGCCGCCGCTCTCGGTGAGGCCGAGGGTGCGCTGGCTCGCGGCTACGAAAACGTTCGGTCGGCCTACGCAGACACGTGGGAGTCATTCCTCGCGGACAAACCGTTCCCCGAATCAGTGAGTGGGAGCGACGAGATGTTGGCCCAGTACAAGAGCTGTCTGATGGCCCTGCGTGCCGTCGAGGACAAGACGTACATGGGCGCGGGCATCGCCAGTCCCTCGGTGCCATGGGGCGAAGCTGTGACCGCTGACGAACCGAAAGGCTACGGCTACAACTTCGTCTGGTCGCGGGATCTGTATCAGGTCTTTACGGTCTTCGAGGCCGTCGGCGACCTCAAGACGGCGACCGACGCCCTGCAGTACATCTTCGAGTACCAGCAGGACGACGAGGGGTTCATCCCACAGAACACCTACGTCAACGGGCTGACCCGGTGGGGTGGCAAGCAGATCGACAACATCTCGTTCCCACTGATTATGGCCTATCAGCTGGGCGAAAACAGCGTCGACTTCGCCGACGTCGAGTACGACTACATCAACGTCAAACGGTCGGCCGACTACGTCGCCCGCAACGGGCCGGCAACCGCCCAAGAGCGATGGGAGGAGGAGGCCGGCTACTCGCCGTCTTCGATTGCCGCGGAAATCGCCGGGCTCGTCTGTGCGGCGGATCTCGCCATCGATCAGGACCAGCCGGGCGACGCCCTGCCGTGGCTTGCGCTGGCGGATGAGTGGACCGAGCGCGTCGAGGAGTGGACGGCGACCGAGACCGGCACCGAACTCCACACCCACACGCCGTACTACACGCGCGTGACGCGAGACGGGAATCCCGAGGCGGGCCATCTCCGGACGCTCGCCAACGCGGGGCCGACCCTCGACGAGCGGGAGATCATCGACGGCGGCTTCCTCGAACTCACGCGGTTGGGGATCAAGCCGTACGACGACGAGATCATCAACAACTCCCTCACGGAGGTCGACGAGACGATCCGCGTCGACACGCCACAGGGACCAGCCTTCTACCGCTACAACGGCGATGGCTACGGCGAGCGTAGCGAGGAGGCCGAGGGTGCGCCGTGGTCGGTTGCTACGAAAGGCAAGGGTCGACTGTGGCCCATCTTCACCGGCGAGCGCGCGGAGTACGAACTGCTCGCAGGGACCGACGAGGGACCACTCGAACCGCAGTCGATGCTGGAGACGATGGCCGGCTTCGCCAACAGCGGCCGGATGATCGCCGAGCAGGTGTGGGACCGCCACATCGAAAACGACTACAACTGGAACATCGGCGAAGGGACCGGCGCTGCAACCCCACTGGCCTGGAGTATGGCCCAGTTCATCCGGCTGGCTCACGGTATCGACGCCGGGGAGCCAATCGAGATGCCGTCGGCGGTCAGCGAGCGGTATCTCTCCGGCCAGCAGGGCGAGTCGCCCACGCTTCGCGTCGAGACGCGGATCGTCGACGACAAACTGCAAGTCACCGGCGAGACCGACGCGGAACTCGTCGCCGTGAAGGTGACAGCCGACACCGTCATCGCCGACGTCGAAGACGGCGAGTTCGAACTCACGATCCCGATCAGTCACGGTGAGGTGCCGGTGACGGTGGCCGCCGCCAGCGACACCGATCTGCGGACGGCTGGCACTGCGGTCGAACGGTTCACAATCTAGACGTGTCGTACTAGCGTCGCACCCCTTTTTTTGATGCCCCTCGTAGGACAGCTATGGCGACTTATAGACGCCGCACGAGGGTTCGGGCACCGCTCGATGAGGTCTGGGCCTTCCACTCGTCGACCGACGGGTTGGAGGCGCTCACCCCCGACTGGATGGGACTCACCGTCTCGTCGGTTCGCGGCCCTGATGGGATCGCCGATCCCGACGAACTCGTCGAAGGCAGCGAAATCTCGATGCGATCCAAACCGTTCGGGGTGTTCCCCGAGAGTCGATGGATCTCCAAGATTACCGACCGCCGCGAGGGAGAGGGATACCGGATGTTCCGCGACAGCATGCTCGGCGGCCCGTTCGACCTCTGGATTCACACCCACGAGATGTACGGCGACGGCCACGAGACCGTGCTGATCGACACCGTCGAGTACGAACTCCCCAGTCCCCTCGGCGGCCGGGTCGACCCCGCTGCTATCGTCGGCTTCGAGCCGATGTTCCGCTACCGACACCGAAAGACCAAGGAGATACTGGAAGACGACACGTCGACTGCGGAATCCAAAACACGGACGCCCGACGCCTGAGCGTCGACACCGGCGAGCGATGCGGTGGGCTACCGATTTTTGTCACCGGCGACCGAACCTCGTGTATGGATCTCGATGTCGTCGACCTCGACCACGTCGCCGTTCGCGTCTCGGACCTCGATGCCGCCCTCGATTTCTATCACGACCTGCTGGGGATGGAGGTTCGGGACCGCCAGCGGTACGAGCAGGGCGAGGTCCCCTACGTCGCGGTCGTTGCAGGGGGTCGACACATTCACCTCGTGCCAACCGACGAGCCGATAGATGTCTCAAGCGACCATCTCTGTCTGTTGGTTCGCTCGGAAACGATGGAAACCGAAGCCGAAATCGAAGCCCTGATCGACGACCTCCGCGAGGCAGGCGTCACTGTCGAGGACGGCGAACCATACAGACGGTACGGGGCCTACGGCCGCGACTGGGCGGTCTACGTCCGTGATCCCGACGGTCGACGGGTTGAACTCAAACTCCACTGAGGCCATTAGCGGCCGAGGTCGATGTCGAACCGTGCGCCGCCCTCGTTGCTTTCGCCGGCGCTGATCTCCCAGTCGTGGCCCTCGATGATCGACCGAACGATAGCGAGACCAAGTCCGGTACCGTCGCCCCCTGTGTGGCCGTACTCGAAAACGACCGACTGTTTGTCCTCAGGGATACCCGGCCCGTCGTCGGCGACGTGGATTGTTCCACCGTTTGCCTCGACGCGCATGTCGACGTCCTCGCCAGCGTGGACGATGGCGTTTTTAAAGAGGTTCTCGAAGGCTTCCTGAAGCCGCGAGTCGTCGGCCATCACGGGGTCGAACTCATCGAAGCCATCGAGTTCGACGGTGGCGTCGTGGGTTTCGACGTTCTCCCATGCCTCCTCGACGATGGGTTTCAGATCGACTTCCTCGGTGTCGCCGACCGCTCGGCCCTCGCGGGCGAGCGTCAACAGATCGTTCAGCATTTCCTCCATTCGGCCGGCGGCGTCGACCGCGGGGTCGAGTCGGTCGAGGTTGCCGGTCTCCATGGCGAGTTCCAGATACCCCGAGATGACGTTGAGCGGGTTCTGGAGGTCGTGGCTAATCACCGAGGCGAACTGTTCGAGCTGTTCGTTCTGCCGTTTGAGTTCCTGTCGCTGGCGGCGTCGACGCTCCATGTGGCCGACGAGTTCGCCGACCGCCTGCAGCCGCTGGCGGGCCTCTTCGGTCCACTCCTGAGGGTAGTCGACGGTGATGACAATCGCCCCCGAGAGCTGCCATTCGATGACGACCGGCAACGCGAGCAGGGTCCCGGTCTCGGCGTCGGCAGTCAGATCATCAGTGATCTCGGCCGATGCAACAGTAGTTGTCCCGCCCTCACTGTTCGCTGTTGCTGCTGTCGCGTCGGACCCACTGGCCGACAGCTCGCTGTCGACTGCTGTGACGTCGACACAGGCTGGCTCGAACTTCTGAAGCTGTGAGCGAAACCCCGGGAACTGCTCGGCGGGCACTTCCTCGGTCCCGATACCGAACAGCCTGCGATGGGGTTCAGTCTCGACGAGCTCCTCGTCGCTCCAGCCGTGTGTGAGTTCGAGCGTCTCCCCGTCGTCGACCTCGTAGATCAGACACTGGTTGGCATCGATTTCCTCGGCCAGCGACTTGAGTGCCCACTCGGTTTTCATGTCGACCTCGTCGGCCGCCGCCCCCATCAGCGACCGCGAGACGTCGAGTGTGATCCCGTTGAGATCGGCCGAACTGGTCTCCAAGGCGTCGAGACAGTTCCGAAGCCCGACGAGCCCGTCAGTGATGTCGGCTCCGTCCTCGGCATCGCTGGTCCCTGATTCGACGGTTGTCTCCGGCGACTGCTGTTTATAAATAACGTCAGTGACACCTGCTCGAAACGCCCCCCGCAGGAGGTCGACGCCCTCATCGCTCGCAAACAGCACGAACGGCATGGCCTCGTCGACGGTCGCAAAAAAGTCGAGCCAGTCGGTCTCCGACAACGTGTCGGCCGCAACGAGACAGTCGAACGAGCCGTCCATCGCCGCCGTCGCCGCTTCGGCCGACTCCACCGTCGTCACCGCCCACTCCGGCTCGAACGCCGACGTCACCTTCCGCCGGTAGACCGCATCCGGGTCGACATAAAGTAGATGAGACCCCCCCTCTCGTCGAGTCATGTGTACCAACTCACAAAGCTGCTGTATAAACCTTCCCGTCTAGTTATCAGTGCTGATCATATTCTCACCCGCTAGACCCCATAAATCCATCCAATTGACAGCGTTGTAACAACTGCCAACAGCAGTTGGAGCGGCGCACCGACCCGGAAGAAATCGGAGAACCTGTAGCCGCCGGGACCGTACACCATCAGGTTCGTCTGGTAACCGACCGGCGTAATAAAGGCCGTCGACGCTGCGAAGGTGACTGCTAACACGAATGCGAAGGCGTTGGCTCCGATGGTGGTGGCGACATCGAACGCAACTGGGATCATCAACACGACGCTGGCGTTGTTGCTGACGAGGTTCGTCAGCAGCGAGGTGAGCAGATAGAAGACGCCAAGAATCAAAAGCGGCGCAAAGTCGGTGCTTCCGGCGACGACAAGCGCAGCCAGCCACTCGGCGGCACCAGTCTGTTCCATCGCAATCCCGAGCGGAATAACCCCCGCAAGCAGGAAAATGACGTTCCAGTCGACGGCGTCGTAAATCTCGGTGGGCTTCAAGCAGCCGGTCAAGACCATCGCCACGACGCCGGCGAGCGCTGAGACGACAATTGGGAGCAGACCCGCCCCGGCGACAGCAACGACAGCGGCGACGATCCCCAGCGCGAGTGGGGTTTTCGAGCGGCGGTAGGTCGGCTCGGACTCTTGAGCGACGACGAACGCACGGTTTTCGACCAGCCGCTGGATCGCCTCGTCTGTCGCCTCCAAGAGGAGCGTATCGCCGCCGCGGAGCGGGGTGTGGTCCATCCGCTGGCGGATCACCGCGCTGCCGCGGCGGATCGCCAACACGGTCGCGTCGTACCGCCCTCTGAAGTTCAGCGAGGCCAGCGTCTCGCCGATCAGGTTCGTTCCCGGCAACACCACGACCTCGATCAGCGTCCCGGCGTCGGTCTCGAAATCCGCGTCGTGGTGGGTCGTCTGTGGGAGCAGGTCGACGCCCTCGGTGTCGATCAACTCCATGAGTGTCTCGCGGTCGGTGCGAACGAGCAGAATATCGCCCTCGTTGAGTTCCTTCCGGGCCAGCGGTTCGCCGAACGTCTTGCCATCCCGAACGAGGTGGACGATATCGATGTCGACATCCAACGTCCGGAGGCTTTCGCGGACCGTGCGGTCGATCAGTGGCGACTCCTCGCGGACGACCACCTCGGTCAGGTACTCCGCCATCTCGAACTCCTCGGTGAGGTTGAGTTGGGGCTTGATGCGTTCGGGGGTGAGATACCGACCCACCGTGAGCAGATAGACGGTTCCGACCGCGAGGACGATCAGTCCAACCGTGGTGAACTCAAACATCGAAAACGGCTGGGAGGCCGCGCCGCCAACGCGGTCCCAGACATCGGAGGCCAGAATATTGGTCGACGTGCCGATCAGCGTCAGCGTCCCGCCCATCATCGAGGCAAACGAGATCGGCATCAGCAGCGTCGACGGCGAGCTGTTGGTCCGTTTGGCGATGCGGATCGCCATCGGGATCATCACCGCGACGACCGGCGTATTGTTTATAAATCCAGCCGAACCGCCGGAGATGCCGACGACTGCCCCCAGCTGTTTGAGGGGACTGTCTTTGGTCCAGTCGACGACCAGATCGCCAAGCTGTTCGACGACGCCGGTTCTGCGAATGCCCTCGCTGAGGATAAACATCGCCAACACGGTGATGGTGGCCGAACTCGCAAAGCCCGACAGTCCCTCGACAGGCGTAATCGTCGTCCACGGCTCTAAGACGATCAGGACGACGATCAGCGCGATAGCCGTGATGTCAATTGGGACCGGCTCAGTGACAAACAGGAGGAGTGCCAGCAAAATCACCGCAAACACGACCACCATACCGGTCGTTACTGGCGGGATTTGGAGGAGAGAGACGGTCGACACCACACCAGAGACACTCACAGTTCCCTATAGAAGACGTCCGAACGGAAGGATGATTCTCCCCGGCGGGTTCTCGATCATCTCCTCGGGTGCGAGAACGAGCATCCCGACGACCCCCGCGACGGCGACGGCGACGAGAATCAGTAACAGGAGGCTGATTTTGTTCATCGCGCTTGTCCCGTCGAGAACCGACCTAGAGCCATCGGTGAGCAGTTCATTGGGCACATATTTGTCTACGATACTGATAAATCCTTTTGAACCAGTCAGTCCAGTTCATGCGACGTCGAATTCGTTAGGCGATATCCCGACTCGTGTCGATGGAGACGCCGGTCGACAGTTTGAGCTTGATCGTCTCGTCGAGCGCGCGGCCACCGCGGAACTTGGGCACTGAGAGCCGGTTGACGATTTCTGTCCCCTGAATCTCCGTATTGAGGTGGAAAACGACATCGGCCATATGCTCGGTCACATCCCGAAGCTCCGGCACTGACCGACCGTCCATCGCATGCAGAATCGCGATGCTCTCGGTGTTCCGCATCTGGGTCTGGAGCTGGTTGAGAAAGTAGCGGTAGCGGCTGGCTTCTTGGCGCTCCAAGGGATCAAGCGTGTCGATAATCAGCGTCGACTCCGTGGGCAGGGTGCCCAGTAGCTTGTTGCCCTGATCGAGCGGAGCCTCGACGCCGATATCCCGGATCGTTGGCTCGCCGACCTTCGTATACCGGCTGGTCCGGTCCAGCGCGTCTTGGACGGCCTGATCCGACCGAATCGTGGTGAGATACAGTGCCATCCGAACCGCAGTTACCTCGTACAACAACAGCTCCGACTGGCTGGCTGGGTCCGCAGAAAACAGCACGATACTCCCGGTTGGAATCCCCCCGTCGAGCTGCCGGTCGAGCACGTCGATACCCGTCGAGAGGCGTCTGCTCATCACGGAGTGGTTGGCTCGGGCGTAAGTAAGTCTACCCCTCAAATTATCGCTTGGAATAATACTGGCGTCGACCGCGTTTCCGCCCGCTGGTGACCGTCACCGGGCAGTTGAACCGATCTGCGAGCCGTCGCTTTACTGTTGATCCACGCTGCCCACCACGGACGATCAGGCCGTCGACCGACTGGCCACCGGCGAGTCGCTCGCGGAACCGGTCGGCGGCGTGGAGTGAAACACCACAGGGGACGACCGCCAACCGGAGCCGGGTGGCGTGGATCGGGTCGACCGCCGTCGACCCACAGCGCGTCGCGCGTTCGACAACCAACTGACAGTCCGAGGTCGATGCCGAACCGAGCTCCGCACGAAGCTGTGCTGTCTCCACACCGGGTGTTGTCACAACGAGATCCATACAGCCGATGCTGTCGGTTTGGTATCTAAACCTACGCGTCGACGGCGACCAGCGATCCGTCGAGAGCGATCAGTCCTGACAGCAGCCGCCAGCCTCGCCGCCGAAGTCGACGGCGGGCTCCTCGGAAATGGCCATGTTGACCGACTCCAGTTTGTCTTGGAGCTCCTCTTGGGCGTCGAGATATTCAGCCATCACCGGCAGGTTGTGGAGTTCCCGCTGGGCCGCCTGGACGTCGCGCATCGACTCACGGTCGGCACGGCCGGCCTCTCGGTCGACCATGAACTCGTGGCGGAGCTCTTCGAACTCCCGGATCATCTCTTGGGCTTCGGCATCGTTTTCGACGGCCTCGTTGGCCTCGACGAACGCCTTGTGTTCGGGGCTCTCGGCGATCTTCTCGCCCAGTTCGCGACCGAGATCTTCGAGTGTTGCGGCTTCGATGCTCATACCTCGTATTGGAAACCGAACGGTATAGATTTGCCGGAAGCGGTGGTGGGCCACCCGCCAGACAGCCGGTCGACCCGCCACAGTTAGTCGACTACCTAGTGCTGTCGACCCACAGCTGATCGATGGTGTAAGTGAGACAGAGTCCGCTTAAAAATATCCCAGCCGAGAGACCGTCTCTGGGTCGTTCGAGCGAGAGACCGACAAGCAGGCTGGCCGAGAACGTGACACTCATCCAAATAATCGTCAGGACGAGCCACGAACTGACTGTATCCGGAGCGATCAGTAACCGGCGAATCATGTCCACCGCCACTCCCAAAGAACATTCCCCATATCGCTCTATCTGAACGGAGCACTCAAAAGTATAGTTCGGCTACAGCGGACTAAGCACAGCTTACACTCCTGATCCCGGCCGTCTACAGCTGGTTTTCGACGAACGCAACCAGATCTTCAAGCTCGGGGGGACTCACGCCATGGGGAGCGTCGTACACGTTGTATGTGACCGTTGCACCCAGCTCTTTGAACCGCTCGGCGGCGGCCTCCGAACGCGCTGCCGGAATGATCTCGTCGGCGTTCCCGGCGGCGATGAAGACCGGTTTGTCGACGATTCCCTCGGGTTCGATCTCGTGGTGGGAGGCAGGCAGATAGCCGTGGAGCCCGACAACCCACTGATACTCACTGGGAGCTTCGAGCAGCAGCGACATACTGGTAATCGCCCCCTGACTGAAGCCAAGCAGTCCCAGCCGGTCGCTATCGAGGTCGTAGGCGTCGACTGCGGCCTTGACGCTTTCGTCGACGAGCCCCAGACTCCGGTCGAAATCGGCCGCGTCGGGCTGGCTCTGGTGGAGCCCACCCGCCGACAGATCGAGATCGTACCACGTGTAGCCACCCTGCAGTCGGTCAGGTGCGCGGAAGCTCACGATGTGGAGTTCGTCGGGCAACTCCTTGGCAATCGGAAGCAGATCCTGCTCGTTGGCCCCTCTTCCGTGGAGCACGAACACCGCGGGTGCCGCCCCATCGCTCGGCGTTTCAGGCTCGATATGAACGTGTTCGAGTGGCATCTCGGACATGACTAAGTTATTGGGACCGACCGTCTTAAACTGAAAGTAACATCGGTGTCACCGGTCGCGGGCAGCAGCGAAATCGACGTTTGTAGAAATTAGCGGCTGATTACCGACCGCTGTCAGCGCTAATCTATCTTTACCATCAGCTATCTATCTCTACTGCTGTTTGCTTACCAACTACTGCTGATTGGGACCGTGATTGTCAGCTGCTATCGATGCTATCCAACGCTGATGTCGCGCTAACGAAGGTCGACTACGGGCGGTGATCGCTACAGGTTGTCCGCGAGTCGTCGCGCGATTCGCTGGGCCCCTTGGGCGGCGGCTAGATCCGGTCTGTCGGCCGCAACGACGGTGATATCGCGGTCGAGTTCCTCGGAGAGTCGCTCCTCGAAGACGTCTTCAATTCCCGGGATACAGGCCATCCCACCAGTGAGTGCAATCGGCTTCCCGAGTGCAATCTGGTAGGGTTTCATGTGGGTGTTGGCCAGCTCCGAGAGGAAGTTGTTGGCGATTTCGTCGACCGCCTCGTCGACGTACTCGTTGAGCGCGTCCATCACGCTGCGTTCGATGGTGAACTCGTGGGAGCCGCCGCCGGGCTGCTGGATGACGTCGGTGAACGGTTCGAAGTCGACGAAGTCGCCGTGCTGTTCTTTGTACTCGCGGGCGGTCGTCAGATCGATGTTGACCCGGCCTTGGGTCTCTTCTTCGACCGCGTTGGCGATTCGGCGGTCGACCTCGCTGCCGGTCACCGCGCCCGTTGAAAACGGTTCGAGCTGTTCGGCGTGGCGGTAGGCACAGGCTTCGAGGTTGGTCGACCCCATGTTGACCGCGATGAATACCTCGTCGATAGCCTCAAGCTCGTCGCCCATCGCCGGCACCGAGCCACAGAGCGATTCGGGGAAGCTCCGGACGAGCCGCTTGCCGATGGGGCTGCCTTCGATGACCTCGGTGAGGTTTTCGAGTCCCTCGTCGTTGTCGATGGTCGGGATCGCATACACCACAACGCTGTCTTCAGGGATTTCTTGGGCCCGGACGAGTTCGTTGAAGAACTTGCCCGCGAGGGCTGCTCGGTCGTCGTCTTCGGGGAGTCCCGACCGGAGCATGAACTCCACGGTGTCGGGGAACTCTTGGGCGGCCTGCTCGCCATACAGTACCTTCTCCTCACCGGTAATGGCGTCCTCGTAGGTCGCCAGACAGGTGAGTGTCCGGACGGTTTCGATCTCGCCGTCCTTCGGGTACTGGAGTACTGTTCGTGTGCTGCCGAGTTTGACGCCGACAGGGGTTATTTCGCTTGCGTCGCTCGTACCGTCAAATGCGCCGTCGTCTGTATCGTCTGCCATGGTTAGTGATGTGGGTCACGCAAGTGACGCCAGCGTGGCGATATACAGCAGGCTGAGACGATGATCCCCCGCGGTCAGCGACCGGTCGTGGGTCGGCTCTGGAAACCGGTCGACAGAGCCACGGAGATCGGCTTCGACTGCCGGGGTGATCCACTGGAGCCGTCGGTAGTAGCCGAGTGCCTGTTCAGTCCGGTCGTGTCCGCCGACGTGGACGAGAAAGTCGAGCCACTCCTCGCGGACTCCCCTGCCGAGTTCCGACTCGGGGAGGGCCGTCAGAAACGGCCGCGAGAGCTGATCGAGCTGTTGGCGTTCGGACTGGAGTGCGAGTAGCTGCCGAAACTGCTCGTCGCGGACCGACTCGTCGGGCTTCATCGCCTGAGATGTCGCTTGTGAGCCGTCCTCGACCGGCTCCGCGCCAGCCAGCTCCCGCAGTTCGTCGGCATCGTACTCCCGTGGGTTTACTGTCATCGTCTGTGGGCCGTGCTATCGCCGGATGGTCGTCCGTGTCGTGCCCTGAACAACAGTATCTCACGGAAGAATATCAGCATTCTGGTGGATGTGTCGACCGAATCTGTCAGCTGTGGCAGACCAATAGTGTTGTCGTAACGCCTAAGAGTGAAACGGCCGTTTTATTACGTAATGAAACAATCGATTCGCTCTCTTTGGTGGTGGTCCCATGGGTGTTGAGATCAAGGAGTCGGGAGTCACCGACCAAGAGGTCGCTGATATGGAGCAGTTCGTCTACGACTATCTCTCTGCGAGCGTCCAGACCGAAGACGACGGCGGCCGGATGCGATGGTATCCGTGGCACAGCGCCGACTACCGGTTCAACCACATCAAAAACGTCGTCGACCTCGCCAGAAAAATCGGTAAAAAGGAGGGTGCAGACCTCGATGTCATCACGGTTGCGGCGCTGTTCCACGACATCTCGAAACTCGAAGCCCCCCAAGACGTCCACGCCGAGGAGGGTGCAAGCGTCGCCCGCGAGTATCTCTCCAGTCGGTGTGAGTTCCCCCAGTCGTTCATCGAGGAGGTCTGTACAGCCATCGAGGCCCACTCCCACCAAGGATCGTT
Organism: Halohasta litchfieldiae; assembly: GCF_002788215.1. Lineage (NCBI taxonomy): Archaea > Methanobacteriati > Methanobacteriota > Halobacteria > Halobacteriales > Haloferacaceae > Halohasta > Halohasta litchfieldiae. The sequence continues at coordinate 122,882 of NZ_CP024845.1, read as the reverse complement.
AGCCGAACTCCCGCTGGAAACCCAGTGTCTGATCGAAGCCGATATCCTCGACAAAATCGGGGCCAACGGCACCGCGCTGATGCTCCTCCGAATGGGCTATGAATCCCGAACGCACATGGATTCCGCCCGGATGGTCGACCGGGTCTTCCAGCGCGGCAAAGACCACGTCGACCGACTGGAGTCCGACACCGCCGATTCGATTGCCCACCAGCGGCTCAAACGCGTCAAATGGTTCCGCGAGTGGCTCGAAGAGGAAGTAAGCGAGATGGACCGGGACTGTGAGTTCTAACCCCGCAGGTAGGCCCCGACTACTGTCGGTAGTCACTGTTTAGGCCAGCCAGCACCTCGCGTCGAACACGGATGCAGCATCTCACAGTACATCTCGCGTTCGTCGCCATTCTGGTTGGCACACAGGCGTTTTTCACCGCGCTGTCGGTGCTCAACGTCCGCCATGCCGACCGGCTGGTCGACCGTAAAACCGCGTGGCTCGACGATGTGTTGGGTGTCGACGATCCGACCGAACTCAGCGACTACCACCGACTCACCACCGCGTTTTCCGAACTCCAGTCGTGGGTTGGTCTCGGTGTCCTCCTTGTCGTTCTGTATGCCGGAGGTCTCGAATGGGCGGTGGGACTCCTCGCATCGACTGGGCTGTCGACCGTCAGTCAGGGTATCCTCTTTTTTGCTGGGCTCGTTGTCGCCGCGCAGCTCTTCTCGCTCCTCTTTAGCATTGTGTCGACGTTCGGGATCGAGGAGATATTCGACTTCAATCAGCAGACACCGTCGCTTTTCGTCCGGGATACGCTGCTCACACTCGTGATTTCGCTCGGTTTCACAGCAGTTCTCGGCGGGGCAGTCCTCGCAGCTGTCAACGCGCTGCCGACGCTGTGGCCCGTCGCTGCGTGGCTGCTGTTCGTCGCCTTCTCACTTGTCATGCAGATTCTCTACCCGCGTGTGATCGCGCCGCTGTTCAACGAGTTCGAGCCCGTCGACTCCGGCGAGCTTCGGGAGGTCGTCGAGGACGTCTTTGAGCGGGCCGGGTTCTCCACGAGCGATATCTACACGATGGACGCCAGTCGACGCTCCTCGCAACTCAACGCCTACTTCATCGGCTTCGGCCGCACCAAGCGGGTTGTACTGTTCGATACGCTGGTCGACTCGATGGCGATTCCCGAACTCCAAGGAGTACTGGCCCACGAACTCGCCCACTGGAAGGAAGCCCACATCTGGAAACAGTTCGCCAGTAGCGCCGTCCGCATGGGAATCGTCTTCGGGCTGCTCGGCGTGCTCGTCGACTTCGGCCCCTTATATACCGCGTTCGGAATTCCCGAAACGGCGACCTACGCGGGCCTCCTGCTTGCGGTGCTGATCGTCGGCCCGATCCTCCAGTTCACTGCGCCGCTGACGAACAAACTCTCGCTGAAACACGAACGGGAGGCTGACTCGTTTGCGGCCGACGTGATGGGTCCGCAGCCAATGGTCGACGCACTGGCACGCTTGGCGACCGAAAACCTCGCCAATCCCTTCCCGCATCCGTGGTATGCGACGTTCCACCACAGCCATCCACCGATTCCCGAGCGGATTCGGCTCCTGCAAGAGCGAAGCGATGCCGACGAGCCCGCGACCGATCTCGACGGAGCCACCCCAGCCGACGACTGATGGCCGACTCCGGCTCCTATCTGTTGATCATCGAGTGTGAGCAGTCGACCGAAATAGCGGTCGGCGCGCTTGGAACCCTCGCGTTCGATGCGGGCTACTACGGCTATGTCGGCAGCGCGTTCGGTCCGGGCGGACTCTCACGTGTCGACCGCCACCGCCGGGTTGCGGCTGGTGAACACGATGTGCGCCACTGGCACATTGATTATCTCCTCGGTGCAGACACCACTCGGTTGGTAGCTGTCGAAACGTTCGTCGACCGCGATGTCGAGTGTGCGTTAGCGACCGCCTTATCGGAGGCAGGCTGTCGACACGTCGACTCGTTTGGAGCCTCCGACTGTGACTGCGTGAGTCATCTGTGGGGGCCGACCAGTCGGTCGACGCTGGTGGCTACTGGAGACTCAGTCCGCAAATAACAGTCGACTACCACTTTTCAGGGGCTGCCGGACGACCGTTAGTCGTCGCTTGAGACGGCTTCGGCGTCGAGTCGAGCGTCGGCTGCTGCCGAGGCAGTTTCCGGAAGCTCCTCGCGGACGTCGTCTGCGCCCTCGTTTTCGATCACGTTGGCGTAGGCGTCCGGGAAGACGCGGACGAAGTTCTCGATTTCGGTCGCCCACTCATCGAGCAGTTCGGCCGCGCGCTCACTGCCGGTGTACTCGGCATGGTTCTCGACCATCCGGGTCAGCATGCGTTCGTCCTTCTCAGTCAGGGATTTCGAGAGCGACGCCATCCCCGTGTTGAGTTTGGACTCGAACTCGTCGTTGGCATCGTAGACGTAGGCCACACCGCCGGACATCCCGGCGGCGAAGTTCCGGCCCGTCTCGCCCAGCACGGCGACGACGCCACCGGTCATATACTCACAGCCGTGGTCGCCGACACCTTCGACGACAGCCTTCACGCCGGAGTTCCGAACCCCGAAGCGCTCGCCAGCGACGCCGTTGATGTAGGCTTGCCCCTGCGTTGCGCCGTACAGCGCGACGTTGCCGATCAGGATGTTCTCGTCGGCTTTGTAGGCAGCCGAGTCGGGCGTCTGGACGATCAGCTTTCCGCCCGACAGCCCCTTGCCGACGTAGTCGTTTGCCGCACCGGTGAGGTCCATCGTCACACCAGAGGCAAGGAACGCCCCGAAGCTCTGGCCCGCGATGCCGTCGAAATCAATCGAGATCGTGTCGTCGGCCAGCCCCTCGCCGCCGTACTCGTTGGCGATGGTGTTCGACAGCGTCGCGCCGACCGCACGATCGACATTGCTGATCTCGTGATCGAGTTGGACGCGTCGACCCTCCTCAAGGGCGGCTTCGGCCTCGTCGATCAGCTCCCAATCGAGTTGGTTCTCGATATCTTCGTGGTCCTGCTCACGGGTCTTGCGGCGTTGGTCGCCCGCCGTCTCTGCGATGACCGTCGAGAGATCGAGGTGTTTGGCTTTCGGATGGTCGGTCTCGCGCTGGTCGAGGAGTTCCGGTCGACCGATCATCTCGTCGAGCGAGCGGAAGCCGAGGTCGGCCATGATCTCCCGGAGTTCCTGAGCCATGAACGTCATGTAGTTGATGACGTGGTCCGGCTGGCCGGGGAACCGCTCTCTGAGGTTCTCGTCCTGCGTAGCGACGCCGACCGGACAGGTGTTGGCGTGACACTGGCGGGCCATCACACAGCCACCGCTGACCAGTGCGGCGGTCCCGAAGGTGTACTCCTCGGCACCGAGCAGCGCGGCGATAGCCACGTCGCGGCCGGTTTTCATCCCACCGTCGGCGGTGATCTTGATCCGGTCGCGCAGACCGGTTCCGCACAGCATCTGGTTGGCCTCTGCGAGGCCGAGTTCCCACGGCAGACCGGCGTTTTTGATCGATGTTTTCGGCGAGGCTCCGGTCCCACCGGAGTCACCGGAGATGTGGACGACATCGGCATTTGCTTTGGCGACACCGGCTGCGATGGTGCCGATGCCGGCCTCCGAGACCAGTTTGACGTTGATGTCGGCCTCGGGGTTGGCGGCTTTGAGGTCGTGGATCAGCTGTTTGAGATCCTCGATGGAGTAGATGTCGTGGAGCGGTGGCGGCGAGATGAGGCCGACGCCGGGAGTCGCATACCGGACGTGAGCGATCATCTCATTGACCTTGCTGCCGGGCAGGTGGCCACCCTCGCCGGGTTTCGAGCCCTGTGCCATCTTGATCTGGATCTCGTCGGCCGAACTCAGGTAGTGGGAGGTGACCCCGAAGCGGCCGGAGGCGACCTGCTTGACGGTACACTCCTTTTCGGTGTCGAACCGTTCGGGCGGTTCGCCACCCTCGCCCGTGTTGGATTTCCCACCGAGACGGTTCATCGCCATCGAGTTCGTCTCGTGGGCCTCCGGCGAGATGCTTCCCAAACTCATCGCGGCCGTCGAGAACGTCTCGACGATTTCGTGAATCGGCTCGACTTCATCGAGTGGGACCGATTCGCGGTCCGAATCGAATTCGAGCAGGCCGCGCAGCGTCTGGAGGTTCTCGGTCTGTTCGTTGATGAGTTCGGCGAACTCCAGATAGCGGTCGTAGTCACCGCTTCGAACGGCCTGCTGGAGCGTGCCGACCGTCTGTGGGTTCCACTGATGGTAGATCCCCGAGGAACGGTGTTCGTACTCGCCCTGCGTTTCGAGCTTCGGATCGGTGCCGAAGCCGACTTTGTGGCGGGTCCGAACGTCGTCTTCGATCACGTCGAGACCGATTCCTTCCGTTCGAATCTCGGTGCCTTCGAAGTATTCGGCAATGAGATCCGAACTGAGTCCCACTGCTTCGAAGATCTGGGCTCCCTGATAGGATTCGACCGTCGAGATCCCCATCTTGGCCATGATCTTCAGCAGGCCGTGTTCGAGGGCGTGAATGTAGCCGTCGATGGCTTCGCTTTCGTCGACGCCGTCGGGACCCGCACAGAGGTCCGAAATCGTCTGGTAGGCCAGATACGGGTTGACCGCGCCCGCGCCGTAGCCGACCAACGTCGCGAGGTGGTGGACCTCGCGTGGGTCGCCGGATTCGACGACGAGACCGACGTCGGTTCGGAGCCCGTGGCGGACCAGGTCGTGATGGACGCCACCGGTCGCCAGCAGGCTCGGGATCGGAATCCGATCTTCGCCGGCACCGCGGTCCGAAAGCACGATGATGTCCGCGCCCGCGTGGATCGCCTCGCGGGCGTCGTCTCGGAGTTCCTCGACAGCCGTTTCGAGGTCCGTCTCCGGATCGTAGGTCATATCGAGGGTGGTCGACTCGAAGCCGTCGTCGTCGCGGTCGAGACCTTTGATCGACGCCGTCTCCTCGTCGCTGAGGACCGGCGATTCCAGAACCAGCTGATGGGCGTGTTCCGGCGACTCATCCATCAGGTTGCGCTGTTTGCCGAGTCTGGACTGGAGGCTCGTGACGAGTTCCTCCCGGATGTAGTCAATAGGCGGGTTCGAAACCTGGGCAAAGAGCTGTTTGAAATAGGTAAACAGCGGGCGGTTGAACTCGCCGAGCACCGACAGTGGCGTGTCGTCACCCATCGAGCCAACTGGGTCCTTCCCTTGGTTGGCCATCGGTTCTAGCAGGTGGTTGAGCTGATCGGTGGTGTAGCCGAAAGCCGCTTGATGGGCGCGAAGCTCCGAGACGTCGCCCCGTGGTTCGAGACTATCACCTGATATATCTTCGAGGTGCTGCTGGTGGTCGTCGACCCACTCGCCGTACTTGTCGTCGACGAGGTCGTCGAAGACTTCGGCGTCGGGGATGACTTTACCTTCCTCGGGGTCAGCAACGAAAATCTGGCCGGGCTGCAGTCGACCGCGTTCCTGAATCTCGCTGGGGTCGGTCTCGATTGCGCCGACTTCGCTGGCGACGATCAGCTGGTTGTCGTCGGTGATGTCGTACCGGCAGGGACGGAGCCCGTTGCGGTCGAGGACCGCCGAGATCTTGTCGCCGTCGGTGGCCGCGACGAGCGCGGGGCCGTCCCACGGCTCGATCAGGCTGGCGTGGTAGTCGTACCACTCCTTTCGGTCGGGGTCCATCGCGTCGTCTCGCTCGTGGGCCTCCGGGATCAACATTCGCAGGACGTGCGGGAGATCCCGTCCCGAATGAAGCAGGAGTTCGACCGCGTTGTCGACGCTTGCGGTGTCGGACTGTCCGGCCTGTGTGATCGGTTTGAGCGTCTCGATCTCCTCGCCGAAGTTGTCGTCTTCGAGGGCCGACTCACGGGCGCGCATCCAGTTGATGTTGCCGCGGATCGTGTTGATTTCGCCGTTGTGGATGATCTTCCGGTAGGGGTGGGCGAGATGCCACGCGCCGAGGGTGTTGGTCGAGAATCGGGCGTGGACCAACACGAGCGTGCTTTTGACGCGGTCGTCACTCAGATCTGGGTAGTAGTCTTCGAGTTGTTCGCCTTTGAGCAACCCTTTGTAGACGACTGTTTTGCGATCCAGCGAACAAACGTAGAACCGGCCCGAATCGTCGACGTCCTCGATATCGGCTTCAATGGCCTTCCGCGAGACGTAGAGCGCACGGTCGAACGCATCGTTCGACATTGCCTCAGTCGGCGTGACAAAGACCTGCTGGACGTTCGGTTCGGAGTCGACGGCGGTCTTACCGAGGTCGCTGTTGTCGGTCGGGACGTCCCGCCACTCGACGGTTTCGAGATCGTACTCGGCGAGTTTCGCTTCGACAAAGTCGACGATCTCCGCGCGAATATCGTCGTCCTGTGGCATGAAAATCGAGCCAACAGCGTACGTTTCGGGCAGGTCGTCGACGACAGCCTCGAAAAATTCGTCGGGTCGCTGGACGGTGATTCCGGCTCCGTCACCGGTGTCTTTCTCTGCGCCCGTCGTTCCTCGGTGTTCGAGGTTACAGAGGAGTTCGATCCCGTCTTGAACGACACTGTGCGATGCACCGCCGTCGAGGTCTACAACTGCCCCGACACCGCAGTTCGACCGCTCGTCAGTCGGGTCCGCGAGTCCGACTGCCCCATCCTGCGCGTGTTCCTCACGCGCATGGGTATCACTGTGTGGCTTGGTCATACATGGACAGAGCGAGGGGTGAAATAAATGCCTACTGATGAAGGGATAAGGGTTCCTTAGCCACATATTAGGACATCAAAGGTCATTGATCTTAATCATATGACCTGATTGTGGCCCAAAACGTCCTGTCGACTCTGTTGTTAGCAGTTAGTTTAGATCGGGATGAAATAAAGCTACTGGACGCTACAGACAGCTAGTAATTCTTTGCAAAGTAGGCTGTCTGGGTTGCAGACTCGCCACAAATTGCACATGTTTCGTCTTCGTCTACTGTCTCTTCGTCGTCAAATGGACACATGACGATCTCAGCGGAGAGCGGTTCTTTGATCGGGTCCTCGCAGTCCTCGTCGCCACACCACGGGACGGCGACGTAGCCGCCGTGGGGACCGAGCGTACCGAGGATCTCCTCGCGGGAGTCGGCCTCTCGGACGTTTTCGTTGAGGTTCTCTTCGGCAGTGGCGTACAGTTTGGCGTACACTTCGTCGAAATGATCGTGGACTGTCTCGGCGATATCCTCGCGGTCTTCGACTGTCTCCTCGCCGTCAGGACGATGGACAACTGTGATTTCGTCGTCCTTTACTTCGTGAGGGCCGATCTCGAACCGGACGGGAACGCCCTTGAGCTCCCACTCGTTGAATTTGAAGCCGGGGTTGCGTTCGTCGCGGTCGTCGAGTTCGACGCGGACGCCGGCCTCTGCGAGTTCGTCGCGGACGGATTCGGCGTAGTCGAGTACCTCGTCTTTGGTGTCTTCCTGCCAGATCGGGACGATAGCGACCTGTTCGGGCGCGACTGTCGGCGGAAGGACGAGCCCTTGATCGTCGGAGTGAGTCATGATCAGCGCGCCAATCGCGCGCCACGAGAGGCCCCACGAGGTGGTGTGGGCTGGCTGAGTCTCCTCGTCTTCGTCCGAGAAGGTGATGTCGAAGGCCTCGGCAAAGGAGGTGCCGAGGTGGTGGCTAGTTCCAGCCTGCACGGATTTCCCGTCCGGCATCAGTGCCTCGACGGTCGTTGTCGTGTGCGCGCCGGGGAACTTGTCGTGGTCCGGCTTCTGGCCCTTAAGAACGGGGATCGCAAGGAGATCTTCGTAGAGTTCGGCGTACTGATCGAGGCGAGTCATTGTTTCGTTCCACGCCTCGTCGTGGGTCTCGTGGGCGGTGTGGCCCTCCTGCCAGAGGAACTCCTTGGTTCGGAAGAACGGTTTCGTCTCGGTGGCTTCCCACCGAACGACCGAACACCACTGGTTGACGCGGAGTGGGAGATCACGGTGGCTGCGGACCCACTGGGCCATGTACGGGGCGATAATGGACTCGCTGGTCGGGCGGACAGCGAGGCGTTCTTCGAGTTCCTCGTTGCCGCCGTGGGTGACCCACGCGACTTCGGGATCGAAGCCTTCGACGATATCCTTCTCGCGTTCCAGATAGCTCTCGGGGATGAGCATCGGGAAGTAGGCGTTCTGGACGCCCGTCGACTTGAACTTACTGTCGAGTGCGTTCTGGATGTACTCCCAGAGGGCGTAGCCACGCGGGCGCGTGACAATGAATCCGCTCATGCCTTCGGGACCGTAGTTTGCGAGGCCAGCCTTCTGGACGACTTCGGCGTACCAGTCGCCGGTGTTGTACTGCTTGCGTTCGGTAATACCGAGGTCTTGGTCGCTATCGCTACTCATTACCTGAAATCCGCAAGCGGGACAAATAAACTCGGTGTGTTCGCGGTCGACGACGACTGTCGAGGGCTGTCGACGGTCGTGGTATCACGACTCAGAGAAGTCTTATCCCTGAAGGGGCCATACGTTTGTTTGCAATGGCACACGGTAAAGTTGATTTCTTCAACGACACAGGCGGCTACGGTTTCATTTCGACTGACGATTCTGACGACGATGTATTCTTCCACATGGAAGATGTCGGCGGCGAGGATCTTACAGAGGGCGAGGAGATCGATTTCGATATCGAGCAGTCTCCCAAAGGCCCACGAGCGACCAACGTCGTTCGTACCGAATAAATTACAGACTGTCGCCATCCGGCGACACTGTCTACACTTCATTTTTTGAGTACTCAGCGCCCCAGAGACGACAGTCTCTAACTGACCTACTGATCGAGGATTGCAGCTTCGAAAGTGGCGACGGTCGACAGAATTTTGTCGACATTCGTCTCACTGACCCCGTTTTGAGCAAGCGCTCGCTGTAAGTACTCGGTGATCAACGTGAACTCGGCCTGTATAATATCGAACTCAGCGTGGGCCTCGCGCATCTCCGCGCCGGAGTAGTCGACCGGGCCACCGGTGACCATACTGAGAAACTCGATCTGATGGTCGCGGAGCGAATCCATATCAGTCTCATCGAAGTACTGGTTGAGCTGGTGGTCGTAGCACACCATCTGGTAGAAATCCGTGACGACGGCCTCGATGGTCTCCTGACCGCCGATTGCAGCATACACCGACTCAGACATAAGCCGACGTATACTGTTCAAGCAGATAATGTTGTCTGTTGGTCACCTACACGGGGAGCGATCCATACAGCAGTGTCATCGTAGACGTTCCGCGACCTTCCGAAGCATCTCGTAGTCGACTTCTGAGTAAGCGATCACTTGCACATCGGTCAGCGTCGACGGCTGATAGTCGTCGACTGTCGAACAGACGAGTTCCGCCCCGCGCTCGAAACTAAATCCAGCCGCACCGGTTCCGAGAACTGGGAGAACGACTGATTTACAGCCCAGTTCGTCGGCCTTTTTAAGCGCGTTTTCTGTCGCCGACTGAATACTCTCCTCGGTTGCCTTCCCATCCCCGTAGTGTGGCATCGCCGCCGCGTGGATGACGTACTCCGCATCAAGATCGTAGGCGTCGGTGACCGCGACCTCGCCGAGGTCGACGGGTCCCTTTTCAGTGGCTTCCTCGTTGAGTTCCTCGCCAGCGGTGCGGCGGAGCGCGCCAGCGACGCCGCTTCCCATTTCGAGACTCGTTCCGGCCGCGTTGACCAATGCGTCCGCACTCTGGGCGGCGATATCACCCTGAATAACTGAGTACTCCATACCGTAGTCTCTGGCTACTATCCCGTAAACACTGGCTACTCACGGGAAAACGGACTGTCCCGTTCGCGCCAGTCCCACCCCGGCAACCGCGTCTGGAACCCCGCCGCCAGCGCCGCATCCAGATCGTCGACACCCGCATTCTCGCCATCCTCGCCGTGCGTGTGAATATCCGCGAAGTGGAACGTCGCCTGCGCTAACAACGCCAGCGGTTGGCCGCCCGCAATGGTCGCGGCCAACTCTCGACCTAAGATTTCGTCGACGATGAAGCCCGGATAGTCGTTTTCGACATCCAACTCCCGCAGTAGTCCCACATACCCCGCGATGTTGACCGCCACCTCGCCGTCGGCGAACACGGTGTCGACCTCCTCTTTATAAACGTCCCTGCTCACGCTGTCGACCTCTGTCTCAAAGAGGGTTCCAAGCTGTCGTCGGGTGTCGTTGAGCAGTGGGACGACGACCGGCGCGCGGTTGCGGACCCACTCGTATTCGGCGTCGACGCGGTCTGGTGTCAACTGCATACGCCGTCTCTCACAGGCGAGTTGCTTACGTCTTTGCGAAGGGTTTTATAACACGGATCGTATAACCCCGAGTAAGCGGGTTTTCGCAGTCTGTTCCCGCATCCGTACCTATCGGAGAGTCTTTCGAGTATGTTCCATACCGACCCACAGTTCCGGACGGCTACCCAGTTAGACGTGCAGACAGCGATGGCCACCCGGTCGACGATAGGCAGTAGATCCAGACGCGGTCCCGATTTCTTCGACTTATGAGTTCAGTAGACAAGCAGCTCGACGATCTGAAAGCAGAGATAGATACCGAGGTTCCAGCCGATATCACCGTCTCCGATGTCACCTACGAGGGGCCGGAGTTGGTGATATACACACCGCATCCGAAACGATTTGCGCAGAACGGTGATCTGGTCCGCAACCTCGCCAGTAAACTCCGAAAACGCATCACGGTTCGGCCGGACCCCGAAGCATTGTCCGCCCCAAAAAAGGCCGAAAACGAGATCATGTCGGTGGTCCCAGAGGAGGCTGGCGTCAGCGACCTCGACTTCCATCAAGACACCGGCGAAGTCATCATCGAGGCCGAAAAGCCCGGCATGGTGATCGGTCGACACGGCTCGACGCTCCGGGATATCACCAAACAGGTGGGCTGGACCCCCGAGGTCGTCCGCACCCCGCCAATCGAGTCCTCGACAGTCTCCAATGTCCGCAACTTCCTCAAACAGGAGCGCGACGAGCGACGCGACATTCTCGAACGCGTGGGTCGACAGATCCACCGCGAGGAGATGGGCCGCGATCAGTGGGTTCGAATCACCACACTCGGCTGTTGCCGCGAGGTCGGTCGGGCCGCGTTTATTCTGTCGACGGCCGAAACGCGCATCCTGATCGACTGCGGTGACAAACCCGGCGCTGAGGGCGAAGTTCCATATCTCCAAGTCCCTGAGGCACTTGGCTCAGGACCAAACTCGATTGACGCGGTTGTCCTCACCCACGCCCACCTCGACCACTCGGCGCTGATGCCACTACTGTTCAAGTACGGCTACGATGGTCCGATCTACTGTACGGAGCCGACGCGGGACCTGATGGGGCTGCTCCAGCTCGACTATCTCGATGTCGCTTCCAAAGAGGGTCGGACCCCACCGTACGATTCCGAGCAGGTCCGAGAGACGATCAAACACACCATCCCGCTCGAATACGGCGACGTGACTGACATCGCCCCGGATGTCAAAATCACGTTCCACAACGCGGGCCACATTCTTGGCTCGGCGGTCACTCACTTCCACATCGGCGATGGACTGTACAACGTTGCTTTCTCGGGCGATATTCATTATCAGGATACGCGCCTGTTCAACGGGGCAGTCAACGACTTCCCACGAGTCGAAACGCTTGTTTTGGAGTCGACCTACGGCGGTCGCAACGACTACCAGACCGATCAGGAAGACTCCGAGGAGAAACTGCTCGAAGTAATCAACGAGACCTACGACGAGGGCGGGAAGGTGGTGATTCCGGCGTTCGCGGTCGGCCGCTCACAGGAGATTATGCTCGTTCTCGAAGAGGCGATGCGGACCGGGAAGATCCCGGAGATGCCGATCCACCTCGACGGGATGATCTGGGAGGCGACCGCGATCCACACAACCTACCCCGAATACCTGCGTGACGACCTCAGAGATCGAATCTTCCACGAAGACAAAAACCCATTCCTCGCCGATCAGTTCAACCACATCGACGCCGGTGAGGACGAACGGCAGGACGTCGCCGACGGCGACCAGTGTGTCATTCTTTCGACATCCGGGATGGTCACCGGCGGCCCAATCATGTCGTGGCTTCGCCACATCGGTCCAGATCCGGACTCCCGACTCGTTTTCGTCGGCTATCAGGCACAGGGAACGATGGGTCGACGCATCCAGAACGGCTGGGACGAAATTCCGATGAACGATAGCTACGGCGGCGGCCGGTCGAACACGCTGTCGCTCAATATGGATGTCGCCACCGTCGACGGTTTCTCCGGCCACGCCGACCGCAAGGGGCTGATGGATTTCGTCAAAACGATGAATCCTCGGCCCGAGAAAGTGCTCTGTGTCCACGGCGACGAACGCTCGGTCCAAGACCTCTCGTCGGCACTCTACCACGAGTTCAACATGCGAACGTTCGCGCCGAAAAACCTCGAAACGTTCCGCTTCAGATAATCGTCGACGCCGCAACAGGGGGACTGAGTCGATTCAGCGGAGTTCCTTCCACTCGACGGCACACTCCGGACAGGTGCGCACTGAAAACACTTCGTCGGGGTTGTTCGCTTTTTTTAGTGTCTCGTTGCACTCTGCACAGACGATGCGGCCGTAGTTATCCTTCTCCAACTCGTCGTCACGGAGTCCTTTGCGGGTCGACTTCATTACAAACCACTAGGAACCCCACGGTAAAAACCTCTTGCCTGTTCTGATCTGTTTACAAACAGTACGGAACGGGAGTCCAACCGCTTTGGCTCTACTGCCACCACCCCGAGCTGTGTCTCGCCGTCGACTGTTTGGGTCGCTGTGTGGCTCAGTCTTCGCCCGTGAGAGAGCACAACCGAGGGGCATATTACCACGGGATTCCAAGCGGTAGCAACGAATGGAGTACGTCCAAGAGCGGATTACGACGCTCCACGAACTCCGGGAGCCAGAGCCGACCGCCCCCACCGACCGGACGGCGGTCGTCGTCCCGATGACCGAACGGGAGTATGGCGGACTCGCCGCCGAAGGCGTGCTCTCGGAACTGGAAGCCGTCGACCCCGCGCGCGTCGTGATCCCGCTTCGCGCCCCACCAGAAGCTGTCGGTCCCTTCTGCGAGTGGCTCGATAGCTTCGATCTCTCCTTGGAGGTGATCTGGTGTAGCGGTCCCCGTGTCACCGGTTTGCTGGCCGATCATGACCTCAATGGAGGGGCCGGGAAGGGTCGGGACGTCTGGCTTGCACTCGGGCAAGTGTTAGACGCCGACTACGTTGTTTGCCACGACGCCGACACCAAAACCTACGACCGGTGGTATGTCCCGCGGCTACTGTTCCCGCTCCAACACGGCCACTCCTTCACGAAGGGGTACTACGCCCGCGTCGAAAACAACCAGCTGTACGGTCGACTGTTCCGACTGTTCTATGCCCCCTTGATCCGGACGCTTGCCGACGAGACCGACGCACCGATTGTCGACTATCTCTCGGCGTTCCGCTACGCTCTGGCGGGTGAGTTCGCCGCGACTGGCGAGTTGATTTCAAAACTTCGCGTCCAACGCTCGTGGGGGCTCGAAATCGGCACGTTAGGTGATGCCTACGCCCATGCTGGCTTCGACGGAACTGCTCAAGTCGACCTCGGGGCCTACGAACACGACCACCGTGCGGTCAGTGGTCCAGCGGGACTCTCGGAGATGTGTACCGCAGTTGGCGACGCCCTGTTTCGAGTCGTCAGCGACCACGGTGTCGACCCCGACTACGACACGTTAGCCGGTCGCTACCGGTCGGTGGCCGAGCGGTTCGTCGACCAGTATGCGGTCGATGCGGCCTACAACGAGCTGGATTACGATCCGAGCGACGAGCGCGATCAGATCACCGCCTACAGCGAGACGATCAGCCAGCCGGGCGTCGACACGCGACTTCCCGCGTGGTGTGAGACAACCCTGTCGCCGGTGGCGGTTGCCAAGGCCGCGGCGGCTGATTTAGCGGCAGCGACTGCTGAATCGAACACGATGTCGCCGGAGTCGGCCGAGACGGTCGACGATCTCCACTGAGTATCCATCCACACGCCGATAGACCGATACGTTCGGCCGTCCCAGACTGTCGTATATGTCGACCACACACGACGAGGTGGCGGGCGTCGTCGACCTCTTTGGCGCGCTTACTCGCTCAGAACTGACACGGGCTTTGGACGAACTTGCTTTTAAACAGGGCGAGGCGGTCAACGAAGCGGCTCTGGAGTCGGCAATCGAGACAGCAACCGACGCCTACGCGCTCGTGGAGTATGAGCCGGCGACCACTGGTGAGGATTCGACCACCGAGACGCTACTGACAGTCGGCCCAACGGCGTTTCCCACACTCCCGTCGAACGCGGAAGATCTACCGCACATACTCGACTACGAGCGGCGGTCGGTCGACCGACAGCGGCTTGCTACCCAAGTTAGGGAGCGACTAACTGCCGAAGCTGAGGCCGCAGTCGACGCTGATGACACTGATCGAGCCGGCGAGCTGATGGATGTGAGCTACGATATCGAGGTGTGGGCGACCGTCGAGGCAGGAGAAGTTCGGTCGACGCTGGAACCGCTTCTCCCGCAAGATTAAGAGGATACCGCCCAAGGGAGACGTATGGACCTGACGGGCGTTCGTCGGTATACGCCAGCGGTGCTGGCCGACCCGGACCGTGAGGCGGCGGTGTTGGCACCCATTATCCAGCAGGACGACCATTGCGAGATCCTCTTTACCAAACGCTCCGAACACCTCGGGGAGCATCCGGGCCAGATGAGTTTCCCCGGCGGTGGCCGCGAACCGGAAGACCGTGATCTGGAAGCCACCGCACTCCGTGAGGCCAACGAGGAGATCGACCTCAACCCCACCGAGACCGAAATCATCGGTGCCATCGACGACATCGAGACCGTCACCCGGTATATCGTCCGCCCGTTCGTCGGTCTCGTCCCCGACCGCGAGTATACGCCCGACGAGTACGAGGTCGCCGAGATCGTCCGGCTTTCGGTCGACGATCTCACCGATCTTGACAACTACGAATCGGAACACCGTGACCACCCCGAGTATGGGCCGATCCGCATCCACTTTTTCCACGTCGACGGCTACACCGTCTGGGGGGCGACCGGCCGCATGCTAGCACAATTGTTGGAACTCACGACCGACTGGGAGATTCCACCCGAGGTCGACCGAGAGGTCGAACCGGACGCCGAACTCCCGATTTAAAATCGACCACCGTGCCGAGCAACGGCGAGATTACGCCGAGTTCGAGTCGTCGTCGTTGCCGTCTGCAATATCGATCTGCGTCGAGTCGTCGTCGTGATCCTCGTCACCGGTTTCCGGCCGCTCGGGCGAGTCGGGCGACTCGACGTCGTTTTCGTCGGTGACGGTGACCGTTTTGGCCGCCTCGGATTTCGGCACGCGGACCTGCAGGGTTCCCGACCGGGTGAGGGTTGCAGTTGGATTGGCATTCTCGGCGGTCACACTGGCGTCCTCGGGGAACCTCGCGGTGCCCGACAACGTTAGCCCGCGACCGGGGAACCGCATCTCGAATCCTTCGTAGAACTCCCGGAAGCGGTCGATCCGGACTTCGAGTTCGTTGTCCATAAACCGGACCTGAATGTCGTCTTTGGTCGCGCCGGGAGCGTCGAAGACGACGAGATACTCCTCGTCGGTCTCCAACAGATCGTAGGCCAGCGGTTTCCGCTCCTGTACCTGTCCGATGCCTCGCCCAACGCGTTCGAGGACCGTGTTGATCGCCTCTCGACCGTAGGTTTTGAGCCTCGTCATAGTTCGATCTCCTCGAGCTGTGTGTGGTCAGTGCAGTAGGGACAGACTAAATCATCTACCTCGTGGTCATCCGGAACGTCGTACGTATAGTGGACTTCGAACATATCGAGTTCGCAGTCCGCGTTCTCACAGATGACTTCCACAGTAGCTGGCATACTCGAAACATGGGTCGCCACCGGCATAAATGGCGTGGAGCGCGGAAATTCAGCCGATACTCGGACCGTATCAGACCGCACAGTTTTAGCGCGTCGACGCCGAAGCCCGTGGTATGACTCATCCGTCGGATCTCTCGGTCACCATCGTCGACGGCTACGTCGACGAGCCGGCGCATTTCGGCGTCCCGCCGTACATTTCGACGTATCCGCGGTTCACTGCTGGCGCACTCGTCGACGCCGGCGTCCCCCAATCCAATATCACCTACCACACGATTGACGAACTCCGCGAGGACAAACAGAAGTGGCAGGCCGTCTCTCAAGCCGATCTCTTCATCTACGTTGGCGGCATGACTGTCCCCGGAAGCTACGTCGGCGGTACCCCCGCGGAACCTGACGAGGTCAAGGAGATGGCCTGGGTTTCCGAAGGAACCTCCGTCCTTGGCGGCCCGGTCCGGTTCGGCGTCGGCGACGAAAACGCCGGGGCGACCGAAACCGAACGCAAGGATCTCGACTACGATTTCGTTGCCAAAGGCGATATCGAGGCCGCCGTCTACGATCTGGTCGACTCCGGGATGGAAGGGTTCACCAACCGAATGCGGGACAACGATGAACTCAGTCGCTGGGCCCCCGGCGGCGCGTTCATCGTCGAACAACACCCCAACCATCCTGACTATCTGATCTGCGAGATGGAGACCTCCCGGGGCTGTGCCTATCGCTGTTCGTTCTGTACTGAACCGCTGTATGGGAATCCGGCGTTCCGCACCGCCGATGCAGTTGTCGACGAAGTCGACGAACTCTCGAACTACGGGGTCAAGCATTTCCGGCTCGGTCGACAAGCAGATATCCTCGCCTTCGGCGGCGATGGCGAGGCCCCCAACCCCGACGCACTGCGTCGACTGTACGGCGGCATTCGGGAGGTCGCACCCGACCTCGAAACGCTCCACTTGGACAATATGAATCCGATCACGATCACCGAGTGGCCCGAAGCCAGCCGGGAGTGTATCCGGATCATCGCCGAACACAATACGCCCGGCGACACCGCCGCCTTCGGGCTCGAATCGGCCGATCCACTCGTTCAGGAAGAGAACAACCTCAATGTCACTGCCGAGGAGTGTTTTGAAGCCGTAAAAATCGTTAACGAGGAGGCTGGCTGGCGACCCGGCGAGGAGCCAGCCGATGCACCCACCCACGGCTCAGACGCGACCAACCGTCTCCCCAAACTGCTACCGGGGATCAACCTCCTCCACGGTTTAAAAGCTGAACGCAGGGAAACATACGATCACAACCGCGAATTCCTCCAGCGCGTCTACGATGAGGGGCTGATGCTCCGGCGAATCAACATCCGGCAGGTGATGGCGTTCGATGGCACGGATATGTCCGAAACCGGTGCCGAAATCGCCCAAGACCACAAGGAGCTGTTCCAGTCCTACAAAAAGGAGATCCGCGAGGAGATCGACCAGCCGATGTTGGAGCGGGTGACGCCAAAGGGAACCGTGCTGCCGGACGTTCATCTCGAATACCACCAAGACGGTCGGACCTTCGGTCGACAGCTTGGAACCTATCCCCTACTCGTCGGGATTCCGGGCGAACACCCCCTTGAGACGACCATCGACGCCGTGGTTGTCGACCACGGCTACCGTTCGGTCACGGCCGTGCCCTACCCACTGGATGTCAACAGTGCAAGCATGACCGAACTCGAAGCCCTCCCCGGCATCGGTCGACAGCGAGCCGGCGACATCATCGTTGACCGGCCCTACGAGACGGCGGCCGACGCAGGCGACACAATCGATCTGACGAAGTACATTACCGCCAAACCGCCACAGCAGGCCGACTAAGCGGACTACCCTCTCCCACCATGACACAGCAACTCACCGCAGCGGTCACCCGAATTTCGGTCCCCACAGAGACAGTCGCCACAACCAACCAAACGAACGTGTATCTCGTCGACGGCGAGGAGTCGCTCCTCCTCGACCCCGCTGGGCGTCACGAGGAGATCAACGCCGCCATCGCCGACTGCCAGCCCGGTCACATTGTAGCCACCCACTGCCACACCGATCACGTCGCTGGACTGACCGCCTACGCCTTTGAGACGAACGCGACCGTCTGGTCACCGGTAGGCCACGAAAACCGATTCGCCCAGTCGACCGGGATCTACCCCGCCCGCACGTTCCGGGATGGCCACCGCGTCGGTCCCGTGAGGGTCATCGAAACGCCCGGCCACGCCACCGACCACACAGCCTTCGAGGTCGACCTCGCGGACGGTCGAACCGCGATTTTCACCGGTGATCTGGTCGTCGCCGAAGGGAGCATCGTCGTTGGCGGGCTGGACGCGGATATGGCCGACTATCTGGACTCCCTCCGACGAGTCAAGAAACGCGAGCCCGACGTGTTGTACCCCGGCCACGGTCCGGTGATCGATGAGCCCGAGAAGGCCATCGACCGACTCATCGCCCACCGCGAGGACCGAGAGAAGGCGATTCTCGACGCGATGGGCGACAATGCCGAGGAGGTCGACGAAATCGTCGACAGAGCCTACGAGAAGGATATTTTGGCGGTGTACGACCTCGCGCGCAAGACGGTGATCGCCCATATTCGGAAACTCGACGACGATGGCGTAGTGCGGTGGGACCCCGAAACCGAACAGGCAACCCTGCTTAGTAACTGAGACACACATGAACTCACTCGAAACCGAACTCGACCGTGCCCGCGACCTCGACGAGACGGCTCTCGCCGATGCCATCGAAACCATCGGCTTCGAGTGTACTCGCTGTGGGGCCTGCTGTAAGGGGTACGATCCCGGCGACGGCACCGACTCGGATAGCGACAGCGAGACGGAGGCAGTCGACCGTGAACCCCACACAGCGACCGTGTTTCCCGACGAAGTCCGGGAGCTACAGGACGCAGGCGACTACGACTGGCGGGATGTCGCCCGGCCGATGCCGTACGGACTCAGCGAGGGTGCGGATGGCCTCACCGGCGAAACCTTCGAATGGGCGCTCCAGACGGACTCTTGTGGCGACTGTACCTTTTATACCGAAAGCGACGACGGCACCGGAAGCTGTGGCGTCCACGAGGACCGGCCCCTGATCTGTCAGACCTATCCGTTCAGTGTCGCCCTCGGCGGGACGAGCCAGCCGATGGGTGAGGCCGTCGACAGCGTTGCGCTGGAAGGACAACGGGAAGCCGGTGAAACCGGCGACGAGGAGGGAATGGTTCGGGCCCACGAGTGCGAAGGGCTCGGCCGCGATATGTCCAGAGCCGAGGCCGAGGAGCTGGCGGGCGCGCTCAAAAAGCGAGCAATTCGAGAGTTGGAGGAGGCAATCGGTGTCAGGGACAACTACGAACCGACAGAGTCGGATGGGATCGTGGTGCACGACTCGGAGGGTGCAAAAACGGTAGATGGTCGACCAGTTGATCAGTAGCCACCGCCTACTGGCCATCCTGTCACTTTATTATGGTCCATGAGAACACTGGCATAGAGGTATATTATGGAAATCTCAGATAAACTCCTCTGTCTGTTCAGCGCCGAAATTACGGAAGAAGACGACCGCTACGTTGTCGAAGTCCCGAAACGGGAGATCGACACCGGCTCTGTCGAGGCGGGTGACACCTATCGCGTCGCGCTTATCTCTCGGAACGCTTCGGAGTCGACCGAAATCGACGAGCCGACGACCACGAGTCGACCCTCTGGCGAGCCACAGCCACCCGTCGAAGCGGGCGAACTGCGCTACGTCGAAATCGAGGACATCGGCAAGCAAGGCGACGGTATCGCTCGTGTCGAGCGCGGCTACGTGATCATCGTTCCCGGTGCGGATGTCGGCGAGCGCGTCAAGATCGAAGTCTCCGAGGTCAAATCCAACTTCGCGGTTGGCGAAATCATCGAAGAAGATCTGTAGGCGTCGACTACCCTGCGATCTCTTTTCTTTTAAATTAGTAGTGGGCCGATAAGGACGCCCATCAGATGGACTCGGCGTGCGTCGAACCGCGGCGGGACGAGGCCAATAACCGTCGACACCCCAAAGACGAGCACCCCAAACCAGCCAGTAAACGCGAACGCGAGCACCCCGAGAAACGCCAGTACGACCAGCGAAACACTCGTATAGTCCATCTGTCCTACTGTCTGTAGATACTGATCACCAACCGCAACCACCAGCAGCGTCCCGCAGGCCGCTCCCACGACGACTGCCGCGAGGAGCACTGGGATGTCGAGCGGGACGTTGGTTTCGTCGACCGCAACCATCACCCCCGTTCGCGGCGTGCCAAGCGCAACCAAGGCAAACAGCGCAAAGACCGTGTTGGCCGTATTTGCACCGCTGGTCGCCACAATGAAGCCACGGTCAGGGTCCCGGTTGGGAACCGCAGGCAACGCCAAAACCGAGGCAATCGCCGCCGAGATGCCGGGGAGGTAGCCAACGATTGCGCCAGCGATTGATCCGGCTCCCGCAGTCAGCCCGAGATCACGTCGACCCATCGTGAGTTTCGCGTCGGCCTGCGGTGGAACACCGCCACCGCCCATCGCATCCAGCAGGATCGGTGCACCGAACAACCCGGTCAACAGGGGTGTGAGCATACTCCCCGCGGCCAGTGGCGCGTTGGGCGTGACATTGAGTGTCACCCAACCCAGTGCAGCGGCGAGGGCGAACGACAGTAGGCCGCCAACCATGGCTTCGGGCGTCGACTCGGTAACGACGAGCAGGCAGACGACTGCGCTGAGTACGATCCAGAGATTGGCTCGTATAACGGGATAGCTGTGGGTCATCGCCCACGTGATCGGGACCGCCAGCGGTAGCGCAATCACGACTGCAAGCCCACTGCCAACCGCCGACAGCCGGAGTGCCTCGCGCCCCCGTCCTTCAAGAACGAGTCGGTGACCAGGGAGTGCGGAGATTGCCATAGCCGCGTCCGGGACCCCGAGTGTCAGCATTGGGACGATATCGAGGAAGGTGTGGACCACCCCAGCAGTGAGCATTGCGACGCCAATCAAGAGTGGGTCTCCCGGAATCGAGGCGGCGGTCGCCGCGAGCAGTAGTGCGAAGTTGTTGGCGTGGAGGCCGGGAATCAGCCCGCTTGCGGTGCCAAGGGTGATGCCACCCCCTGCAAACAGACAAAACGAGAGGACACCGAGATCCATTGGCGGTGCTGGCCACGTCTTCTGATTTAAATATCGGGTGGTGCTGTCGCTCGCCGTGTAGTACGCAAAAAATAACGGATCTGTGTTGGCGCGTTTAGCCGAAGAGGTTACCGAGGCCCTCGCCGTCGGCTTCCTCGTCTTCGTCGTCGTCGGCTGCGTCGGCTTCGTCGTCGGCTGCGTCAGCCTCGTCGTCGGCCTCGTCAGCGTCTGCCTCATCGTCGGCTGCGCCTGCGTCAGCTGCTGCGCCGCCGGCCGAGCCGCCTGCGGGCACGGCTGCGGCCGTCTCGATGGCTTCTTCGATGTCGACGTCCTCGAGTGCGGCGACGAGCGCCTTGACTCGGGATTCCTCGACGTCGACGCCTGCGCCTTCGAGGACTGCGGTGATGTTGTCTTCGTTGAGCTCTGCGCCGGTCTCGTTCAGGATGAGTGCTGCGTAAACGTATTCCATTGTTGTAGGTTCCTTGGGTTGTTAGAAGAGCGTTCCGAGGGCATCGTCGTCCTCGTCGTCGGAGTCTGCCTCGGCCTCTTCGGTGTCGTCTGCTGCTGGCTGTGCGTCGTCTGTGTCCGCGTCTGCGTCTGCCTCGTCGGTTTCGTCGGCCTCGGCTGCTTCGTCAGCCTCGGCTTCCTCGGCCGCTTCGGCTTCGATGTCGCGGAGTTCTTCAGGAAGCGCTTCCGGGTCGTCGATCTGAGCGACAAGCGCCTGGACTTGGCCATCGGCCTTGCCGACGAGTTCGCCCAGCACGTCCGGGCTCTCGACGGCACCGGAGAGGGCCACCGATTTGGCGTTGCCGGTCGCCTTCGCGATGAGCGATGGCGCGGTCTGGGTCGTCGGGTAGGTCGCGTTGACCGAGAGGTTCCGGGCCGCGGATGCGGCGGCCTGAATGTCTGCGCGGTAGTCGTCGACATCGATTGCGAGTTCGTCCGGCGAGAACAGCACGCCTTCGGAATAGACCCGCTTGAGATCGAGGCCGACTTCTTTCGGCTCGATGCCCATCTCGCCGAGCACGCCAGCGAGCTGCTGGTCGACTTCCTCGCCTTCGTCGAGGACGGTGCTGTCGGAGAGCACCTGAATCGAGCCCTCTTGAATCCGGGCGTCGGCTCCAGCCTGCTGGAGTTCGCCAACGAATGGACCGGGGTCGACGCCGGTGTCACCCTCGGGGATGACGATGTCGTTGGGCGCGACCTCGCCCGCACTGATCGGCGCGGGCGTTTTCGAGGCTTCGAGCTGTTTAAAGAGTCCAAAGGGGTTGTCGTTCGTGCCGATCAGGGCGACCTGTCCGGCGACGAAGTCGGTAAGCTGCTCGACGCCCTCGTTTGCCTCTTCGAGTGCGCGAACGACGAGCGTGTTACGGCTCATCCGGACGGCGGCACTGCCGTGGAGATCCCGGCGCATGGCCTGGAGCTGTCGGCTCGGAATGCCTTCGACGCCGACGATGCCGACCGATTGGTAGCTCGTGATGAAGTCGACGAGTTCGTCGACTTCGTCCTGTTTCCACTGTGGGATCGTCTCGGTCTTGCGGACGGATTCGCTCTGGCTCATTAGGCGTTCACCTCGACGGCGGGGCCCATCGTCGTCTTGACGTAGATCGAGTCAAGATTGAGGGGACCCTTTTCGAGGTTCGCTTCGAGTCGCCGGATGATCACGTCGATGTTGGATGCAATGTCCTCTTCGGGCATGTCATCGGCACCAACGCGAGTGTGGAACGTCCGGCGGTCCCGGGAACGAACCTGCACGGTGTTTTTCATCCGGTTGACAGTCTCGACGACGTCGTCGTCGTCGGGCTGTAGTGGTGTCGGCATCTTACCGCGCGGACCGAGAACGGTCCCGAGGTAACGGCCGATGTCCTGCATCAGGTCAGCCTCGGCGACGAAGAAGTCGGTCTCGTCGGCGAGGTCCTTTGCGGCGTCAGAGTCGTCGCCGAGGTCTTCGAGATCGTCTCCCGAAAGTACCTCGTCGGCAACGTCTTCTGCCTGCAGGGCGGTTTCACCTTCGGCAAACACAATAATCTGTGTTTCCTGGCCGGTTCCGGACGGGAGCACGATGCTCTCGTCGACACGTTTCGCTGGGTCGTTTAAGTCTAGATCACGCAGGTTTACCGCGAGGTCGACGGTCTCTCGGAAATTCCGAGGTGGCGACTCGTCGAGCGCGCGAGAAACTGCTTGTACTATCGTATCGTCTGCCATTATTCACCTCCGTAGTACGCAGGATATGCTCCTACGGGTTAGTGACACAGGCTACGCCTGTCTCATCGGAAGGTGGCGAATCAGCGTTAAAAAGCCGTCGAACCCGATTCGACCGCCTGTGGGTGTTTCACACGACCTCACGGCCGTTTGTGACTGTCTGTCTGGTCGGCAGTAGGCCGGCGATTGCCCGTGGGTAGAGCGGTACATACAGTGTTTTAACCCTGCGACAGCAGGATATATGAAATGAGTCTGAAGGTCGACATTCGCAAACTGGAGCTTTTCAATAAAATCTGTCGACAGGGATCGATCCAAGTCGCCGACAGCCTGAGTCAGATGTCGGGGATGGACGCCGAAATCGAGATGGCGAAGATCAACTTCCTCCATATCGACGACGTAAAAAAACACATCGGCAACCGGAACGCTGTCGGGATCAGTATCGAACTGACCGAGTCGCCATACGGCAACGTGCTGTTTCTTCTCGATCCGAGCGACAGCAAGCAGCTCGCGCAGTCGATGATTCCGGGCGATATGGGCGGTGACGACTCCAGTGGGTTCAGCAGTATGGAGAAGTCGGCGATCCAAGAGATCGGTAACATCATGACCTCCAGCTACATCGACGGCTGGGCGAACGTCCTCAACACGACTGTCAACATGACGACGCCGACCTTTACCTATGGGTCGACCGCGGAGATCATCGACAAGATGGGCGGCTGGCCCGACGAGGAGATGGTGTTCGTTCTGGATTCGGAGATCACGACCCACGATACCAACCTCGATCTGACAGTCTACACCTTCCCACAGCTTGACTCGCTGGTCGAACTCGTCCAAGGCATCGACGTCGACACGAAGATATAGACCGCAGTCTCAGAGGGCTTCAGTCGGAGCCACAGGCGAAGCTACAGGGATTCTGTACTGACCGAAAAACGACCGAAAACCGAGTTAGGCCGAGGCGTCGACGAGCACGTCGTCGTAGTCGCCGGCGTCGACACGCTTTTTGAACGTTCGGGCGTCCTCGCCGTCGATGGTGACGCCAAGGGTCATACAGGTGCCGCTGACCTCTTTGGCGGCGTTTTTCACGTCGTACGAGAGCAGGTCGGTCGACTTCTGCTCGGCGACCTTTTTGACCTGTTCGACGGTCATGTCGGCGACGAAGTTCTCGTGGGGTTCACCGCTGCCCGAGGAGAATCCGGCCTCGTCTTTGATCAGTTCCGATGTCGGTGGGACACCGACTTCGATGGTGAACGAACCGTCGTCATCGTATTCGATGGTAACGGGGACCTCCATGCCGTCGAAGGCATCGGTCTCGTCGTTGATCTGCTGTACGACTGCTTGGACGTCGACCGGCGTCGGGCCGAGTTCCGGACCGAGCGGTGGGCCAGGGTTGGCCTGCCCGCCAGGGACGAGTACTTCGATAGTTCCAGCCATATGCAGACAGAACCGTTGTCGGCTTTTAACGGTTGTTCTTTGGCAGTCTCCACGCGAAAGTGTGACACGCGTGGTTAGTGCTGCGTTTTAGAACTCGACTGCAAATGAATCATTCCAACTACTGGATTGCTTCGACTGTTGACCATATTCAAAACACAACGAGACTTCAGCAAGATTAATCAATTTATTAACACGATACAATACTGTAGATACACATATGATATATTTAGGAGCCTTAGTCGTGAGTGGGCTGCTCGTGGCCCCACTTATCTCCGGGATGATTTATTTTGACACTGCTCGACGGAGCCTGTCTGGGTCTATTCGTCTCCTACTGGTAGCTCTCTTCGGCATCAGTAGCTTCTGTGGGTTTCTCGTTCCGTATGTATTTAATAAGCAGATCTCGTATTTCTATCACTATGTTATCCAACCGAGACCAATTGCCGTTACGCCATCTAAATCGATACTCATCAGTATCACAATTGGCGTCCTAACCAGCGTACTTCTCGTCGGTGTCTATCTCGGTAGTATCCGGTTTATGCCATCCGAGACGGAGTAACCCGCTCACAGATGAGGGCCCGTCGACTGATGTAATTGGGTACGACTAGCAAATAAGTCTACGAACGTCGACTCAGAATTCGACCGCAAACGAGTCGACCTCGCCCGCGGCCTCGGCAATCCCTCCAAGTAGTGCTGCCACACCGTCGAGGTCCTCGGTGTCGATCACCTCGACCGGCGTATGCATATACCGGTTCGGAATCCCGATATTGAGCGAGGGAATCCCACCGCGACTCGTGTAGAAGGCATCCGCATCGGTGCCGGTCCGAGTGCCAGTCGCCTGCAGTTGGATGTCGACATCCGCGTCTTTCGCGGCCTGCCGAGCGAGGTCGACCACGCGTGGATGGTTCGCGCTCCCGCGTGAGACAACTGGCCCTGCGCCGAGTTCGACTGGGCCTTTGTGTTTGCCTTTCACGTCTGGGTTGTCGGTCGCGTGGGTGACGTCGA
Organism: Halohasta litchfieldiae; assembly: GCF_002788215.1. Classification (NCBI taxonomy): domain Archaea; kingdom Methanobacteriati; phylum Methanobacteriota; class Halobacteria; order Halobacteriales; family Haloferacaceae; genus Halohasta; species Halohasta litchfieldiae. Next base: position 97,316 of record NZ_CP024845.1, on the reverse strand, counting down.
CCGCGATGGCAGCGTCGGGATCGAGGTCGAAGCCGACCATCTGTGCGCCCTTGATACCGACTTCCTCTTGGACGGTGCTGACCGCATAGATGGTCGCGTCGACATCATGTTCGACTGCGTGCCGGAGTCCTTGGGCCGCGCTCCAGGTCCCCACGCGGTTGTCCATTCCGCGGGCAGAGAGGCGTGTCCCGTTGAGTTCGAACAGTTCTGTCGAGAACGTGATCGGGTCGCCGACCTCAACGAGTTCTTCGGCTTTCTCCTTATCTGTCGCGCCGATGTCGACGAACTGCTCGGCGATGTCGTTGTACTCCTCCTTGCCGACGTCGCGGAGGTGGATCGCCGTCTGGCCGATGACGCCTTGGACTGGCTCGTCGTCGGTGTGAATCGTGACGTGTTGGCCCTGCGAGACGGTGCGGTCGGAGCCGCCGATGCGGCCGATTCGGAGGAAACCGTTGTCGTCGATATCCCGAACGATGAAGCCGATCTCATCGCCGTGGCCGCCGAAGGCGATCTCGGGACCGTCGCCGGAGCCCTCGTGGACCGCGACCGCGTTGCCGTAGTCGTCGGTCATCACTTCGTCAGCAAACTCCGATACGTAGTCGATCCAAACGCGCTGGCCGCTGGCCTCGTAGCCCGAGGGGCTGGCCGTCGACAGCAGCGATTCGAGAAACTCGCGTTGTCCGTTGTTCATATCTGTGGCAAACGACACCACACCTATCAACCTAGCGTTTCGTGTGAGTGTCGACCGAGTGCAATGGATGAGGCGTGTGACCAGTCGACGCCACAACCGATTTAGGGCGCTTTGGCGTATGGTGTTGTATGGGTAACATTACGCTACTCGAACTCCACGTCCCGGAGGGCGACATCCAGCTCGGTCCCAAATCGCTCCGCAGTTCCAAAAGCGACTCCGAGGAGGAACCGGTATCGGAGCCCACCGACGAATCAGGCAGTGGCCGGTCGCTCCTCTCGCTACTGTTGCTCGTCGTGTTCCTTGCAGCCGTGGGTGTGATGGCAACGAAACTCCTCGGCGAGGACGCCGACGAGGAGATTGCTGGCTTCGACTAGCGCGACGTCACTACCGGTCCGCACAAGGACTTTACTCACGCACAACCACCATAGCGCATGGATCTCTTTCGCAGCGCCCAAGCGGTTGCGGGCTCACAGGGTGACGGGATCGTAGACTGGACCGCCGTCGCTGCGGCCGCCAAAGCCGCAACGCCGAGCGGTGACCTTGATCTCTCTACTGAGGAGCAACAGGGCTACCGAACCGATGTCCGCGAGGCCCGCGACCGGCTCCGGTCGGTCGGCGAAGTCGAGTTTGACCTGCCCGAAACCATCGAAATCCAGAACCGTCACCACTGGATCGACGCCAACATCGCCACCTTCCGCCGTGTCGTCGAACCCTTAGAAGAGCAGTCGACGATGTTCCCCGGCGTTTCCCGTGCGGTGAACACCGGCACGATGGCTGTCACTCTCGGTTTTCTCGGCCGCAACGTCATGGGCCAGTACGACCCGCTGTTGCTCGCCGACACTGACAGCCACTCGCTGTACTTTGTGCGGCCAAACATTCAGCGTGTCGCCGAGCAGTTAGCCGTCGACTACCCGCGATTCCGCCGCTGGATCGCCTTTCATGAGGTTGCCCACGCCGCCGAGTTCGGTGCAGCCCCGTGGCTCCCGGGCTATCTCGAAGACCGCATGCAGGCTGTGGTCACCGACCTCACGGAGGGATCGCTCAACCGTGAGGCCTACAAAGAACTCAACACTGCGATGACCGCCGTCGAGGGGTACGCCGAACTCCTGATGGATCAGGCCTTCGACGAGGAGTACGTCGACCTTCGCGCGAAACTCGATGCCCGACGGAAAGGTGGTGGCCCGTTCGTCCAACTGATGCGTCGACTACTCGGCTTGGGGATGAAACGCCAACAGTACGAACGCGGTGCGGAGTTCTTTGAGGCGGTGGCCGACGCCCGTGACATCGCGGCCGCAAGTGCGGTCTGGGAGAAACCAGAGAACCTCCCGACCGACGAGGAACTCGACAGTCCCGGTCGGTGGCTCCATCGCGTCGAAAAGTAGTCAGCGGAGCGATTCCCGAAACTCGCGGAGATTGTGGAGAACGAACCACAGCAGGACGACACCCACACCAATACCAACGGCGAAAGCGGCTGCGACCTGTGGCAGTGTCGGATCGATACGGAGCGACATGAGAGCGGTCGACCCTGCCACAAGCAGGACGAAGCCGATTTTAAGTCGCCTATTTGCGACAGTCTTTTCGTCTTCAGTGATGCTCGAACCGACCATTAGCCATCCCAACTGAAGAGGTCGTCCTCCGCATGCTGCAGTTCCTCGTTGGGAGTCGAAACGTGGAGACTGACGAACTGCCACTCCTCGCTTTCCTCACGTCGTTTGAGCAGCCCCGTCCACCGCGTCTCGAAGCGATAGTCAGTGTCCATCTGAATATCCGTCCACTCCATCGATACCTGATCACCGAACCACGCGATGTCGTCGTCGACTGTGACTGACAGATCGTGACTCTCGATGCTCCACGAATCGGTGGTCGCAGTCTGTTCGGAGAGCCCGTCGGCGACATCGGCGTAGCCGACCAGCCGTTCGCTGAGCCCGACTTTGATAATATCGGGTGACTCCGTGAAAAACGACGACAGCGTCTCGCCGTTCCTGAGTGCGTCGTAGTAGGCCGTTACCGTTTCGGCTGCGTCCCGTCTCATAGTTGGCCGTCGACCGCAGGGGGCTTCAAATCAATGTTCTTCAATAAACACTCCATACTTCGGCACTACATGATAGTAGGCCGTGACTACTTGGTCACGTTCCAATAGGAGACCGACGCCAGTTTGTCTCCGAGCGGCGTCTTGCCGAGAGCGGTGTCAACCTGCCGGAACGGGCGGGCGACCTGTTGGGGGAGTTGGCGGTAGAAGCCATACGGGAGGACGAAATCGTGGGCTTCCGTCTCGAGTTTGAGCTCCGAATCTGCAAGCAGGCTCTCGACATCCCGCCGGGAGTAGAGCCGCGACCCCATCGGCAGTAGCCAGTTGTAGATCACGCGCGTGCTACCGAGATTGAACGTGTCGAAAAACACCTGTCCTTTCGAGACACGGCGGAGTTCACGCAGGAAGGTGACGGGGCGATCTGCGAGATGGAAAAACCGCATTGCGAACACTGAATCGAAATGGTCGTCGGGAAACGGGAGCCGAGAGGCATCGCCGCGCATGAACTCGACGTGGTCGTCGACACCCACTTGCTTGGCTTTCTCTCGCCCCTGAGCGAGCATCGCAGGCGAAATATCGAGCCCGATGATGTCGGCTCCTTGCTGGGCCATCATCACCGTAAACCGGCCGGTGCCGCAGGCGACTTCGAGAATCCGTTTGTCGTCGACGGGACCCAGCGCAGAGAGGACCGCCTCCTTCTCTCGCCGATCAATGAACGCCCCACCTTCCGAAAACCGCTTGTCGTCATACTCCTCGGCGACATCGTCGGCCTGATACCACTCTTTGCCTTTCACAGTTGGCGAAACTGCACACTCAAGCACTAAAACCGTACTGGATACGGTCGTCCTGCACACACCGGCCCCCAGCCTCACAGAAATAGCTGTCAAGGCCAATAAATTTCCGAAACAGAACTAGTATCCCCTTATACAATCCATATTGATTTGCGAGATATGTAGCCAACCTTTACCATCCGTCCGTTTGTTTCGGGTTATCATGAGCACTAGTCCAGTTGAGGCCAGCAATCATGTGGAACTGTCAGAAACGGAGTTCCGCGACCGACTCCGTGAGCTCCCGCCGAGCGCGAAGCTCGTCGCCAAAGTTCTTGAAACCGACCAGCCACTCTCGCAGGGTCAACTCGCCGACGAATCGTTGCTTCCAGACCGAACGGTGCGGTACGCACTCAACCGACTGGAGGAGTCGGAGCTAGTCGGCTCCCGCTACAGTTTCAAAGATGCACGCAAACAGGTCTACTATCTGAACACCTAACGAAACAGTACCACATATTTCACTGTCTTTTCTGTAGAAATTAGAGAACAGCCATTTTATATATTCTCTCTCGAAACGTGTACTATGCAGCTTTCGGTCGTTGTACCGACTCTCAACGGACGAGATCAGCTATTGTCTTGTCTCGATAGGCTGACAGCCGAGGCTCCCGACGCCGAGATTATCGTCGTCAACGGGCCATCGGCCGACGGGACGACGGGGATGGTACGCGACCGAGACGACGTCGACGTATTAGTCGAAGTCTCTGCCCGAACAGTCAACGTCGCCCGCAACGCGGGCATCGAGGTCGCCACCGGCGATGTGATTGCCTTTATTAGTTACGACCTACGGATCGAAGACAGTTGGCGAGAGGCGTTGGTCGATGGGCTCACGGAGGCCTCTGTTGTGACGGGACCGACCCACCGGACAGTGCCGGGAGGAATGACGACCGAGTCGGCCGAACAGCGAGAAATTGCCCAACGGGATGTGACCTACTTTTCAGGCGGGAACGTGGCCTTTGAGGCCGACGTACTGAGGGATTTGGATGGGTTCGATGAGTATCTCGAAACCGGTGGCTCGCGTGATGCTGCCCACAGACTCGCAGGAATGACTGTCGACGTCGCGTGGCAGCCCGAAATGAGTGTCCGGTGTGAGTACGAGGCCGACGGCGGCCGGACACAGCGCGACTGGGGCTGGAAGTATCGGGCATTATCCTACCGATTAGTCAAAAACTACGGTGTCCGTCCAACGGTGCTGCGGCGGACGATCTCACACGCACTGAGCGATGCCGCCACCACCGCTCGGGATGTGATCGGCGGTGACGCCCAGCCGACTGCGTGGTTCGGGACGGGACGAGACGTTGTTTCGGGTATTACAACCGGGACCTCGGATGGGCTTGTCGCTCGATCCCGGGACCGAGATTCCTCACGCAACCCACACGGAATTTCGAAACGTGCCGATAGGGCAGTTGCACGATACGACTGGCGATAGTTGTCGACTGCGATGTAGTAGTCACCGACTACTGGGGAGCAAAGCCGGGAATCACACGCATTGGATTTTTATTGAACACGCGGTTCATCGCGTCTTCGGAGACATCGAGTGTGAGAATCTCCATAATTGCGACGTTCGGGTGGACTACCGGTGTGCCGCTACCGAACAGAATACGGTCGGGATACTCAAGCAGGCCACGTTCGAGTAGCTCCCGGGAGCGCACTGCCCACGTATCCAGATACAGCCGGTCGTAGGAGTCCAACAGGGCGAGCGAGTCGACCATCCGATTGCGGTCCATTGGGTAGCCGCCGAACCCTGAGAGAATCACCGGGAATCCTTCCCCCAATAGTGCCCGTTCGGCCGCCGATGGGGGGAACTCTTCTCGACAGTCGACAACCACCGGCAGGTCGACTACCGCCAGTTCGGCGACCACTTCCTCGTCGGGGAGTCCATCGAGGGCAGGATCGAGGACGAAGCCGTGAAACCGGTTGTCGTAGGCGTACTGCTCGATATCTCCCGGGCGGGTGTGGTAGTTGGCGCGGGTGGCTCGCATGTTTCGCACTGTCGCGACTGGTCCCCCAGTCGCGTCAAGCGCGCCGTTGAGTCGGGCAAAGGCGAGAAACGGCCGGTCGACGCTGAGCCGAGCAACGGCGTTGTTCGCCCGGAGGTAGCCCTTGGCCTCGGTGTGGGGGCTGGGTGAGATCGCTGCCCGGACGATGCCCGCCTGATGGCACTCCCGCTCCAACTCGTCGGGGCCGGTATCCCGACCGTAGGTCGTCACGGCCATCTCGTTGTGGTCGAGATGCGCATGGCAGTCGACCACACGAAACCCGTGTTCCAACTCCAACATTGTGTAGTCGTGGAACCGCGTCACATATAGTTGTTTCAGCACAGTAGACTGTCACCGTTGCTCGAATATCGACAAAACGGTGTCGACCGGCTTTCCCTCTGGTGGTTTCTGTATTCATGGATGAAAAAGCTTATATAGAACTGCAAACCATCTGATAGTGAGGTATTCATAATGTCATCACGAGGTCAACAACCACTGTTCATCCTCTCGGAAAACAACGAACGGACGAAGGGACAGGCCGCCCAAGACTCGAATATTCGCGCTGGTAAGGCTGTCGCCAACGCGGTACGGACGACACTGGGCCCGAAAGGAATGGACAAGATGCTCGTCGGCTCCTCGGGTGATGTCACGATCACCAACGATGGAGCAACCATCCTCAACACGATGGATATCGAGCATCCAGCCGCACAGATGATCGTCGAAGTCTCCCAGACCCAAGAGGTAGAGGTCGGCGACGGCACGACGACCGCCGCCGTCCTCGCCGGTGAACTCCTCTCGGAGGCCGAGGAACTCCTCGATTCGGATCTCCACCCAACGGTCATCGTCGAAGGCTATCATGAGGCCGCTCGCCTCGCCCAAGAGGCCATCGACGAGGGCGTTCTCGACATTGATCTCGACGACGACATCCTCGAAGCAGTCGCCGAATCCAGCATGACCGGCAAAGGAACCGGCGACGTCAACGCCGACGTGCTTGCTCGCCACGTCGTCGGCGCCGTCCGACAGGTCGCGGGCGACCGGATCGAACGCGAGGATATCCGTATCCACACCCAGACCGGCGCGGCCACCAGCGCCACCGAACTCGTCGACGGCGTCGTCCTCAGCGAGGAGCCGGCCAACGCCAACATGCCCCGAAGCGTCGAGAACGGCTCGGTCGCGATCCTCGAAGCCGAACTCGATGTCCGGACAAGCGAGGCTAACGCCGAGTACAATATTTCGAGCGTCGACCAACTCAACGACGCCGTCGAAGCCGAAGACAGCGAACTCCGGCGCTACGCTGAGACGCTGACCGAGGCTGGCGTCGACGTGCTGTTCTGCACGAAGGATATCGACGACCGCGTTGCCGGTTATCTGGCCGACGCCGGAATCCTGGCCTTCGAGAACGTCTCTTCCGAGAAATCGACGGCACTCGCCAAGGCGACCGGTGCAAAACATCTCGGCACGCTATCCGATCTCGAAGCGTCCGACCTCGGCAGCGTCGACTCGGTGTCTATCGAGAGCTACGGCGACGAGGAGGCGGCGTTCGTCGAGGGTGGCACTGACTCGAACTACGTCACGCTGTTCGTCCGCGGCAGCACCGACCACGTGATCGACGAACTCGAACGCGCGCTCAACGATGCCATCGACGTCGTCATCGCCGCCCTCGACAAGGGTGGCGTCGTTGCCGGCGCAGGCGGCACCGAGGTCGCCATCTCGGCGTACGTCCGGGACCATGCCGCAAGCGTCGAGGGCCGCAAACAGCTCGCCATCGAGGCGTTTGCGACCGCCGTCGACGCCCTGCCGCGCACGCTTGCGGAAAACACCGGGATGGACGCCATCGACGCGCTCGTGGATCTCCGCGGTCGTCACGACTCCGAGGGGATCGCTGGCATCGTCTCGACCGGTCGCAGTGGTGAGATCGGTGACCCGGTCGAGGCCGGTATCATCGACCCCGCTGCAGTCAAACGCGAGGCCGTCAAATCGGCAACCGAGGCCGCGACGATGATCCTCCGCATCGACGACGTGATTACGTTGGAGTAGTCGACGGCTAACTGCAGTCAATCGGCTTTTTCTCGTCGGGAGCCTGTCACGTCGACCGCGTTCTCACGATCTGCAAACGCCATTTAAGTAGTCACTGACTAATCAGCCGACGCTATCGGTCTGTACAGACGCTAACACGCGCCAGTCAAGATAGTAGATACTTAGTACGTCGACGCCGACGAATGATTGAAGACAGTAAGCGTTACCGAGGGAAACACTACATATGCCGAAAGAATACGACTTAGTCATCGTCGGCGGGGGAATAAGCGGTGCATCGTTGCTCTATACGGTCGCCACGTTCACGGATATCGAACGGGTCGCCCTAATCGAGAAGGAAGACGAAATTGCGGCGGTCAACTCCCATCACACGAATAACTCTCAGACGCTCCATTTCGGGGATATTGAGACCAACTACACGCTCGATAAAGCCGAGAAGGTCAAAGAGGGCGCGGAGATGGTTGCGGGCTATCTCGAAGCCAAAGATCCAGACCGCGAGATGCACTCAAAGCGGAGCAAGATGGTGCTGGCGGTCGGTGACGAGGAGGTCGACAAGCTCGAATCCCGGCAGTACGACGAAGGGTTCGGCGAGCTGTTCCCCAAACTCGAAGCCATCGGCCGCGATGAGATCGAAGCAATCGAGCCGAAGGTCGTCGAGGGCCGCGATCCGAGCAAGGATCTCATGGCGCTCCAGACACCCGACGGCTACGTCGTCGACTACGGCGAACTCGCCAAAGCGTTCGTCGATCAGGTCCGCGAACACGCGAACGTCGACGTCTACACCGGTACCAAGGTCAAGCGCGTCAACGAAACCGACGATGAGTACCTCATCGAGACCGACGACGAAGGCTGGTTTGGGGCCGACACGACAGTTGTCGCCGCTGGCTCTCACAGCCTCCAGATCGCCAAGAAAATGGGCTACGGCGAGGACCTCTCGCTGTTGCCGGTCGCGGGGAGCTTCTTTATTGCCAACGAAGGTCTGTTGAACGGCAAGGTCTACACCCTCCAGATGAAGAAGTTGCCGTTCGCGGCAGTCCACGGCGACGCCGAGGTCCACGACAAGAACGTGACACGGTTCGGCCCAACGGCGAAAGTCGTCCCAGCACTCGAACGCGGCGAGCTGTCGACGGTTGCGGACTTCTTCGATGTGTTCCAGCTCAATCTCGATTCGCTGTTGAGCTACGGCAACATCATGGCCGACCGAATTCTGCTGCCGTTCGTCCTCGAAAACCTGGTCTACGATCTGCCGGTCGTCGGCCGAAAGTCATTCCTACCACACGTCCAGAAGGTCGTCCCGACCGTCGAGGAGGGCGACATCTCGCGGGCCAAAGGGTTCGGCGGCGTCCGGCCACAGATCGTCAACACGTCGACCAAATCCCTCGACATGGGTGAGGCCAAGATCACCGGCGAGGACATCATTTTCAACATCACGCCCTCGCCCGGTGCCTCTACCTGTCTGAAAAACGCGATGCGAGACACAAAACAGGTCATCGAGTTCCTCGACGAAGAACACGAGTTCGACGAGGACGGCTTCCGCCGGGCAACCATCGACAATTTCCCACGCGAGGTCGACCGAGAGAAAGCCGCAGCCGACGACTAAGCGTACACCAGCCCAATCTGGGCGATGATAAACACACCGAGACCTATGAGTCCGATGCCGAGAAGTATTTTGCTGAGATTTGGGCCGCGTTGGACCTCCGGTTCGAGAAACGAGTGGTCGGGGTTCGCCGGATCGTAGTAAACTATCGCCGACCCACCGGGTTCGTACTCCTGAATGACGGTTTCGGCGGCCGATTCGCTATGGAAGAGCTTCGTAACCTGACTCTCACCGGGGTAGACAGTGGTGCCACGGAGCCGCTGGGTTGGCGTCTGGTACTCGTAGTCGACGGTTGGGACGTAGGTGGTCGAACTGCCGCCATCGAGCACCGGTTCCACACTGACCGACTCAATCGTACCGCTGGCCTGCTCCGAGCGCCTGATCGCCCTACTCTGGTGCCAGTAGGTTCGCACCCCGTTGGCGAGGACAAAGAGTCCCAACAGGGCGAGAATCCCACCCGTTGCGATGGGGACAGCGGTGGGAATCGTCTGGAGCATCTGTACACTCGTTGAGGCCGAAGCCTCAAATATGAATCCCACTTGATGGATTGGGGCTGAGTTACGTGTCGACGGCGTCGAGCCGCTCGGAGAGGCTCGCCCGAATTGCGCCGGTATCGCCGCCGATCCGAACGATCTGGTACCCCTCGTCGACGGCTTCGCGTGCAGCAGCGGGATCGTTCTGAATCCGGCCAATGGGAACCTCCGCGTCCAGACAGGCCTCACGGGTACGGTCGATGGCGGCCTGCAGTTTGTCGGGGTTTTTGTCGAGTGGCTCGCCGCCGGACATCGACATCGAGAGATCCGCCGGGCCGACAAAGGCAAAGCCGAGTTCAGGCACCGAGAGAATTTCCTCGATGTTGTCGACGGCCCGCTCGTTTTCGATCATCGTGCCGACAAGCACCTCGCTGTCCTCGCCACCGATGTGGCTGTCGACGTAGCCTTCCCACTCGCTGGTGCGGCCGACGCCGACCCCGCGGTCGCCGACATCGCCATCATAGCCGAAGAAGGCAGCCTCGACTGCCGGGCGGAGGTCGTCGGCCGTCTCGATTCGCGGGATGAGGATCGTCCTGACACCGGCATCGAGGACCTTTCTGACGAGCGCCGGTTCGGGCTTCGGAATCCGAACGAGGAGTTCGATGTCGCCGGCCTCCGCCGCGCGGGTAAGCTCCTCGAAGACGGTGCTATCGTAGGGACTGGGGCCACCGTGTTCGAAATCCAGCCAGACGAAATCCAGCCCGATGTTGCCGAGTGTCTCGATGACTGTCGGCGAGAAGGTCGCACAGGCCGCCCCGAAGACGGTTTCGTCGTTTTCGATGGCTCGGCGGAAGCTGTTTTGGGTCCTCATTGGCTTTGCTCCCGACCGAGGGCCTCGCGGTTGACTGTCGACTCCGGCAGATCACCCTCGTAGACGGTTCGAACGTTGGTCGACGCGCTGCGACTCATGCGTTCCAGCGAGTCGTAGGTGACTCCGGCGATGTGTGGAGTCATCAACACCTCGTCGTGGTCGTAGATCGGATGGTTGGCGCCGGGTGGCTCCTCTTCGAAGTTGTCGACTCCGGCACCGGCGATCACGTCGTTGTTGAGTGCCTCAAGCAGAGCGTCTTTGTCGACGACCCCGCCGCGTGAGGTGTTGATGAGGATGCCGTCTTCGCCAAGGGCCTCGAACTGGTCGGTCGAGACGGCGTGGTAGGTACCGTCGACCAGCGGGACGTGCAGACTCACGGCGTCGGACTCCGCGAAGAGAGTGGTGAGGTCGTCGACGCGGCCGATCCCCTCCGGAAGCTGATCTGCTGGGTGGCCCGGATCGTAAATAATGACGTTGAGGCCGATTCCCTGTGCAATTGTTGCTGTTTCGTGGGCAATCGAGCCAAAGCCCATCAGTCCGAGCGTGCTGTCTTGGAGTTCATAACCGACGAACGCCGAGCGGTCCCAGCCGCCGTCCCGGACGTGCCGGTCGGCAGCCCCGAGGTTGCGCCGGACGCCGAACTGGAGGGCGATTGCGTGTTCGGCCACCGACCGTGAGTTGACGCCCGGTGTGTTGCAGACCACGACACCGTTCTCAGAGGCAGCCTCCATGTCGACGTTGTCCAGCCCGCTGCCGTGTTTGGCGATCACCTTCAGGTTCTCGCCGCGCTCGATCACTTCGCGGTCGAGTTTGGCGACACTGACGATGACAGCGTCGTATTTGGCGATATCGTCGAGGGCGTCGTCGACGCTGTCGTACTCGTCCATCCCGGTACAGGTTGCGAAGTCACTGATCGACTCTGGTCCTGCTGGATCGATCTGCGGGGGGAGCAGTATTTGCCACTGGTCGGACATAGAACTCTATTTGCGATGCCCCTCCAAAAGTATGTAACCCCAAATCGACTGTTCGGCACCCTGTTTAGTATCCGAAAGAGCCGTGAACTCGACCGAACCAATGAGTCGACTGTTCGATAATACGTACTATTGTAGCTGAAGAACAGATTTTTTATAATTAGTGAGAATATAAAACACTGGTCCAAAATATATCTATACTACTGAAATAAAATGTAGTTTAGATTGGTATAATTAGTCATTATTTATATGCTGTATAAATCCTTTAGTGCCCTGTGACTAGTTACCAAAACATCCAATGTCGACAGACCATTCTACAGTGACAGAAGGGACCGAACGCGGTATCGAAGACGGGCTGATAGCCAACGCACAGGGAGCCGTCGGCGTGGTTCACGCCACCTCGGAGTCGGTCGACGAGCGGCTCTCGTTGATCCGTGAGGCGGCAAGCACGCAGGTCGAAGATATGGAGACCGTCGCCGACGATGTTTCGGAGTTGAGTGCGACGATTCAGGAAGTTGCGGCCAGTGCCGACGAGGTAAGCGAGACGACAGATCGGGCGGCGACGGCCGCAACTGACGGCCGGGAGGCGACCAGCGAGGCAACCGAGGCGATGACCACGGCCTCGACGGCGACCCAGCAGGTCGCCGAGCAGGTCGACACCTTAGAGGAACATATCGACCGGATCGACGAAATCGTCGACGTGATCGACGAAATCGCGGACAAAACGAACCTCTTGGCGCTCAATGCGTCTATCGAGGCTGCTCGCGCCGGCGAGGAGGGGGCGGGCTTTGCAGTGGTCGCCGACGAGGTGAAATCGCTGGCCGAAGAGTCACAGGCACGCACCGAGGAGATAGAGGGCTCAGTCAGCGAGATCCAGGCAGTGACCGAGGAGGTGACCGGTGCGCTCGACTCCGCGGTCGAGGCGGTCGAAACCGGGGCCGAGGAGGTCGAAACCGCCGAGGCGCAGTTGGATATCGTCGACGAGGAGATGGCGTCGGCAGCCGCTGGCGTCGACGAGGTAAGCGAGGCTGTCTCGGAGGGGGCAGAAGCGAGCACTCGCGTGGCGAACGTGACGCGGAACACCTCGGAGGCCGCAGGCGAGATCGAACGCTCGGTGGGTGAGATTCACGAGGAACGCGCCCAGACGACCGACCTGCTCGGTGAGATCGACGAGGCGCTGTCGACCGCAAGACAGCACCGAGACCAGCGCCTTGAGACGGCCGAAACGGTCCCAACGGGCATCGATGCGTTCGATACCGACGGGGGCCTCCCGGCTGGCTCCCGAGACGTGCTCCTGACTGAGCCGGACTCACAGCGAGCCCAAACCACCGTCGACGAGGCCGTCGCGGGGTTCTGCGCGGCAGCTATCGACGCCGGGTGGGCGGTCTCGCTGTCGCCGACAGCCACTCTTGACCGGTCGACGCTCCAAACAGTTCTCCAGCGGGAGGCGGGGATCACACTCACCGACGCGCTCGCGGGCAATCGGCTGTTCGTATTGGATCTGTACGGCTCGTGGCGACCCGAAGAGAACGTGATCGACGTCACGACAACGGGGCTCTCACGGGCCAACGGACAGGTCGACGCCAAGCGCGACCGCCCCTGTGTGGTGATCGGCAACATCGCGGGCGAACTCGATCTGATGGGCGAACAGGCCGTTCGCGAAAACACCTACGACAACGACGGCGAGACGCTGAGCGACGACGATCTCGTGGTGAACGTCGTCGACGAAACGGCCGTCCCACACCAACTCCAGTCGTTCTACGTCGGTGCGGCTGACAACAGCTGTCGACTGAGTTCACGATAGAGACGGGCCCGACAGCCGATTGGAGACGCTCGTCGACTGCGTTCCCAACTGCTGAGAGTCGACGACGTATATAAACGATCACTCACCAAACCACGATATATGACGATACTCGTTCCGTTTGACGGCTCAGAGCTCGCTCGAACCGCGCTGAAACGCGCCGAGACGTTCGCTGACAGCCGCGACGAGGAGCTCGTCGTGCTGACCGTGGTTCCGGACGACAAATCGTTCGCTGTCGAGCGCGGATGGATCGAATCGGGAGCAACCTACGATATCGACAGGGTGTGTCAACAGTTCGAACGGACAGTCACGTCGATTGTGGAAGATGCGACGTTTCGATGTGAAATACCCACAGACTCCGATGTGTTGACCGCAACGGCGACAGACGACATCACACGAACGATTCGACAGGTCGCTGGGGAACTCGATGTCTCGGTGATCTTCATCGGCACCGAGAACGCGGGTCGGATTTCGACGCCCGTCACGAGCGTTGGAAGTCCGCTTTCGAAGGACCCACAGTACGATGTTCATATCGTTCGACACACAGAGCCGTAGCTCGACGGCGGAGATATCCGACTAATAAGACGTTGGGTGGCCGTTCACTCAAGTCGCATCGCCGCATCCCGATCCACGAGTGGGTCGGCATTGGCGGTCGGCAGGGTAACGACATCCTCCGACCGGAGGGTGTACTCCCGGCCGTCGACGCCGAAGATCTCGCCCACATCTTTCGTGATACGAAGCGTCGTTCGGTCGCTGTCGTCGCCCGCACTACCCATCGCGTCGGTGGTGTCAGCCCCCGATTCGGTCGCTTCCGCAGTCGTTCCGGCGACCGCTTTCGGCGCTTCGGCTGCCGCCTCGCTGGCTGTCGATGTCGCTGACTGGTTGGCCGTGTCGGTGGCAGTCCCGCCATCGGTCGACGTTCCGAGCACGACATCCGTCTCCGACTCTGCCTCGGGTGCCGGAACCTCATCGGCCGACGTCTCAGTCGACTCTATTGGCGGAGCGTGATCCGCCGCAGGTTCCGACTCGGCTGGTGGTTCCGGCTGAGCCGTCGATTCGATTGGTGGCTCGGCGTCAGTCGACGGTTCGGTGTCTTCGGTCGACCCCATCGCGTCGGCGAGCATGCTGTCGGACGGCTCGGTGGCCCCCGGTTCAGTCGCCTCCGACTCGGCGGCCCGCTCCGTTGGCGGAGTCGGCGCTGTCGGCTGCGAGTCGGTTGGCGTGTTGGTCTGGCTGGTCTCAGCCGACTCGCCGTTGCCGGACAGTACGTCGAGCACGGTCTGTTTGTTCTGGCTGATGCGGGCGACCAGATCATCGAACAGCTCCCGTTCCTCGGTGGTCATCCCCTCGTCGTCGACCGGCATGTCCGCCGCCGCAAAACTGGCGAGTTTGACGACCTTGCCGACCCGACGTTCGTAGACCGCCTCTGCGACCTCCTTGGCGGTGTCGAGTTCGTCCGAGAGCTGGCGGACCTCGTTGTCCGAAAAGGGATCGTCGACCTGTTCGGCGCGTCGGTCCCGGCTTGCTTTCAAATCTTGAATGTAGGCCGCGACGTCTCCGTAGAAGGAATCCCGCAGCTGCTGGAGGCTGTCCTTGCGGCGTTCCTTCGATTGGACCGTGCGAAGCTCGTCGAGTTTCATGTGGATACCTTTTCGGCCTCGCCGCGCGCCATGAGAAAGACGCCGACGTACTCAGTTACTGTGTGTGTACCCGGCTCCAACTTAGTTATATCGCCCGCGAGATCAACCCGCCGTGGCTCGTCGGTCTCGATTGTGATCTCTTGGCCACCGAACGCCTCGGGCACCGCGTCGACCAGTGGATCGAACTCATCCAGATCCTCGCGGTCGATGGGCTGGACGACGAGGCCGCTGCCGCCGTGGAGCGTTTTCGGCAGCCGGATTAGTCGGTGTGTGTCGGTCGTCACCGGCTCGTCGATGGGTGCGGTCTGGTTCTCGACGACGCGCTCGACGAGTGTATCTTTCAGCAGTCGAATACCGGGACCGCCTGCCTCCATATTGCCTTCGGCAATCGCATCGGGATTGGCTTTCAACGCTCCCAAAATCGTCTCTGCTCGTCCGTCACCGATTCCGTCTATCTCGGTGAGTCGGTCGACTGCGTCGTCGTCGTCCATCTCCCGGAGTTCCTCGGCGATGTCGACCATCTCGCGGTGGACTCTGCGTCCCCACCCACCCTCGGTCTGTAACATGCGCTGGTTTGTGGCCCCCGGAGAGACGATTCGGATGAGGCCGTCAGTGTCCAGCTCGTTGGCTCGAATGTAGTCGACAATCTCTCGGCGGGCGTCGCTATCGAGATCCTGAATCTCCGGATCGCGGACGTGAACGTGGTAGCCGCGGCCGCCGGAGAAGACGACGCTCACGTCGTCGAAGCCGAAATCGTCCTCGACGAACGTCAGGAGCCGATAGAGGGCGTCCTTGCAGGCCGACAGCATCTCGGCGTAGGTCGACTCGTCGGGATCAATACTTGGGAGGTGATCGGCATCCAGATCGAAAACGAGATCCGCGCCCTGCCATCCTTTTTTCGACATCGTGCCCGCACTGGGGTCGGTGTAGCGGGCGGCCGAAAAGTAAGCGTGGCGGGGGGATTCGCGGGCGAGAAAGTCGTCGACGTCGCCGAGATCGAGCTGCGACTGGTGGCGAACCATCGTGGTCCCTGTGCCGGGCGTCCACGGGATGTGGCCCCACTCGCGCTCGTTGGCGGCCGGTGGCAGTTCGACGCTCGACTGTCGGTAGTAGTCGCCGAACCGGCCGCGAAGATACTCTCGGGTACGTTCGTCCATTACGGTCGACTGTCGGTTTTGCCGGAGCGACTAAAGTCGTTATCGTTCGGGTGTCCGAAGAGTCCAGATGTCGACACCAGCGTTTGAGGTCGCAGATGCTACCGACTGGCAACCAACTGCCGGTAGCCGAAAACCGCCCGTGGGAAAGCCGAATGAACACTTAGGGAGTCGGTTGTGGACGGTCGACTGTGGTACCATGACCGTCACAACCCTCCACGACAAATTCGTCTACGAACTGCAGCAGGCGTACTACATCGAGACCGAACTGGTCGACGCACTCGGAAAAATGGTCGAGTCCACGAGCGACGAGGAGATCAGCGAGGGGTTCGAGACACACCAGCGTGAGACCGGGGATCACGCCCGGCGGCTCAAAACCGTGTTCAACGCCATCGGCGAGGAGCCGGAGATCCGGCAGTGCCACATGCTGGACGGACTGATCGAAGACCGCGAGGAGTTCCTCGACAACGCAGCCGACGACGCGGATCTGGTCGACCTCTACAACGTCGGCGCAGGGATGAAGGTCGAACGGTTGGAGGTCACTACCTACGAGGGGCTCCTGACCCACGCCGACAGACTCGATCTCGGCAACGATGTTACCGATCCACTCGACGACACGCTCGACGAGGAGAAGGCCACGCTCCGGGAACTCAAAGGCGTTGCCGAGGGATCGAAGATTCAGCAGCTTGCCGGTCGACTGATGGGCTAAGACGGGCCGATAGCCCGCGGTCACGCGGCGGGAGCCACTCAACTCGGGGACCCACTGCCATCGATCAACTTGTTTTCCGTTTATTATGATGTACGCATCCTTTTACTCACTCGCCCGGAAGGGACGGATATCTAGACGATGGAATATCAATGGCTCATAGATCGTGTCGACGATCTCATCGTCAACCACTCGAAGACGGTCGTTGTCGTCTTCCTGCTCGTGACTGTCGTGTTTGTTGGCGGCCTCGGCAGCATCTCCTCCGAGAGCGGCCAACAGCAGTTCATCGAGGATCTCCCCTCGTTTCAGGCTATCGAGGACATCAACGAGAACTTCGGCGACAGTTTCTCCGAGGAGACCACGAGTACAACGCTGATCCAAGAGTCGACCAACGTGTTGTCGAGGGGCGCGCTGATCGACATGTTGGAGACGCGCAATCGGATCGTCGAGACGGGGTCGTTGCGCGTCAGCGATACGTCGACGACTGCCGAGACTATCGCCACGACACTCGACGCCAATGCGACGACGCCCGACGAGCAGTTGCGGGCGGTCGAACGAGCGACGCCGAGCGAGATCGACGCCGCGGTGCGTGAGGCCGACGAGACGAATCCCGGCTTCAGCTCGCAATTGAGCGATGATTTCAATCGCCAGTCGGCCTCGGCCACCGCAACGCAGGGCAGCGTGAGTCATCGAGCCGGACCCGGCGAGGGAGCCGCAACTGGTCCGGGCGGTGCCTCGGAGTTCCCACCGAACAAAGAAGACCGAATCGAGCGACTCGTTCAAGACGATAGCTCGTCGATCTGGGTCCAAGGGACGCCGCCGAACACCACCGGTATTACGACCAGCGTGGTGCTGCCGTCGGCACTCGTGTTGATTATGCTGTTTTTGACCGTTGCCTACCGGGATGTCGTCGACGTCCTGATCGGGCTGTTTGCAATCGTACTGATGTTGGTGTGGACGTTCGGTTTCATCGGGCTCGTTGGCATTCCGTTTGCGGTGCTTTTGATCGCGGTGCCGCCGATACTGATCGCTATCGGGATCGATTTCGGGATTCACTCGATCAATCGCTACCGCGAAGAGCGGGTCAAAGGGACGGGTATCTCCGAATCGATGACCATTACCACCGATCAAGTGACTGTCGCCTTCTTCATTGTCGTCGGCACCTCGGCGATTGGCTTTCTCTCAAACGTCGCCAGTTCGTTCCCCCCAACTCGTGATTTCGGAATCACTGCCGCGGCTGGCATCGTCTTTACGTTCCTCATCTTCGGGATCTTCGTGCCGGCGCTGAAGGTGACCGTCGACCGCGCCCGCGAAAAGTACCCAATTCCGACGTTTTCGGAGGCCCCACTCGGCTCGGACGACTCGGTGCTGGGTCGACTACTGTCGGTCGGCGTCACCGTCTCGAAACGCGGGCCACTAGTTTTCCTCCTGCTCGTGTTGGTTATTACGGCTGGAAGCGGCGTGTATGCGACTGGCGTCGACACCGGGTTCAGTCCCGACGACTTCAACCCGGATGCCGAGACACCGGAGTATCTCCAGTATCTCCCCGAATCGATCCGGCCTCCGGCAGAGTTCGAGTACGTCCGACTCAACGACTATCTCGACGAGAACTTCGAGCAGGACGGCCAGGTCCAGATGTATATCGAGGGGAACATGGAGCGGGATACGGCCCTCGAAGAGCTACACCGGGGAGCCGCTGACCCACCGTCGACATTCCGGTCGGATCGACGCCAAGCCGACTCCCAGAGCATCGTGACGCTCATCGAGTCCCGGGCCGAACGGGACCCCGAGTTCCGGGCGCTCGTCGACCGCAACGACAGAGACGACAACGGGATTCCCGACAGCAATCTCCCCCGAATCTACGATGAACTCGGTGAGAATGCTGACGGGTTCCTCACTGAGGGACGTGGGAGTACTCGCGTGCTGTACACTGTCGACGGGGATGCCGAAGACGAGGTCGTCACTCAGGACGCCTACAGTCTCTCCGGAGAGTTCCGGGACAGCGCCCAGCCGACCGGGAGCGTGATCATCTTCGACGAGGCGATCTCGCTCGTGTTCCAGTCGGTGATCGTGAGTCTCGTCTTGACGCTCATCGGAGCGGCGCTGTTCCTCGTGGCGGCCTACTGGGTCATCGAAGGCTCGCCCTCGCTGGGGATCGTCAACATGATTCCAATCGTGGTGACGGTGGTCGCACTGGTCGCCTCCATGCGAGTGGTCGGACTCAAGTTCAACGCGATCAACGGCACGATCTTGGCGATTGCGGTCGGCATTGGGATCGACTACTCGGTCCACGTCGTCCACCGGTTTGCCGACGAGTACCACAACACGGAGCTGTATCCCGCACTCCGGAAGACCGTTGTCGGAACCGGTGGCGCGCTAACAGGCAGTATGCTGACGACCGTCTTCGGCATCGGCGTGCTCGTGTTGGCGCTCAACCCGGCTCTCGGCGCGTTCGGGGCCCTGATCTCGCTGAGCGTGCTGTACGCCTATCTCGCCTCACTCGTGGTGTTGCCGAGCGTGATCGTCGTCTGGGCGCGTCTCCGCGGCGACACCGACGCGGATATTCCGATTATCGGGACCATCGAGACGGCGATTCGCAACCGAGGGTCGACAGTCCCGTCCCGAGGCAACGAGTAACACCCAGAGCGTAAGACTAACCATCCACCGTTGGTATCACTCTGTATGGATTGGCCACACGATCCCGATGGCGAACAGGGGAGCGAGGGCAGACGCCAGTACGGCCATGCGATCATCGCAAAGAAGGTCGACGAAGAGGGCGACTTCCCGCTCGACCGCGATTCGTTCGTCGCGGAGTACGGCGACGACCCGATCCGGATCGATTCCGAAACGGTCGTCCCGCTCGAAGAGATCTTCGATCACGTCGAAGAGTCCTCCTTCGAGACCATCGTCGACATGCACCAAGCGGTCGGCAAAGGGATGCGCCGTGGTGGCCTGTGGTTCTACGAGGGTGCTGACAAGTTCAGCCGGACGCGCTGAGTGCTGTTCTAACCGTGGGTATACGACAGACCGGAACTTAACCGTTCTGCAGGTGGCTTTTAGCTGACTGAGGCAAACAGAGATGTATGCGCAATGGTATCACCGTTCGTGACGTGATGAATCGGGAGTTCGTTGGCGTCAGTGAGTCGGATCGACTCGACGAGGCCGCCGAACTGATGACGGCCGAGACAGCCGAGGCTGTTGTCGTGCTTCGCGGCCCAGAGCCGATTGGGAGTGTCTCGACGGCGACGGCGTTGGCGGCAATGTTGGAGGGCGACCCCCACGAGCAGTCGGTCGGAGAGGTCATGGAGCCACCGGTGTCGACGGTCGCTCCCGACACCGCGCTGTCGGATGCTACCCAACAGTTGGTCAGCCGGTCGACGACACACCTCTTGGTGGTTGATGATGACGAGGTGGTTGGGCTGCTGACCGAACATGACGTGTTGGCTGCCACCGAGACTGTCGAAGCCTCGGCTGTCGCTACGTCCACGACCGCAGGCGACACCGGCGAGGCTACAGAGACCATCGAGTCGGAGGCCGCCACTGAGCAGTCGGTTCAGGGGATCTGTGAGGGTTGTGGCTCGCTGACGCCGGAGCTCGCAACGATGAACGGACAGCTGGTCTGTCCAGCCTGCCGGGCCTACTGATGGAGGTCGTTCGGCCAACGATCTCAGACGTCGAGACTCTCGTCGACTGCTGGGTGGAGCTGGCGGCCGACCAACGGCAGCACGGCTCGCGGCTCCTGACCGAACCCAACCGCGAGGCAGTGACCGATGTTGTCGCCCGCCACGTCGTCACCGAGGGGGTGTTGATTGCTCGTGAGGAAAACGAGAACGCGGAGACCGACGCGGAAAAAGGGATTCTAGGGTTCGTGATGTACCACGTCGAAGACGGCCACTACCAGCAGGATCAGTCGACCGGCGTCATCGTCAACCTCTATGTCCGCCCCGCGGCGAGAGGCAACAGTATCGGGACCGATCTGCTTGATGCCGCGGAGACGGAACTCGCCGAAGCGGGCGCTGATACGGTCTCCTTGGAGGTATTGGCAGCCAACAGTGACGCCCGGCGATTCTACAGTCGACACGGCTACGAGAGCCATCGCATCGAACTCGCAAAGCGGATCGAAAACGATACACACTCAAAGGGGGACCCATAATCGACAGATGCGCTAGGAGAGCATGGGGGGTTCATGCACTCGACTTGTAATCGAGACTTCCGGGGTTCAAATCCCTGTCCTAGCTTCCGAGACTATCTTTCCGATTTCTAACGGCCCTGAGAGACACCACTGTGTCTGCAAACGTGATACGGACACTGTTTTCAGTATAACACTCTTGTTAGCGTTTAAATATGTATTATTAGAACTGATATTCAGAAGATAAGTTTTAATTAAAATGATTGTTTCAGGAGGAACAACGTTTGCAGGAGTGTATCCTGCAGGCAGTACTCACACAATGTTTGAACATAGTGACAGAGGTCAGGTCGGTATTGGAACACTCATCGTCTTCATTGCGATGGTGCTTGTGGCAGCGATTGCAGCAGGCGTACTGATTAACACAGCCGGACTGCTCCAGACGCAGGCGGAGGCAACCGGTGAAGAGTCCTCACAGCAAGTGAGCGACCGCATTCAGATCCAGAGTGCAACAGGTGCCGTAGTCTACAATGCAGACGGCAAGGAGAACTACAACCTCACAGAGATCAATCTCACAGTGACGAAGGCGCCGGGTGCTGACGATATCCAACTCGAAAACGTGACCTACGAGTTCGTCACCAGTGATAGCGTTATCACCGGTGTGTTGGAAGAGGGCAAAATTTCCAACATTACGGCCCAGACGAACGATAACGTGATTACTGATCGGAGTGATCGGTACAAACTCACGTTCGATGCCAGTAGTGATCTCAATGGGAACCTCCAAGGTGGCGAGCAGGTTACGGTAACGCTGACGACTGCTCCGGGAGCCTCAACGGTGACGGAACTTCGCGTTCCTGACTCACTTATTGGAAAGTCGGCTGTCAAACTGTAGACGACGAATCCGCGACAACCCTTTTTTGCCTGTCGACGACTCGATAGCCGATAGTTTGTCCCGAGCGCCACCAGTGACCCGAACAGCGAGCTACGTCGAGTCCGGCGTCGACTGCGTCGCTTGGACGTGTCGACGGCGAATCACGCCGACATTGTTCGCGACGTTTTCGGTGAGTTCCTGAAACGCCTCGGCAGTGTCGCCCTCGTCGAGGACGACCGGTTCGCCACCGTCGCCGCCGGCTCGAACCGCGGGATCGAGTGGGATCGAGCCGAGGAACGGGAGGTTCTCCTCGTCGGCGAGTGACTGGCCGCCACCGCTGCCGAAGATGTCGTGTCGACCGCCGCAGTCGGGACACCGGAACTCCGACATGTTCTCGGCAATGCCGAGGACTGGCGTCTCGTGTTGGCCAAACATCCGCAAGCCTTTGATCGCATCGTCGAGGGCGACCTGCTGTGGCGTCGTGACGATCACTGCACCGGTCAGGGGGAGCGTCTGGAGGATGGTAAGCTGTGTGTCGCCGGTGCCCGGCGGCAGGTCAAGGACGAGATAGTCGAGTTCGCCCCACTCGACGTCGTCGACGAGTTGGGTGAGGATCTTGTGGACCATCGGACCGCGCCAGATGACGGGGTCGTCCTCACCAACCAGAAAGTCCATGCTCATCAGTTTCATACCGTAGCGCTCCGGCGGAATGAGTTGCTTATCCTCGGTGGCCTCGGGTCCCTCGTCGCTTTTGACCATCCGGGGAACGTTCGGGCCATAGATATCGGCGTCGAACAGGCCGACGCGAGCGCCGAGTTGTGAGAGGCCAGCCGCGAGATTGACTGCGACCGTCGACTTGCCGACGCCACCCTTGCCGGAGGCGACCGCGATGATGTTTTTGACGTTGGGCATGACCTCGTCGTCGGAGCCGAGGGAAGCGGGGAGTCCGGCACTGATCGAGAGGTCGACATCCGGAGCCTCCGCGGCGAAGACCTCGCGGACGTCGTTGGCGATCTGGGATTCGTGTGGTGCGTAGGGGGCCCCGAGAGCGAGTGAGACTTTGACGTGGTCGTCAGCTGTGTCGACCGCGTTGACGAGGCCGAGCGAGACGATATCGTCACCCAGATCCGGATCCTCGACCGTCGACAGCAGTTCGAAAACGGCATCCTCGTTCATACCTGTCACTCGGCGCGAGCGCTGAATAAGGATTTGGTCCGCGCACGCTGACAGCTTACTGGCCGTCGATCAGTGTCCCTGGATTCTCTCCCTGAAGAAACGCCACGACAGCGTTGGGACCGAAGATCTGGGCAGGCGCACCGAGGTCGAGCAGTTCCCGAACTTTCGCCGCCATCCCGCCGCTGACGTCGGTCGACTCGCTGCCACCGAGCACCGACTCGACATCGCTGAAGCTGCTGATCGTCTCGATAACCGTGTCGTCCGCATCGAGCACACCCGGCACCGTCGAACAGAGGCCAACACGACTCGCGCCGAGCGACTCGGCGAGACTGGTGACGATTTCGTCGCCGCTGAGTACCGTCACGCCCTCGCCTGCATGGGCGATCACGTCGCCATGGAGCACCGGCACGAATCCCTCGTCCAGTAGGCCCTCGGTGGCCGTCGCTGGTAGTGAGAGTGTCCCGCCCTCGTCGCGGGCCGCAACCGAAAGGGGATGGACCGGCAGTGCAGCCACCTCGCGCTGTTGGAGCCGGTCGACCACCACCCCGTTGAGTCGCTTCATCGCACTGTGAATCGCGTTCGCTGCGGCCGCATCCGCAGTTCCCTCGGTCGTCGACACGCCATGCTCGGCGGCGTGAACGTGACCGAAGCTGCCGCCACCGTGGACGACGACGAGGCGAGCGCCGTCGTTCCTAAATGCCGCCGCGACTGCGTCGAGAACGCTATTTAAAGCCTCGTCGTCGACCGTCTCGGGGCTGTCTTTATTAGTGATGACGCTGCCGCCGAGTTTGAGCACGACCAGTTCATCGGGTTCGGTCGGTTCGTCGACCATCTATTCGTCCTCGACGCGGACGCCTTCGGTTGCGAGTTCGGCCCGGAAGCTGTC
Organism: Halohasta litchfieldiae; assembly: GCF_002788215.1. NCBI lineage: Archaea > Methanobacteriati > Methanobacteriota > Halobacteria > Halobacteriales > Haloferacaceae > Halohasta > Halohasta litchfieldiae. The sequence continues at coordinate 73,487 of NZ_CP024845.1, read as the reverse complement.
CTCACAGCCCGGCGTGTACCGGAGGCTGGTCTGTGTTTCGGCGGTGCGGTCGAGGGCGACGATACAGCCACCACCGCCCGCGCCGGTGAGTTTTGCTCCTTCGGCTCCTGCCTCTCTGGCGGCCCACACCATCGTATCCAGCGACCGCGAGGAGACCCCAAGCGCCGACAGCAGGCCGTGGTTGATGTTGATCAAATCCCCGAGTTCGGAAATGAGTTCGTCGCTCGGCTCGCTGTTAGGGTCGGCTTCGGCAAGCAACGATTCGCCGGTCGACACGATATCGCCGATTGCTTCGACCGTGTCGGCGGCGAATTCGTAGGTATCCCGCAGTTCGCGCACGCTGGCCACCAGTTTCCCGGTGTCGCCAGCACCGCCGTCGAAGCCGACCACAAAGGGGAGCGTGGGCGTCGACAGTTTGGTACAGTCGTCGCCAGCGACTCGGACCGCACCGCCCATTGTCGAACAGAAGGTGTCTGCGCGTGAGGCCTGACCATCCTGAACCTCGTACTCCGCGTTATAAGCGCGGTCGGCGAGTTCCCGGAGGTCGAGCGGCTCGCCGAGGACCCGTGTTGCGGCGTCGATCCCGGCGACGACGACTGCCGCCGAGGAGCCCAGCCCAGCGCCCAGTGGAATCTCGCTTTCGACCGTAATATCGAATCCCGCATCGGGTGCGTCGGCAGCCTCGCGGGCCTGCTGGACGGCGGCATCGATATATCCCATCGCGGCATCGAGCAGTGGTTGGGGGACGTCGACGTCCGGCCGGTGGTCGGTGGTTCCGGCGTACTCGACGACGAACCCATTCAGCGAGAGATCCGCCGCCTCCACCCGAACGTGGTCGTCTTCACGGAGTTCGGCGGTGACTGTCGCCCGTTTCTCGATGGCACACGGCACCGCTGGCTCGCCGTAGACGACCGCGTGTTCGCCGAACAGGTAGACCTTCCCCGGCGCACTGACGGTCGTCATACCGCAGCCCCCGCCGCGATTCGGTTGTGTTGTGGGAACGACTGCATGATGTATAAATACGTTACTATAGCGAGGGTTTTTATATGTCTCTATAGTTAGCCATAGATGCAAGAGACCACTCTCGTGTGGAGTGGTTGCTGCGATTGAGGTGCGGCATTCGTCCTCCTCAAAGGGAATTGGGAATGGACGTTCGATCCGCCATTGGTGCGGGTCGTTGTTTTTATACGGGGATCACTCGGTGAGCCGCTGGACTGTCTGTGAGATGTCCTCGATGGTCGCGGCCTGCTGTTCGTTGGCGGAGGCGATCTCCTCGGCCTCGTCGGCGACGGTGTCGGCTCGGTCGACGAGTTCATCGAGCATACTGGCGACCTCCTCGGAGCTGGCGGCCTGTTGGTCGGTGGCATCCGACACCTCTCTGATCCCGTGGGCGGTCTCCTCGACCGCGTTGGTGATATCGTCCAGCAGCTCCATCGCCTCGTCGACGCGCTCGACGCCGCGTTCGATCTGTTCGGTTGTTGCATCGAGACTGTCGACGGTTTGTTCGGTGTCGCTCTCGATGGCCGCAACGAGATCCTCGATCTCTTGGGCGCGTTCTTGGGAATCGCTGGCCAGCGATTTCACCTCGTCGGCAACAACAGCGAACCCCGAGCCAGCTTCGCCCGCGCGAGCGGCCTCGATGGAGGCATTCAGTGCGAGAATGTTGGTTTGCTCGGCGATATCGTTGATTACCTCGACGACGGAGTTGATCTCACCCACGCGATCTTGGAGTTCGTCGACGTCGGTCGAGACGTCGTCGACAGCATCGCCGACGTCGTCCATGACGTCCATCGCGTCGTGGGCGGCGGCTTGGCCGTCTTCGGCCAGCGTCTGGGCGCGCTGGCTGTTGTTTTCGACTTCGGTGGCACTGGAGGCGATCTCCTCGACGGTCGCGCTCATGTTCGAGACCTCGCTGGCAATCGATTCGACCCGCCCGGACTGCTCGTCGGCGAGCGTCGAGATCTCTTGAGAGGAGTCGGCAACACCATCCGAAGAGCGCTGAAGCTCCGTCATCGGGGCTTCAAGATCGTCTTCGACCTCGGCGGCCAACTGCTCGCGTTGTTCGACCTCGGCGGCCAGCTTCTGGCTGTAGGAGTGGATGTAGGTGTCGGCGACGACCTGCATATCGAGATTGATGATCCGAAGTACGGCGGTGATATCCTTCCGAAGTTCGCTGAGTTCGTCTTCGACAATCGTGTCGACCGAATCGGCGAGTGTATCGCTCTGGGCGTCGCTGTCGGTCAGCTTCGACTGCAGTCGGTCGGTGAGGTGGTCGCTGGCACGCTCGGTCAGAAGCGGCAAAATCAGGTCGTAGTAGACGCCGTACTGGCCGATGTACTGCTTCATCGGCATTTCGAGGATGTCGTGAAGTTTGCCGATCCGCGCGCGGTCTGCGAAGTACTCGGGGCCGTACTCGCCCTCGGCAAGTGTCGCAAAGTAGGCTTCTTGGGTCTGTTTCAGCGCGTCGACGGCCTTCGGCGAACGACTGATCACCTCGACAGTCTGGTCGTACTGGGTAAGGTTCTCGTAGAACAGCTCGCCGATTTCCTCGGCATTTTGCTCAAACAGCGGTCGGAGGCTGTTGAGTCGATCGACATCATGCTGGTCGAAGTTGATGAACTCCTTTCGCCACTCGATTTCCTCCCGGTCGAGCTCGTTCTCTCTCATCAGTGAGTCGACGTCGACCTGATCGTTGAGCCCTCCACGCCCTAACATTGCCGCGTACTCAGTCATACGTCCACAGAGCCGGAGTCCGTATTTATACCTGTTGCAGAGATCCTCAGTTTTGATAGCGTGAGACGAACATATTCGGTCTTTTTATATAGTCACAGGGGTCGTTGCTCGACGCCGCCGTCCGGCTGCCGGATAAGCGCCGAAATCGCCTCCGGTGTTTCGACGAACACCGTTTCGCCGCCCCGGGAGTCGAGAGTCTCTCGAATCACGTTCTGACAGTGTACCGCTCCGTTCGTCCGTGGTTCGTCGTGGCGAGTGTGGCCGACGACCTGCGGGGGTGCATCGGTCGACAGATGCTCGAAGTCGACCCAGATCAGTCCCGCGTCGGGCCCTTTGAGGTGGGTCGCCCCGACACCGAGTACCTCCGGATACGCCTCGATGATTCGCCCCTGCACCGCCAGATCATCGTCAGTGCCGATGGCGGCCAGCAGTTCCTCGGCGGCCGACACTAGCGACTCGTTGACTGCCGAGACGTCGTAGGACTCGTCCGAGCCAGCATGCGCGTAGGTGACGTTGTGGCCCCGGTAGGCTGCCACGACGTGGCCAGCGATGATCGCCTCACAGAGTCGACGCCGGGCTTCGTCGTCGACCTGTCCCGAAAACCAGTTGTCGAAGCTAAACTGGTCCCGCGACAGCATGAGTGCCTCGTGGTTGCCAAGTGTAACCCGGACGCGGCCGGGTGGGGCCTCTTCGATGAGTCGGGCGACGAGGGCGAGGACCTCGTCGTTGGCCGGGCCGCGGTCGACGAGGTCGCCGTTGAACACGAGGACGTAGTTCTCGTCGGCCCAGTGGAGCCGCCCATCCTCGTCAGCGACGACAACTGGCTCGGTCTCTGGGTGATCTGTGAGTGTCAACAGCGCACTACGAGCGGCATCGAGATAGCCGTGGATATCACTGATGGAGATGATTGCAGGCGGTGTTTCGTCGGCTGGCAGAGCGTCGACCTCGTCTCGGAGCGAAGGGTCCAGTTCGGTATCTGGAACGTGGAGTGGCATGTAACTACCACTGAGGCGCACAATACATAATGGGCTGCGATACCTCGGACAATCCATACAGCACGGCTTCCCGATGAAATTTCACCCATCTACTCCGCACGTCGACGACGCCCCCGCCGAGCTACTGGACTCGGGTCACCTCTGGATTCTTGAGCACGTGGCGGGCGCGCCGTTTCGATTTCGGCTCAGAGACTCCGGCATGATCCAGTTCGGTGACGCCGACCACGTCTACGACAGCCCCGATGGGCTTCCAGCTCAGTATCAGCATGCGGTTCGACACGTCCAGACGCACCTCGACCGCGAGGCGCTCCGCGCGGCGGTCGACGACGTCGAGGCAATCGTCTTTTTCGGGATTGCAACGCAGTATCAGGGCATCGACTACGAGTGGGACCGGCTGCCGTCGTTTTTAGGGTACGATATCTGGTCGGCCGAGGCCGAAGCGTTCCGGCCGCCGGATGCCGTCGACGGTATCTTCGGTCGACTCGGCTTGCAGGCAGTCAACGCCATCGAACAGGAGGTTCGTGCCCGGGATTTCAACCCCGAGGCGTATACGATGCCGCAGTCAGCGTGGTATGACGGCCCGGCCGCAGGCGTCGTCATCCGAGACAAACAGGGCCACCGTGGAAGGCTCACCAGTCCCGATACCCACGCGACCGAGTCGACGGAAGCGAACGAACCAACCGAGACGACCGCCGAAGACCTCGTCGCAACGTACGGGACAGACCAGCGGTTTCGGCGGCTCAGCAAGCGGTTGGCCGAGCAGGGTCGGCCAGTGACCGTTGAGGCCCTCGTCGAGCGCGCCGTAGAGGAGATCACTCGTGGACTCCCCGCGCGGACGTTCGGAGATCGGGGCGTCGACATGGGCACGTTTCGGTCAGCACTCGCCGCCCGGATACAAGCGTATATAAATAATAAATAATAAATAATGCAGAATACGGCGAGCAAGACTTCTGACCCCCTCAGTTGGTCGGTTTACCCCAAGAGACTTTTTATGCCCCATACCCTATAGAGCTATACTTGAATGACGGGACACGAATCTCGACCTCCCGGTGTGGACCATGAAGCCGACGTGGAGTGGTGCCACGAGACCGTTCAGGGGGTTTCTCGGACGTTTGCGCTGACTATCGACGTGTTGGACGACCCGATGTCGACACACATCTGTCTGGGCTATCTGCTTTGCCGGGTCGCCGACACCATCGAGGATGCGGGCCACATCCCGCCGGAACCACAGGCAGAGCTGCTCCGTCTGTACGACGAGGCGCTCGATCCAACGGTCGACACGGATATCGAGGCGTTCAGAGCTGCGGCTGATCAGTGGCTTCCCCCGGTCGACGAGCGGTCGGCCGATTGGACAGTCGTCGCCGAAGCCCCACGAGTGGTGTCGACGTTCGAGGAACTGCCGGACGATGTCCAAGCCGCAATCGTTCCACCAGTCCGTGAACTCGTCGACGGGATGGCGATGTTTGTCGACCGCCACGCCAGCGACGGCGGCCTCCGCATCGACAGCCGCGACGAACTCGAAGAGTACTGCTACTACGCCGCCGGCACCGTCGGCAACCTCATCACGAACCTCCTGACGCGGGGCGATATCGCGGCCGACCGTCGACAACAGCTGTACGATACGGCCGTCGAGTTCGGCCTGCTGCTGCAGTTGGTCAACATCTCGAAAGATGTCTACGACGACTACACCGAGGAGAACAACGTCTATCTTCCTGCTGAATGGCTCGACGAAGCCGGGATCGAACAGGAGAACGTTGTCGACCCCGAGAACCGCGAGGCGGCCGCCGAAGTCGTCAGTCGGACCGCAAGCCACGCCCAGTCGTTCTTGGGCGATGCCGAGGGGTATCTGAAGGCGATGCCGCTTCGGCACGGTAACACGCTGGCCGCGTGGGGCGTCCCGTTCCTGCTGGCGGTCGGCACGCTCCGGGAACTCACTGCAAACCCAGAGGATGCGCTCACCGAACGCGGCGTGAAAATCTCTCGACAGGAGGTCTTTGCGGTGATGAGTGCAATGCGAAGTGGCGGTTCAGAGTCGCTGAGCGAACTCCGGAAGACGATTTCGAAGCGACCCTACCATCTCGTCGCGAAAAACGCCGACTAGCTATCGACGACAGAAGCCCGTCGACGTGTGTCCCGTCAGATGGTTTGTTGTAGGAGAGGGTGTCATAGAAAGCGTCACACACGAAGACGCAGGATGTTGGAACTGTGTCTACGAGCGCCAGCATCCTGCAAGAGGAGACTTCTATCGACGAGTTCTTCAATGTAATGGCGACCGAGACGCTCGCGTTGTTCGAGCATCTTGAGTTCGACTTTCTCGAAGAATTCGATGTGTTCGCCCCCGCTCGCCGGGGGCGAACACGAGATCATCACCCACCAGCACTCTTCCGAGCGTTCCTGCACTGCTACTACAAGAACGTCTACGGCATCCGTCCAGTCACGCGAGAACTCCAGAACACGGTCGTCTGGCTCAGCTGTGGCTTCGATCGACCGCCGTCGAGAGACGCGGTCGATCGCTTCCTCACCGACCTCGAACACGTCGTCGACGAGGTCTTCGACCGCCTCGTCGAGCAGGCCGCCTGCCGCGGCCTGCTCGACTTGACCTACTCCATCGATTCCACCGACGTGAGGACGATGCCCGCCGACCAAGACGCGTCGAAAGGCTACGATCCAACCGCCGAAGAGTACTACCACGGCTACGGCTGTACGATCGTCTCGACCGGGCAAAAGATCCCGATTGCCGCGGAGTTCACCGAGAGCAAGCAAGCGCCAGAGGAGACGGCGATGCGCGTCACGTGTGACGCGCTCGCCGTCGAGAAACCGATCTGGATGCTTGGAGACAGCGCCTACGACACGCTCGGCTGGCACGACCACCTGCTGGCCGCAGGGGTCGTGCCAGTCGCTCCGTACAACGCACGAAACACCGACGATCCGAAAGACATCGAGTACAGGGTCGAAGCCCGCATCGACGAACACAGCGAGGACGTTCAGCTGAAGCAATCGACGCTAGACGAGACGTACAACCGCCGGAGTGGAGTCGAACGAACCAACGACGCCGTCAAGGACTGCGGCCTCGGGCACGTTCGCGCCCGAGGCCGCGTCCACGCACGAGCACAAGTGTTCCTCGCGCTGTGCCTTCGTCTCGTTATTGCGATCACCAACGACGAACGCGGAGACAATCCAGGAAGCACCGTCATCACGCTATGAGAACTATTCTATGACACCCTCGTAGGAAGTTACCGCTCGACCGCCGCCGGTGGGTAGTCGAGACGGGAACCGTCTACAACAGACCGTATCAGGCGTCGACAGGGCGACAAATCCACGCGCTTTTATCTGTGGTTCCGGAATGAGTAGCCATGAGCTTCGAGAAAGACGATCAGGCCGTGCTGCATGACAAACACAGCGATTACGACGGTGAGACGGGGACGATCACGCAGGTCATCGAGAACATGTTCGGCGATGCGACCTACACGATCAGTTTCGATGAGGGCCAAGAGACCGGTGTGCCGGATGACGATCTCGAAGCCGTCGACGGCGACGCTGACGAAGACGAAGAGTAACGCTCCCGGCGGCAAGCCGAGTGCTTTTTCCCTCCAGTCACCAAGAAGCGACCAATGCCGAGAGTGCCGTTTCATTACATCGATCTCCGGACCTTCTGTTATGCAACTGAGGACGAAAAGCGGGTCGAGGAGGCGATTCGCGCCTTCCTGCCCGAGGAGTTCGAACTCGACCGCATGGAGAACGCCGGCCACCACGGCGACCGGATCGTGGTGCTCTCGGCCCGCGTCGAGAACGCCGACGACATGCGACTGATCCTTGATCGGCTGGCCGAACTCGACGAAATCGACCGGATCATGGACGAACTCGACGAGCGCGTCGACGACAACTGCTCGTTTTTCCTCCGACTCGACAAACAGGCCGCCTTCCAAGACGAGGTCGAACTCGGCAAAGGGATCACTCTCCGGGCGAAAGTCGAAGCCTACCCTGCCAAACACGAGGCGGCGGTCGAAAACGCGCGTGAAGCCTTAGAACAGTCGCGGTCGTAGGCGAGCAGTACGCATCTCGTTACTCGTCGACCCACTTGATCGAACAGCCACGCGACGGCAGGTCGTCGTGGTCGACCGATTCACCGGCCAGCACGGACTCGATTGCCTCCCGAGCGTAGAACTCGGTTGGCTCGTCGTCTGGATTCAGTGCGTTGTCGAGTCGACCGTGGTACGCAAGCGTCCACTCGCCGTCTTCGTGGGCGAAGAGGAATGGGTCGGGTGTACAGACCGCGCCGTACTCGTGGGCGACGGTCTGGGTTTCGTCGTAGAGGTAGGCGTCGTAGTCGACGGTACCCTCGTCGACGAGGTCGACCATGCTTTCGAAGTCATCGTCGGGGTACTCGGGGTTGGCGTTGGAGTTGATACCGACGACCGCGGCGTCGTCGAACTCGTCGGCCAACTCGTTGAGATGGTCGAACTTGGCTTTGGCGTACGGACAGTGGTTGCAAGTAAAGATCAACAGCAGGGCCTCGTTGTCGACGAACGAATCGAGACTGTAGGTGTCGCCATCGGTTCCGTCGAGTTCGAACGCGGGGGCCGCGTCGCCACGGCTGAGTTCGGAGTCTGACTCTTTGAGTACCATACCGACTGTTGGCGGTCGCTGTGCAAATGGATTTGGACTGCGGAGATCGGTTTTTAGTACTGGTTCTCGTAGCGGCTCTCGTCGACCAGCGCGTCGCCACAGTGTCGACAGTAGCGGTCAGCAGTAGCGACCGGTTCGCCGCAGTGCGGACACCCTGTGTCAGTCGTGGTCGACAGCGTGCGGAGCCGGGTCGCCTGCCACGGGATCAACACGAACCCGACCAGCACCGCGATGACCGTGATCCAGCGTCCAAACGCGGTGACTGGGATGATATCACCAAAGCCAACCGTCGAGACGGCAATAACCGTGTAGTAGAACGCATCACCGAAGTTCGAGATTTCGGAGTTCGCCACCGATTCGGCGGCGTAGACGAAGCCGGTCGTAATGAAGAAAATGAGAAAAATCGTCATCGACAGCTCCAGCCTGCGGATCGTCTGGATGCGGATCGATTTCCCGAACAGTTGCTGTTCGTTGACAACCAGCCGCAAAAATCGGAAAATACGGAGCGTCGAGAACCCTCGGAGAAACTCCGCACCGAGTCCCGGAAACACGAACAGCGGGAGGACGGCGACCAGATCGATGATCGTGTAGGGGTTGGTGACTTCGGCCCATCTGTCGTCGGCGGATTCGACCCGGACGGCGTACTCCCCGAGGAAGACGACACCGAGTCCGAGTTCAAGCGCTCGGATCATCACAAGCGTGGGCGCAGGGAAGTCGTAGGTCGACAGAATATACAGGAGAATGAACGCCGTGTTGAGCACGTACAGCACCGCGTTCGTCGCGCGGCCGGCTCGCGTCTGCCGGTCACGGAGTAAGAAGCCGACTCGATTGAAGATACCGCGAACCATATTGAGATGACTGCTAGTGGGAATGCTTGCAGATACCAAGTGATGAGGATACCGATACAACAGGGATGGGTGGATCACTGTCTGCATCGTGCCTTATACTGCGCTCCGGTGGTCGGATGCAGCCATCGCATCGTCTATCTCCTGACTGGGTGTGAGCGATATTCCGGTGATCTCGAACCGCGCGCCGCCCCCGCCCTCGGCCAGCCGGATCGACCAATCGTGGGCGTCGACGATTTTTGCGACGATTGCCAATCCGAACCCGGTGCCGCCCTTCGTGGTCGTATAGCCGGAAGTGAAGATATCGGGTCGAATGGCTGCCGGGATGCCCGGGCCATCGTCTTGGATATAGATCCCCTCCGTCCCGACGAGTCCAGTACGAACCGAAACACTGGGTCCACCATGTTCAACGCTATTGCGGAAGATGTTCTCAAAGACGTGTTTGACTCGGTCTCGATCTCCCGGCTCTGTTGAAATCCTTGAAGATTTACATGTTTGTCGTGTAATTCCATGAGATGAAGACCCTCCCGAAGTCGCAGATTCTCCGTTTTACTGAGAAGGCGATCCACCTAGCACGCCGAGCAGTCTCTCGATACTCCTCGAAGTTTTCTAAACACCGCTATACACTCCCGCAGCACGTTGTTCTACTGTGTCTCAAAGTTCGGAAGAACACGACCTATCGTGGTCTGCTTGACGAACTGATCGAGATGCCACGCATTCGTCAAGCTCTTGGATTAACTGAACTACCTACGCCATCAACGCTCTGTAAGGCGTTCAATCGGCTTGATATGGCTGTATGGCGTGTTGTATTGACTCTCTCAGCGACGCTACTTCCGACGAGTGGAATCGTTGGAGTTGATGCGTCAGGGTTCGACCGCAGTCACGCCTCAAAACATTACACGAAACGGGCTGAACTCACGATTCAGCAGCTCAAAGTGACGCTGTTGGTAGATACGAAAGTGAACGCAATTCTCGATCTGCACGTGACGACGACACGAAAACACGATAGTCAGATCGCTCCATCGTTGATCAAACGCAACCCCGAGACCATCGACATTCTGCTCGGTGACAAAGGCTACGACGACCAGAAGATCAGACGACTTGCCCGTCACCACGAGGTTCGGCCACTGATTAAGCATCGTGAGTTCACATCTCTCCACAAGGCATGGAACGCACGCTTAGACGCTGATCTCTACGGACAGAGAAGTCAATCAGAGACGGTCAACTCAACGCTCAAACGAAAGTACGGTGCCTTCGTTCGCTCCCGACAATGGTGGAAACAGTTCCGTGAACTCGTTCTTAGATGTCTTGTCCACAATATCGACCGAGCCCTCTAAGATCAGTACAGAGCAAAGGTCCCACAATCGTTATCTCATCAGGCATTAACCCATTATGTATGTCAAAAGTAATTTGGACACTTGCTGTAGCATATGGTCTCGTTGGACTCGGTCTATTCTACAGTTTAGCAGTAGATTCTAGTGAGCTATTTTTAGCCATGACTACCGTCATCTATGTTCTAATGCTTCCATTAGCATATCTAGTCTATAAAAAACGGGTTGTAAGTGAGTAATCGCTCAAGAAACAGCCAATTCCCACATCTACGTAGCAGCTGTGTCACTGCTAAAAGTGTTAGTTCAATAGGATTTCAACAAAGCCGATCTCCCCACAACAGGGCGTCATCGACAACGGTCAGCTCGGCGGTCGACGAGCCGGCGATTGCCCAGCACTCGGTGGCGATATCTGCCAGCGAGAACGGTTCGGTCTCGACGACCGCCTCCCCGTGGTGGGCCAGCGCCAGCGTGTTCTCGATGATCTCACCCATCCGGTCGAGCGCGCCGGTTGCCTTCGGCAAGTACTGGCTACTGTGTTCCGTTTCGGCCAACATAATCCAGCCACTTGTCGCCGACAGCGGACTCCGAAGGTCGTGGGAGATAATGCCGATGACGTTCTCCAGTCGACGGTTCTGGTGGTCGAGTTCCCGTTTGCGATCATCCAGTTCCCGGTTGCGAGCATCGAGTTCTCGGTTGCGCTCTTGGAGCTGTTGGGTCCGGGTGATCGCTCGCGTTCGCTGGATGCCGATCAGCAGCCCACCGACTGAGCCGATCGTAAAGGCGATTGCCTGTGTGCCAATCGTCCAGTCGGCGTCGACTGCCGGATGGAGCTCACGGAGGACGAGAAAGCCGAACATCACACCGATGCCGCCGAGAAACCAGGCGACAATATGCGGATAGTGTTGCGGTTCGATATCGGATGCAGGCAGCTTGAGTCCAACGTAAAGGAACACGAGCCCGGTAAAAACGAGCAAGACGGTATCGAACACCACATCGGGACCCAGTGTGAGTGACGTGGCCGTGTCGTAAACCCGAGCCACGGCAAAAAGGACGAACAGACCGCCCAACGCGACGATGAGCCGCGGAAATCGGGACATGATTTGAGAGACGAGGTCATGGTATAGAAGACTCGTGGTGCGGCGTGTCGTGAAAAATCGGCGACTGGTAACTACGACTCGGTAGCCGATGCCTGTCGGGACTGTTTCCGAGTAGCCCACGTATCGTATAGTCGACGATACTGCTGGCGTACAGCAATTAAACCGCATACTTGTTTAAATACGTATGTATTCTATGATGTACAGATTGGTGTATGAACGAGACATCCACACAGGAGCGAGGCGGGCCGAGCCAGACGGATACGCTTATAGAAGCGATCATGACTACCAACCGACGACGACTGCTGTTTCATCTGCGGCAGAACGGCTCTGCGACGGTCGACGAACTGGTCGAGGCCGTCGAACGCGGGACCGAGGTGGAGTCGACCGATGAGGTCGACAGCCTGACGTTCCCGACACTGTATCATCTCGACATCCCGAAGTTGGAGTGTCTGGGCCTGCTGACGTTCAATCCGGTCGACGAGACCGTCGAACTCACTGCCGATCCCACGGTGTTGGGCGAGTGGCTCGACCTCGCGGTTGGAACGGATCTCGGAGTCCAACTCGATCCACCGACGGATGCCTCGGAAGCCGCGGAGAGACGGGTTCTCATCGTCGACGACGATCCGGATATTACGGATCTCATCGAAACCTACCTGCAGTCAGTACACGACGGATTGTCGGTGATGACTGCCGGGAGTGTCGATGAGGCGATCAGTGTCCTTAGCGACCAGCGCTTCGACTGTATCGTCAGCGATCTGCAGATGCCAGCCGCCAGCGGCCTGGATCTGCTTAAAACCGTTCGGAAGGCCGATTCGAAGATCCCGTTTTTATTGTTTACGGGCCATGGGAGCGAAGACGTAGCCAGCGAGGCAGTCGAACACAACGTCACCGGCTACGTGCGGAAAACCCATGATTCGACTCAGTTCGACGACCTTGCCCGACAGATCCAGTTGGCTGTCGACTCTCGGTGAAGATTCAGTTAGTCGTCGACTCTCAGTGAGTGTCGACATCAGGTGAGACTGTTCGCGTGCCGTGCTCTCTATCTTATGAAACGAGTCGAATTTATGAAACGAGTCGAATCAGCACGAACAACGAGCCGACTGAGACCAGCGTCGTCGCGAAGACGTTGAGCGAGGCGAACTCGCTGTCGCCGCCGAGTTCGTTCGCAAACACGTAGGTCGAGACCGCCGTCGGCGTCCCGAGCATGACGACCGCCGCGGTGAACGTCGATGTCCCCACACCGAGTGCGGAAAACGCGAGCCACGCGAGGGCCGGCATCACGACGAGTTTCAGGCCGACGACCGAGCCGGTCGCGCCGAGGTCGACCGAGGGGCCGTCGACATCCAGCGTGGCACCGACACAGAGCAACGCCAGCGGCAGGGCCAGCGCTGCCAGCCCATCGAGAGCCACCGTCACCGGCTGGGCTACCGGGAGGCCCAGTGAGCCGACCGCGATTCCGGCCAGCAGCGCGAGCAACACCGGGTTCGTCGCCAACTGAGCAAGCCGGTCGACCAGCCGGGTGTCGGCCCCGTTGATCGTCACGAGGATGAGAACGGTGATCGGCACCTGTACCAGTGAGCCGATCCCGAGGACGACACTGGCGATAGCAGTCACCTCCGCGTCGAACGTCGCGGCCACGAGTGGGAGGCCGAGATACCCCAAATTGGAGTGGTAGGACTGAATCATCGCCACGCTCTGTCGAGCCGGGACGTCCCGTCGACGGTTGAGCAGCCACGCAATCGCGGCCGTCACCAGAAGCACGCCGACCACGCCACCGACGAGCCTTGGAGTGATGATCGCGGCGATATCCTGATCGTAGGTCGCCGTGAAGACGAGTGCCGGCAGTGCGATGTAGTAGGTGGCCGCGTTGAGCCGCTCGGTCCGGCTCGCATTTAAGATCCCGCCGCGTCGGAGCCCGGTGCCAACGAGAAGCACCACGAGGAGTCCACAGAGGCGAATGAGAACGTCCATACTGGCGAGCAGCGCGAGGAGTTCAGAGAGGCTGGGGAGAACAACCATACTGGATTTGGGGTTGTCGACGGTTTGATTCCCTCGATAGGATGCTGCAACGAGAGACACTCACACCCAACAGAGTGTCGATTGAGACGAACACACGACACTGAGACGAATGCACGACACTGAGACGAACGCGCGACACCGAGTCGCAGTCACTCGATGGTGACGAGATACACCGCAAACACCGCAAAGCCGATGCCGGCAATTTTCCGTGCCGTCACTGGCTCGTCGAGAAGCGCCATCCCGAAAATCGAACTTGTCACGAGAAACATGCCGAAGACGGGCGTCACGACGCTCACTGGGCCGAGCGAAAGCGCCCGGTAGTAGGCCAAAATCCCAATCGCCAGACAGATGCCCGCAGCGAGCGCGTACGGAATTTTCGAGCTGCTGAGATGCGGCGTAACACGCTGATCGGTCCCGACAATCACCGCCAGCGCGCCAACGACCAGAACCGAGTTCGAAATAACCGTCGCAACGTCGCTCGGGATGGCATCTGCACCGGTCGTCGCCACCCGCATCAACAGCGGCACTAACGTGTAGGCAGCCAGCGCACCGAGGGCCCACGGGAGATAGCTCATACACACACTCTGCGGTGCGTGAAGTTATCGGTTCTGCACCAGTCGACAGCACTCCTGTGTGAGGTTGTCTCCCACGAAAGTGTCGCAAACCATATGGAGTCGGAACTGACAGAAGTGGTATGGACGCCAAACGCGAACTACTCGCAGTGTTGTCGACCGATGCCCGGGAGTCGACCGAGGATATTGCCCGACAGCTCGGGGTGGACAGCGAGACCGTCGAGGAGTTGCTCGACGAACTCGAAGCCGAGGGGACAGTCAAGGGGTATCAGGCCGTCATCGACTGGGACAACACCGACGAGCAACGCGTCTCGGCGTTCGTGGAACTCAACGTCGAACTCGACCGCGAAACGGGGTACGAAGAGATCGCCGACCGCATTGCGCGCTTCTCGGAAGTCCAGTCGCTCCGACTGGTCTCGGGCGACTACGATTTCGCCATTGAGGTCACGGGTGATTCGATGCAGGACGTCTCGAAGTTCATCTCCAACCAGATCGCGCCGATTCCGGAGATCACCCAGACGGTGACCCACTTCATCATGGAGACCTACAAGGAGGCCGGTATCGACTTCGGCGACCGTGACGGTGACGACCGACTCTCCGTGTCGCCATGACGCTCCAGCCCAACGACCGTGTCGCGAGCGTGCCCGAGTCCGGGATCCGCAAGTTCTTCGAGCTGGCCGAGGAGCGCGACGACGTGATTTCACTCGGTGTCGGTGAGCCGGATTTCTCGACACCGTGGGCCGCCCGGAGTGCGGCGATCCACTCGCTCGAAGAGGGCCGGACCTCCTACACCTCCAACCGTGGTATGGCCGACCTACGGCGGTTAATCAGTGACTACTCCCGTCGCTGGGACCACGACTACGACCCCGATACGGAGGTTCTCGTCACCACCGGCGCAAGCGAGGCCGTCGACCTTGCGCTCCGAGCGTTCATTTCGCCGGGCGACACGGTCGCTATCCACCAACCGAACTACATCTCCTACCGGCCGGGAATCCAGTTCGCTGGCGGCGAGCCACTCGGTGTGCCGACACACGCAGCAGACGACTTCGCCCTGACTCCGGAGGCGCTGGCGGCCGCCGGCGCGGATGAGGCCGATCTGCTCGTCCTCTGTTATCCCAACAATCCGACGGGAGCTGTGATGGACGACGAGGAGATCGCGGCCGTCGCAGAGTTCTGTGTCGACAACGACATCGCTGTCATTGCCGACGAGATCTATGCCGCGCTGACCTACGACGGCGACCACACTTCGATTGCGTCGATGCCGGGCATGCGGGAGCGAACGGTCGTCATCAACGGCTTCTCGAAAGCCTACGCGATGACGGGGCTGCGGTTGGGCTACATGCTGGCTCCAGCTGACGCAATCGAGTCGCTGAACCGCGTCCACCAGTATACGATGCTGTCGGCTCCGACGACCGCCCAGTACGCCGCCATTGAGGCATTGCGAAGCTGTGAGGACGCCGTCACCGAGATGGCCACCGAGTACAACCGCCGTCGACGGTTCGTCCTCTCGCGGTTCGAGGAGATGGGCCTCGACTGCTTTACCTCCCGTGGGGCGTTCTACGCCTTCCCGAAGTGTGGCGGCGACGACGAGGCCTTCGCCGAGCAACTCCTCAAAGAAGAGGGTGTGGCCGTCGTCCCCGGGAGCGTCTTCGGCGACGGTGGCGAGGGCCACCTTCGTGTCTCGTATGCGACGAGCATGCGAGAACTCAAAACGGCGATGAACCGACTCGAAACCTTCCTACAAAATCGATAGCAGCCACCGGTGACAGCTCAGATCACGGTCGTAGTCAGTGGTTACTAGTCGTAGTTAGTAGTTACTAGCCGTAGTTGGTGGTTACTGCCGGTCAGGGTACTGTTTTATTACAAAGAACATCATCAGAGGTCCAGCGAGACATTCGGTGTCGTTCGTCGACAGATTTCGGTACCGATCTGTCGCACCTCGTGGCTCGCAGGGAGTCGCCTGGAGGTTCTGATCTCCCGCTCGATCCAACTGCTCAGTGCATGCATCGCCTCCGAACCGGCCTGCTGATTGACGTCGATCAGCGCCTGTTCGTAGATGCTTCGGCGGGACTGGGCTGTCTGTCGGTCGGATTCTCGGTTGGGCTGATCAAACGCATCCCCGATGGCGCACTCGATCTCCCATAACGCATCACGTACGCCCATGATCCGATTACACAGAGTTGGTGAAAAAACGTTGTCACCAGATGTCGACCAACTCGTGTCCGTAATACGACTGGGTACAGTACAGAACAGCCGTCAGAATCGATGATTTCCAGCCAAAACAGCGTGGTCGACCGTGTTCAGAACTCGAAGCTGTCGGTGTCGTCATCGTCAGTTTCGAACTCACTATCGTCGGCATCGAAATCGAAGTCTTGGTCTTCGTCGGGTGAATCGAATGCCTCGTAGAATCCGACGAAGTCGTCGTGATCCTCGAAGGAACCCATTGTATCGTCGAGTTCTTCACGCAACTCTTTGAGTCGCTCGGAGAGCTCTTGGTACTCTTCGTTGTCTTCGAGCGAAGAACGTCCCTTTTCTGACTCCAACAGCGCCTTTTTCGATGCCAGCGAGTAGAGTTCCTGCACTCCCTCGTCGTAGGAGCTTCGGGAGAGGAGATCCTCGACAGTCTCGATGAGCGTATCCCGAGTCACTGGCTTGACGAGATAGGTGTCGAACCCCATCTCGATGATATCGAAGTCAGGCTCGACAGCCGTTACCATCGATACCGGACAGTCGATACCCTGCTCACGGGCGGCATCCAGCACTTCGTCGCCCGACAGTCCCGGCATACGCCGGTCTAGAAGCATCACCGAAATCTCGTCGTCGAGTTTTTCGAGGGCCTCCTCGCCGCCGTAGGCCGTCCGAACGCGGTAGTCAGCTTTCAGCCACGTTGCATACAAGTCTGCTAGATCGGCTTCGTCCTCGACGACGAGAACGAGTGGGCGGTCGTCGTTCATGGCTCCCTAAATCCCTCAGCGGTCACACTTATCCCGTCGTAGGCGAGGATATATGAAAATACCCCTTTGGTTCGCTGCCCTGTCGACTTGAAGAACTGCTGATGTGGAGTATACATAGAGTGTGAGATACTGTAGTATCTAATAGGAATCAATTATCGGATATAAATATTCTGGTTAGGATGGTGATAAAACCAGTAGGAACTGACTACTCGAGCGTTACTCCGGGCTGTAGTTCGGGGCCTCGTCGGTGATCATCACGTCGTGTGGGTGGCCTTCGGTCTGACCGGCCGAGGAGACGCGAACGAACTCGGCGCGCTGTTTGAAGCCGGGAAGCGTTTCGGCTCCCACGTAGCCCATCCCGGACTGCATCCCGCCGACGAGCTGGTGGAGTTCCGATGCGAGGGTTCCTTTATAAGGGGTTGCAGCTTCGACACCCTCCGGTACGAACTCTTCGCCCTCGTCGGCGTCCTTGAGATAGCGGTCACCGCCGCCGGATTTCATCGCGCCGACGCTGCCCATCCCGCGGTACTGTTTGTATTTCTTGCCGTTCATCGTGATGACCCGGCCGGGAGCCTCCTCGGTTCCGGCGAAGTAGGAGCCGAGCATCACTGCGTCCGCGCCCGCGGCGACTGCCTTGATCGCATCGCCGGAGTAGCGAATCCCACCGTCGGCGATCACTGGGACGTCTTCGGGTGCCGCGACGTCAGCGACCTCCGCAATCGCGGAGATCTGTGGCATTCCGGCTCCGGTGACGACGCGGGTGGTACAGATCGAGCCGGGACCGATGCCGACCTTGATCCCGTCGGCGAAGTCGACGACCTCGGCGGCCGCCTCGCGCGTGCCGACGTTGCCGACGACGACGTCGGCGTCGACGGTCTCCTTGATCTCGCGGGCCGACTCGATCACGTTGAGGTTGTGCGCGTGTGCGCAGTCAATGAACAGCACGTCCGCGCCAGCCTCGTCGGCAGCGGTTGCGCGGTCTTTTTCGAAGGGGCCGACCGCGACACCACAGACCAGCCGTCCGTGTTCATCGCGGGCGGCCTCTTGGTGTTCGCGGCGTTGGAGAACGCCCTGCATCGTGACGAGGCCGACGAGGTGGTTCTCGTCGTCGACGATTGGGACGCGCTCGATTTTGTACTCGTACATGAGTTCGAGTGCCTCGCGGGCCTCGACGTCTTCGGCGGCGGTGATGACCTCGTCGGTCATCGCCTCACGGACGCTGTCGGTCTCACCGACTTCGAGGAAGGGCCGGATGTCGGTGCCCGAAATAATGCCGAGGACAGTGTCGTCGTCGTCGACGACTGGGGCACCTGAAACGCCCTCTCGGCTCATCATGCGGTCGACCTCGCTGATCGTCTGCTGTGGGCTGGCAGTGACGACGTTGTCCCGCCGGATCATCAGTTCGTCGGCGCGTTTGACACGTTTGACCTCTGCGGCCGTCTCCTCGATATCCATGTTGCGGTGGAGGACACCCATCCCGCCCTCGCGGGCCATGCCGATTGCGGTGTCGCTTTCGGTCACCGTATCCATCGCTGCCGAAAGGATCGGGATCGTTAGTTCGACGTTACGCGACACACGTGTCGAGAGATCCGCGTCGTCGGGTTCGATGCGGCTCTCCATCGGGCGGAGCAACACGTCGTCGAATGTCAACGCCTCCGGCACCTGTAGCTTCTGCGAGAAAGACATCTCCGAATTTTCGTTCGCCATATAAACCGTCATCGCGGATCAAGCAAAAACGTTGCGAGTCAACACTCCTGTGTGGATACGACACACCGATCGCACGCAGGTATACATCCTTATGCACCAATCAATCACAGACAATCGTGTAGAAATGTCGTGTTTTGAAAATATGCCAGTAGCGTTTGTCTCACAATTGGAACAAAAATAAAATATATACGCATAAATTCGGCGTTAGGATATGTTTACCAGAACTATATCGGCAAATAATTGTGCGTGTTTCGCACACCCACACAACGCTTAAGCAGGTTGCACGTCTACCTACATCCATGAACTCCCAGTGGAACACCGCATCGCGTACGGCCGGCATCGAGCAGCAGCGCTCCGGCATTCGCTTTACACCGATGTGGACGAAGGCAGTATCCACACTGGGAGCCACTTTTGGTGGCTTCATCGGCGGGCGCGTCGACAGCGCTGCCGGAGGGTTACCCTATCGCCAGTTGGCCGATGGTGACGGCCACTAGTTCGGAATGAGTGTCTCACAACACCCGGTTGCGCTCCAGTTGGAGCGACGCGTCGGTGGTGCAGTTCGCCTGTTAGCCACGGTGATGGCGTTACCGTTGATCGACGGCATCTTCGTGGCGCTAATCTTGGCAGGTACCCTCGACACCGCCGTCGGCATGCTCGAAACGGGGCTGCTCATCTTCGGCGGCTCGGCTACCTTGGCCGTGATTCTCGCGGAGATGGACGGCAGTCCAAAGGAGATCGTGACCTCGATCCTGCTGATCGGTGCGGTGATCATACCGCTGGCGGCTCTGGAAGCCGTGTTCGCACTCACCATCGAGAGCGTGCTTAATATGGTCATCTTCGAGCGGTTTGCTGGGTTGGTGATCCTCGCTATCGCCGCCCAAACCGCCAGCTCGAAGATCGGTGAACTGTTGCCCAGTCCTGGCATCATCATCGCGCTCGGGCTCATCGCCAGCCTCCAGCCCAGTGGGTTGGTCGTCGACCTGCTGATCGATCCGGAGTTGATCGCCCGGGCGACCGCCACCGCAGCCATTGGTGTTGGCTTTGCGCTGCTGGTGGCGCTGACCGCGCCACAGCTCCGGGGCAATGTCGACATCGACCGCTTCCGATTCGGGAGTTCGGTCGCACTGGGCGTGCTTGCGCTGCCCATCTTAGGGCTGTTGGAGACCGACGCCCCAATCGCACTGGCAGTGTTGATCGTCACCGCGCTGTTTGCCTACAACCCCGATGCAGCCCCGGCTTCAGCCGCCACGACGGTCGACAATCACGATGGCTCGGCGGGAGACCGGACCGTCGACGGGAGTGCCGAACCGGTCGACGGTGTCGACCCGATTGGCAGCGGAAGCAGCTCGGAGTCGGCAACGGCCTCGGCAGTTGACGATGGCTCCGGCGGCAAATCGCCGGAGTCGGCCGTGATGAGTGCGAACGTCGACCGTGCAGAGGCAAACAAGGAGATCTCCGTCGAGGGCGGCGACGTGGGCTACGGCTATCCCAGCGAAGATAGCTCGCAGGCACCGTGGCTTTGAGACTCCCGTAGCGCTGAGACGGAGTCGGTATTTTTTGTGCCGTGGTCGGCGTGGTGAGTTGTCACATGGATAGAGTGGCCTCTAAGTCGAGTACGGGAACTTCTTAGGGGTTGGTCTCCGAATCGGAGGTATGAGCAACCGAGTTGTCGAGGGGCGGATGGTTACCTCCGAAACGTTGGCGGAAATGATTGAAGGCGAGCGCCCGATGGAAGCAACCGAGATCGAAGACGCCGACCGAGAGTGTCCAGAGTGTGGTGGCAACGTCATCAGTGTCGGGTATATGCCGAGTGTGACCGCGTTCGTGACGGGGTACAAATGCCAAGACTGCGACTGGAGCGAGAAAGAAGACCAGTAGCCGAGAAGGACGACGCCTGCTGGCAGTTGGGATCGAAACCTCTTTACTACCGATCACGCAAGTAGGAGGCGAGGGGACGTGGCCAAGCCAGGGATGGCGACTGACTCCAGAGGCCACGCGCCCGGGACGACACTCCAGACTGATATACCGAGCGACCGACTGATCATCGGCTCGCGTTGACGACCCTCTGGAGTTCCGAGGCGCAGACCGGAGATATCAGTCGATCGGGGGTTCAAATCCCTCCGTCCCCATCTCCGTTCTTTCGGTACTCAATTCCTTCGAGCAGCGGCTGTAGAGTAGTCCACACACGGATTGATGATGACGAACTGAGTCAGTACCTCACCGCTCTTCGGAGTGATTTCTGAACAGTCAGTGAGGATTCGTGGCACGGACCCTGTCGACGGTTACGCCGATTTCGGGGGTACAGACTCAATTTTCGACATTCGGTCGACCCCGGTATGTTATACCGATACATGAGAAAAGCGCGACGATGGACTCGCATCCAGCGGCCTACAGTCCAACAGGATACGGTCTCCACGACGGCGAGGCAGTTGTTCAAACACCGCAGACAGTCACAACGCTGCAAGGCGAGCGTATCGAGAGCATCATCGAGTTGCTAGCGACAATGGATGGGGAGACGGCGGCAGGTGATCTAGTCGACCGAATACCGGACGCGAAAGCGGAGTACATCGAACTACTGTACGAGAACACGCTCGCATACGATGGCCGTGCGATTCCGCCTAAACTGGAAGCCACCGAGAGTCGACGGCTACTCGAATCAGTCCTGCCGTCTATCCCACCGGCACGCCACCACGAGGTACCGGATCGACTTGCAGCTCTGTCGGTCGCTGTCTTCGGTGATCGAGACCCTATTTCGCCAGTTATCTCACGACTGCGTGCTGCTGGCGTCTCAGTGACTGACGGCCCTCGGGAGCCGGATGTAATCCTCTTGAGCGAACAGCTCGAACGCAGTGGCTCGTGGTCGACAGCCAACGAGCTGTGGGCCGAATCCGAGTCGACACTCGTTAGAACGCGGCTAACCGAGCGGGGGTGGCGACTCGGCCCCGTGCTCACGCCGGATGCACCGGCCTGTTTGAACTGCCTCTATGAACGAGTGGATGCGAACAAAGCGGGCGGACAGCTGTTTACCGAAACGCTCGGTGGTGACCCGCCATATGCTCGGGCCTACGTCGACACCGTCACGGAGCTACTGTTCGGCACGTTGCTGAAACAGGTGCCACGATATCTGGACGAACAGTTCGTCGTTTACGATCACTACGAGCAGGAGAGACGGACCCCACGTGTGTTCGCACTGCCACACTGTGAGGTGTGCAATGTCTGATGCGAACGAGATCACCATCACCGAATGGGACAGTGATCGCGTGTCGACCGAAAGCAAAGACCGCAGTGTCCTCGCGCGGCTCCGACAGATCGAGAACCCGACAACGGGCATCATCACGGGCCTTCAGCGGGTGCCGGTGCCACCGGGCGAGCCAGCTATCGAGAACTACGTGGTCGACCGAGAGGATTTCACACCGTTTACCGACGGAGAACCGATGGCCCACGAAGAAGGCGGCTGTGCGTTCACGAAATCGAATGGGCTCATCGCAGCATACGGTGAGGCCATCGAACGCTACTGTGGCTGTGTGTTCCGAGAGGAGGCGTTCCGCACAGCCTCATATACGGACATTGTCGACTCGGCCTCGGCCATCGATCCAACAGCGGTTGTGAACTTTTCATCACAACAGCAAGCGTCGATGGATAGTTCCAGTCTCTGTGGCGTCGACGACGAACTGTCGTGGGTTGTTGGTGAGGACCTCGGTTCGGGATCCGAAACGCACATTCCGGCTCAGTTAGTGTATCTGTCGTATCCGCCGGATGCAGAGCCATTCATTCGGAATCCGATCTCGACGGGGCTGGCGACAGGCTCCTCTCGGGAGATGGCGATCCACAACGGGCTGTCCGAACTCGTCGAGCGTGACGCGTTCATGACGTACTATCTGACGAAAACTGAGTTGCCAGTTATCGATCCAACCACAGCCTCGCCACGAATCCAGCGGTTGGTCGACCGCGTGACTGGACACGGACTTGAACTGACGCTACTGGATGGAACGACCGATCTCGGTGTGCCGGTTGCAATCGCGGTGTTGGTCGACCGAAAGAGCACTCCCGCGGTTACCGTGGCTGCTGCAGGTGGTACAGACGCGACAGCGGTAATTGAGAGTGCGCTCGAAGAAGTGGTCCAGACGCGACTGTGGACGCTATCACTGCTGGCGGATACCGAACGGGCTCCCGCGGATCTCGAACTCGAAGCGATCAACTCCTATGCCGAGCGCGGCCTGTTGTGGTCGGTTCAGGACCGTATCAGTGACCTTGCATTCTGGATTGAGAGCCACCGAACCACGACCGTCGACGAGTTCGACAGCGATCTCCCCTTCGGTGAGATCGTCGACCGAGTCACGGCGGCGGCGGGATACGACTGCTACGCGGTCGACGTCACGACGCGAGATGTTTCGAATCTGGGGTTCAGCGTCCAACGAGTAATCGCCCCGCGGCTCCAGCCGCTGTATCTCCTGGAGCGATTGCGCTATTTCGGCGGAGATCGGCTCACGGAGACGCCGGTCGAAATGGGGTATCGGGAGCGGCCACCGACCGAGGCAGCACTCAACACGGTTCCACATCCCTTCCCCTAACGATGTCACGAAATTCACCACTCGACGGAAATTCACCACTCGACGACGAGTTCGAATATCTCTATGAACTGTACCACAAGAATCTCCCACCGCTGGTATCAGAACCGACGCTCGCGCCGAAAGAATCGTCGTCGCCCGGGTCGCCCACGTCAGGATATAAAACATACCGGCGGGCAGCAACCACTCCGCTTGCTGATACCGCGGACTCGGACTTCTTAAAACGACTCCAGCAGCGGGCATCGTATACGCCCCCAACAGAGCGACGGCCAATACCCAACACGGAGTTGTCGACGCTGCTGGCGTATTCGTACGGCGAAATCAGGGAAGCAGGTGGAGACCCCCGTCGACCCGTGGCCTCCGGCGGTGCCTGCTACCCACTGGAGATCTATCCAATCGTGCTCGATTCGCCGGACGTCGACTGCGGGATCTACCACTACAACGTCCGCGACGACACACTCGAACAGCTCCAAGAAGGCGACTACAGCGAGTGGGTGCGGACCAACTGGACGTGGATCACTGCCGCGGATGCGGTTGCAGCAGTGTTTGTGATCACTGCCATTCCGGAGCGATCAGCCGACAAGTACGGCGAGATGGGGTACCTGTTCGCCGGGCTCGAAGCCGGGAGCGTCATCCAAAATTTGCAGCTCGTCGCGACGGAACTCGGTATCGGCAGTCGACCACACAATGGCCTCGACTATCGCGCAGTTCGGCACCAGTTGCAGCTCCGAGACGACGAGTATCTCCTGTCGACGGTCGCCTTCGGCGGCGCTACACAGGTCGGCAGCGACTGACCGCAAAGCGAGAGCAGGCACCGACTGTGTACTCCAAACACACAACGCCCCTACACTTTTGAGCCGACACACCAACGATCCAATAATGTCGAAGGGTATCAAAATTATAAAGGGAATCTCGAAATGGGTCCGTGAGTCAGTCGGCCCGGACGCCGAGAATCGAGGGCCGGACAGTACGGAGAACGATGAGTCCGAAGACGAGGACAACGGACAGTCTAGCGACCACGACTCTCCCGTCTGCTGTTCGGCTTCGAGTAATTCCGAGTTGACAGTACTTGACCCATAACTTGTTTTTGGACCAGTTGAATCGCTCTTACTGATCGAACTGTCGACCCATCTTGAGCGCCACAGCTCTCCAACCGACCCCTTCTTGTGAGTGTGCCCTGATATGTGTTTATGCGACGTCGTCACTCTATTTCCATTTTTCTTGTAGTCTTATTTACTTTTATGGCAGGTTGCAGCGGTGTTATCCCGGTCTCAGATGTCGACGGTGGCAGTGCCGCACAGTCCGATGAGGTGACCGAGTGGACAGTCACCGTCACTCGCGTGATCGATGGCGATACCGTCGAAATCCGGTATGCAAACGGTCAAACCGATACGCTCCGACTGTTGGGCGTCGACACCCCCGAGACGACGCTCGGCCGCGGGTCTCCCGACGAGTTCGAGGGAATCCCTGACACGCCAGCGGGTCGAGACCACCTTTATAACTGGGGTCAGCGGGCAACGCAGTTCGCCGAGGCCGAGCTGGCTGGTGAGGAGGTCCGAATCGTCGTCGACCCTACAGCGGATCGGCGCGGAAGCTACGGCCGGTTGTTGGTATACGTGTATGTCGACGGCGAGAATTTCAACAAGCGGTTGCTGTCGGATGGTTATGCCCGGCTGTACGACAGCACGTTCTCACAACGCGAGCCATTCGCTGCGACCGAACGGGATGCCCAACGCAACTCAATTGGGCTATGGGAGTTCGATGGTTCGGATACTGACTCGTCGACCGAGGGTGTCGACGTGCCACCCCTGCCGCCAGATGGCGACTACGACTGCTCGGATTTCGACACGCAGGCACAGGCCCAACAGGTTCTCGACGAAAGTTCCGGCGACCCACACCGTCTCGACGGGGATAGTGACGGTTTTGCTTGCGAGACGCTTCCGTGACATCGAATAGTAAGTGTCAAAATGGGTTCGTGGTTCGGTGCGGTGATCCGATGAAAGACTCGTCGATATGAGTCCAGTACCGCAATCAGATGACGCCCAGTCCGGCTGCGACACCAATTGCCAGCAGCAGGACAATCAGTATCCCTACCATCAGTCCTCCATTCCCCCCGCCGGCTTCGGCAGCAGGTGTGGCGGCGTCGCCAGATTCGGCGGCATCGGTTCCCTCGGACTCGGTCGACTCGATTTCGCCCGCAAGGTCGTGGTCGCCGTACTGCTCACGTGTATCTCGAACGAGCGTGATCCGAGCGCCGGTTTGGTCGGCGATCTCACCGTTGGTTTGTTCGGGATCGGCTGCAACGGCATCGAGAATCGTACGCTGTTTTGCGGTTGGTTCCGATGCAGTTTCGGTCTGGGAGGCACTGGCCCCGGTGTCGGTGGCCTCCTCAGAGTCTTCAGCAAGGTCGACTGCCTTCTCGTAGGTGGCTCGTGTATCTCGCACGAGCGTGAGCCGTGTGCCGGTCTGATCGGCGATCTCGCCGTTTGTTAGATCGGGGTTTTCAAGGGCGGTTTCGAGGATCTCGCGCTGTATGTCGGAGAGCAGATCGGAGGCTGTCGTCTCCGGCATCTCGATGGTCTCGGTTGTCGAGGTCGTTTCGCTTTCCGTCTCGTCCTCGGAGTCGTCGACTGGCTCCTCGTCGAGATCTTTGTCCCACGGCTTGTCATCGTATTCGTGTTCGTGGATCGTATCCCGAACAAGCGTGAGCCGTGTGCCGGTCTGTGCGGCGAGCTCGCCGTTGGTTAGCTCCGGGTTGGCGAGTGCGGTTTTGAGAATCTCGATTTGGGTCTCGGAGAATGCCTCGGTGTCGATTGCCGATGGGATCTCGTCGCTGCCACTGTCGCTTTCGGTGTCAGTGTCGGTCGACTCCTCGTCGTCGGACTGGTAGTCCGCAATCGTATCTCGGACGAGCGTGATCCGAGCGCCGGTCCGGTCGGCGATCTCGCCGTTGGTCAGATCCGGATTCTCCAGCGCAACTTCGAGGATTTCGAGTTTGATCTCCGAGAACCCATCGGCGTCGACCGCTGCCGATCCGCTGGCAGCATCGGTGTTGGGGTCGACGGCTCCGCTGGTGCCGTCGAACTCGTTGAGTGTATCTCGGACGAGTGTGATTCGAGCGCCTGTCTGCTCGGCGATGTCAGCGTTCGTCATGTCGGGATTCTCCGAAGCGAGGTCGAGGATTGCGGCCTGTGTATCGTTCGGTTCGGAGACCGTGTCCTCGTCACCCTCGTCTTCGTCGGCGTCGGCGCCGCTTTCGGCCGCTGTGTCGACAGCGTCCCCGTACTGGTCGAGCGTATCACGGACGAGTGCGATCCGCGCGCCGGTCTCGGCAGCGATATCCGCGTTCATCATCGTCGGATCGTTCGCCGCGGTTTCGAGAATCGCCTGCTGTGTCTCGCTGAGCTCCGCGGCCTCGACCGTCACCGAGTCTGCGGCACTTCCAGCGTCGCTCTCGGCGACACCCTCGGCGAGTTCGACATCGTCTTCGTACTCTGCTCGTGTGTCCCGCACGAGCGTGATTCGCATACCCGTCTGTTCGGCAATTTCGGTGTTCGACAGTTCAGGATTCTGTAGCGCTAGTTCGAGGATTTTGCGTTCCGTCTCGCTGAAAATAACGGAATCTGTGTCTTTTGGCATTAGTAGAGTCTCCGATTTGTCAGTGAACGTCTAACTGTGTTGCTACTGCGACCGTCGCTGGCGGATTCTCTCCCATCGAATCCAATCATCATACAAGTTTTTCACTCTAACCTACAGTAATTAATCTACCCCTTCATACATGGTTTTGCCCACAGAAATAGCCCATATTATCTCCAAATACCCAAACAGTGTCTAGACAATGATAGTAATTGCTCACTTTCTCTGAATAGATGCCACCTATTGGGTGTCTCTTGTTGAACCTGCTACATTTCGGTCGAGGGAGACTACGGAACAATCCGACCCACACCGCGTTTCCGATGAAACAGGAGACTGTTACGAGCCTGCATATAAGATGACACTGAGCCAGCTACCCACACCGCATTTCCGATGAAACAACTACCTGTCTGGCTCGAATTCACACTACGTTTCCAGTGAAAAGATCGGTTGTGACGATGAGTCTCACACCGTATTTCCGGTGAAACAATGATATCTCTCCAATTTTGTATCTGAGCTCGGTGAGCGTCGACTCCGAGCACGAAGGACCGACCACAAGTAGGGATGGTCTCGGTCGACCATGATCGAGCGATCTGCCAATAGGTGAGCAGTCGGTCAAGTCGTTGCTCAACGTGTCCTCACACACACCGTGTTTCCGGTGAAACCAGCCACAGAGGTGGCTTTGTCTTCAAACACACCGCCACAACACCTCTGTTTCTTTGGCCTTTATACTGGAAGAAACATAACTTAATTCAACTACATAGATACAATTATATACTAAAACGCCTAAAAGTCCAGTAAACTACTCGCATACAGCAAAAGTAGACTACTCAGTTAGTATCGAGTCGAAGCGTTTCTTTTCCGGTTTCGGTTTCCGTGTCGTGGTTTCGTCCTTTATTTTAAGCTCTGTACGAGCGACACCCGTCGACAGAGAGCTTAGCAGCACTGTCTTTCGTAACTAATCTATACTCATTTCCCCGATTAGTACTCATTTCCCCGATTAGCTCTCACCGCGCACGTATCGATTGCTTGCAGGAGGTCGACCACCGTTTCAGGTCGACCACCACCCTCGATCCGGGTTTCACCGGAAACGTGGTGTGTGTGTCTCGACGGTCAAAGGGAAACCCATTTCACCGGAAACGTGGTGTCTTGGGGTATGTCTGAGACTGCGGACGATCTATTTACTCGTGAGGACCCGATTTTCGCCACCAAAGAACTCTTAGAGATCAGCCACCTGCCCGGCGAGGGTCGGATCGTCGGCCGAGACGACGAGATCTCCCAGCTCGCCACGGCGGTCAACCCCGCTATCTTCGGGCAGAGTCCGAGCAACGTGTTGATCTACGGCAAAACGGGTACCGGAAAATCACTTTGTGCGAAATACGTCTCCCGTCGACTCATCGAGACCGCGGGCGATGAAGGTGTCACCGCAACGTTCGCCTACGTCGACTGCGCCCAAGACACGACCGAAACTCAGGCCGTCCAAACCATCGCCGATAGCGTCAACGATGTGGAGGCGACCGATATCAACATCCCCGACAAGGGACTCAGTACGTCGACCTACTACAAGCGACTCTGGCGCATCCTCGACCAACGGTTCGACGTGGTGGTGATCATCCTCGACGAGATCGACAAACTCAGCGACGACGACATTCTCATGCAACTCTCGCGTGCGGGCGAGGCAGGCAAGATCACCGACTGCAAACTCGGCGTCCTCGGGATCAGCAACAAGATCCAGTACAAAGATCGAATGGACGAACGCGTCAAATCCAGCCTCTGTGAACGGGAGTTCGTCTTTCCGCCATACGACGCCAACCAGCTCCGGAACATCATGGAGGCCCGGAGCGACGCCTTCCGGGATGGTGTCCTCGAAGCCTCAACGATCCCGCGCGCAGCCGCGTTGGCAGCCCGTGAACACGGGGACGCGCGCAAGGCAATCGACATTCTGCGGTACGCCGGCGAGATCGCTCAGTCAAATGGGTCGACAACCGTCAGAGAACAGTTCGTCACCCAAGCCCGCCAACGGGCTGAAACCGACCGCTTCCGGGAACTAATCCGTGGCTCGACGCCCCACTCGCGGTACGTCCTCCAGGCCCTTGCGGTGCTGTCGCTGTCCAATCCGCAACAGGAAGGGTTCCGAACGAGTCGCGTCTACGAAATCTACGAAAACATCTGTCGACAGGAGGGCTCCGAGAGTCTCTCACTGCG
Source organism: Halohasta litchfieldiae (assembly GCF_002788215.1). NCBI lineage: Archaea > Methanobacteriati > Methanobacteriota > Halobacteria > Halobacteriales > Haloferacaceae > Halohasta > Halohasta litchfieldiae. The sequence continues at coordinate 44,202 of NZ_CP024845.1, read as the reverse complement.
GCGTGTCCGTGATCTCCTGAAAGAACACGCGTTTCTCGACATTATTGAGCAGTCGAAACACAGCGGCGGCAGCGCCGAAGGCAGCTACACGAACCACCAACTGCTCGAAGATCCCGAAGTCGTCAAAGACGTGCTGACCGAAGAAAGCACGTCGTAGACGCCACCCCACGCACCGCTGTTTGACACAGGATACGGCAGAAATCCACTCGGCGTAGGGTTGAACCCTCACACCGACTGGTCAGTTGGTCGACCGCGTTTAGCCCAGCAGGCCGAGGTCTTCGATCCGCTCGACGATCTGCTCGACGGCGGCGGTTGCGTCTTGGGTCTGCTTGCCACCGGTAATGACGATCTTCCCGCTGCCGAACAGCAGGATTACGACTTCTGGTTCGTCCATCCGGTAGACGAGGCCGGGGAACTGCTCAGGTTCGTACTCGACGTCTTCGAGCCCAAGTCCAATCGCAAGCGCGTTGAGATTGAGGTTGTGGCCGAGGTCGGCACTCGACACAATGTTCTGGACCGTAATCTCGGGGTCTTCCTCGACGGGGATGCTGAGTCCACGAAGCTTTTCGAAGATGATGCCGAGTGCTTCGTGCACGTCATCGATGCTTTTGGCACCGGTACAGACGATCTTCCCCGACCGGAAGATCAGTGCGGCGGCTTTCGGCTCCTGGGTCCGGTAGACGAGACCGGGGAAGTTGTCCGGATTGAAGTCCGCCCCCGGAAGGTCCTCGGCGAGTGCCTCAAGATCGAGTTCCTGACCGATACCTGTCGATGCGACCACGTTCTGGATTTCAATGGAGTCTGCCGGCGCTGTCATCTATACTACCTTATATACAAGCCTCCCTTATAAACCGACCCGTTATAAACTACTTTCGCCGGTTTTATATTATTGCTCTTGTGGGAAGCCAACCACAAACCACACAGACAGTGTATCAGAGCCTAAGTCGTTCGTTCTGTACTAGCTCGACTCTCTACCAACTGCTTTTTGTCTTTATTGGTTCGTGGCCCCGTGATCAGCTCGTTGGCAGCTGCTCGTATTTTCAACCACATGTACTCTTGTCGACCCGCCGGGTCTGGTCGTCCCTCGGTTGGTGAGTTCCGTACTTTTTTGATCGCCAATCCAACTGAGACCATCTGGGCATTTTCTTGGATCCGTTTTTGTTTTCGCGCACGTGCGTGTGCTTCAATCAGACTCTGCGTCGACGTAATCAGCAACCTGTCGTTGAAAGATGGTACGCAATCGCATCCACACGGCATGAAACCGCATGACGTGGCGCCTTTGGTTCGACGGGGTTAAGTATTCGACCGGCATTCGTTGTAATGCGAAGGTCGGTCGGGTCACTCCGGCCGACACCCGCTGTCGGAATCGCCCGACGGCGGCCATCTCGAAACAATGCCCTTAAGTGTATAAGGGCATTCGGATGGAATGCAACAGACAACATACGAGATTGCAAGGCCGTTCAATTCGGCCGGCACTCGTGGAGCGGATCGAAGCTAGTTCGGATCGCCCGAACCTAGGTCGAGTTCGACGGGTTTATACCCGTGACTCACCTTCGATCTAATCCGAAGAAATGGGGATCCCGCCCCTGCGGTACGCCGTACAGATGGGATCCGACGTTAGCCTTGGTAGTTCGGTGTCACCCGATTGCTCGGAGGATGCCGAACTCGGACCATGCAATGAGACACATTTTGGTGACCAATTTCCCTTCAAGGAAATTGTTCCCGCCAACCCCCAACTGTCTCTTCGAGACAGTTGGACACATTCCGGTTGATCCTGCCGGAGGACATTGCTATTGGGATTCGATTTAGCCATGCTAGTCGTACGAACTTAGATTCGTGGCGAATAGCTCAGTAACACGTGGCCAAGCTACCCTTCAGACCATAATAACCTCGGGAAACTGAGGCTAATGATGGATACGGTATGCACGCTGGAATGCAGCATACTCCAAACGTTGAGACGCTGAAGGATGCGGCTGCGGCCGATTAGGTAGACGGTGGGGTAACGGCCCACCGTGCCAATAATTGGTACGGGTGATGAGAGTCAGAGCCCGGAGACGGAATCTGAGACAAGATTCCGGGCCCTACGGGGCGCAGCAGGCGCGAAACCTTTACACTGCACGGAAGTGCGATAGGGGAATCCCAAGTGCGAAGGCATACTAGCCTTCGCTTTTGTTGACTGTAAGGAGGTCAACGAATAAGAGCTGGGCAAGACCGGTGCCAGCCGCCGCGGTAATACCGGCAGCTCGAGTGATGTCCAATATTATTGGGCCTAAAGCGTCCGTAGCTGGCCAGCCAAGTTCGTCGGGAAATCCACCTGCCCAACAGGTGGGCGTCCGGCGAAAACTGTCTGGCTTGGAACCGGAAGGCTCAGAGGGTACGTCCGGGGTAGGAGTGAAATCCTGTAATCCCGGACGGACCACCGATGGCGAAAGCACTCTGAGAAGACGGATTCGACAGTGAGGGACGAAAGCTAGGGTCTCGAACCGGATTAGATACCCGGGTAGTCCTAGCTGTAAACGATGCTCGTTAGATGTGGCACCCACTACGAGTGGGTGCTGTGTCGTAGGGAAGCCGCTAAACGAGCCGCCTGGGAAGTACGTCCGCAAGGATGAAACTTAAAGGAATTGGCGGGGGAGCACTACAACCGGAGGAGCCTGCGGTTTAATTGGACTCAACGCCGGACATCTCACCAGCCCCGACATCGATAATGACAGTCATGTTGACGACATCTGCTCGAGTCGATGAGAGGAGGTGCATGGCCGCCGTCAGCTCGTACCGTGAGGCGTCCTGTTAAGTCAGGCAACGAGCGAGACCCACGTCCTTAATTGCCAGCACCGGCCCCGGCCGGGTGGGTACATTAGGGAGACTGCCGCTGCTAAAGCGGAGGAAGGAATGGGCAACGGTAGGTCAGTATGCCCCGAATGGGCTGGGCAACACGCGGGCTACAATGGTCAGGACAATGGGTTCCAACCTCGAGAGAGGACGGTAATCTCAGAAACCTGGTCGTAGTTCGGATTGCGGACTGAAACTCGTCCGCATGAAGCTGGATTCGGTAGTAATCGCGTTTCATTAGAGCGCGGTGAATACGTCCCTGCTCCTTGCACACACCGCCCGTCAAAGCACCCGAGTGAGGTCCGGATGAGGCCACGTTCCCGTGGTCGAATCTGGGCTTCGCAAGGGGGCTTAAGTCGTAACAAGGTAGCCGTAGGGGAATCTGCGGCTGGATCACCTCCTACAGATCGAGATCTGCCCACTTCGGGCAGACTCACCGTTCATACTCATCTGCGGTCCGACGTTGACTCTCTCTGAGTCAACGCGATTCCACTCGGCGTTTCCGTGCCATCGGGCACCTTCGAACTACCAAGGCTAACATTTCATCTCGACTCGGTCGGCTTTGCCGACCGAGTTGGGCTCATAGCTCAGCGGCAGAGTGCCTCCTTTGCAAGGAGGATGCCGTGGGTTCGAATCCCACTGAGTCCATCGTTGCGCATCCATGAACCGTGCCCCTTATACGGGTGACGGCATTCGGGTGTAATACGCAGAAACCGATGCACCGTCCCGCGTAAGCGTGGATGGGAAGGGTAGAACACACCGGCGTACCACCTCGGTGTGTGATGATATCGTGTGTACGTGCAATCCAGGCGTCCACTGGACCCAGTACGTTAGAGACCATTGTGGTCTCACCGGGTACAGTGAACATACATTCGAGACACGTCGTGTGTCTCGATCTTCGAGACAGTCTTAGACTGTCTCATCACGAGGCAATCTCCTTTGGAGATTGTCTCAACCATGAGACGATTCAGTTCGTCTCAATCAACTGGCTACTGTGCCAGCTGGTGAATGGCTCGGCTCGAGAGCCGACGAAGGACGTGCCAAGCTGCGATAAGCCTACGGGAGCTGCATGGAAGCAAAGAACGTAGGATCTCCGAATGGGAATCCCTCTCAACAATTGCCTTGCGCAATAGGGAACGTCGGGAACTGAAACATCTTAGTACCGACAGGAAAAGAACGCAACTGCGATGTCGTTAGTAACGGCGAGTAAACACGACACAGTCCAAACCGAATCCCTTACGGGACATGTGGTGTACGGACTGACACTCATCGACCGAAACTTTCTGAGAAGTCTTCTGGAACGGAGCGTGATACAGGGTGACAACCCCGTATCAGAAATCAGTACGTCGTGCGTCAGATCCAGAGTAGCGTGGGTCGGATATCCCTCGTGAAAAATCCCCGGGCATCCCCCGGGAAGACTAAACACTCCTCGAGACCGATAGCGAAAAAGTAGCGTGAGCGAACGCTGAAAAGCACTCCACAAAGGATTGTGCAATAGAGCCTGAAATCAGTTGGCGATAGAACGACGTGGTATACAAGGTCTCTGTCTTAATGACCCATCCGCGAGGATACAGTAAGACGACAGAGAAGCCGATATTGCGTCGTACGTTTTGAAAAACGAACCAGAGAGTGTATCTCTCCGGCGAGTCTAATCTGTGTATCAGAGTAGACGTAGCGAAAGCGACATGGCCGCAGCCTCTTTGAGGCCAGGGCCGCCGTCCTTCAGGGCGGGGAGTCGCAGGGATACGACCCGAAACCGAGTGATCTATGCGTGGGCAGGGTGAAGCGTACCGAAAGGCACGTGGAGGCCCGTTAGAGTTGGTGTCTTACAATACCCTCTCGTGACCTACGTATAGGGGTGAAAGGCCCATCGAACTCGGCAACAGCTGGTTCCGACCGAAACATGTCGAAGCATGACCTCAATCGAGATAGTTCGTGAGGTAGAGCGACCGATTACAAATCCCGCCTCCGAGAGGAGTCGGCTTTGTTGTCAAACTCCGAACTTACGAACGTTGTAGACATTGGGAGTCCGGTGTGCGGGGTAATCTTGTGCACCGTAAGGGAGACAACCCAGAGCTAGGTTAAGGACCCCAAATATGGATTAAGTGCGATCGAAGGTGGTCTCGAGCCCTAAACAGCCGGGAGGTGAGCTTAGAAGCAGCAACCCTCTAAGAAAAGCGTAACAGCTTACCGGCCGAGGTTCGAGGCGCCCAAAATGATCGGGGCTCAAATCCATTTCCGAGACCCAGCAGCATCCCGTTAGGGATGACCACGTAGGTCGGCGTTCTGATCGGGTGGAAGCTCGGGCGAGAGCTCGCGTGGACCGTTCAGAAACGAAAATTCTGGTCACAGTAGCAGCTATAGTCGGGTGAGAACCTCGACGACCTTATGAGCAAGGGTTCCTCAGCACTGTCAATCAGCTGAGGGTTAGTCGGTCCTAAGTCTATCCGTAATTCGAAATAGACAACAGGGAAACTGGTTAATATTCCAGTACCGTCACCATTCAACGCCAACGCCTTGGGAAACAACGAGCCGGGCAGTCGCCCGGTCGAATCGAGGAACTCCGTGGAAGCCGTAACGGCACGAAGCGGACGAATCTCGAGATAGAGAAATTCGTTGGTACCTAGGGCCCGTGAAAAGGCAAGTGTGATGTCCGTACCAAGATCCGACACAGGTGCTCTGGCAGCGAAAGCCAAGGTCTGTCGGGATAACCGGCGTTAGGGAATTCGGCAAGTTAGTCCCGTACGTTCGCAAGAAGGGATGCCTGCTCCGGAATGGAGCAGGTTGCAATATCTCGGAAGCTCCGACTGTCTAATAACAACACAGGTGACTGCAAATCCGCAAGGACTCGTACAGTCACTGAATCCTGCCCAGTGCGGGTATCTGAACACCTCGTACAAGAGGACGAAGGACCCGTCAACGGCGGGGGTAACTATGACCCTCTTAAGGTAGCGTAGTACCTTGTCGCTTCAGTAGCGACTTGCATGAATGGATCAACGAGAGCTTCACTGTCCCAACGCTGGACCCGGTGAACTGTACGTTCCAGTGCGGAGTCTGGAGACCCCCAAGGGGAAGCGAAGACCCTATAGAGCTTTACTGCAAGCTGTCGCTGAGACGTGGTCGCCATTGTGCAGCATAGGTAGGAGTCATTACACAGGTACCCGCGCCAGCGGGCCACCGAGACATCATTGAAATACTACCCGATGGTGACTGCGACTCTCACTCCGGGAGGAGGACACCGGTAGCTGGGCAGTTTGACTGGGGCGGTACGCGCTCGAAAAGATATCGAGCGCGCCCCAAGATTTCCTCACTCGGGTCGGAGACCCGAGGAAGAGCGCAAGAGCATACGGAAGTCTGACAGTGACATTCCCAACGAGTGTCGCTGACGCGAAAGCGTGGTCTAGCGAACCTACGAGGCCCATTGATGGGGCCCGTAGATGACAGAAAAGCTACCTTAGGGATAACAGAGTCGTCACTCGCAAGAGCACATATCGACCGAGTGGCTTGCTACCTCGATGTCGGTTCCCTCCATCCTGCCCGTGCAGAAGCGGGCAAGGGTGAGGTTGTTCGCCTATTAAAGGAGGTCGTGAGCTGGGTTTAGACCGTCGTGAGACAGGTCGGCTGCTATCTATTGGGGGTGTTACGGTATTTGACGTGAACGATCGTATAGTACGAGAGGAACTACGATTGGGCACCACTGGTGTATCGGTTGTCCGTCAGGGCAGTTGCCGAGTAACTACGTGCCACGGGGTAAGAGCTGAACGCATCTAAGCTCGAAACCCACATGAAAAAGAAATACCACAGAGGTCACTCATAGAAGATGAGTTCGATAGATTCGGGGTGTGCGCACCGAGGCAACGAGGTGTTGAGCCCACGAAAACTAACAGACCAAGCCATAATCATACTGCACTGACCCATCGTATTGGGTCCAGGCGCTTACTGGATTGCACACTACACACGAATTAGTACATACCGTACTGACTGATTTGGATTTACAACGGTTCGATTCCGTTGATCAGCCTTACGGCGGCCATAGCGACGAGGTTCCACCCGTACCCATCCCGAACACGGAAGTTAAGCTCGTCTGCGTTCCGCGCAGTACTGGAGTGGGAGACCCTCTGGGAGTCGTGGTTCGCCGCCCCTATTCATATTCGGTGATTCGGCCGGAATCACCCCTCATTCATTAGCCTTCGAGCGACAGCACTGCTGTTGCTCGGGGCTTTTTGTATTTATAGAGCGACAGCGATCTCCGCTGTTGCTCTCCAATTCATATTGGAGCCCAGAGCAGCCGCGCTGTGCAGTCAACCTACTTCAGGGGCATACGTCCTCCGTAGCTGGGCCTCGTCGACAACGTGACCCTCTCTGAATTTCTGAAGCTCGTTTGTTGGAGCGGAACCACTGTCGAACCTCAAGATGGTATCGACGTGAGTACGCGTGGTGGCCACTCACACAGAAAAAGCCTACTCGTCGTCCAAATCAGGCGAGGATAGATCGTGTGAGACGACCGTCCCATCCGTCATAAGCCGTACGCTACCGAGCATCACGGTATCACCGGGTGAACCCGCTGTTGCAATCGTTCGGAGCGTCGACTCCTGATCGAGCTCCTCCCATGTCACGTCTGCAACGAGCCGTTGAAATTCCTCGGGGTCGGTCCATCCGGAGTCGATATCGCTTGGAACACGAACGACGAACTCCAAATCCGACTCAGTGAGATGGATGCCGACCAGAAATCGGTCGCCCTCTATCTTGTCGGTGGTCATAGCTCTGCTTGGACCACGAGCGACAAAACGACTGTGGCTCGGTCGACGGTTCATCCGGTGTAGCAAGCAACTACTCTCCGGTAGCCCATGGTTAACGGTAGCATAGACCTCTGTAGACGGAGGTAGAACGGCTTTTGACCAACGGGAGGCCACAGTGGTGTAATGAGCTACAAGATCGGCTTGGTGGGGAAACCATCGGTCGGTAAATCCAGTTTTTTCAATGCGGCGACGATGAACGAGGTCCCTGAGGGGGCCTATCCGTTCACGACAATCGATCCCAGCGTCGGCGAGGCCTACGTCCGCGTCGACTGTGCGGCCCCCGAGTTCGACCAAACCTGTACGCCAAACGTCGGTGTCTGCCGGGATGGAACCCGATTCGTCCCGACGAAACTCGTCGACGTCGCCGGACTCATTCCCGGTGCTCACGAGGGTCATGGCCTCGGTAACCAGTTCCTAACTGATCTCAACGAAGCCGATGTCCTGATTCATATCGTCGACTTCTCGGGGAAAACGGACATCGAGGGCGAAGCAACCGAGGGCCACAATCCTCGGGACGACATCGATTTCTTGGAAAACGAACTCGACATGTGGTATCTCGGGATCTTGGAGTCGGGAATCGAGAAACACGAGACCAAATATCAGGGTGCGGATGCCAAAATCGAGGTCGACCTCGCCGAGCAGATGAGCGCGTTCAAAACGAACAAAGACGAGATCAAACAGATCATTCTGTCCCTCGGGCTCGAACTCGACACCGAGGAGTGGGACGACGAGGATCGAGAGGACCTCGCCCGCGAGATCAGAAAACGAACGAAGCCGATGTTGATCGCAGCCAACAAGATGGACACCCCGGAGGCACAGGCCAACTGGGAGGAGATCACTGATGATCCCGACTACGACCATCTCACGTTCGTTCCGGCGAGTGCCCATGCCGAAAAGGCGCTCAAAAATGCCGACGAGTCGGGTGTGATCGACTACATGGCCGGATCAGACGGTTTCGAGATCGTCGACGACATCTCGGCCGACCAGGAGGCCGGACTCGAACAGATCCGGGAGTTCGTCACCGAGTACGGCGGCACCGGTGTTCAGCAGGCCATCGAAACGGCCCTCTTTGATGTGCTGGGCTGTATGGCGATCTTCCCCGGCAGCGCCAACGGGAGCGCCGACGAGAAAGGGGTGTTCCGAGACTGCTTCATTCTCCCCGAGGAGTCGACAACCTCCGACTTCGCCTACTTCCTGCATTCCGACATCGGTGATGGTCTCTTACACGGGATCGACTGCCGGAGCCAGCGACAGGTCGGCGCGGATCACGATCTTGAACATCGGGATGTCGTCGAGATCATCTCGACGAACTAGGGTCAGTTCGGTCGGCAACAGGGTCGACTGTAGTACTCAACTCACTGGTCGACTGTCTCAAGCGCGTCTCCGAGTGCGATCAGTGCTTGGGTTGCACTCTGCTGGGTGACAGCCAGTCGGTCACCGTCGAAGACGTGTCGGTCGACGCGGGTAAATGACGATTCGCTCCCCCATGGGCCAGCGTAGGCCACCCCGATGTAGACCAGTCCGACCGGCTTGTCGGCCGTGCCACCCGTTGGTCCAGCGATCCCGGTCGTCGAGACTCCCCAGGTTGTCCCGGCGGTGTCGCGGATGCCGCGGGCCATCTCGCCGGCGACCGACTCACTGACTGCACCATCAGCGTCAAGTGATTCGCGTGAAACGGAGAGTTCTGTCTGTTTGGCGTCGTTGGAGTAGGCGACGAGTCCGCGGTCGAAGTAGTCGCTTGCGCCGGGGATATCGGTTAGCCGAGAGCAGATCAAACCACCTGTAAGCGATTCGGCGACTGCAAGGGTCTCGCCTCGTTCTCTGAGCTGGTTGCCGATTGCTTCCTCGCTCACCTCGCCGCCGGGAGGCAGATCAGGCTGGTCAGTCGACATATAACTCCTATGTGCGGCCCGACCTTGAACAACCGGGGATGAGAGCAGTGGAGTGTCGCCACCCACAGAACTACCTTACGAGCCGTCGACAGTGGGGTATGGAGCCACCCTACACAGCCGGGCTCGAATCGGTTGGCCGGGAGTTCGACCGAGTCGAGTGTCCTGTCGAGGGAACGATTCCGTCGTGGCTTTCGGGGACGCTGTTTCGGAACGGGCCGGGCCGCTTTGAGGTCGACGACCAATCACTGAACCACTGGTTCGACGGACTGGCGATGCTCCGCCGGTTTCGCATCGAAGACGGCACTGTCAGCGTCTCGAATCGGTTTCTTCGGAGCGAAGAGTACGAACACGTTAGGCGGGAAGGCGAACTCAAACACGACCAGTTCGGCACGACCGCGCCGTCGTCGGTGTGGGATCGACTGACGGGGCTGATGAATCCAGAGCTTACCGATAACGCCTCGATCAGCGTCGACCGGATCGGTACCGATCCGATTGCAATCACCGAGACGCCACGTGCGGTCAAATTCGATGCCAAGACGCTGGAGACAGAGGAAACAGTTGAGCACAACGATGGGCTGTCGATCACTGGCAGTCTGGGCCATCCACACTACGATTTCGGGACTGAGATGGTCGTCAACATGGGCATTGAGTTCGGCCGGACAAGCGAGTACGTGCTGTTCGAGCGACCGACAGACAGCCATATTCGCCGCAAAGTCGGTGGGTTCGAGGTCGACCGCCCCGCCTATTTCCACTCGTTCGGTCTCACCGAGCGGTATGCGATTTTGATGGAGTCACCGCTTAGACTCTCGCCACGGTCGTTGCTTCGGGATCGTCCGTTTATCGAGAACTACTCGTGGGATGACGATCTCGCCAGTCGGTTTCTGCTCTTTGATCGCCAGAGCGGCGAGGTCGTCTCGACACCTCGCGTCGACCCCTGTTTCGTCTTCCACCACGTCAACGCCTTCGAGGAGCCAGCCGAAAGCAGGGTTGTGGTCGATGTGATCGCCTTCGAGGACAGCGATGTAATCCAGTCGTTGTCCCTCGACCGACTCCGAAGCGGTGAGGAGCCGGTGCCGGGCGGCGAGCTACGTCGGTATCGGCTCCCCCTGAAGGACGGGGGTATCGCGGAGCAGTCGCTGTTTCCGGGGCCCGTTGAGTTCCCGATGATCAACTATCGGGCGGTCAACACACGTTCCTATCGGTATCTGTACGCTGCGGGTCACAGTGGCTCGGTAGCGACGGGGCTGTTGAACTGTCTCCTAAAGTATGATCTCGAAACCGAGAGCCACACCGTCTGGAGCGAGCCGGGTGTTTATCCCGGAGAGCCGGTCTTTGTCGCCCGCAGGCCAGCCTCCGAACCCGGCATAGGAGAGACCGATGAGGACGATGGCGTGGTTCTGTCGGTGTTGTTGGATACCCGCGTCGACCGCTCTGTCCTCCTGATTCTCGACGGCTCCTCGTTTTCGGAACTGGCCCGCGTCCAGCTACCGACCGTGTTTCCGTTCGGCTTCCACGGTCAGTGGTATCCCGACGACGAGCGGCCGCATCGAACAATGCCGTAGTCCCTCAGGTGCCTTCGCGGATCTGTGCCCACAGCTCTTCGAGCCGCTGGTCGGCCGTCGACTCCCGTGCCGGGCGGTCGATCTTTGTCGTCAGCGTATGCTCCTCGGAGAGCTGGACTGCGATTTCGTCGAAATCCAGCTCGTAGCGGGTCGTATGCTGACCGCTCTCTCGGATCTGGGTCGATTCAGTCACCAGCGAGGCCTCGGTCAGCTGATCGAGTTTGCGGTACATCGTCGACTGCGGGATATCACACGCCTCCGAGAGCTCGGTTGCGGTCATCGGCTCGGAAAGCGTTTCGATGATCGTTCGTGTTGGCTCATCGCCGAGCGTACTGAGGACGTCCTCACTCAGATACTCGTCATCCCGCGCCGACGGGTCATGAACCATTGTTCCACGGTATACCCGACTTGCTGATAAATATACTGTTGAGGCGGCGCAACGAGACGCCGACTCATGATCCCAACTCTCTCGGCGTGTCGCTATCGATTTGCTGCAGTTATCCCCATCCGTTTTAGGTGCTCCTCTCCCTACCTGTCTATGAAAAGAAATGACTGCGAGCGGTCTGCTTCGTCGGCGACGATTCGCCCGGTACGCTGGTACAGCCCTGACGATCAGCCTCACTGGCTGTACGGGCGGTGAAGATGAGTCACTGCCGGAGAGCGACGACACCGCGTCGACGGCCGAGGGGCTGGTCGACCGCACTGGACAGGACCGTGTGACGGTCGAGGTCGGTGCGGGCGCGGATGGGGTTCAGTTCGCCCCGGCTGAGATACGGATTTCGGTCGGCACCACCGTGATCTGGGAGTGGACGGGCCGGGGTGGCGGTCACAACGTTGTCGAAGCCGAGGGAACCTTCGTAAGCCACGAGGACCGCGGCACCACCGATGAAGCGGGCTACACGTTCGAACACATGTTCGACGAGACCGGGAGCTACGAATACGTCTGCCAACCCCATGCGAAACAGGGTATGAGTGGTTCGGTCGACGTCATCGCGTAGGCTCTCTTACCAAGTGAGTCCTTCGTAGATGATCCCATCCCGTCGTTCGATGATCCGTCGACCGTCGACGACGACCGGCGAGGCCATCTCATCGAACTCGCCGTCGAGATCGGCGAACTCGGGCCAGTCGGTCACGACGAGTGCGCCATCGGCGTCGTCGAGTGCGGCGGCCGCACTGTCTGCGTACTCGATATCTGGGTAGTTCTCACGCATGTTGTCGGCCGCAACGGGGTCGTAGGCGACAACCGATGCCCCCTGATCGAGCAATGACTGAATCAGTGGAATCGCTCGCGAGTTGCGGATATCGTCAGTGTCGGGTTTAAATGCGAGACCGAGCACGGCGATCCGTTTACCGGCGGGGTCGACGTGGCTGGTCAGGAGGTCGACCAGTCGACCGGGCTGGCGGTCGTTGACGCCAACCGCCGCCGACAGGAGCTCCGGCTCATACCCCTGCTGGCGCGCGGCGGCGATGATTGCGGCGACGTCCTTCGGGAAACAGGAGCCGCCCCAGCCGACGCCGCTCCGGAGGAACTGCTCGCCGATCCGGTCGTCGAGCCCGACTGCGTCGGCCACTTCGTAGGCGTCGACGCCGTACTCCTTGCAGATGTTGCCCAACTCGTTGATCAGGCTGATTTTGGTTGCCAGAAAGGCATTGTTGGCGTACTTGATCATCTCAGCCTCGCGAATCCCCGTCCTGACGACCGGCGCGCCAGTTTGCTCGACCAGCGGGGCGAACACTGCGTCGAGTGTGTCGACACCCCACTCGTCGCCCGCTTCGGTGCCGAGGACGATCTTGTCGGGATCGAGGAAATCGTCGACGGCGGTCCCCTCGCGGAGGAACTCGGGATTCATCCCGAAACTGATTCTCTTCGACCGGTCACCTGCGGCCTCGCGGACTGCGGGGGCGATCTCGGTTTGGGTGGTACCGGGTGTGACGGTGCTTTTCGTGACGACGAGGTGGCGATCCGTTTTATTGGCCAGCGCTTCACCGACGGCTTCAGCCGCTGCGAGGATGATCGAGGTATCGATGCTTCCGTCCTTGTTGGAAGGGGTAGGCAGCGCGAGGAAGGTGACTTCCGTGTCAGTGATCGCACTGTAGTCGGTGGTGGCAGTTAGCCGGTCGCCGACGTGGTCGGCCAACAGTTCGTCGAGTCCCGGCTCGTGGATCGCGGCCTCGCCCCGATTGAGACTGTCGACGACCGACTGGTCGATGTCGATGGCAGTCACCTCGTGGCCGAGATCGGCGAAACAGGCCGCAATTGTCGTCCCTACGTAGCCACTGCCGACAACGCTGAGTTTCATTGGGTCTGTAGAGTTGCTCGTCTAATTTGACTGTTGTGTCGTATCATATCCTGATATCGGCTCTGTCCCATTTTTGGATCTCATAATAGATTATCTAACGTGAAAGTATTTAGCCGCGGAGCAGGAACGCCGGGTAATGAAAGCAGTCGTCCTCGCAGCAGGGAAGGGAACTCGGCTTCGGCCTCTGACCGACGATAAACCGAAAGGCATGGTCGAGGTCGACGATAAGCCGCTGTTGACCCACTGTTTCGAACAGCTGAAAGAACTGGGTGCCGACGAGTTCGTCGTCGTGGTTGGCTACATGAAAGAATCGATCATCGAACACTACGGCGACGAGTTCGACGGGATTCCGATCACCTACACCCACCAGCGCGAACAGAAGGGGCTGGCCCACGCCCTGCTGATGGTCGAAGAACACATCGACGACGACTTCATGCTGATGCTTGGCGACAACATCTTCAACGCCAATCTGCAGGACGTGGTTCGTCGACAGCGTGAGGACCGGGCTGATGCCGCGTTCCTTGTCGAGGAAGTTCCGTGGGAAGATGCGGGCCGGTACGGCGTCTGTGAGACCAACGCCTACGGCGAGATCACCGATGTCGTCGAAAAGCCCGACGAGCCGGAGTCGAATTTGGTGATGACCGGATTCTATACCTTCTCGCCCGCAATTTTCCACGCCTGCAAACTGGTCCAACCCTCGAACCGCGGCGAGTTCGAGATCAGCGAGGCAATTGACCTGCTGATCCGCAGCGGCCGAACAATCGACGCGATCAAGATCGACGGCTGGCGAATCGATGTCGGCTACCCAGAGGACCGCGACGAGGCCGAAAAACGGCTCCAAGAACAGACACAGACGCCGTAGGTCGACCGTTCCGTTTTTATCTCAGTTGAGCTGCCAGATCGAGTAGTTGAGTAGCGCCGCGAAGCTCACCCACGCGAGATACGGAACCAACAGAAGTGCCGCCCGACGGTCGACGCGGGTGAACGCCCACATCGTTGCGGCAATAAGGCCCCACAGGAGTCCAATCACCCCGAGTGCCAACGGTGGATTCTGGAGTTCGAAAAACACCGGCGACCACGCGACGTTGACCACCATCTGGAGACCGAACAGTCCGAGTGCGATCCGGACTGGTCGACGCTCGGGTCCCTGCCGGTAGATCAGATATGCGGCACAACCGATCAGTACAAACAGCAGCGTCCAGACCAGCCCGAACGCCCAGGTCGGCGGATAGTACCACGGCAGCGTGAGTGACTGAAACCATTGGCTATCGGGTGTGGTGACGACCGAGCCACTGGCACCGACGAGTGTGACGAGGACGGCCGTGATGGTCGCTCCGATGAGATCACGACGGCTCAGATTGTCGATAGCAAGTGTCGACTTCACGCGCTGACGCAGGGACATACTGAACTGTGAACCTCTAGTAGAATGAGCCTACTGGCCAGTAGATGGTGGCTACCGGTAGAGACTAGATCTCGGTCACACGGTGGTGGCTGTCGTCGAGTGCTTGGGCGTCCTCCGGAAGGAGCGCCACCACAATCGTCTCGACGTAGTCGCTGACGTAGTCGACCAACGCGGCGATCCGCTCGGCGTCGATGGCCTCCAGCGAGTCGAGCAGCATGAACGGGACGACTTCGTGGACTTCATGAACGAGGTAGCCGGCCAGTGCGAAAACGAGTCCCGTCACCTCGCGTTCGCTCTCGCTGAGGTGGTCGATGGTATCCTCGTAGCTCCGCCCGTCATCGGCTCGGCGGACGATATGGAGGCGAAACACCGATTGGTCGACGTGGCGTCGTCCCTCGCGGACGGTTTCGGTCGTCCGTTCGATCCAGATCCGCTCGATGTTGTCGTAGCCCAGTGTCTCCAATACGGCCGCCATATGCTCGTTGAACGCCTCGACCGCGTCGGCTTCGAGTTGGTCGACCTGTGTCCGAAGCTCAGTGAGCCGCTGTTGGAGTTTCTCTCGGTCGGCTTCGAGTTGGTCGCGTTCGGCCAGTTTGGATTCGACCGTGTCGATGCGGGACTCGATTTCTTGGCGGTCGCTCTCCCGGCGGCCGAGATCGAACTCCAACTGATTGATCTCAGTGTGCTGTTCGAGCACGGTGCTATCGGTCGACTGCTCGTGGTCCTCGATCTCGGCTTCGAGCGTCGTTGCCCGCTGTCGGAGCGCTTCGAGGTCGTCTTCGAGGGTGTCGATCCGGTCTGTCCGGGATTCGATTTCGGCGCTCGTTCGCTGGAGGCGTTGTTCGAGATCGCTCCGGCTTTCGTGGGCGGTTTCGAGCGATTGCAGTCGGTCAGTCAGCGCTTCGATCTCGCTGCGAAGCTCACGGCGTTCGGCCAGCGTCTCCTGTCGAACCCCCCTGAGTCGGTCGAGCGTCGACTCGATATCGCGCTGCTCGACCTCGCTGCCGCAGGTCCAACAGACGACCGACTCACTGTCATCGACGAGTTGGTCGGTCAGTGCCTCAGTTCCGGAGCTGTCGGACTCTACACCGGTTGCTGAGGGTTCATCTCGGAGTGCCTCCGCAATCGCCGTGTTCGTTCCCTCCAGCATCTCCTCGTTGAACTGAATGACGCTCTGGAGTTGGCTCGTGGTCGAATCCAGCTGTGAGCGTTGCTGGCGGAGATCGGCAAGTTGGCTTTCGATTCGGTCGCGCTCGTCGGTCGACGTCTCCGGGAGTGCGTCGAGTTCGGTTTGGATCTCCTCGCGTTCCTCGCGGAGCGTCTCGACGCTCTCGCGTTCGGTCTCCCGTTGGAATCGCGTCTCTTCGAGCTCCGACTGGACCGACTGAAGCTCTTCGAGGCGCTCGTCGAGGGCCTCTTGCTCGGCTTGGTTGGCGTCGACGGTGCCATCCATCGCGTCGAGATCCGCACGTTTGGCCTCAAGTTCGGCCTGTAGCTCCTCGATATCGTCCTCGATTGCGGCCTTCTCGGTTTCGTGCTCGGGAAGCTTGGCGTCGAGATCACTCAGTTCGTCGATCCGGTCGTCGAGCCGGCGTTTTTCGGCATGGGTCGACTCGATTTCGGCGTTGATCTCCTCGACGTCGACCGGGCGCATAATGAGTTCCCGAAGGTTCTCGCTCCGACTCACTGTGCGACGAGCCTCGTTGGACTCCAGTAGAAAGGCAAACAGATCCGCCAGCATCGGATCGTCGAGATACGGCGAGCCCGAATCAGTGACCGTGCCGTTTTGTCGTTCGAGCCGTCGGCTGTAGGTCCCATCGGCCATTCGCAGTGTCACCTCGCCGACCTCCGCATCCGCCTTCAGCGAGACGCCGTCGCTGCCGAGTGCACCCATCAGTGCCCGAAGAAACGATGTTCGGTTGGTCGCGTTCCGCCCCGACAACACGTTGACTCCTGTCCGGAGCCGCACCGTCGACTCGTCGATCCCCCCAAGATTCCGAACTGCAACGGACAGCTCCGTCTCACTCATCTGTGACTGTCCCATGGGTGCCGTTGTCGGTTGGGATGGTTAACAATTACCACTTATTGTCACTCCTCCGAATCGGTTCCGTCGGTTGGTGTCGAGTCACACTGACAGCCACCCCGTGTGAGGAGCTCACCGATCTCGTACTGCTGTCCACACTCCTCACAGAACACCTGCACGTCGACGAGCACACTGAAATCTCCGATATCGATACTGTCGGCCGTGTTGAGTCGACCGATTGTGTCGTCGGTCACCGCCTCCAGACGGCTCTGGAGCCGCTGGATCGTCTCGCGGTCGCGGTCGAGTCTGTCGGCCGCCGACGTCTGATTCTCGGGTGGGTCGACTTCTCGATCCTTGGTGAGGTAGGTGTGAATCGCCTGGTGGGAGACGAAATCTCCCAGTAGTTCCTCGGGGTCGACCTCCTCGCGTTCGAGGCGGCGGCGAGCTTGGGTCTCCATCCCTGCACTCACCTCGTCGTCAGTCAGCAGCCGGTAGGTGTTGTCGACCTCGCCATCTAGTGGTGAAAGTCCCGCTGACTCCATGTTGGCGGCCAGCAGACGCCTGTTGAACCGGTCGGCGAGCGCACGGAGACTCTCCCGTTCGTAGCCGTCTCCAACCCACCGGTCGGCGAGCTCTTGGCCCACAGTCGACAGCTCATACGCTTCGATTAGCCGCCGGACCTTCGTCACCATCGACAGTTACCTCCTGTGGGTGCGTCGGCTCCGATCATTGTTCGGTGATTTCGGTGTGGCTATCTGTATCTATCGGCTTCGACACTCGCTTCGACCTGTCGCTCTGCATTACAGCCACACAATACCGATTTCGAGACCATCTTTATTCACAGAATTACCTTTATTTGCTGACAGACACTTCCGTTACACTACTCGTCGACTGGTCGCTACTGCTGCTTCCCTCCAGCCATGATTCAGGAGACCTATCACACGCTCGTCCATCGGTTTCGGACCACTGCCACGGGGTTTATGAAGAAGCATCCAACCGTCGAACCCACACTGTACCGACTGCGGGACGGCTGTGCGAAGCTGATCGTTGATGCGGCTCGTCTCCAGACTTGGCTTCGGCATGACGCTCCGACCAATCCTTACCGCGTCTACTGGGTCGACCCCACCGAGATCACCGATTCGATCTCGTGGCAGGAGTTATCGGGCGACTGCAGTACGGCGATTCCCGACCGGTTTACGCTCCCGAACTACCACTTTGCCGGTCGCGTGCTCGATGGCGATTGGGACACCGGGCGTCGACCCTTCTCGGAGTCGGTCATCTATCGGTCATTTCAGTCTCATTTCGAGGAGGGGGTGCGGTGGCCCGAGACCGATCTCTACGCACAGTGTCTCGACGTTATCGAGGCGGGTGGCGATCCTTGGAGATGTCGCTCCCGTTCGGATCTCGACCGGCGCTGTCAGGGGATCGATGCGCTTTACAGTACCGTTGAGGCCGATGGATACAGTACACAGGCGGAGCTTCAGGCGTCGACCGCTAATCCGTTCGATCACGCCCGGTCGAATACGTACGCTCAAACGGTCGACGGCGAAATTGCGCTGATGGTCGGTCGGGATGGTGAACTGCTGTTTTACGACGGACGGAACCGGCTGGCGATTGCCAAACTGCTGGGGTTGGAGGCGGTGCCGGTCGTCATCCTCGTTCGGCACAGCCAGTGGCAACAGGTTCGGGACCGAGTCGCCAGTGGGTCGACCACCTTGGAATCGCTTCCCGACCGGCTTCAATCGCACCCGGATCTGGCCGGATTGGCGTCGACCGAAAACGAAGAACAGAGCGTCGCTACTCTTCAGTAGTGTCGATGCCGAGTGCTTCGTTCAACCCGCAGAAACAGGTGACGGCGTTGAAACCGAGACCGATAGCTCCCAGTCCGGCACTCAAAAGTAGGTAGTAGTTCCGTTTCCGGATCGCAGTAACTGCGAGGACTGTGAAGACGACTGCGAATGCTGCGCGGAGGAGTCGATCCGTGCCGCCGACATTTTGTTCAGGGATCATACCTGCTCGTTGTGGGGACTGTAATATATGGGTTGTCCAACACGATCCATCTCATTGGAATCAACACGCCCACGAATATTTCTCAGTTTAAATGATTCAGTCACCGATATTGACTGGTATATGACTCACCCTGTCAGACTGCTCGGTCGGTTCGACCGCAACCACGCGCCATGCATCACCCCGCGAGCCGAGCGCGACGAGTCGGACCGTAACCGTCTCGCCATCGACACCATCAGCCAACGCCACTCGGAGGTCGTCGGTCGCGTAGTCGACGATCTGAAACGTTCGTTGGCCATCGGCAGCCGACAACCGCAGTGCGCCGTGACTGTTCATTGGTCGCTCAATTCGTGCGTTAATTCGAATATACTGTCGACTGTCGCCGAACTCACGCTGGCGGTGTTGGCTGTTAGTGTGGGCCAAACGTCTGTTGGCAGTCGAATCCGAATGGAGGGCCATACACTGCAGATTGGGAGGCTATACTTCAGTATGAATTAGCTACCACTCTGTAAGAGCTAGTATAGAGTTCCTACTATACGTCTGTAGCCAGTATGCATTGCCTACTTCGGTAAAACCGTGATTGGTGACCGGCCTCTGTCGACTGAAAGCCGGTTGTCCTCAGTCGACTCTGTTGTCTGGATTTGAGCTTGGGCCACGAGCTGGCTTAGGTCCTCCAATAGCCCACCGATAGCTACGATGTCGGCCGAAACTTGCTCCGTTCAAGCGAGACGGCGGTTGTTACTCTCGACCGGCTGACTGTCCAACGCCCGGCACGGCAAGGCGGTCTTCGAGTCGATTCATCAGCATCGCAGTCGTGATCACTAAACCGAGGTAACAGAGCCCGACGACGACGTATATCTCGGTGTACTGGAACGTATCCGAGCCGATATCGCGGGCCCGCCGGAACATCTCGGGGACCGTAATAAAGGCGGCCAGCGAGGAGTATTTGATCAGGTAGACAAACTCATTGGTCCACCCTGGAATGGCGAACCGAAGCCCCTGCGGGAGGACGATGTGGCGAATCCCCTTCCGTTTCGAGAGGCCAACCGCGCGGGCGGCCGTTAACTGCCCTTCGTCGACCGATTGGAGGGCAGCCCGAATGTATTCGGCCTGATACGCCGAGGAGTTGATCGTAAAAGCGATGATGGCCACGACAGCCGCGGCCCGTGGCATCCCGGAGAGTTCCATGATCCCGAAGCTCCCGATGATCCCCGCCAGCGGCAGCCCGAAGTAGAAGAAAAACAGCTGTGCCAACAGCGGCGTCCCGCGAATCAACTCGGTGTAGGCCATCGAGAGTCGACTGCTGACCGGTCCCCCGTAGACACGCGTCACTGCAAGCGGCACCGCGATCACGAGTCCGAAGACCATCGAAAACACCGTCAGATAGACAGTGATGAATGCCCCTTCAGCCAGCGCTGGTCCGGTCGACGTGGCGAACGCCGCGAGCTCAAAGGGCCACGCTAGCCACTCGAAGAGGAAGTTCGCCGGGCCAACCGCGGCCGCAATACCACCGATAGCATCGGCAACGGCCTGAAACGGCGCTGCCGGAATCCACGGCTCCCGGACCCCGACACGCACCTCCGAGTGGACGAGGTCCGGAAGCCCGATAGCAGTAAATATGCTGTCAAGCAGCGTGTTATGGACAGCCCACCGTGCGAGCAGCCACAGCCACAGCGCCCCACCGACAACCCCGGCGACCACTTTTTTCCGACCGCGGATGGTTCCGACGGCCGAGTCGACTGTTTCGGTGCTCATCGGTTGAGGTCTGTCAGTTCGCCGAGGAATGTCCGTGTGCGGTCGTGTTCGGGGTTTTCGAACAGCTGTTCGGGTGGCCCTCGCTCGATGATCTCGCCATCATCGAGGAACGTGATCGTGTCGGCGGCCGAGCGGGCAAAGCCCATCTCGTGGGTGACACAGAGCATTGTCATCCCCTCCTCGGCGAGGTCCTCCATCACCGTCAGCACCTCGCCGATAAGTTCTGGATCAAGCGCACTCGTCGGCTCGTCGAAGAGGATGAGTTCTGGGTCCATCGCCAGCGCGCGGGCGATCCCCACTCGCTGTTGTTGGCCACCCGACAGCTCTGCGGGATACGACTTGGCTTGGTCCGCGAGGCCGACCCGGTCGAGATAGTCGTCGGCCTTCGCGTTGGCCTCCTCCGTCGAGAGCCCCAGCACTTCGCGTAGGCCGAGTGTAATATTACCGCGAGCGGTGAGATGGGCAAAGAGGTTGAAATCCTGAAAGACCATCCCGACCCGGCGACGGAGTTCGTTTTCGTCGACCGAGTGAATCTCCTCGTCGTCGAGATAGATCTCGCCGCTGTCGATCTCGGTGAGCCGGTTGATACACCGGAGCAGCGTCGACTTCCCCGAGCCGCTGGGCCCGACGATGACTTCGACCTGCTGGCGGTCCATCGCGAAGCTCACATCGTTCAGTACCGGTTCGTCGCCGTAGGATTTGTCGACATTGTCGACGCGTAGTAAACTCATGAGTTGCCACCTGGAATCGCATACCGACTGTGGACGTAGTCGAGTGCTCGGTTCGTCGTGAACGTGAGCACGAAGTAGATCATACTGATCACGATGAGGACCTCGATCACCGCGGTATCGCGGCCGGGCTGGAGATAGAGTCGCTCGGCACGGGTCAACAGTTCGGCCAGCCCGATCCCAATGGCGACGCTGGTGTCTTTAAGAACGATAGTAAACTCGTTTTGGAACCCCGGCAGCGACCGACGGACCGCCTGCGGAAAGACGACGTGCCTGATCGCCTGTCGTTTACTCATGCCAACTGATCGGGCAGCCTCAAGCTGGCCCTCGCTGATCGACTGGATCGATCCTCTGAATACTTGGCCCTGATAGGCCGCACTCCGCAGCCCGAGAGCCAGCATTGCCGCGACGAACACGGCGAGCTTCATGTCGATCACCGGTACGGTCCCCAGCTGTGGGATCGGCAGCCCGAAGTGGAACAGGAAGATCAGCACGACGATCGGCGTCCCGCGCAGGACGATCCCGGCAGTGTTGACGGTCGACGCAAGCCAGCTATCGCCGTAGACCTCGATGGCCCCAGCAGGAAAGCCGAGGGCAAAGCCAAGGGTAAGACTCGTCGCTGTCAGGAGAACGGTGACGACGACACCCAAAAGCAGGGTCTGCCGATTGGCGAAGATGAACTGCCAATCGGTCGCCTGCAGGACTCCCGGCTCCATCGTGTTATTCGAACCACTCGGTGACGAGCTCGTCGTAGGTGCCGTCCTCCTGCATTTCGGCGAGCGCGTCGTTGATATCGGCGAGTCGGTCGTCGTCCTGTCGCATTCCCATCCCGTAGACCTCGCCGGTCTCGATGGTGAAGGCGATGGTGACCGCTCGTCCGTCGGCGAAGTTCTCCGCCACGGGGATGTCGATGATCAGTACGTCGACGTTACCGTTTTCGAGGTCCTGTACGCCGAGGGTGTAGTTGTCGTACTGCCGGACATCGTCAGCAGCAACAGTGCCGTCGTCGACTAACGCTTCGACTTCGTCCTGACCGGTCGTCCCGGACTGGGCTCCGACGACCGCGCCCGCGAGGTCGTCGACGCTTTCGGGGCTGAGATCGCCGCCTTCCCGGACGAGGACGGCCTGATCCGATTCGTAGTAGGGGTCGGTGAAAGCGATCTGCTGTTGTCGATCCTCGGTGATCGTCATCGCCGCGGCGACGAGGTCAACGTTACCCTGTGTCAGCGAGGGGATCAGCGAGTCGAACTCGATTTCGGTCCACTCGCCGACCTCGTAGCCCGCCCGCTCGATGGCCGCCTCCGCGAGGTCGACGTCGAAGCCGACGAGTTCGCCGTCCTGGGTGTACTCGAACGGCGGGAAGCCGGGTGCTGTGCCGGGATTGATAACGTTGTTTCCGCCGTCGTCGCTGTCGTCGCTGCCGCCCGTACAGCCTGCGAGTGCGCCACTCGCGCCGACTGCACCGACCGCCTTCAGGTAGCTCCGTCGATCTATATTGGCATCAGGTGTCATACTACGGTACTTGTAGCTATCGGTGTTTAACGTTTCGACACAGAGAATGTCGACGGCCACACAGTATCTGGGCTGTTTTCAGGTACTTGTTCTGAATTGTGGGTTCCAATTACATTTTCCCGCATCTCTGTGAGCGTCCGTCGACTGGGGTGGATGGGACACCTACTCGGGTCGACTGGTGGTGTATTCGCCAGCGAGTTAGATAGAAAGTACCGACCGAGATTCGAACTCGGGCCATCTTGCTGCAAGAAGGGAATCCGATACCTGCGACGCCGAATTATGCTGCTCTCAGTCACCGATAGCGAATGGAAAGTGATTTGTTAGGCCACCGGCAATCCAGTATTGCGTGCGGCTGGTCTAATGGTAAGACTCTAGCCTTCCAAGCTAGCGATCGGGGTTCGATTCCCCGGCTGCACATCTCTGCTTTCTCACGCTGATGCCGGGTTGTCGTCCTCGTCGAGCATATCCGCGGCGGTAGCCAGCTGGTCAGAACCAATACCACTGTGGACATTCGCTGATCGTGGATTACTGAACCGTTCTGGACATGGCGTCTCTATCAGTACTGACCACGGAGCGCAGTATATCGACGGTGAGGTCGACGCCCGCCATGATCGTTGAGGACAAACAGTTCCGAGACCTCCAAGCGTCCGAGGCCCGAGTTCGTGAGCGGTGTCGTGAACTAATTATGCGGGAGCTTGTTGGGGCAATCCACAGAGAAATGTATGAAATTACGGCGTGGGGTGTTGCATATCTCCGAGGTGATTTAGACGCCGAAATGCTTCGACGATGGGATAATCGTTGAATGTATCACGCACATTTATCAAATCTCAGTACTTCACAAAGCCGCTTAGTTAGAACGTCTGCTTGCTGAAGGTGTGTCTAAAACCAAACAAGCAGACGGTGAGATCCACGAGGACCAGCTTCTTAACTTTCTCGTCAACCGCCTTGACGAGGAAGTTTCGCTCTCGTTAGCCAATAACGCTGAAATCACTGCTGAAGACATCTATGAGGTCCTCGTCGGCGCTTGCGCCGACGGGACCTCTGTCTCTACGCTCTGTGCGTCGAGCCAGAACTCACCCGCTGGGAACACGGTCCTCTACCATCTTCGGACGAAGTTCGAGCCGGAACGGCTCGAACGAGTCGCTAACACGCTCCTGCGAAAGGATCTCGATGAATTGCTCCCCGAACAGGTGGAGGTCTGCGCAGACCTCCACCTGCGGCCCTACTACGGTGACGAAGACGACACAGACGGCCTCTATCACTCGGTAGCGAAGCGTGGAACCACTGCGTTCCACGCCTATGCCACACTCTACGCGCGTGTGAAGAACAAACGCTACACGCTGGCGGTACGCCGTCTCAAAGACGGCGATACCGCAAGTAGTGTCCTCGCTGAGTTCTTCGGTGTCCTCGACGGCCTTGACGCCGGGGTCAAGGCCGTCTACCTTGATCGCGGATTCTACGACAGTAAGTGTCTCACGCTGCTTCAGGCGCACAATTACGCGTACGTGATCCCGATCATCCGGTGGGGTGAGGCGATTCAGCAAGAGCTCTCGGAAGGATGGAGTCGCGTCATTCAGCATGATCTGACGGGGAAACTCGACGGTCACAGCTGGACCGTCGATTTTCCCGTCTACATCGACTGTACGTACCTAAATGGGAAGTATGACGAGAACGGTGTGGCGCGTCACGGCTACGCCGCTGACGCGCCGTTCATCGACTCACCACGGGACGCTCGATACCACTACTCGAAACGCTTCGGTATCGAGTCAAGCTATCGCTTGTTTGAGCAAGCGATAGCGACAACGACAACACGAGATCCAACGGTACGGCTGCTGTACGTGGTGGTGAGTCTCCTCTTACAGAACGTCTGGCGGTACCTTCACTACGAGTATGTGGCGACGCCCCGCCGAGGCGGGCGTCGCCTCTGGTGGTGGCCGTACAAGGAGTTCGTCAATATGATTCGACGAGCTGCGTGGACGGCCCTCGCGGTGCGTCGGGCCGTCCCCGCGAATCGGCCACCTGACGACCGATTCCACCGCTAACCACCGACCGAGCAAGCCAGCGGAGTGAGTGGCGACGCTGTCGCGTCGGCGGCTGACCGCCGCCGACAGCGACAGCTCTCCGTCGATCCGTCCGTAATTCTCTCGTCGAGACCGTCAGTACAACCGCTTCGACACAGAACTCAGGCCGCAGAAACAGCTAGCCGAGGATGCTTTGTGAGGTACTGAATCTAGGTGTGATTTCAATGTATGTATTTGTTGAATGACGGTAGTGCTGAAATAGGTGGTTAAAGTGACTAGTAGCAAAGAAGAATTGGCTGAACTAATACATCAAAGAGAACAGTTAGAACAAGAACGTCAAGAGATCATCAATAATGAAACCAATGATGACAACATAAATAAAGTAAGAGAAATAGATAGAAAAATTGAAAATATAAATTACGAACTTCATGGTTCTAGAAGTTCTAATTATTCACTCAGAACGCATAAAAATAAGTTAGAAAATCAAGAACAAGAATTTATACATAAATTAAACAAATTAGATGAAAAACAAGATGAGATATTATCAAAAGAAGAGAAAATTAGACAGCTAGAAGAGACTGCTAGAGGATTGATTAAGAGAACAACTAGTGCATCGTTAGGGAAACAATTCTCGGAGAGAAAAGACCAATTAGAACAAAATTTGGAATATTGGAAATATGCATCAATAGGAAGTATATTAGTTCTACTTCTTTTTGCAGGCTTCATATATTATGACATTTCCACAAGTACTACTACCACAATAGATACAAATATAGCAAAAGTGTTTCTCATATTATCTGTATCTGTAGCAGTTTGGTTTACAGTTTCAAATTATAGGAGGCAAAAAATACTCATGGAAGAATATGAATTCAGAGCAAGAATGGCACTATCTCTAGATGGTTATAGAGAAATATTAAGAGACGAACAGATTAGCGAAGATAGTGAAATAGTTGCTGAATTTGTTCGTGATACAATGGATAAAATATATTTGAATCCTCAAGAGAATGCATTGAACCTTGACGAAGGTGGAGATGATTCTCTAATTGACCGGCAAAGACCATCTAGAAGCATTCTTCCGTGGCTACGGTAACAAATTGTAGACTACGTACGAAATCACACGGCCTCAATTTTAGGAGCGATAATACCTCCATGCGGTCGACAAACCATCCACAGGATGACCTACTGATCGTCGAGGCACTGCATGGTCACGGTCACGAGATTGAAGACAGTAGATCACTAGCGCACAAAAACGTCGACCGCGGCAATCATCGCGTTCCAACGCCGCCTGATCGACGTATACACTCATTCACGACACGCCATTAATTACCTTACCGTTTCCCGCAGACGCTTAGTCGTCGCCGAAACTCCGCGCCGCGGCCTGAATCTCAGCCGAGACGCCGGGCACATCGCTCTCGGCAACCGGCCCCTCGGCCTCCAACTCTTCGAGGGACTTGGGGAACGTCCGTAGTTCTTTGTGAATCGCCAGCCCCGCTTTCGCACCCTTGCCCATCGCCACCGGCACCTGATTGTGCCCCGGCGTGATGTCGCCAACCGCGTAGATCCCGTCGACGCTGGTCTGCCCGTGGTCGTCGACAACGATTGTCCCGTCGTCGTTGAGATCACAGTCGAGTGCCTCGGCCAACTCGGTGTTGTAGTTCGAGCCATACAGCGCAAAGCCGCCCTTGTACTCCCGAACCGTTCCATCCTCGAACTCGAAGCTTTCGAGCCAGCCGTCGTCGGACTTGTTCATCCCCGTCACGTCCTCGTGGATCACGTCGACCGGGTGGCCGTCGACCAGCTTTTGGGTCTCGTCGCTCCACTCGATTTCGTCGCCGCGAGTGAGGATGTCGACCTCGTCGGTGAAGTTGAGCATGATCATCGCAACATGGGCCGCCGAGTCGCCGGTGCCCATCACGTACACCGACTCGTCGATGAACATGTAGGCATCACAGTGGAGACAGTAGTGGAGTCCCTTGCCCGTGCGCGGCAGCGGTGGCTCGGGTCGCTCGTCGGAGAAGCCGACGCCAAGCACGACGCGGTCGGCAATGACCTCAGTGGAGTTCCCGCTGAGCCGGAACCGACCATCCGGTTCGCGCTCGATTTCGGTGACGAAGTCTCGAATCACGTCACCACCGTACTCTTCGACCTGATTGCTCGCGGTGCCGAGGAACTCGTTGCCCGACACGTCCTCAGTAACCCCGATTACGTTGTGCGTATCGAGCATCATTGCCGCTCGGCCGCCGCCGCGGTCGATCACGACGGTGTCGTGACTCAGGCGTGTCGTGTACAATGCTGCCGACAGTCCAGCCGGACCCCCACCGACAACCGCCACCTCGTAGACCTCTGTGTCCGACTCTCCATCCCCATCTCCGTCACTCTCACTCATATTCGAAAGTAAGACTGCGGCATACATAAGTGGCAAGCAGTCGTTCGCGTTGGGCGCACGTCCGGATCGTTGTCTCCAGTTCCAATTGAGTCGACAGACCGGCGATTACTCGGACCGACAGGACTCTTCGGAGAGCAGCGTTTGCTCGATGAGCCCGGCTATTCCACGTCGGATGCGCTGGGAATACGCGCTATCGCTGATACCCTCTCTGTCGGCGAGTGCAACGAGGGTCGTCCGGCGCGGGACTCGAAAATACCCGTGGTCGTATGCTGTCAGGAGCGTCTCCCGCTGGATCGTCGAGAGCCCAGCCCCATCCCCACGAGGGGTGGGGTTGTAGATGTGCCGGAGCGTGACAGCAATGTTGTCGGCTGTGAGTGCCATATTAAACGCCGATAGCTCGCTGTGTGAACCGAATCGGAGCCGGAAATCCCACGTTTTGTCGGTCCCGCTTGCTTCGAGGATCTTCCCTCGTGTGTCGACGAGCGCGCCGACGAGTCCGTCGGTCTCGGTCGTCCAGTGGACCTCAAAGAGTGTCTTGCCATTCGTGGTCGTGAGTTGGTCGACGGCTATCGTCCGTGGATCGTCAGAAAGCACGTCTTTGATTACTGCTGGGTCGGCCCCAGAAATCCAGAACAGCGGCATGACGGTCTCACGGAGTGGGACGATACGTTCGAGTTCAGTCTCGATGCCAGTGACGTCACTCAAAAGACGGCCGAGTGCGAAACTGTCGGCGGGGAGGCTAATATCCGCGATAACTGTCATGTGGGGCTCCGAGACCACCGCTGGAGTCGGGCGACGATGCTGGCGGGCCGTTCGTTCTTTGCGGTCGACCGGCAAAATAGTGGTGGGCGATTGTACCGTTTACTCGTCGGACTCTCCTGAGTCACCCGAATCCTCGGAATCCTCATCTTCTGAGTCATCTGAGTCTCCAGCGTCCTCGGAGTCACTCGAACCCTCGGACTCGTCCGGTTCTTCTGGCTCCTCGGATTCGGGTTCATCCGGCGCTTCGGGTTCTTCGGGTTCGGCTGGTGCTTCCGGAGCCGAAGGACCATCAGGATCTGCAGGTCCTTCGGGCTCAGCAGGTGCTTCAGGTCCGACTGGTGCTTCAGGCTCAGCAGGTGCTTCAGGTCCGACTGGAGCTTCGGGCTCTGCAGGTGCTTCAGGTTCGGCTGGCGCTTCAGGCCCTGTTGGCCCACCGGGGGCTTCGGGCTCCGTCGGTGCCTGCGGACCGTCCGGAGCATTTGGATCGTCGGGCGCAGGTTGCTCACCATCCGGCTCTTCGGGCTGTGCCTCTTGTTCGACCGTCGTCTCGGCATAGTCGACGATCGTCGTCGAATCCTCGACGTCGTACTCAACGGCTGTTTGAACCGTCTCAACCGCCACCTGCTCGGTTTGGATCTGGATCTGCTCGACGGTGACCTCCTGTTGCTGTGTGAGTGTCGCCGCCCCCTGACTCGCACCCTGTGCGGCCGACTGGATCTGGACGACAGTTGCCTCCTGATACTGGGAAATCGCACCGGTCGCCGCGCTCTCGGCGATCACCTGAACCTGGCTGACGGTCACTTGCTGATGCTGTGAGAGCGTCCCTTCAGAGGCCCCGCGGGCGGCCCCTTGGATCTGGACGACGGTTGCCTCTTGGCTCTGTGTCAGTGACCCTTTGGCAGCCGACTGTGTCGTTCTGAGGACTTTCTCGCGGTCGGCAACAGGTGTTTCGGCGCCGCCGCTCGCACTGCCAAAGGCTGCGGCCATGATTTGTTCGACGCTAACCGATTGGACCCCTTCGAGCGCCCCTTCGGCCCCGCCTTGGGCAGCGACCTGAATCTGTTCGATTGTCACCTCTTGAGACTGCATCGCACTGTAGACGGCCCCGGCGGATGCACCGACAGCGGCGTACTGGAGTTGCGTCACGTCGGCCTGTTGATGCTGGGAGAGGCTCCCGATGGCCGCACCGTAGGCCCCGTTCTGTATCTGCTCGACGCTGGCTTGCTGATGCTGTGAGAGCGTGCCGACACCACTGCCGTAGATCCCGGCCCGGAGCTGGTCGGTATCGATCTCTTCGCCTTGAATGACCGCTCCGTGAACCGCTCCTCTGTTGGCGGCTTGGACCTGTTCAGCAGCTGCGTCCGGATACTGTGCGGCAGCGTGCAGTGCGGCTTGCAGTGCTGCTTGTTCGCCCTCGGGTGTCGGTTCGAAGCCGTCAGCTCGGGCGAGTTCGATCCCCTCTTGGACACCCGTTTCAGCGGCTGCCCGTTGTTCTTCGGAGACCTCCGGCTCGGTTTGGAAGTCGACCTCGGCGGCGGTCACCAGCTCGTCGCTAAGTTCTTCATAGCCGGGGGGTTCGGACTCCTGTTGGTCAGCTGACTGGCCAACTGCGGTCCCCACAGTGATGATTCCGAACGGGGCGACCACGAGGCCGAAGACGAGGCTGAAGACGAAGAGAAATCCGAGAGTCTGTCGAATCCGCCGACCTGCCGATTTATTTGTTATTATTCGATTCATTTGTCTCACAAGAAGTATGTCGGCCAGCTATACACCCGTTGCCTTCGATACCATCTGTCAGCGTGGTTCGGTGAGAGTGGCCTGTCGGACACTAACAACCCCGTATCTGCGGTCAGCCTTCAGTTTTGGACCTCGGAGGTGGCCCCGGCTTCGAAGTCGAACCACGGTCCATGTGACAGTCGACGGTGCCGTGTCGTCGACTACGACACGTCGGACGATGACTCAACGACCGCATAGCAGTTCCCACTCGACACACGAACGTCGACAATCTCGACCGACGCTGCCTCCAAATCCGCCTGGAACTCTTTGGGGTCGTAAATGTGGTAGTAGCGCCCGACCTGTTTCCCACCGGGCAGCGTCCAGTCGACGGTCGTATCGAACCCCTCGGTAGCATCAAATCGGTCGTGGGCCGTACTCCACGCCGAGACGAGGGCTCGACCACCGGGAGCCAGCACCCGGCCGACCTCCGAGAGACTCTGCTGCCGGGCCTCGCGCGTGCGAAGATGGTGGAGTGTTGCAACGTAGACGATCTGCGAGAATCGGTCGTCGACAAACGGGGGTCGCGAGGCGTCGCCGTGGACGAGGCCGACACCGAACCCACCCTCGGCGGCTCGCTCCCTCGCTTCCGCTAGGAGGCCCCGACTAACATCCAGCCCGACGACGTCGCCGCCCGCATTGGCGAGGGTTTCGGCATGTCGACCGTTGCCACAGCCGAGATCCAGTGCCCGGCCGAGAGAACCACAACGGTCGACTTCGCTGTCGACGAACTCCTCGACCTCTGGCCACGAATACTCACGGGTCTGCGAGAAGTGTGTCGCGATTCGGTCGTAGACCGCCTGCAGATCCTCGGCGGCCGGCTGGTCGACTGACTCCTCATCGCCCACCGGCTCGTCGGCTCGGCCCTCGCGGTCGGCTGTCATTGTCACGACTCTGCAGCGCGCGATAAAAGCGTCTGTGGATCACGTCGGCGTCGACTGGTGTCTCACCGCGCCACAGCTACCGGCACGTTCGGGACACAGCACAACCTACATACGACTCGTCTGCCTACGCGTAGCCATGTCAGCAGACTCCGATGCGGTCGTCGAACACCGGCCATTGGTGATCGCCGGAACCGGTATTTCGGGGCTTACGGCAGCGATCTATGCCGCCCGTTCGAACAACAACCCACTCGTGCTTGAAGGCGACGAGCCCGGTGGCCAGCTCACACTAACCACCGATGTCGAGAACTACCCCGGCTTCCCCGAGGGCATCTCCGGGCCGGAGCTCATCAACAACATGAAAGAGCAGGCCGAGCAGTTCGGTGCAGATACGAAAAACGGCGTGCTGGAATCAGTCGACGCCGAAGGCGAAGGAACTGATCGCTTGTTCCGGATCACGCTCTCGAACGGCGACGTCTACACCGCCGATGCCGTGATCGCCGCCTCCGGTGCGAGTGCCCGGACACTCGGTATTCCGGGCGAGGACGATCTGATGGGCTACGGCCTGTCGACGTGTGCGACCTGTGACGGAGCCTTCTTCCGCGACGAGAAGATCGTCGTTATCGGCGGCGGCGACGCCGCGATGGAGGAAGCTCACTTCCTCACGAAGTTCGCCTCGACGGTCTATATCGTCCACCGCCGCGAGGAGTTCCGCGCCGAGGACGTCTGGATCGACCGCATCATGGACAAAGTCGACGCGGGCGAAATCGAAATTATGCGCAACACCGAGGCCACCGAACTCCACGGCAGCCGTGAGGAAGGCGTCGACTCGGTGACGCTTGTGCGCCATCCCGAGGGCCACCCGACCGCCAAACTCGACGATCCAGAGACTGAGGAGTTCGAGTTCGATGCGGGTGCGGTCTTCTACGCTATCGGTCACACGCCGAACACGGGCTACTTGGAGGACATCGGTGTCGACACCGACGATGAGGGGTATCTGAAGACAGAGGGCGGCGAGGGCGGCAACCAGACTGCAACTGGTGTCGCGGGGTTGTTCGGCGCGGGTGACGTGGTCGACTTCCACTACCAGCAGGCAGTCACTGCGGCGGGTATGGGTTGTCAGAGCGCGATGGATGCAGATGCGTATCTCGAAGAACTCGAACGCACCCGCGCCAAGACCGCAGCAGCCGACGCCGACACCGCCGCGGCCGAATCCGACGACTAACTGGGCCCTTCGTTTTCGACCCGATACTGTTCTGCGAGGCTATCGAGCGCGTCGTGGTGTTTTGTCGAGTGAGGCGCGGTCAACGGCGAGACGCTGATCTGTCCCTCGGCCACGGCTCGGCGGTCGGTTCCTTCTGGGTCCGTGATCGACCCCGAACGCATCATCTCCCAGATGTTGTCCTGCAAGTCGACCTGCTCGCCGTTTCGCTCGGCTCCCATCTCGTATCGCGTCGACGGATGGGTGACCACCATCTCGCTCGGCTCGATGCGTCCTGATTCGGTCTCGATATAGGGGACGTTCACGTTCAGGTAGTCGGCGGCCTCGAAGACGCCAGCCTCGCCCGCGTGGTCGACGAGATACCGGGTTGCAGCGGTCGCATGGCGGAAATCCGCGGGGTCGGTCGCGAGCTGCTGCCAGTCGTCGCCCGCGTCAATATATAACGAGACCGAGATCGCAGGCACGTCAAAAAAGGCGGCTTCGACAGCCGCACTGACGGTTCCGGATCGACCGAGGACGTAGGCTCCGATGTTTGCGCCCTTGTTACAGCCCGAGACGACGAGATCGACATCGGGACAGAGGGTCCCGAGGCCAGCGATCACGCAGTCGACCGGCGTCCCTGCTACCTCGTAGCCGAGTTCGTGGTCGCGGACGTCGACCGCCCGCGAGATCGACCGCCCGACTGAGCTTTGATCGTCGGCGGGCGCGACCGCGATCACGTCGCCGAGCGTCGAAAGGCCCTCGTAGAGCGCGCGAAAGCCGACGCTGTCGATCCCGTCGTCGTTTGTCAACAGAATCCGTGGCCCATCCATACAGGGTTCCAACACGGGCGGGACGAAAAGTACTCGGCTCCAGTCCGGTTCGAGAGGGGTTTCGGTAACGTTGGGACGACCAAGCCACAAAGGACACAAAGCCTGACACTCATGGGTCAGTATGGGACTCGGAAGCACGACAAAGAAAATCCAGATGCTTGCAGATACCGCCGAAAAGATGTTCCACCGGCTCAACGAGGTCCGTGAGCAGGTCGACACGACACAGGAGACTGTCCAGAACACCGGCGACCGGGTGCAGACGCTCGAAACAGAGATCGTCGAACAGCGGGCGATCATCGAAGCGATTGCGACCGAACTCGATATCGATCTCGATGCAGTCTCGGCGGATGCACATATTCTCGACGCTGAGGCCGAGGCTGGAGCCGTCGACGAATCGGAGTCAGCTGACACGGACGATCCGGAGACCGAAGCCTAATTCGAACGATTACTCCATCAAACGCTGGTGTTCGACTTTCATACACCGATCTTCGACCACGGTCAGTCCGGCCGCTTCTGCTTTCTCGACCGCCGCATCGTCATGAATACCCAACTGGAGCCAGATCGCCTCGACATCGCCCGTTGACTCCGTGCGGTCGAGCGTTTCGTCGACGATGCCAGCAACCTCTTCGCTGGGGCGAAAGACGTCGACGAGATCGATTTCGTTTTCGATCTCACTCAGTGAGTCGACGGCCTCCCGACCGAGAATTTCGTCGGCAAATGGGTTGACGGGGTAGATCTCGTACCCCTGTCGCTGGAGATAGGCAGGGATCTCGTGGGCGGCTTTGCCTGGCGTGCTCGAACAGCCAACAACCGCGATTCGATTCATCCCGAGCAGTTCACGAAGGGTGTCGTCATCTGAGACAGCCATAGCTACGATGTCGGGCGGGAGTTGCAAAAGTATTGAGTCAGTTATTGCTGGAGTCGGACTTCCGGCGGCTCGTCTTCCTTCATCCGAATCACGCCGTCAAAGAGCTGCGTAAGGGTGTTCATCGCCTGATCGTCGTGGGACGTCGAGTCGATACAGAAGACGCCCAGCCCGTCGACGCTCTGGATGCGGCCCGTAAAGACGTGGAGGAATCGGAAGACGGTCTGGAGATCGGCATACATCAACAGCGTCGACAGCGAATGGACCATGATCCGGTTGTGAGTGATTCCCTGATCCTGATGGAACGCCTGCAGGAACTCGGAGAGTTTGATCCCAATTCCGGTCATGTCGACCGGCGAGGAAGTGTATTTGATGCGTTTGTCCTCCCGTACTTCACCAACGCCCTGCTGGCGGGTGACACAGTCGACGACCGCGACCGGTCGACCCTCGTACTTGGTGCGTCGTGCAAAGTCCTCCAGTACACGGGTTGCACTGTCCTTTGTCGTGACGATAATCGCACCCTCGCCTTTTTCGACGCCGTTGGCGAGGATATCGAGCGCAAGCGACCGTTTTCCTGTCAGTGGTGGTCCGGAAATCAGTATATTCGTTCCCGGTAGGACTTCCTCATCGAGATCCGCAGTAAGCTCATACATTATAACTGCTCCCGAGTCGTGCAGTGGCACGGCTGATGTCCACTCGAATGTCGATCCGGCAGTCCGGGACTCATCGGCTGCATGGATGATACCGGTTGCGGGTAATATTCTTTTTGATTATGCCAGTTGGATTCGGGGGGTATACTACCGGTTTATGTCCCGATTACCACCACCGCTCGGCCAGCAACGAACGCCACTGCGGCCAACAACATCCCACGTTTCAGCCATCGCTGGCCCGTCCGCGGTGCCGTAAACGCCCGTACCGTCGCGCCGAGCATCACCAGATCGGCCGGAATCACAACCGCGAGATAGACGACACCGAACGTCCCCGTGAGATACGGCCAGCCGCTTGCGGCGACCGCGAGGACCATCACAGCAACTCCGATCAGTAGCGCGCGGCGCTCACCGATCACAATCGGTAACGTCCGCAGTCCCTCCTCTCGGTCGCCGGCGATATCTTCGACATCTTTGACGATTTCGCGGGTGAGCGTTGCGATGGCCGCGAGTCCGAACAGGGTGACCGCACCGAGCGGCCTGTCGACTGCTGCGCCGCCAAAGAGGAATGTGCTCCCGGTCAGATAGCCGACCAACGCGTTGCCAACCCCTGGCAACCCTTTAAATAGCTCCGTGTAGGCCACCAGTGCGATGAAATTGAAGACGGCGATGGCGATGGCGACCGCCGGGAGCGTCAGTGCGGCGGCGGTGGCGATCCCGAAGAGTACGAGGCTGAACCGCAGTGCGCCGCGCGCGGAGATGTCACCCCGTGGAATCGGTCGCTCGGGCTGGTTGATCGCGTCGATCTCCCGGTCGAAGTAGTCGTTGATCGCGTTGCCGCCGCCGGTCGCGGTGAGCGTTGCGATGACTGCAGCTCCCACAGCCGCCGGCGCACCACTCACACCCCCAGCGACGAACGCACCGGTAAACGTGAGCAGTCCCGCAGCTATCGCGTTCCCCGGCCGCGTGAGGTCGAGACAGGCCCGCCCACGAACCGCCAACGTTGCCATACATCCCGATGGTGAGTGTCACCGAATAAAGGACGCGGATCCTCAATCACGTTGTGTGTGACCGGTCGACTGGGTGCGACGAGACCGACGCCCTTATTATTGGAGCTTCGGAATAATCGAGTGCGGGCGCTTAGCTCAGCCTGGACAGAGTACTTGGCTTCGGACCAAGCTGCCGCGGGTTCAAATCCTGCAGCGCCCACTGGTTTTGGAAGTATAATCGCCAGACGGCGCCGGTTTTCCTACTGGAACGGGGCCTGATCTTGCTTTCGTTCCATGACAGAACGATGGTGTATGTATATCACCAGGCTTTGTTGAAATCCTATTGAACTAACACTTTTAGCAGTGACACAGCTGCTACGTAGATGTGGGAATTGGCTGTTTCTTGAGCGATTACTCACTTACAACCCGTTTTTTATAGACTAGATATGCTAATGGAAGCATTAGAACATAGATGACGGTAGTCATGGCTAAAAATAGCTCACTAGAATCTACTGCTAAACTGTAGAATAGACCGAGTCCAACGAGACCATATGCTACAGCAAGTGTCCAAATTACTTTTGACATACATAATGGGTTAATGCCTGATGAGATAACGATTGTGGGACCTTTGCTCTGTACTGATCTTAGAGGGCTCGGTCGATATTGTAGACAAGACATCTAAGAACGAGTTCACGGAACTGTTTCCACCATTGTCGGGAGCGAACGAAGGCACCGTACTTTCGTTTGAGCGTTGAGTTGACCGTCTCTGATTGACTTCTCTGTCCGTAGAGATCAGCGTCTAAGCGTGCGTTCCATGCCTTGTGGAGAGATGTGAACTCACGATGCTTAATCAGTGGCCGAACCTCGTGGTGACGGGCAAGTCGTCTGATCTTCTGGTCGTCGTAGCCTTTGTCACCGAGCAGAATGTCGATGGTCTCGGGGTTGCGTTTGATCAACGATGGAGCGATCTGACTATCGTGTTTTCGTGTCGTCGTCACGTGCAGATCGAGAATTGCGTTCACTTTCGTATCTACCAACAGCGTCACTTTGAGCTGCTGAATCGTGAGTTCAGCCCGTTTCGTGTAATGTTTTGAGGCGTGACTGCGGCCGAACCCTGACGCATCAACTCCAACGATTCCACTCGTCGGAAGTAGCGTCGCTGAGAGAGTCAATACAACACGCCATACAGCCATATCAAGCCGATTGAACGCCTTACAGAGCGTTGATGGCGTAGGTAGTTCAGTTAATCCAAGAGCTTGACGAATGCGTGGCATCTCGATCAGTTCGTCAAGCAGACCACGATAGGTCGTGTTCTTCCGAACTTTGAGACACAGTAGAACAACGTGCTGCGGGAGTGTATAGCGGTGTTTAGAAAACTTCGAGGAGTATCGAGAGACTGCTCGGCGTGCTAGGTGGATCGCCTTCTCAGTAAAACGGAGAATCTGCGACTTCGGGAGGGTCTTCATCTCATGGAATTACACGACAAACATGTAAATCTTCAAGGATTTCAACAGAGCCCTTGACTTCGATATCAGCACCGGCATCCTCCCGAACACCGTCGAGCGAGGGCTCGATACTGGGACGGTTGCCGGCGAAACACACCTCCCACACTTCCCGTCCGTTTTCGATACGGACTGGGGCACTGTGGACAAAGCCGTGTTCTAACAGCACGGGACAGACCATATCTCCGGGTTTGTATTCGAGGAAAAACTCTCGGACCACGTTGCCCGGCGCGGCGTGTCCGGCTCCAAACCGTTCCTGGAGTTCCAGCAGTTCACCGCTGTGTGGTGAAGCGTCGATCTGGTCAAGCAACGCTTCGACCTCGTCGACAGTGTCACCAAACGCAGTAAAAAGTCCGTTAACTGACGCTGAACGCATATCTGTCGTGGGTGTGTTGTAGATTGCATGGGCCAACACACCTCCTGAAACTTCGGTTGTTGCATCAATCGCCCAGCAGTTCGGGTGCCACAGATCGAGTGTGAGTCGTGTCCCTGCCCGGGAATCCGTCTGGCTCATTAGTGTGGGTTACGTTACCAAGAGGTATAATTTCTGTTGTTCTGTTGTTTGATTCTTACTTTATTTTGTTCTGTCATTTTTTCTTACCAACATTAGATGGCTCACGACACAATCGATTTCTGTGCTCGACACCGAGCCCACTCGTGGTCGACGTACACGATCAGTTGCGGCAGACGGAGCTGGAACCCCTTGTCGAGAGCTACGGTGAGTTGACCCTTGAGCCAGCCGAGGACCTGTTCGAACGACTGGTCATCTCGATTGTCAACCAACTCATTTCGACTGAAGCCGCCCGAACGATTCGCAAACGCCTGTTTGCCGCGGTCGACATCACGCCGGAAGGAATCTTGGCCGCCGAGGAGTCGACGCTCCGCGAGGCTGGGCTCTCACCACAAAAAGTCGAGTACGTGCGGGCGGTCGCTACGTGGTTCCTAGCAGAGGAGGTCACTACCGACCAGTTTGCTGGCCAAAGCGATAGCGCCGTTATCGAGACGCTCACCGAGATCTCGGGCATCGGTGTGTGGACCGCAAAAATGACGCTCATCTTCGGACTGGGCCGTCCCGATGTCTTTCCCGTCGAGGATTTGGCGGTTCGCCGCGGGATGACCGCTCTGTTCAGCGATGAGTCCCGACCCGAAATGCGAGCGCGTGCCGAGGATTGGGCTCCGTATCGCTCGACTGCAACACTGTACATTTGGGAGTACTACGTCGACGAGAATTCGACTGTCGACAGCATCGTTAGCTAGGTATCTTAAAAAGAGCGTTGGGAGGACTGCTGGCGACCGCAGCTACTCAGGCGCGCTGACTATCAGTCGCCCGTTTTTCGATCTCACTCGTCAGCGCGGCGGCCTCGAAATCATGGTCAGGGCGGATTTTCACGAAACTCAGGAAATCCATCGCATTGAGCAACTCGTCGACCGAGTAGACCGCCAGCGCGGCGTCGACGGCCTCCCGCGCACCGATTAGCGGTTCAAGGGCGGCCAGTCCACAGGCTAGATCGTACCATCGAATCGAATTGTTGCCTTCGCTGTTGACGTTCGTCGCGTCGATAAAGAACAGTTCGGCGTCCAAAATGAGGACGTTCTCGGCCCGCAGGTCGCCGTGGGCCAACCCGGCGTCGTGGAGCGTTTTCAAGGCGTCGAACAAGTCGACTGCCAGTCCCAACTCGCTCTCCGGATCGAGTTCGTCCAGCGGTCTGAAATCGGGGAGATATTCGAGCACCACGACCCCGAAGCCGTCGACCTCGAACGCCTCGACCGGTTCGGGGGTGTTGATGCCGAGTTCGCGCATCTCGCGGGTCGCCTCCAGTTCGTGGCGGGCCATCTCGTAGGGTGTCTGGAAGGACTCAAAGAAACCCTCAGTCCCGGCTGAGAAGGCCCCGATATTCCGCCCGGTCGTGAACAGCGCATGGACCATCGTGTTCTGCTTGCTGATGACCTTCACGAACAGGTCCTCGTCGACGACCATCGGCGTCGACAGCCAGTTATCAGCCTCCAGAAACCGGACGCTGACCTCATCGCGGTCGTACCGCTCGGCAATGGTTTTGATGACAGTCTCCAGTTCGGGCCAGTCGATCCGGCCGCGGACCAGGCGGCGTAGACGCATTCGACCGTACGCACGACCGCGACGTATATAAACAACCACCCGATTGTTCAGTAATTATTATGGTTGTTCGGGATGTTTATCTGTCGGCTGATCCACTGTTCGGTATGGATTTCGAGCTATCCGCGGAAAATCAGGAGCGACGCGAGGAGGTTCGGGCGTTCTGTGAGGCGGAACTGGCCCCCATTGCCCAGAAAATCGAGGACGACCGACGGTTTCCGGCCGAGATCTTCGACGAACTCGGCGACCGTGGGCTGTTGGGCGTGCCGATCAGCGAAGCCTACGGGGGCCGAGGGGCTGGCCAGCAGGCCTACTCGCTGGTCGTCGAGGAGCTTGGCCGTGTCTCCGGCGGTACTGGCCTCTCGTATGCGGCCCACACCTCACTGGCCTCGAAACCGCTCGACGCCTTCGGCACGGAGGCCCAGAAAGAGCGCTGGCTCGAACCCCTTGCACGCGGCGAGTCGCTCGGCGCGTGGGCGCTCACCGAACCCGAAAGCGGTTCGGATGCCTCCAACCTCCAGACACAGGCCGTCAAAGACGGCGACGAGTGGGTGATAAACGGCACAAAGCAGTTTATTACGAACGCCAACGTCGCCGATTCGATCATTCTGAAGGCCGTCACTGATCCCGAGGCAGGTTACGACGGCATCTCGACGTTTATTCTCGATCCCCACGCAGACGACGGCTTCGAAATTACCAAGATTTGGGACAAGATGGGTCTCCACAGTTCGCCGACGTGCACGTTCACCCTCGACGACGTGCGGCTTCCCGAGGACCGACTGCTGGGTGAGACGGGCGAGGGCTGGACACAGACGCTCACAACGCTCGACGGGGGTCGAATCTCGATTGCAGCCCTGTCGACGGGGCTAGCACAGGGTGCCTACGAGGCCGCCAAAACGTACGCTGGCGAACGCGAGCAGTTCGACCAGCCGATAGCGGAGTTCGATGCCGTTCGGGATCTGATCGTCGAGATGTACCGCAAAACCGAACGTGCGCGACTGCTGACTCGGAAAGCCGCGTGGAAATACGACCGCGGGGAGTCGACGACGAATGCGGCCGCCTTGGCAAAGCTTGATGCCTCGGAAGCCGCCCGTGAGGTCGCCGAAAGCGCGATTCAGGTACTCGGCGGCCACGGCTATATGACCGAGTACGCTCCACAGCGGTTCTACCGGGATGCGAAGCTGATGGAGATCGGCGAGGGAACCAGTCAAATACAGCGACTGATAATTGGACGGGAATTATCGCTTTAAATTGTCTACAGTTCTCAAAAAGAATATTCGCAACCAATGCATTAATAACTGGAAAGTAAGATACAGTGAAGAGAGACCAGATTCATGTACTCGATGCTCCCGGTATTTCAACTCGCAGTACTGTCGGGACTTCTTTCGACGGTGCTTGCGGTCGTTTCCTACCGGGTGTGTGAGACTCAATCGAAGTTAGTGCAGTACTCGTTTGTTGGCGTTGCGATCTCCTGTGCGCTCTGGGCTTTCGGCTATTCGATCTATCTCATAGCGTCCCCTGCCGAAAGTTACAACGCACTGCGCTGGCTGTGGCTCGGGTTGATTCCCTACAGTACGCTGTGGTTCGTCTTCGTGGTTGCCTACACCGACCAGAAGTCCCTCCTGACACGACCGGTCCTCGGGCTCTTGGCTATCGAGCCCGTGGTCATGTTGGGAGCCGCACTGACGATGCCGGCCCACCGACTGTTCGTCAGCGGCGAGACGACCGGGATGGTCGGCAGCCAACTCGTCGTCCTCCCGACACTCGAACCGATCTTCGCCTTTCATCAAACCTATATGTTTCTGCTGGGGGTGTTGTCGATACTGTTCCTCATTCGCACCCTCGGCGACACCGACCCGGCCTACCATCCACAGCTGTTGGTGTTGGTGGCAGCCGGAGCCGTTCCACTGCTCGGCCCGGTCCAACAGCTGTTTAATTTTGAGCTGGCCGCAATCCACGGACCGCCGTTGGTGTTGAGCCTGTTTAGTACGCTCATTTTGCTCGGCAGTGCCCGCTACCGGCTGTTCGACATTCTACCGACCGCCCACGGCCGTGTGCTGTCGACGATGGAAGACGGCGTCGTGTTGGTCGACGACGAGGGCCGAATTCGCATCGCAAACACTGCTGCCCGTCGCCAACTCTTGTTGCCCGATCCGGTGATCGGTCTTGATGCGGCCTCGGTACTCCCCGGTGGCGAGCAGTTGCTCCAGTTCAGCAATCGAGATGATCTCCCAGACAGCGAGTCTCCGGCCGAGTCGGAGGCGGCTCAGCGGACCGATGGTGGCGAGGCCCAACTCCGGCCCCATCCATCCGGTGTCGAACTGTGTCTCGACGACGGGAGCCAGTTCATCGTCAGCACCGAACCGGTCCCAGCCGAACTCTCGGTCGAGGGCCAACTGCTGGTGTTCCGGGATGTCACGGCCCAACGCGAACAGGAGTTGGAGTTCCAGGCGGTAATCGAACACACGAGCGACATCGTGACGATTGTCGACCCGGACGGCCGGATTAGCTACGTGAGTCCGTCGGTCGAGCCGGAGTTGGCCTACACACAGCTCGAACTCGTCGGCCGGGACCTCAGTGAACTGTTCCACCCCGACGACATCGAGCCAATCGAAGCCGAAATGGAGGCGGTCGCCGACAGTGATCGGACGATCAACTCCCAGTACCGTGTGCAGACC
The DNA here is from genome assembly GCF_002788215.1 of Halohasta litchfieldiae. Classification (NCBI taxonomy): domain Archaea; kingdom Methanobacteriati; phylum Methanobacteriota; class Halobacteria; order Halobacteriales; family Haloferacaceae; genus Halohasta; species Halohasta litchfieldiae. The sequence continues at coordinate 2,739 of NZ_CP024845.1, read as the reverse complement.
GACGATGGCGACTGGCGGATGGTCGAAACCACCGTTCGCGGCAGTCACTCGACACCGGCAACCGACGGTGTCATTATCACGATCCGTGACATCACCGACCGCTATCAGAATCAACAGCGTCGACGGGTGATGAACCGCGTGCTCCGCCACGACCTCAGAAACGATATGAACGTCGTGGTCGGCCACGCCGAAATCCTTACCGAGACGCTCGATGCCAAGCGCGGTCGACATGCCGAGACCATCGAACAGAAGGCGAGCAATCTGGTACGCCTCGGCGAAAAAGTCCGGAAGATCGACCAGCGGCTCCATGGCCGTGATCAGGAACTCAAGCGGATCGATCTCTCGCGAATCGTCGAAGACGAGGTGCAGTCGATCCACGAAACGTATCCGGACACCGAGATTCGAACCCGGGTTGAGAACGCTTCGATCCTAGGTGATACGCTGATCCGGTCGGCGGTCACCAACCTCATCGAGAACGCAGTCGAACACAACGACAGCGAGACGCCGGAGGTCGACGTTGTCGTCACTCACTGTCCGGAGACCGACCGGGTCGAACTCACCGTCAGCGACAACGGCCCGGGGGTTCCCGAGGCCGAACAGCGAGTGATCACTGCTGGCATCGAGACACCGCTCGAACATATCAGCGGACTGGGGCTGTGGCTCGTCAAATGGATTGTCGAGGGGATGGACGGCGAGCTGGCCATCGAGAACACCGACCCCCGTGGTTCGGTCGTGACGCTGTCGTTCCCATCGCTTGCGGATGCCAACGCTGCGGCTGCCGACCGATCCGCGACCGCCAGCGCATCGAGGACCAGACCGATGGGTGGCGACAGCGTTGGCGCACCGATTCAGACGACGACGCGTAGCGACGAGTAAGGAGTCAAAGAGCCGGGGCTCGACAGTTCGACGTGCAGTAGAACGACAACGGAGTATTAGTTGATGTGACCTTCTTCGCGGAGCTGTTGGGCGTCTTGGCTGTCGTAACGCCACTCGACGTCGGCCTTCTCGTCTTGCCAGTCCCACGGCTCGATGAGCACGACATCGTCCTCGTTGATCCACGTTCGGAACCGCATTCGTCCCGGAATGCGGCCCATGCGTTCTTTCCCGTCGTTACACCGAAGTCGGACCCGGCCAGCGCCGAGCATGTCGGTGACGACTGCAAACATTTCGTCATCGTTTGGCATGCGGAGGTTCTTCCTCCCTGATTCTTCAGACACACACGTAGTACGCACCGCCAACAGTTAAAGAGTAGCATCCTGCGTCGGTCTCGCATGTCGACTCCCCACATAGCACAGTGCTGGCTGTCGATTCGGGCACCTCATCCATCCCGGAGTCGAACTGCTTTTACTGAGTGACTGATAGCCGACTGTATGTATCGGAAAGGCCATCTTGGCGTCTCGATGCTCGTGTTCGCGCCGATTGGCTACGCGCTCGTCGGGGTCGGCTCGCCCATCCTCGCAGCCATCACCGGCGGCGTGATGATTTGGTTCGCGATGTTGCCCGACGTCGACCATCGTCTCCCGTTGATCGAACACCGTGGCCCAACCCACTCGCTACTGTTCGCCGCTCTCATCGGTGGCATCGGCTGGGCTATCGGGTTGATTGCCGAGCGTGTTGTCGCGCTCAGTTTCGACCTCGGTCTCGGAGACGGGTTTGGACTGCCCGAAATCGGCTTTGCCATTGGCGCACTGACCGTTATCGCCCATCTGATCGGCGACACGCTGACTCCGGCGGGCGTGAACTATTTGTGGCCGCTGTCGAAGCGGACGTTCTCGGTCTCGCTGGCACGGGCCGACAACAGACTGGCCAACAGCGGACTGTTCGGCCTCGGTATTCTCGTGACCACTGGCTGGGTTGGCATGGCGCTCGGCGCTTTCTGATCGCGTCGACTGGAACACTACCGGGCGAAAATCTACTAGTAGCCTCAATGGAAGTGATATTTATTGCCTGATTGGTCCAGACCTACGGATATCAGGCAATCGAATGTACTACGCAGATACACCCGAAATCCCACTGCGATCCGTAGACCGAGGAAAGCGAATCGAGAAATCAATGTTCTCGGTATCACCGCGGAGGATTGGTTTCTTGCGCGACCCGTCGTCCTTGAACTCGATTACGCCAAGCGATTCAAGCTCACCGAGGTTGCGATGAACTTCCCGATAGTCGCGGTCGACAGTCTCAGCTAATTGGCGGATACTTGCTGGCTCCGCAGAGACAATTGCCTCAATAAGTTCAAGATTCGACGTACGCATGAGTCGGGCGATATCGTCGAACTCTTCGAAATTGATGATGAAGCGCGCGTCCTGGTCTACCGCACCGTCTGTGTCACCGGCTTCGGCTCGGCGCAACCGTTCACGCGCCGCTTGGCGATGCTGTTCTGCCTGCTGAAACGTGATTTTGAGCGTATTTTCGGTCATGGTTGGTCTTTGATTTCGTCGATGAATCGGTCACGGAGTTCCATCATCCCTGGAAACTCGATTTCGGTGACGCCGTCTGACGTATGGCACTCGTGTCGACCGACGGTTTCATTCTCGTTGTCGTAACGGAGGATGGTACCACGTCCGTCTGTGTAGCCGTAGTGGAACGCGTAGCGGTACCCACTTGCATACTGTGAGTCATTGGTCTTGATGATCTTCCGTCGGATGATACGGTTTTCAATACGATCCTCAACATCTTCGATGACCGAATGACTCATCAACACCCTATGGTATTAGTCCCATCATGATAAGGGTATGGGAA